>NC_012796.1:4240000-4840000 GCF_000010665.1 Solidesulfovibrio magneticus RS-1 | reverse complement strand
GGTCCACGAAATCGAGGCCCAGAAGCTCAAGGAAGGCGTGCCCGCCGTGGTCACCTTCGACTCCATTCCGGGTAAGAAGTTCAACGCCTCGGTGTCGCGCATCCCCTGGGCGCCCATGCCGGCCGCCTTGCAGCAGCCTTCCTATTACGAGATCGAACTGACCATCCCCAACCCGGATGCCGAGCTCAAGGAAGGCCTCAAGGCTCAGATTACCATCCAGCCCGGCAAGTAGACGCCCATGACCAACCCTTCCCTTGTGGTCGAGCCGGTGGCCGGCCCGGCGGAGCTTGACGCGTTCATCCGCTATCCCTGGGAAATCTACCGCGACGACCCCCTATGGGTGCCGCCGCTTATTCCCATGCAGCGCGATTTCCTGAACCGCGACAAAGGACCGTTTTTTGAATTCGGCCAGGCCGAATACTTTCTGGCCCGTCGCGACGGCAGGATCGTGGGGCGTATTTCGGCCCACCTCAATGGCCTGTACGAAGAGCACCATGACAAGGACACCGGTTTCTTCGGCTTTTTCGAGTGCGAAAACAGCCAGGAAACCGCCGACGCCCTGTTCGAAGCCGCTGCCGCCTGGGTGCGCGGCCATGGCAAGACCCGTATCCATGGGCCGCTGTCCTTTGGCATCTACGACGAGGTCGGGCTGTTGGTCGACGGCTTTGACTCGCCGCCGTCCATGATGCAGACCCACAATCCGCCGTACTATGAAGAATTGGTCAAGGGCTGGGGCTTTGAAAAGACGTACGATTGGTATGCCTACCGTATTTCCGAGAAGCCGGGCATGGACGTAGAGAAGCTCAAACGGCTGCGCGATTCCATCCTCACCCGCCAGAAGTGCGAGATAAGGCCCATCGAGCGCAAGGAATTCGCCAAACGCGGCCCCCAGATCAAGGAACTTTTCAACGACATCTGGAGCAAGAACTGGGGCCATGTGCCTCTGACCGACAAGCAGTACGAAGACATCTTCGTCACGCTGCAGCCCCTGGTGCGGCCGGACCTGGAAACCATGATCCTCGACGGCGACGACATCGCTGCCTTTGCCGTGGTGTCGCCGGACATGAACCGGTCGGTGAAGAAATTCAACGGCAAGTTCGGGCTGTGGCAAAAGCTCCAACTGCTCTGGGATTGCCGGGTCAAACCGCTCACCCACTGCCGAGCCATCATCATGGGTGTGTCGCGCGCCCATCAGTGGAAACGCCTGCATCACGCCATCATCCTTAATATTATCATTAATTTTCTGGTCAACCACCCCAAAATGGAATACTGCGACTGCTCGCTCATTCCCGAATCCCTGGAGCAATGGAACAAAACGCTCCAGGATTTCGGCGGCGAACGCTATAAGGTGTTCCGCCTCTATGATCGGGCCATCTAGTATTGCATTGCTTGAAAAATATCGTGGTATTTTTCAAGAATTATAGTGCGTTTCGTGTGCTGCTCGCCAATCCATAAAGCCGATTGTCAGGCCTGCGCCCCATGTCGGCCGGTCCGTTCTGCGGATTGGCTGGCTGTCTGTCTGCTGTCGGCCCTGGTGTTCGCCGTAGCCCACCGCCTGGGGCTGGCCTCGCCCTACGTCGCTAACGATGACGTGCGCCAGCAGCTTTTCTGGATGGCCCGGTGGCTTGACCCGGCTTTGTACCCGCCGGATTTTCTGTCCGATTACGCCGCCGCCTACGTCCCGGCCGGAGTCAAGGCCCTGTATTTTGCCGCCGCGAAGGGTTTGGGCGTCGATCCGATCCTCTTCTCCAAGCTGCTGACCGGCGGGCTGTTCGTCCTTTTGGCCGCAAGTTTTTTCGGCATCGGCGCGACCCTGGAAGGGCCGGCCCTGGGCTGGTTTTGCGCCGCCATGGCCTGGGGGATGCCGTATTTTCTCAAAAACATCTCCGGGGGGCTGTCCCGGGCCTTTGCCGGGCCGCTTTTGGCCCTTTTTTTCTGGGCCTGGCTGCGCCGCTCGGGCCGGGGCATGGCCTGGGTCCTGCTCCTGCAGGCCGCGACCATTCCTTACATCGCCATGCTCTGCGCCGGTTGTGCCTGCCTCGACGCGGTCATGGCCCGGCTCACAGACAAAACGGCCGCGCCGTTTCCCTCCCGTCCCGTCCATGGGCTGGTGCTGGCCGCCGCCGCCGCCGCCGTTCTCGGCATGAACCAGGCCCTTGCCGCCAAGGGCTACGGCCCGCTGGTGGGGCGGGCCGCCCTGGCCGCCGGCCCGGAATTCGGCCCCAACGGCAGATTGGACCTGTTCCCGCTGCCCAACCCCTTTCTCGATCTGGTCTACTGGCCCTTCGAGAGCATCGGGCTGTTCCTGGAATGGGGGCTTATTCCGGGCATCGCCACCCTGGCCGTGCTGGTCCCCGTGCTGTGGATCGGCGCGCGGCGCGCACCCTGGCGTGACTATCTGCCGCTGTACCGCCCGGCGGCCATGCTGCTGGCCGGGTCGCTGGGGCTGTACGCCCTGGCCCGGGCCATCGCCCTGGTGCTTTTTGTGCCTGACCGCTACATCTCGTATTCCATCAACCTGCTCTACGCTCTGGGCCTGGCGCTTTGCCTGCGCTGGTTTTTCGCCGGCGTCCTGGCCCGACGCCTGGGTGGGCCGCTCCTGTGCGCCCTGGCTGTCTGCTTCGGCTGCTGGCGGCTGTCCGGCGTGGGCCTCTACGACTACCGGGCCGACGCGCCCCTTTTCGCCGCCGTAACCGCCTTGCCCAAAGACGCGCTTTTGGCCGGCAACCCCAAGGACATGGACAACGTCCTGACCTTTGGCCGGCGCAACGTGGTGGCCAGCTACGAGCTGGCCCATCCCTGGAGCGTCGGGGCCTGGAAGATCATGACGCCGCGCCTGGGCCATCAGCTGGAAGCCTACTACGCCGTAGACCCGGACACCGTGCGCGAATTCGCCCGTGTCTACGGCGTGACCCATATGGTCGTGCGCGAAGGGGATTACGCCCCCAACGTCATGGAAAAAGGGCCGCTTTTCGCGCCTTTCGACGACCACATCCGGGAGCTGACCGCTACCTCCGGCAATTTCGCCCTTCTCGACGGGGCCGAATTTCCCTATACCAGCCCCGAGCCCGGCGTGCGGCTGGTCGACCTGCGTCGACAGCCCGGCGCGGCCCGGGGCCAAACCTCGTCCGAATAAGCCTGTAACGACCAAACGGCGGACCCCATGCCGGACATGCTTTCCATTATCATCCCGCTCTACAATGAAGAGGACAACATCGAGCCGCTTTACGCCAAGCTCGATACGGTCCTTGGCTCCCTGGGCCATCCCTACGAGGTCATTCTGGTCAACGACGGCTCCACCGACGACACGCGCGCCCGGATCGACGCCGTGGCCGCCCGGGACGAGCGCGTGCGCGTGGTGCACCTGCGCCGCAATTTCGGCCAGACCCCGGCCATGATGGCCGGCATCGACGCCGCTCGGGGCGACATCCTCATCCCCATGGACGGCGACCTGCAAAACGATCCGGCCGACATCCCCAAGCTTTTGGCCAAGCTCGACGAGGGCTTCGACGTGGTCTCGGGCTGGCGCAAGGACCGCAAGGACAATCCCATCAAGCGCAACCTGCCAAGCCGCATGGCCAACGCGCTCATTTCCTTTATTTCCGGCGTCCATCTCCACGATTACGGCTGTTCGCTCAAAGCCTATCGCCGCGACATCATCAAGGGCGTGAAGCTTTACGGCGAGATGCACCGCTTCATCCCCATCCACGCCGCCTGGCAGGGCGCGCGGGTGACGGAAGTGAGCGTCACCCACCATCCCCGCATCCATGGCGCGTCCAAGTACGGCATCGAACGTACCCTCAAGGTTATTCTTGACCTCATGACCGTGAAGTTTCTGGACAAGTACGCCCAAAAGCCCATGTACCTCTTTGGCGGATTCGGATTGGCCAGCATCGCGCTTTCCATGCTTTTTTTCGTGTTCATGCTCTACTGCAAGATCTTTTTGAACAAGAGCTTCATTGAAACGCCGTTGCCCCTGGCCGTGGTCATGTTCATGCTCATCGGCATCGTCGCCGTCTTCATGGGCCTTATCGCCGAGATCCTCATGCGCACCTACCACGAGTCCCAGGACAAGCCGACCTACATCGTGGACTGCACCCGAAACTGCAAGGACTAGGCGCGAGCGTGTGCGGCATCTGCGGATTTGCCGGCCCGGGCGGCGCGCCGGCCCTGGCCGCCATGAACGCCGCCCTGGCCCGGCGCGGCCCGGACGGGGAAGGCCGCTTTATTGACGAATCCCGGGCCGTCCATCTGGCCCACCGCCGCCTGGCCATCATCGACCTCGAAGGCGGAGTCCAGCCCATGGCCACCGCCGATGGGCGGCTGGTGGTCACCTACAACGGCGAGATCTACAATCACCTGGAACTGCGCCGGGAGCTGGCCGGCCGGGGCCACCGCTTCGTTTCCGACCACAGCGACACCGAGATCCTGCTCCACGGTTGGCGGGAGTGGGGCGAAGGCCTGCCCGGGCGCTTAAACGGCATGTGGGCCTTTGTCCTCTACGATCTGGACCAGGGCCGGCTTTTCTGCTCCCGGGACCGGTTCGGCAAAAAGCCGTTTTTCTATGCCGCCAAACCGGGCTTTTTCGCCTTTTCCTCGGAGCTGGGGAGCCTTATGGCCCACCCGGCCCTGGCCGACCGGTCCATTTCCCGGCGCAGCCTGCAAAAATATTTCGCCTTCGGCTTCATTCCCGGACCAAACGCCTTGTATGCCGGCACGCACAAGCTCCCCGGCGGCTGCAACCTGCTCCTGGACGCCGCCGATCCCCGCCCGGAGCCGAAACGCTGGTGGACCTTCCGGGTCGAGCCCGACCCGGCCCTGGCCGCCGCGCCCGAGGCAACGGTGGCCGGGCGCGTCTTTGAGCTCCTGGACGCCGCCGTGGCCCGCCGGCTCATGGCCGACGTGCCGCTCGGCATTTTCCTCTCCGGCGGCGTCGATTCCTCGGCCATCACCGCCCTGGCCGCCCGCCATGCCCCGGATGTGCGCGCCTTTTCCATCGGTTTCGACGATCCGGCCTTCGACGAATCATCCAAGAGCCGGCAGGCGGCTACGGCCATCGGCGTGGCCCGCCACGAGGCCCGGCTGACCCTGGAGGCCGCGCTTTCGCTCATGCCCGAGATCGTCGGCCGTCTGGACGAACCCATGGGCGATGTGTCGCTGATTCCCACGGCCCTTTTGTGCCGCGAGACCCGAAAGCATGTCACCGTGGCCCTGGGCGGCGACGGGGCCGACGAGCTTTTTGCCGGCTACGACCCCTTCCGGGCCCTGGCCGCCGCCAAGGCCTTCAGCGCGGTGGTCCCGCGCCCGGTCCACGCCGCCCTGGCGCTTTTGGCCGCGCGCCTGCCCGTGGCCCATGGCTACATGGCCCTGACCTTTAAGCTCAACCGGTTCCTGGGCGGCCTGGCCCAGTCGCCCAGGCTCTGGAACCCGGTCTGGCTCGGCCCCCTTGCCCCGGACGGGTTGGTCGACCTCTTTGGCGGCCCCATCGACGTCGAGGACGTCTACAGCGAGGCCATCGAGGTCTACGACGGCTGCGCCAGCGCCGACCTCGTGGACCGGACCCTGGAATTCTACACCCGCCTCTATCTTCAGGACGACATCCTGGTGAAAACCGACCGGGCCGGCATGATGTTCTCCCTGGAAGCCCGGGCCCCGTTCCTCGACATCGAACTGGTGGACTACGTGCGCGCCTTGCCGGCCAGCCTGAAGTTTCGCCGGGGGACCACCAAATACATCCTCAAGAAGGCCCTGGAGCCGGTGCTGCCCCGGGACATCATCTATCGCAAGAAACAGGGTTTCGGCGTGCCCATCGGCCGCTGGCTGGCCGAAGGACGGTTGCCCATGGGCGCACCCGCGTCCGTTGAGGCGTCGCTTTCCGCCGCCGCCATCGAGCAGCATATCGCCGCCCACCGGGCCGGCCGGGCCGACCATAGGCTTTTTCTCTGGAATCTCTGGGTGCTGCGCCACATGGACCTGGGAGGAGGCCGCCTTGCATTTTGACAGCCTCGAATACGTGACCCTGCGCGTTTTGCGCCGGTTTTTCTTTACGGAAAAGCGTCTGGCCACCTGGGGGCCGCGTCTGCCGTACTATCGCGTAAACCAGGGCGTCACCGACCCGGTGGCCGTGGCCCGGGCCTACGCCGAGGACCTGGCCCGGTTGGGCCTGGCCATCCCGGGCAAGCGAATCGTCGAGATCGGCTGCGGCGCGACCAACGGCGTGGGCTATGCCCTGGCCGGCCTGGGTGCGGCCTCGGTGGTCTGCCAGGAGCCCTACGCCCGCCACGACGTCGGTCTGGACGCCAAACACCTGCAACACCAAGTCCTGGCTCATCCCCAGGTGCAATTCCACACCGTGGTTCGCACCGTCGCCCTGGACGACATCCCCGACGCTTCCGTGGACGTGGTCCTGTCCAACTCGGTCCTGGAACATGTCCGGGACTTGCCGGCCCTTTGTGGCGAACTGGCCCGGATCCTGGCTCCGGGCGGCGTCATGCTCCACCGGGTCGATTACCGCGACCACTTTTTCAAATATCCTTTCCATTTCCTCCTTTTCTCCCAAAAGGTCTGGAACCGGTTCCTCGATCCCGGCGATCTGCCGCGCTGGCGCTACGACGACCACGCCGCCGCCCTGGCCCGGGTCGGCTTCGATGTCTCGGTGCTCGACTACGCCCGCGACGAGGATGCCTTCGCCGCCGTGGCCGATCGCCTGCACCCCGATTTCGCCGACCGCGACCCGGCCGTGCTCAGTATTGTGACAGCGACGCTGGTTTGCCTCCGGCGGCCAGGGGAGGCGCTGCCTCCCCTGGACCCCTCCGCCGGGGGGCCTGAGGCCCCCCGGACCCCCCCGTACGGGGTAGCCCGATGACCCTACCTGTGAACGGTCTCCCCCCCATTGAAAGTTTTGAGGAAGGGAGAGCGCGAGAGGGAAACCCTTTTTTCCAAAAAGGGTTTCCCTCTCGCAGGTTTTCTTTTTTACTCCTCAACTACGAATATCCGCCCATAGGCGGCGGGGCGGGCAACGCCACGGCCAACATGGCCCGGGAGCTGGCCGGGCTGGGGCATCGGGTGCGGGTGGTCACGGCCGCGTTTGGCAGCCTGCCCCGGCGGCAGGTCGTGGACGGCTACGAACTGGTGCGGCTGCCGGTCGTGCGCCGTCATGCCGACCATTGTTCGCCCTTGGAGATGTTGACCTTTCTGGTGAGCGCCGGGGTGGCCTTGCCGCTGCTGCAGCGGGATTTTCGGGCCAACGCCTGCATCGCCTTTTTCGGCATCCCTTGCGGCCCGGCCGCCTGGCTTTTGAAGCAGCTTCGTGGCGTGCCGTACATCGTGTCGCTGCGCGGCGGCGACGTGCCGGGTTTTCTACCCTACAATCTGGCCGGCTACCACAAGGTCACCGGTCCGCTTATCCGCTTTTTGTGGCGCGGGGCCGCCCATGTGGTGGCCAACAGCCAAGGCTTGGCCGCCCTGGCCCGGCAAAGCGCCGGGCAAACGCCCATCCGCATGATCCCCAACGGCGTGGACACGGCGCGCTTCACCCCGGCCGAGAATCGGGAAGCGGGCGGCCCGGTCCAGCTCGTTTTTGTCGGGCGGGTGGTCCATCAAAAGGGCCTGGATGTGCTGCTTACGGCTCTGGCCCGGCTTCCGGCCGAGGCCGAGTATGAGCTGACCATTGTCGGCGACGGTCCGCTTCGCGGCGCGCTCACCGAACAGGCGGCGAGTCTGGGCGTGTTGCCGCGCCTGCGTTTCGCCGGCTGGGCCGGGCGCGAGGCCATGCCGGAACTGCTGCGCCGGGCCGATCTGTTCGTTTTCCCCTCGCGCGATGAAGGCATGCCCAACGCCGTGCTGGAAGCCATGGCCGCCGGCCTGCCCGTTATCGCCACGCGCATTTCGGGCAACGAGGAAGTGGTGGCCGACGGTGAGACCGGCCTGCTCGTGCCGCCGGACGATCCCGACGCCCTGGCCGTGGCCTTGGCGGACTTACTTACCGACGCAGCCCTGCGTCGGCGGCTGGGCGCGGCCGGCCGGGAGCGCGTGTGCCGGGAATATTCCTGGCGGTCCGTGGCCGAGCGCTACGCCGCGCTGTGCGAGCCGGACGCCTCGAAAGCCTGACGCGGTGGTGTTGGCATGAGGCAAGCCGAGCCGCGCGGGACAGCGCCTTGCGGTTTCGCTGGGGACAGGGCGCTGGGATAAGGTCGAGGAGGGGGCGCAACCATGTGCGGCATTTGCGGGTTTCTCACCAACCAGGGCGGCCCGGAAACCCTTGGCCAGGTGCTGGGGGCCATGAACGGGACTCTGGCCCATCGCGGGCCGGACGGGGAGGGCATCCATCTCGACGTCTTTGCCCAGGGCGGCGGCGCGGGCCTGGCCCATCGCCGGTTGGCCATCATCGACCTCGTCACCGGCGACCAGCCGCTTTTCAACGAAGACCGCATCTTGGCCATCGTCTTTAACGGCGAAATCTACAATTTCCAGGAGCTGCGCCAGGAACTCGAAGCCAAGGGCCACGTGTTCGCCAGCCGCAGCGACACCGAAGTCATCGTCCACCTGTACGAAGAGCTTGGCCCGGCCTGCGCCGCGAAGCTTCGCGGCATGTTCGCCCTGGCCATCTGGGACGCGCCGCGCCGGGAACTGTTTCTGGCCCGCGATTCCTTTGGCAAAAAGCCGCTCTATTACGCCGCCGTGCCCGGCGGCCTGGCGTTCGGATCGGAACCCAAGGCCGTGCTGGCCCATCCCGCCGTGGCCCGACGCCTCGACCCCGAGGCCGTGGCCCACTACCTGACCCTGCAGCACGTGCCCGAGCCGTCAAGCGGCTTTGTGGGCGTGGCCAGTCTGCCGGCCGGCCATACCCTGCTGTGGCGTGGCGGCCGGCCGCACATCGAGCGGTTTTTTCGCCTGGACTACCAGCCCAAGCTTACCGGCTCCGTGGACGATCTGGCCGCCGAGCTGCGCAGCCGCGTCACCGAGGCCGTACGGCTGCGGCTGGTCGCCGACGTGCCCTTGGGGGCGCATCTGTCCGGCGGCGTGGACTCGGCCATCGTCACCGCCGTCATGGCCGGCCTCACCGACCAGCCCGTGCGCACCTTTTCCATCGGTTTCGCCGAGGAAGCCTTCAGCGAGACGCCCAAGGCCCGGGCCGTGGCCGAACGCTTCGCCACGCGCCACACCGAATTCGTGGTCGGCTTCGACGAGGCGCGAGCGGCCATGGAAGCCGTGGTCGCGGCCACGGACATGCCCTTTGCCGATCCCTCGGCCCTGGCCTCCTGGCATCTCTGTCGCCTCACGCGCCAGCACGTCACCGTGGCCCTCAACGGCGACGGCGGCGACGAAATGTTCGCCGGCTACCAGCGCTACTGGCTCGATCCCCTGGCCGACGCCTATGCCAGACTGCCCCATGCCGTCACCCGCCGACTGGTCCCCTGGCTGGCCGGGCTGTTGCCGGCCAAGGGCGACGTGCCCGTGGAGGCCGACTGGCGCGCCGGCCTCAAGCGCTTGGCCCAGGCCACGGCCATCCCGCGCGCCGCCAGCCTCGTGCGCTGGGGGTCCTATTTCTCCCCGGCCGACCGGCTGGCGCTTTTGCGCCCGGAATTCGCCAAGGCCGCCGGCCCGGCCGATTCCGTGGCGCTTTACGTCTACACCGCCGCCGCGTCCAAGGCCGATGCGCCGCTGGACGCCTCGCTTTTTGCCGACGCCAACATCTACCTGCCCGGCGATCTGCTGGTCAAAGCCGACCGCATGGCCATGGCGAGCGGCCTGGAAGGCCGCTCGCCGCTGCTCGACAGCGAACTGGCCGTCTTCGCCGCCCATCTGCCCACGCGCCTGAAGCTCAAGGGGCTGACCGGCAAATACCTGCTGCGCCGCGCCTTCGCCGACTTGCTGCCGCCCGGCATCGCCAATCAATCCAAGCGCGGCTTCGGCCTGCCCGTGGCCGGCTGGTTCCGGGGGCCGCTGAAGTCCTTTGCCCACGATCTGCTCATCGGCGGCAAGGTCTGCCGGGAAATCGTCCGCCCCGAGGCCGTGGAAGCGCTGCTCACGGCCCACGCCGCCGGCCAGGCCGACCACGGCAAACGCCTCTTCGCCCTGGTCATGCTGGAACTGTGGCTGCGCCGGTTTTTTTAGAATTGCCTCCGGCGGCCAGGAGAGGCGCTGCCTCTCCTGGACCTCTCCGCTGGGGGCCTGAGGCCCCCAGACCCCCCACATGGAGAAAGGGGGTGAAGGGGTTTTCGGCGCTGACTGGCCCTCCATGGGGAAAGGGGCGGATGGGGCGGAGTGGTCGACGGGAAGTTGATTTTCGCGATTATTTATAAATCTCGCGGCGGTGGCCGAGAAGAACGACGAGAATACGGATACGCTCGTCCTCGATGTCGCACAAAATCCGGTAGTCCCCGGCGCGGAAACGCCACAGGCCCGAGAATCGGGAGCCCTTGAGGGGTTCGCCCAGGGCGCGGGGATTGTCGGCCGGCGCGACCCGTTCGCGCAAAAACCGGACGATGCGCGTTTGGGCTTGCGCTCCCAGACGCGACAACGCCTTGGCCGCCTCGGGCGTGAAATCAATCGTCCAGGCCAAGGCGACGCTCCAGCTCCGCTAACGGCACGGCCGGCTCGCCGCTGGCCCGAAACCGCTCCAGGGCCGCTTCCGCCAGATATACGTCTTCCATATCCTCAAGGCTTCGCTCAAGCGCTTCGCGGACATAGAAGCTTTTGGGGCGCTTGGTCGCCTCGGCCAGGGTATTGAGCCGGGCCTCCAGCGCTTCGGGGAGTCGGACAGTCAGCATGGCACGCCTTCTTTTTGTCATACATGTAGTGCTTGTATGGCGCGGAGTCAAATGGGCAAACAAAAAGCCGGAAGCGGTCTCCCGCTTCCGGCTTTTTGTTTGCGCCTGCTGCCGCTTAACCGAGTAGTTCGTTGACTTTCTTCATGACGGCGAAGGCGTCGGCCACATAGAGCACGTCGGCCTTGCCCTGGGCCCAGCCGCAGGCGGCGTCGAGGTTGACGGCCCGGCGTTCGGTGATGAAGCGCCAGCCCACGACATGCGGCTCCTCGCCGTGACAACAAGTGGCCAAGCCCTTCTGGTGGCGCGGGGTGGAGCCGGTCTGGCCGACCTGATGCAGGTGGGTGAGGAACGGCAGCACGGCCTCGCCGTCGCCGCCCATGTCCACCAGCGACTTGCTGCTGCCAAGGGACGCCTTGGAAGCGCCCAAAAACCCGAGGATCAGCGCGCTGGCTTCGGCGGTGTGGGGCGCGCCGTCGGCCTGCTTCTTGGTCCAGCCCGCGCCGGCCACGAACAGCGTGGCGGCGTCGGGGCGGATGGTCTGCTCGTCAGCCGAGGGGGCGACGATGGCTTTGACCGCCGTGCGGGTCATGGCCGGGGTGACGGGGGCGTCCACGGCGGTGACGGCGGCCTGGCCGGGCGCGCCGTCATAGGCGGCGTAGCAGCCGGCCGAGACGGTGAGGCACCAGGGCCGGGCCGTGCGGGTCAGCTCGGCGGTCATGCGCTGGCGATAAAAGCCCCGCGTGGCCACGGGCTGACCGTCCTTGGCGGCCACGGCCGTGACGTGGGCGTCGATGCGTCCGCCCAGGCGAGCGGCCACGCCCGGCAGGGCGCGGGAGACCCGGGAGTCGTCGGCGGCCACGATGATGGTCGCGCCGGCGGCCTTGGCCAGGGCTTCCATGGCGGCGGCGTCGGTGGCGTAGCGGGCCGGGGCAAAGGCTTCGCCGGTGACGGCGTAAACCTGGCCGCAGGCGGCCACGGCAGCGGCGGCCGGGGCGACGTCGGCCCCGAAAAGGCCCACGGCCAGGGGCGCGCCCAGGCCTTCGGCCAGGGTCTTGGCGGCGGTCAGGGCTTCCAGGGAGGCTTTGGGCAGCGAGCCGTCAGCAGCCACGGGCGAGATGAAGAGAATGGTTTCCATGGCGGCCTCCTTAGTTTTTCAGCCAGTCGACGATTTCCTGGGCGATGACGTCGACGGGGGTGTCCTTGACCACGCGGGTTTCGCGCTTCTGGGCCGGCAGGGTCACGGACTGGTAGTCGATGGCGTCGGCCTTGACGGCGGCCGGCTTGGCCTTTTGCAGGGCCGGCATGACAAGGCGCATGTTGGCCATGCCCACTTGGGGATTGTTGGGCGGCTCGGGCAATTCGCCCGTGGCCCAGCCGAGCACGGCCGGCGCGCCGGAGCAGGTGGAAATCTGGTACGCGCCGCCTTCGATGCGTTCCATGATCTCCAGGCTGCCGTCGGCGCCCACGGTGAGCTTGTCCACGCCCTGGAAATGGTCGGCGATGCCGAGCTTTTCGCCCAGGATCTGGAGCGTGGAGCCCGAGCCGCGCGAGGCCGACTGCCAGCCGCCGAACAGCAGCAGCTTGGAGGCGTCCAGGCCGGCAATGCCGGCAATGACGGCGTGCAGGGCCTCGGCCACCTCAAAGGAGTCGGTGAATCCGCTGGCCGGGCCGTCGGCCACCACCAGCTCGAAGGGAGCCTTCTGAGCCACGGTCATCATGAGCTGCTGCAGCTTGGCCTTGGGGCCCAGCGACACCAGCCAGACCTTGCTGCCGGCAACGGTCTTGGCCAGATTGGCCGCCTCGTACAGGGCGTGGGAGGCCCAGGGGTCCAGCACCGAAGGCAGCATGAGTTCGTTTTTGAGTCCCCAGCCGGCCGGTCCCTTGACCGGCTCCAGCGTCTGCAGCGGATCAGGCACGATGCCGCCGCATACGACGATATGAAACATAAGCGCTCCTTGTCGGGGGGCCGGAGGAACCGGGGGAGGGAACCCTTTTTTGCAAAAAAGGGTTCCCTCCCCCGGACCCCCACCCTCCCAAAAAACTCTCAATAAGCTAAATTAGTTGCCGCTAATTCCCTTTGCAGGGGGCGAAGCCGGGAACGACGCTCCCGACTTCGCCCCCCGCCAAGGGGGTCCGGGGGGGATTATCCCCCCCCGGCGGGTGCAGGGCAGCGCCCTGCCGGAGAGGTCTGGAGAGGCAGCGCCTCTCCAGAGTCTTAATTCTTAGTTCTCCGCAGAGTGCAGACCGCCGGCGCCGGCGGTGAAGCGGACGTTGGTGCGCTCGGGGTCGATCTTGGACGGCTTGGAGCAGTTCCACAGGCACGCGCCGCAGTGCAGGCATTTTTCGCGGTCGAAAAGCGGCACGCCGTCGTCGGGGTTGGTGGTGATGGCCTGGCCGGAGCAGGCTTCGATGCAGGTCTTTTCGCAGCAGGCCCGGCAGGTGTCGTGGTCCTCGAAGGTGACGTGGTCGGCGTAGCCCGGCGCGGCCTGCACCTTGCCGCCGATAAGCAGCGCGTCCTGGTGGGAGATGAGCAGCTTGCCGTCGTATTCGATGGCCGGCCAGCCCACGCGGTCCATGAGCGCGTCGTGCAGGGCCAGGCCCTTGGCGGTGCAGTCCTTGCGGATGCGCGCGATCTCCTCGCAGGAGATGCGGCCCCGGTAGTATTCCTCGATGGACGGGATGCGCTTGTGGACCGGTTCCGAGTCGGCCGGCCAGCACAGCGCGCCCTTGGTCAGGCCGGAAATCGCCATGCCGACGACGCCCGGAATGAAGCCCGAGGCAAAGGCCTCGCGGGAGCGGCGGGCCTGCTTGGCTTCGGCCTCCAGCCAGGAGGCGCGGCGGCGGGCCACGTAGGTTTTTTCGAGGTTCTCGTTCGTGAACGGCAGGCCCTGCTCCAGGAGCTGCACCACGGCCTGGCCGAGCATGACGCCCGAGGCCCAGGCTTCGTCCACGCCGGAGCCGGTGAGCACGTTGGTGGTGCCGGAACCTTCGCCGATGCGGGCGTAGCCGTCGCCGACGAGGTAGGGTTCGCCGTTTTTGCCGGATTCCTGGAGCGTCTTGGCCCCGAAGGAGGTCAGCGTGCCGCCTTTCAAGTATTTCCAGAGGTAGGGATGCTGCATCCAGTGCTGGAGGTAGCGGTAGGCGGTGCGCGCGGGGTTGTCGAACCAGCTGGGCACGAAGATGCCAAGCGAGGCCTTGCGGTCGGGCAGGACGTAGAGGAAGCCGAAAATTTCCGGTTCGGGGTAGCCGATGGTGTGGATGACCGTGCCGGGCTTCAAGGGGCAATGGCCGGGCAGGTCCACCACGACCTTCATGCCCACGGCGTAGTCGCGCTGGTGGTGGCCGATGGGCAGCCCCCGGGCGTCGTCGATGGCGCGGCCCACGGGACCCACCGGGCCGTCGCCGACCACGGTCAGCTTGGCGCGCACGTCCATGCCGGGCATGTAGGCGGCGTCGGGCTTGCCGGCTTTGTCCACGCCCTGGTCGGCCAGGCGCACGCCCACGACCTTGCGGTGCTCGATGATGGGCGCGGCCACGGGGGAGGAGGGCCAGATCTGGGCCGCGCCGGTAGCCATGACGTTGTTGCCGACCCACTGATTGAACTGGCCGATGGAGAAGGTCAGGCCGTCGTGCTTGTTGAGAAACGGCGGGATGTACGGCAGTTCCCAGGAGAAATCCCTGTAGGTGCAGCCCGGGAAGCGCCCGCCAAGGAGCTTGAAGGCGGCGTCGGCGGCTTTCATGGGCAGCGGCCGGCGGCTGGCTCCGTGGGGATCGAGGAGGTAGACGACCTTTTCCTCGGTGATGGGCGCGCACATGGGCAGGCAAGCCGGGTCGAGGTCGGGCAGGGTTTCGCGGATGGCCCGGGCCTTGGAGACCACGCCCGAGACGCCCACGCCGATGTCGTCGGCGCGCTCGTAGCAGATGACCTGGGGCGGCATGCCGGGCATGAGGTCGCTTTCCATGACCGGGGAGCCGTTCTCGTTGACGATGCCCCGGGCGAGCGTGGTCAGAAACCCGCCCATGGCCGGCCCGAAGCCGACGCAGACAATGTCCGTTTCCATGACCTGCCGCTCATCCATACGCGCCTCCGTGCTGGGTGGGAGGAGGAGGCGAAGAGCTGGGGGAGGAAACCCCTTTTTGGAAAAAGGGGTTTCCTCCCCCAGACCCCCACCTTCCCCAAAAACTTTTCAAGGGGGTTTTATGGCGTCATGCCGTGTTGCCGCAACGTTCCCCCCTCAAGGGGGACCGGGGGGGATGATCCCCCCCGGCGGGGCTCGGGGCAACGCCCCGATTATTGTTTATTACATCGGATAATCAAGCGCTTCCGGGATCATGACCTGGGTGAGCGCCTGTCCGGCCCGTTCGCGGGCCGCGCCGCAGCCGGCCAGGGACGCGTCCACGGCGGCGCGCAGGCCGGCGAAGGCGGTCAGATCGGCTCCGGCCGGGGCGTAGCCGTAGACCAGGGAAGCGCAGGCCTTGGCGGCCTCACCGGCGGCCTTGGCCGCCTGGACCCGGGCCAGATCGCTAAAGAAGGCGACATAGCCTTCCAGGCCCTCGGCAACCACCGGATTTTCCGGCCCCTTGGCGGCCAGCTCCAGCACGTCGAGGATCTGCAGGCGCGTGGCGATCAGCGGACACAGGGCGTCGGCCAGGGGGAAGGTCACGGCTTGCCGGTTGCTGTGGTAGAGCTTCTTGCCGTCGGCGTCCTTGTTGGCGGACAGGAAGTCGAAGGTGTGCTTCCACAGCGTGAGGCCGGCGGCCACCGAGGCCGCACCGGTCTCGGGGTTGGACGCGGCCACGCGCTCCATCTCGGCGATGTAGTTGTCGACGTAGGCCAGGAAGATGTCGCTGGCCATGGTGATGCTCATCTGGCGGCGCTGGACGCACTCGGGGCCTTCGTAGGTGGCTTCGAGCTGGCTGTCGTTCCACTTGTGGAACAGGAACCCGGGGCAATCCTCGGTGATGCCGTAGCCGCCCATCATGGCCACGGCCTCGCGCATGACCGTGGCGCCGTGGCCGGTGTTCCACAGCTTGCAGGCCGGGCAGAGCACGCCGGCTTCGGCTTCCAGCGCCTGGTACTTGACCACAGGATCGGCGTCCAGGGCGGCGAAACGGGCGGCGTCGCGCTCCTGCTCGGGGACAAAGAGCAGGTTGACGTATTCAATGGCCTCGGGCTGGACCTTTTTGAGCGCCGTCATCTGGCCGCGCGCCCCGGATACGCCCTTGGCGGCCAGGGCCGCGTCCTTGGCCTTTTCCGTGGGATCGAGCTGGTCGAAAAGCCGTGCCGTGGCGAACCCCAGCGAAGCCCCGGCCTCGCCGGCGGCCCAGACTTCGGCCAGACGGATGACGGCGTCCTGCTTCTGCTGCAGGCCGAGTTCGAATTTCGCCGAACCGGCCTCGCAGGCGTCGCCGCCCCGGAACCGGCCGCGCTGGTAGCGGATGACCGGCTCCACGGCCGAGAGCAGCTTGGCCGTGGTCATGAGCGCCACCGGCACGCGGGTGCGGTGGAACACGGCGGCGATGACCTCGGAGTGGGAATAATTGGGAACGATGCAGCCGTCTTTGACGGTGTAGCCGCCGACGATGCGGCTGGCCGGCACCTTGAGGTTGAAGACCGGGTCGCGGGTGGAGGACAGCTGGTGCACCATCTTGAGTGTGGGCGCGCCGCGGTCGAACAGGCCCGGGTCGGTCTCTTCCAGGATGATGATGCAGGAGGATTTGATGCGCGGGTCGGCAGTGTCCACGGCGGCGGTGGCGTAGTTGGCGAAGTCCATGCCGGTGATGAAGCGGCCGCGCTTTTCCACGTGCAGGATGGGCTCCTGGCCTTCTTCCCAGGAATCGACGCGCACCTTGCCGGTCAGCACGCCGGTGTCGACGCCGACGTAGGGGATGGGTTCGGTCAGGGCGAAGGCGCCGCGCCAGGGGGCGCGATCCGGGGCCGGGGCGCACAGGGTCATGTAGTGGTCGCGCTGTTCGGTGGTGCCGCGCTCGTGGATAGGCGACAGGGCCAGGTTGTTGGCCAGGGAGCAGGTGGCCGCGCCGGCGTCGACCCAGGAAAGTTCGAAAGCGACCAGGGACAGGGCCATGTTCTTGGGCCCTTCGATGAAGCCGCCCTGGTGGGGATCGAGGAAGACGGCGGTGATGCCGGCTTCATCAAAAGTCTTGAGCAACGAGTCCTTCTGCTCGGTCCATTCATGGGAATGGCGCACGCCGTCGGCCACCATGCGGGCCACGACGCCCCGGGCCACGGAACGGGCCGACTGCACGGCCATCTGGAGATCGAAGCGGTCGGCGTAGCGCCACATGATTTGCCGGACGTCGTCGCCCGGGAGAGTACGTAGGGTTTCCATAGGTCTCGCCTGGTTCGTGGTTGCTGGCGCGGGAGCGCAGGTGTGCGCTGATTATAAAGTAGGGGAAGCTAAAATATTCGGCTCCACGCGTCAATCCGGGGTACGGCGCGAGGGCGGCTGCCCTGGGGCGTCGAACAGGCCGGCATCGCGGCGGATTCCTGTCCGGCCGGACTTGTGCAAATGGTCGCGGTCCGGTACGAATCCAGGCAGGGGGCGTGTCCCCGCAACCTCCGACTCCGACGGGCGGCCATGCGGTATGTGCTGACGCACCATTTCGACCCGGACTTCGAACAGCGCCGGCTGCGCCCGAAGAACCGGGAAGACGGCAGCGTGGACCAGTTCGACCTGGGCTACGTGCAAAACGTCGCCGCCGGCCAGCTCCTGGCCGAATGGACGCCCCTGGCTCCGGGCGAGAACGCGCCGGACGAGGCCATCGTCTCGGAAAACACCGCCTTTCCCCACGGCGAGGGCTGCAAGGTCGATCCGGACAACCCGCTGCGGCTGCTGGCCGCCGTCAACGGCCACGTGGCCCGCATCGACGGCCGCATCACCGTGCGCGAGACCCTGGCCATCGGCCGCGACATCGATTTCCACACCGGCAACATCGTGGCCCTGGGCGACGTCATCATCGGCGGCGACGTCCGGTCCGGATTCACGGTTATGGGCCGCCACGTCACGGTGACCGGGCTGGTGCTGGCCGCCCGGGTTCGGGCCATGGGCAACGTCACCTGCAACGGCGGCATCCAGGGCGGCGGCAAGGCCACCCTGCGGGCCGGGCGCAGTCTGCGGGCCAGATTTTGCGAAAACGCCGTGCTCCACGCCGCCCAGAACATCCTCATCGACGGTTCGGCCATGCATTGCCGGCTTTTCGCCGGGGAGAAGCTGGCGGTCAAGGGCCGGCTGGCCGGAGGCGAAGCCTACTGCGGCGAGGCGGTCTACGTGGGCGAGCAGCTCGGCGGCGGCGGCCAGAGCCAGACGCGCATCCTGCTCGGCTACGACCCCGAGCGCATCCACAAGGACCAGCACATCAAGGCCGGGCTGCGCCAGGCCCTGCTCGACGTCGAGGCCTGCCGGGTGGATATCGGGCGCGGCGGGGAAGCCGCCAAGGAATGCAGCGCGTTGCTGGCCCAGGGCGAGCAGCGCGTCGAGGCCTTCCGCCGCCAGCTCAAGCGCTTGTGGGAGAGTCCGGCGGCCACTCGGCGTTTTTCCAGTTGCCGGGTCATCGTGCCGGGCCGCATCGGGGCCAATGTGGAAATCTCCATCGGCGAGGCCCATTCCGTCATCCCCGAGGACACCCGCGACGCCGTGGTCCGCTACCAGGACGGCGAAATCGTGGTGGAGCATCCGGCGCTGCGCAAATAGTGCGCGCCCCTAGGACGTCTGGTCGTAGTCCGGATGGTCCTCGGGTTCGAGGTCGAGCACTTCCTCGCCGCCGATGTAGGGCATGAGGATGGGGTTTTCCACGGCCTTGAGCAGGTTGGCGATGGCCCCCTTGAGGCGGTTGACGTTCTCCACGATCAAATTCACGTACTGCATCTTTTTTTCGACTTCCATGCGCTCGATGGTCAGTCCGATGAGGTGGCGCATGGCGGCCGGGGCCAGCTTGGGCCAGGGGCCGGGGATGAGCTGCATGGCCTCGTTGATGAGCGCCGTGCCGATCTCGTCTTCGTGGTCGAGAAAATCCTCATAATCTTCCAGGATCAGCTCTGCCCCGTTTTTCATGATGGCCAGCACGTTGTTGCCCACGTGGGCCATGCCGCCGGCCGCTTTGGCCAGGGCGTCGCGGCCCACTTCCAGTTGGCGGCCCACGGTCAGCGACACGATGCGGGCGCAGTCGGCCAGAAAATCGGTCTCGTAGCGGTCGAAATAGTTGGCCTTCTTGGAATAGAGCATGATCAGGCCAAAGGCCTTGTCGTCCGGGCCGCGCAGGAAAAACGACAGCCGGCAGCGGTAGCCTTCGAGATAGGGCACGCAGTCGATGGACTCGCCGCCGCGTTCCGGGCCAAGCAGGTTGTTGGAGCGCACGAAAAGCATCCGCGGATTGGCCACCGAGCGCATGACCGGATGGTGGGGCAGGGCCTCTTCCATGAATTTGACGAAGATGGGCGTGGCCCGGCCGGTGTGGGTGTTGGCCGCGATGTTGACCCAGTGGCCGGACTCGTCGCGCAGACGGCAGACGTAGAGGTCGGCCTTGAGTTCCTTGAGCAGCACCTCGGCGCTTTGCTCCAGGATTTCATCGGCGGTCTGGAAGTCCTGGCCGGCGTTAATGAGCTCGTAGAAAATTTCCAGCATGAGCTTGGCTTTTTCATGAGCCTTCTTGGCCAGGCCGAAGCGGTGCTCCAGCTGGACCAGACCGGGGTTGGCCTTGCGCAGGCCCTCGATCTTGGTGACTTTGAGCCGGTCGAGCTCCAGGCGGATGGCGGTCAGCACGCCCAGCAGCGATTCCCAGTCCGTCACGGGCCGGTCCGGGTCGTCGAGCTGCGGTGTGAGCGGCAGCACATCCAGAGACGTCTTGAGGGACAACAGCAGATCGCACACGGCCCGGCGCACGGCTTCCGGGGCCGAGCCGATGATGTTGAGCAGATGTTCGCGGGGGTCGCTAGCCGTCAGCAGAAGCGGCGTGGCAATGGGGCAGCAGTCGGCTTTGAGGGTCATGTCGCTTCCTTGGGCGCGGGCACGGGATCGGATGAGGACAGCATAGCGCGGGCCGCGCCGTCTGTCATCCGGGCGTCACAAGGAGACGGTGTCGAAGCGCATGGTCTCGAGATCGGCGATGAGCACCTTGCCGCACAGCGCCCCGGGCCGGCCGGCCAGCAGCCGCACAACCTCGGCCGATTGCAGGGCGGCCGCGGCCATGACCGCCGGCGACGGACAGCCCAGCACGTCCTCGGCCGCCGTGCCCGAGCCGCCGCCGCCGAACAGGTCGGCCGGCGACGGCCCGCCGGGCAGCACCGTGGCCACCAGCACGGTGTAGCCGGCAACGGCGGCGGTCACCAGCGGGATGCCGCGCGCGGCGGCGGCGGCGGTCAGGGCCGGCCGGTCCCTCAGGCCCCCCAGGGCGTCCACGCCCACCGCCGCGCCGTCAAGCAGCGCGTCCATGCCGGCCCGGTCCAGAAAGGCGGCCCGGGCGCGAAATTCCACCGAGGCATTGACCGCCGCCGCCCGCTCGGCGGCGAGCGTCGCCTTGGGCCGGCCCACGGCGTCCAGGCGCGAGAGCAGCTGGCGATTGAGGTTGCTTTCCTCGAATACGTCGCCGTCGGCCGCTTCGATAATGCCCACGCCGGCCCGCACGAGATTTTCCACGATGCCGCCGCCAAGTCCTCCCAGACCCACCAGGGCGGCCTTGGACGCCAGCAGCCGGGCCTGTTCGGCCAGGGAAAAAGCATGGAGGTTGCGGGCGTAGCGCAGGGGGGTCAAGCCGGCCTCCAGGGCGGCGATCTCCACCAGCCTGGGAGCCAGGGCGAAGCGCGCGGCCAGTTCGGCCACGGCCGGGACGTCGAGGAAACGGCCGGGCCGGCCGTCGGGATAGGTTCCGTCCCGTGCGGCGGCCTCCAGGGCGGCGGCCAGGGCCGGGCCGGCGGGAGCTGCGGCAGCGGGAAGAGGCGGCGTGTGGTGAGCCATGGCGATCTCCGGCGGGCGGGCCGGCTGCGAACGAACCGGCCCGGGGATGCTCAGGGGAGCCGGGCGTTGTCGCGGCCCCCCTGCCAAACTTCACAAGCGCAAAATGGCGTCATCCCCGGCGCGGCGTTGCCGCGACGCCAAGGGGTGCGAATCAGCCGCCGGTGATGGGCGGCACAAAGGACACGACGCTGCCCGGAGCCAGCACGGTGTCGAGTCCGGCCGGGGCCTCGTTGACCAGCACCGACCCCAGGGCCTCGGGTTCGATGCCGAGCCGATCGGCCAGTTCGCCCACGGTTTCGCCGGGGCCGATGGAGGCCACGCCGCCGGGAGGGGCATAGGGGGCCAACGTCGCCAAGGCGCGGACGGTGACGGTGTCGCTCACGCTTCGCCCTCCGGAGCTTCGATCCATTTATTGAGCGCCTGCACGATCTTGGTGGCCTGATCGCGGCTGGAGATGGCGAACTTGGACTGCACGCGGTAGGTGTCGCCGGATTTCTTGTAGCGGCGGATGGCGTAGCGGTCGGGGCTGTAGGCGTCTTTCTTGGGGTCCCACTGGACGAAGCGGAAAATGATGGTGGTCCAGGCCCCCCGGGTCAGGATCACCTTGTCCAGCTCCTTGGTGAGCATAACGCCGTCTTCTTCGTAGTTGACGGTCAAGTCGTCGATGGTCTCGGCCACGCGGGCACCTCGCTTAGGAATTTTCGGACTGGTGTTGCAGTTGGGAATCGCGTTCCCGGCGGCGCTCCTGAAGCCTGGCCTCGCGGCGGGCGGCGGCTTCGCGGTTGCGGCGGCGGTCGGCGTCGGATTCGAGAATAAGTGGCGGCACGGCCTGGGGACGGCGTTCGGCGTCCAGCGCCACATAGGTCAGGTAGGCCGAGCCGGCATGGCGGGTTTCGCCGGTGATGGGGTTTTCACACTCCACCCGCACGCCCACTTCCATGGAGGTCGCGCCCACGAGGTTGACGCTGGCCATGAAGGTGACGACCTCGCCGATGTAGGCGGGCTTGAGGAAATCCATGCGGTCGATGGAGGCGGTGACCACGGCCGAGCGGGCGTGGCGTATGGCGCAGATGCCGCCGGCGGTGTCGATGTATTTGAGGATGACGCCTCCGTGGACGTTGCCGGCCGGGTTGGCGTCGGAAGGGAGCATCCGCTGGGGCATGACCACATGGCTGGCCGAGACGGGCTTGGGGTCCAGGGAACGTTTTTCAGGCGCGCTCATTTGGCGGTGTACCCCTTTTCCTTCATGCATTCGTCGATGATGGCCTGCTGTTTGGTTTCGGCGTCGTCGCCGGCCTTGACGAAGGCGGTGGAGACGTAGGCTCTGTTTTCACACTCGGAATAGTCCCGGTCCACGGCCTCCTGGGGCACATTGTCGGCGTGGGGCACGATGGAACCGCAGCCCAGGGCTGTGGCGGCCAGGGCCAGGGCGGCGGCAAGGGCGAATCGGCGAAACATGGGGGGCCTCCTTGGGGCCGTGTGGGCGTCGGATGGGAAAGCCTTAGCGTTCCCGGGGGGGCGGGGTCAATGGAGAGGGGGCGCTCCCTTACCTTTAACGGCGCTGGACCAAACCTTCTAACAAAGGTTATAAGCAAGATGAGCCTCCTTATTCCTCTGGATGCGTCAGCCTTCAACCCGTCACCGCCCCCCGGGCAAAGGAATCCCGCCATGCCGCGATTTGCGCGTCTCGCCCGTCTCGCCGGCCTCGCCCTGTCCCTGACCATTTTCGCCTCCGCGCCCCAGGCCGACGCCTGCACCAGCTTCCGCCTCAAGGCCGCCGACGGCTCCGTCGTCTACGCCCGCACCATGGAATACGGCCAAGACCTCGCCTCCAAGGTCGCTATCTTCCCCGCCGGCTCGCCCTTTGTCGGACTGACCCCGGATGGCGCGGCCAAAGGGCTGCGCTTTCGCGCCAAATACGGTTTCGCCGGCATGAACGCCTTTAGCTCCAACATCGTGTGCGACGGCATCAACGAAAAAGGCCTCATGGTCGGCATGCTGCTCTTCCCGGGCTACGCCGGCTACCAGCCCTATGCCTCGGGCAAGGCCGGCAGCACCATCGCCCAGTTCCAGGTCGGCGACTGGCTGCTCTCCCAATGCGCCACCGTGGCCGAAGCCAAACGCGAAATCGCCAAGATCCGCGTCTGCCAAGGACCGACCAGCCTCGACGGCGTGCCCATCGGCGATCTGCCGCTGCATTACACCATCCACGACGCCTCCGGCGCGTCCGCCGTCGTCGAATACGTGGGCGGCGAACTGCGCATCCACGACAATCCCCTCAGCGTGCTCACCAACTCCCCGGATTTCGACTGGATGCTCACGTACCTGAGCAACACCGTCAATCTTTCGGCCACCAACGTGCCGGCGCTGGACCTCAAGGGCTACGTGGTGCGCCAGACCGGCCAAGGTTCAGGCATGCTCGGCCTGCCCGGCGACTTCACCCCGCCCAGCCGCTTCGTGCGCATGACCGCGCTCACCCAGTCGGCCCTGCCCGCCCCCAACGCCGAAGCCGCCGTGTCCCTGGCCATGACCATCATCGGCAACGTGGACATCCCCAAGGGCGCGGTGCGCGGCATCGAAGACGGCAAGCCCATCTACGACGTCACCGAATGGACCGCCGTGGCCGACGCCGCCCGGGGCCGCTACTACTGGCAAACTTACGCCGACAAGAACTGGCGCTACGTTGATCTCAAAGCCGCCCTGGCCGCCGCCGCCGGCAAGCCGACCTCCATCGCCATCAGCGGGCCGCCGACCTACGTCGACGCCACCAGCGCCGCCAAGCCGGGGCTGTAGGGGTGATGTTTGGTAAGAGTTTGGAATGAGGGGAAGATGCCTCCGGCGGCCGGGGGGCTCAGCCCCCCGGACCCCTGGATTGGGGGGCGGTCGGTCGGTTGGGGGCTTGGTCGGCGGGCGGCAGGCCCGAGAGAAGAAGGGTGCTGGAATTTTCGGGTTGCCGTCCAGGCGGAAGCCGCCCGGACGGCAACCCGAAAATTCCAGCACCCCCCTCGCCAGCGAACCGGGCCGATTTTCACGCGATCAAAGCCTCGCGTGAAAATCGGCCCGGTTCGCATTTTCGGAGCAGGGGAGATCAAAGCTGTTTCTGGGCGGGTAACCCCGGGCGAACCGGGTCGTTGGAAATTCCGGGGCGTCGAGCACCCGGCGACAGCCGGGCGCATCGACGCCCCGGAATTTCCAACGACCCACGCGGCGCAGCCGCCAGCGCTCCGCGCTCAAGGGCGCTTGCCGCTCGCCGACACAGCGCCTTACGCCGCAAGTCCCCAAGCGGGGTTTCCAACGGGGCTCAGCCCCTTTGGCCGCCGGAGCAACGGTGTTCTGAGTCAACCGATAATCAGGGATCTACGCCGCGTGTGCGTACTGTCCCCACGGTTGCCCGGATCGCACCATTGCATTCAAAATCGTTATCAACTTTCGCATCGAAGCAACTGCGGCGACTTTATGTGGTTTGCCGGCTTCCTTGAGGCGATTGTAAAAATCACGTATGACGGGATTGTATTTTTTAGCTGACAAGACAGCCATATATAATACAGATCGAACATCACTTCGACCTCCCCATACACGACGTTTTCCTCGACGCTTTCCGCTGTCACAATTCAAAGGGGCAACCCCAACAAGAGCAGCGATCTCCCGACGATTCAACGTTCCAAGCTCAGGCAGATTGGAAAGGAGCGACCTTGATAGGACATCTCCGACTCCAGGGACGCTCCGGAGCAAATTGTCTCGCTCACGCCAAATCGGACTCGCTCGTACTACTGTGCCAAGATGCGTGTCGATCTCAGACAATCGTTCCTCAAGCCAGTCAATATTCTTCTCTATATCTGCTCTTACCGAGCCATAAGCACGAGTAAAACGATTTTTTTCCATGACAAGCATTCGAATGAGTTGGTTGCGCCTGGACATTAGCGAACTCATTTCTTGCGCTTGCTCGTCCTTCAGAGGGCGTACTTCAGGCTCCATCTGCTTGCCAAAAAGAGCAAGAATCTCAGCGTCAATCTTGTCTGTTTTAGCCAGCCGTCCTTTAGCTCGCGCAAAATCCCGAGCCTGGCGGGGATTGATGACTACAACGGGGAATTTCTTGAGACTCAATGCCGTGGCAACAGGAATTTGAAGGCCGCCAGTCGCCTCGATGATAATAAGCTTTGGACGAAATTTTGAAAATTTCCTGCAGATAGCTTTTATACCATCGGGGTCGTTAACAAATTGAAAGTCATTTCCGTCAGGAAGCGTGTGGACAGCAAGAGTTTCCTTAGAGACATCAATTCCGATGAAACAGTCAGCAGCCATGTACATTCCTCCAGTACCCAGCCTTGTGATACGGGCTCTTAGCCCAAGCAACGGTTCGGGCTTCATGGAAGAAGGGGACGACGATCATGGCTCCGGCTCGAGCTTAAAACTCAAGGCAATTTCGACCTATCGTCCCCTTGACCCCATCAAGCTAACCTCGATGGGGAAACATACAAGGCACTCTTCTCTAATTCTTCTTCCCTTGACGCCACCCCGGGCGGCCGGGTATCGGGCGGATTCGTTTCTTTTTGCAACTTTTTTCCGGTCTGGTTCCTCGTATGTCCGTCTCTGACAAGCCGCGTCTGTATTCCTTCGAGTTCGCCAGCCTGTGCGTGCTTATTTTTCTGGCGTATTGCAATATTTCGGTCTTTTACAGTCTCTACGTCTATTTCGAGGCGCTTGGGGTGCCGCAGTCCTGGCGCGGGGTGCTTATTGGCGCGTCATCGCTGGCCACCATGGCCGCCTATCTGACGGTCAGCCCCTTTTTGACCACGCAAAATGCGGCCAAGGCGGCGGCGGCGGGCGTTGTCGTGCTGCTGGGCTGCGGCGTGGCCTATCTGTATGCCGTTTCTCCCGGGGCTTTGCTGGCCGTGCGCCTGGCCAACGGCCTGGGCGTGGCCTTGGTTTCGGCCGGGGCCATGACGCTTCTTGTGGCGGCCATTCCGCCGAGCCGCAGCGGCCAGGCTTTTGGCGTGTATTCCATTGCCATGCTGCTGCCGTATTCCGTGGTGCCGCCGATTTTTGATTGGCTGTCGCCGGCGCACCTGGATTATCCCCACGGCTACGCCCTGGTGGCCATGGCCCTGGCTCCGGCGCTGGTCGTGCTGGCGGTTTTGGGGCGACAGGTGAAAAAGCGTCGGATGCCTCAGGCCGAGCGGCCGACGCTTTCGGCCATGGCCCGCAATGCGACCAAGGGGCCTGTGGCTCAGCTGTTGGCCGTCAACGCCATGTATTATTTGAGCTTCGCCTCGATCTTTTTTTTGGCCAAGAGTCTTTTCGCGGCCCGGGGGCTGGTTGGGGCGGGCGTCTTTTTTTCCATACAGACGGGCTGCATGTTGCTGCTGCGGCTTTTTGCCAACCGCGTGTTCGACGTGGCCCCGAAGCTGTGGCTCATCCGGTTTTGCTATGCGGTGACGGGCGGCACGTTTTTGCTGCTTTACGCGGCCCATTCCCAACCCATGACCTATCTGGCGGCGGTGCTGCTCGGCTGCGGCATGGGGGTGGGGTCGCCGTCGCTCAATGCCTACATGTACGAGTTGTCCGAGCCGGAGTTTCGGGGGCTTAACGCCAATCTCATGATGCTGTCGCTGCAGGGCGGGAGTTTTGTGGGGCCGATCCTGGGCGGCGCGGCCGTGGCGGTCTGGGGCTACGACGGTTTTCTGTTGGTCGGGGCCGGGGCCTGTCTGATCGGCCTGGTCATGAGCGCCGGCCTGGGCCGCGCCGCTTCTGGCGTGGCGCAGCAACATCCTTGATTTTTTGAAAAATACTCACGTATTTTTCAAGGGGCGCACCGCCCGCCACCCCCAAAAAGCCCCCTTTCCTCCCTTTGGGGGGTCCGGGGGCCTCAGGCCCCCGGCCGCCGGAGGCATTCTTCTCTTGTATTTAAACTACTTCGCCACCAGCTTCACCAGTGCGTCCACTGCGCCGGGGCGCACGGTGTCTATGGTCATGACCAGGGTCAGGCCGATGACGGCGACGACGGTGACCCAGGCCACGGCGTTGAAGATCGGGCCGTTGACGTAGTCGCCCATGAGCCGGCGGTTGTTGACCAAAAGCAGCATGAGGATGAGCACGAAGGGCAGCATGACGCCGTTTATGACCTGGGAGACGTACATGACGTCCAGAAGCGGCATGGCCGGGATGAGGATGGTGGCCGCGCCGACGACGATGCTGATGGTAAAGAGCCAAAAGAATTCCGGGGCCTTGCGGAAGTCCTTGTCGATGCCCAGTTCCCAGCCCATGGCTTCGCAGATGTAGTAGGCGGTGGACAGGGGCAGGATGCCGGCGGCGAACAGCGAGGCGTTGATGAGGCCCACGGCGAAGAGCCATGAGGCGTATTCGCCGACCAGCGGCTTTAAGGCCATGGCCGCGTCGGCGGCGGTTTCGACGTTAAGTCCCTGCTTGTGGATGGAGGCGGCGCAGGCGACCACGATAAAAAGGGCCACGATGACGGCAAGCAGACAGCCGACCACCACGTCCACCCGGGTGTAGCCGTATTTGTCGGCGGTGATGCCTTTTTCCACCACGGCGGCTTGTTGGTAGAACTGCATCCAGGGCGCGATGGTGGTGCCTATAAGCGCGATCATCATGGCCACGTAGCTGCCGCTTGCCTGAAACGACGGGGTGACGCAGGCCTTGGCCACCTCGCCCCAGGCCACGTCGGCCGAGAAGGCGGCCAGGGGGTAGACCAGATAAATGACGCAGACCACGAGAAACACCCGTTCGACGATGCGGTAGGAGCCTTTGACGATGAGCAGCCACACGAGCAGGGCGGCCAGGGGCACGGACACGAACTTGCTGACCCCGAAAAGCTCCATGCCGGCGGCGATGCCGGCGAATTCCGAGATGGTGTTGCCGAGGTTGGTGAGAAAAAGCGCCACCATGATGTAAAAGGTGGTGCGCAGCCCGAACGACTCGCGGATGAGGTCGGACAGGCCCTTGCCGGTCACCGCGCCCATGCGGGCGCACATTTCCTGGACCACCACCAGGGAAACGGCCGTGGGGATGAGCATCCACAGCAGCGTATAGCCGAACTGCGCCCCGGCCAGGGTGTAGGTGGTGATGCCGCCGGCGTCGTTGTCCACGTTGGCGGTGATGATGCCCGGACCGAGCAGGGCGAAAAAGAGCAGGATATTTTTGCGCGAGAGCTTGGAAAAAAATGGCATGGGCAACCTCTGGGACTAATGGGCGGCGAAGCGCGGCTTTTTGGTGATGGAGTCCGGCAGGAACAATTCGATGACGGCGTCGGCCGGCACGATGCCGACCATGTGGCCGTCTTCCAGCACCGGCACGGCCAGCAGATTGTACTTGGAGATGATTTCCATCACCTTTTCCGGCGTATCGGCCACGCCAACGGACTTGAGCCCCACGGTCATGATCTCGGCCACGGCCATTTTCGGCGGCGACAGCAGCAGGCGCTTGAGCGTCACCACGCCCAGGGGCGTGTCGTCGCCCCGGATCACGTAGATATAATAAATGTTTTCGATTTCCGCGCCGACCAGCCGCAGGTAGGCCAAGGCTTCCTCGGCGGTCATGGCCGGGGGCACGGCGGCGAACATGTTGTTCATAAGCCCGCCGGCCGTATCTTCCTCGTGCTCCAGGAGTTCCTGGACCATCTCGGCGTCTTCGGCGTCCATGAGGCCAAGGAGTTCCCGGGCCTTTTCCTCGGGCAGGTCGCCCAGGAGGTCGGCGGCCTCGTCGGGTTCCATTTCCTCCAGGATGTCGGAAGCCACTTCGCTGTCGAGCTGGCTGATGACGCGCCCGCCCACTTCGGGATCGAGTTCGCCGATGGCTTCGCCCACGGTTTCGGGGTCCAGCGCGCCGATGACCGTGCCGGCTTCCTTGTGGGGCAGCTGGGCCAGGATTTCGGCGATGTCGGCCGGGTGCATGTCGGTGAGGCGTTCGCGGGCCACGGTGAGCGTCAGCTTGTCGGCGTTGGGGTCGAGCTGGGCCACGAAGCGCCAGTCGATTTCGCGCGAGGGCAGGGCCGCGCCGAAAAGCCCGGCCAGCCAGTTCCAGAAGCGCAGCTGTCCCAGCCGCCGGGCCATGCCGCGCACGCCCACATCGACGGCCTCGATGAAAAGGCCGGCCCCGCGCGAACGCAGCTTCAGGTCGTTGACGCGCACCACCTTGGCCCCGTCCACGTCCACGATCTGCCGGTCGAGGATGTCGCGGCGCAGCCGGATGTCGGCGGCTTCGTCGGGCATGTCGGCGGCGTCGTCCAGTACGGCCGGATCGGCCGAGACGATGACCGGGGTGAAGAGGTTGACGCAGCGCCAGGGCAGGAAACGGCGCTGGCCGCCCTGCTGGATGAACAGGCCGGACACGGAAGGCAGGGTGTCGCCGGGAATCAGCCCAAGGTCGTCGAGTCGGCCGAGCTGCGCGCCGGACGGATCGATGACCGGGCGGCCGAGCACGGCGCTGACGTAGAGTTCGCTCATGGGAAAGCCCTCCCCGAAACGGCGGCGTTGGCCGCCCGTCGAGGTTTGCGCCGCTGCCCGGAGTTTGGCGGGCAGCGCGGTGCGCGAAAAAAAGCCGGAAAACGGGGTGCGCCGGCTGGCGGCGCGCCGTGGCCCTCGGGCGTTGTCCCGGGGACGTCCGCTACGCTGGTCTTCGGGGGCTTACCGAGGCGGTATGCGCCGGAGACGGCAACGGAGTCCGGGACGCGGCGCTACGACGCGGGCCGGGGGATGGCTGGGGGAGGGTCCTGGGCCGTGCCCGTGGCGACGGCGCAACGGCGTCTGGAAACAGGAAAAAGCGCGGCCGTGGCCGACCGGATGCCGAACCTGCCGAGGGAGTGCCGAAAGGCGATGTGGCGAAAGCCGATGAAGGGCGTGTTCATCAGGCGCCTCCTTGTGCCGCCGCCTGCCGGCGGGGTCGTCGCGGGCCAGGGATTGGCCAGGGCGCGACGAGGAGGCGGCAGGAAGCGTTATCGCAAAGCGAAAAGCGGGTCGTGATGCGTGAAAAAGCGACTACTGCTGGGATCGTCCATTGTTTCCTCAAAAGGTTCCATACTTTGGTCGGTGGTGTATGCCTGGGGCGCGGGCTTGTCAACGCCTTCGCTGGGAACTTGGTTCGGGCCAAGGAAACCGGACGGTTGCCGGACGCGGGCCAAGGCCGTATGTTGGCCCGAATATCGACCCTCCCGGAGGCACGCCATGGCCGATGACGCCGTCCGCCAATACCTCACCTTCAGCCTGTGCGGCGAACGCCTTGCCCTGCCGTCGCTGCTCGTTTCCGAAGTGCTCGACGTGCCGCCCGTGACCTTCGTGCCCCTGGCCCCGGGCCATCTGCGCGGGGTGGTCAACCTGCGCGGCAACGCGGCCACGGTGGTGGATTTGAGCCAAAAGCTCGAACTCGACGCCGAGTGCCACAAACCCACCTGCCTGATTATCCTGGAGCGCGACTACGACGGCGACACCCTGGCCGTGGCCGCCCTGGCCGACGCCGTGCATGAGGTGGTGGAGGTCGCCGACGCCGACGTGGCCCCGCCGCCGGACATGGGGTTGTCGGTGCCCACGCGTTTTGTGCGAGGGCTGGCCCAGGTGGACGGCGCGTTCACCATTTTGCTCGACGCCGACCGGCTGTTCTCGCTGGAGGAGCTGGCTGCCGGGGGCGGGGAGTAGGGGGGAGGGAGAGACGGCTCCTTTTTGGACTGCGTGGAAGGGGAAGAGAGACCAAAGCAGAATCCTATACGAGCAAAGAACGTATCTCGATTGAATTTAAGAGGATGGTGCCACATGTCTGCCAATGACTTGATTTTGCTTAATCAGTTGCTTGATCTTCGGTTGTCAGAAATAGGCCAAGGGCTGACCGAAGAGGAATTCTTTGAAATATTTTCTGCTGAACAAGTGCTTAAGGATGATGATCTTTCGTATGAAGAATTGTCAGCCGGCGTGGTTGATGGTGGCGGAGACGGTGGCATCGATTCATTGTTTTTCTTTGTCAATAATGTTCCTTTCTATGACGAAATGGATGTCGGGGTTTTAAAAAGGGGAGCAAGGCTTAGGTTGGTTTTGATACAATCAAAATCTTCTGAAGGCTTTACCGAAGTTGCTATTGAGAAGCTAATAAGCAGCGCAAGGGATTTTTTTGATCTTAACAAGAAAATTGAGGATCTTTCTGTCGTCTACAATAAAGATGTCATTGGCAAAGTGGCTAACTTTAGAAATACATACTTTGCTCTCGTGTCCAAATTCCCAGAAGTCCATATTTATTATGCATACGCTACTAAAGGGGTGGATATCCATCCTGATGTTGAACGAAAAGTATCAGTTTTAAAAGAAACGATAGAATCGTTACTCAGTCCAGTGTCGTTCTCCTTTGGTTTTTTTAAAGCGTCCGATCTTTTGCTTAGTTCGAGAAAAAGTCCTCCGACGACGTTAACATTAAAGTTGGCTGAGAACCCAATCTCAACAAGTCAAGAAGGTTTTGTTGCTTTGGTCTCTTTAGGAGATTATCTAAACTTTATCACTGATGAAAATGGCCACCTTAGAGCATATCTTTTTGAAGGAAATGTTAGGGATTATCAAGGAAAGACTGAGGTTAATGGCGAAATACGAAGAACGGTTGAGTCTGTGACGGCTGAAGATTTTTGGTGGTTAAACAATGGTGTTTCAATAATTTGCTCAAAGGCAAGCTCTGGTAGTAAAACTTTAACAATTGAAGATCCAGAAATAGTAAATGGTCTGCAAACTTCGAGAGAAATTTACAATGCCCTTCAAGGGAAAGACCTAGAAAAGGAAAGGCGAAATATATTGGTGAGAGTTTTGACTCCACAGAACCAGGAAAGTAGAGACCATATAATTAAAGCAACTAACAGTCAGACGCCCATTCCGGCCTCGTCGTTGAGGGCAACTGATAAAATTCATCGGGACATTGAAGACTTTTTGTACTCTAGGGGGTATTATTATGACAGGAGGAAAAATTATTACAAGAACATTGGAAAACCGCTCAAGAAAATATTTGGCATTCCGTTCGTCGCTCAATCTGTTATGGCATGTGCTCTGTCAGAACCGGCAAATGCCAGAGCTAGACCTTCAAGCTTAATAAAAAAAGATGAAGCTTATAGCCGTATTTTTAACTCGCAGTATCCGCTCGAAATATATCTAATATGCCCTATTATAGTTCAATCAATCTCTGATATTATTCGACAGTGTGATGTTGTTGATTATCGAGTGCATGCGAATAATATTTTGTTTTATGTTTCGGCGTTGTGGGCGCTACGGCATTCTGGAGTTCCAAGTCCGAGAATTTCACAAATTGCTCATCTTGATATTGAACAAGTTAGGGCAGAAACCGTCTTGCCTGTGATAGATATAGTATGGCGCGAATATATTCGATTAGGAGGAAACGACCAAATCGCAAAAGGAACTGAACTGGCTAGTGTCTTAATAGAAAAGCATAGGCAGGAAGTGGTTGCTTCTTTTAAAAAAACAGCTGGTGAATGTTCAGGTTAGTTGTTCTTTGTGGTTATTTTTTAAGGTCTTCTTGTCTGGTGTATGTGTCAACTGGAGGGCCGAAAATGTCCTACCGAGGATCATTGTTGCCCAAAAGGTGGCTGTTCTCCCTTCAAAACTCAGTTCTTCCCCAAATAGAGCCGCGCATGCACCATGACGTTCGTTGTAATCCTCCACCCGGTTCTCGCCAGCGTTGTAGGACGCTTGCGCCACCGCCGATGCCCCTTAGGGCCGAATCGCCTCCTTCGCCGCACGTTCCAGTGCTTCAGCAGCAAAGGTGTTCAAACTTTTTCCTGTCGCTTTAGCGGCAGTTTCCGTCAGCCGATGGAGTTCTGGCGATACTCGGACCATGAATCGTCCTGAGTATGGTTTTTCAGGGCTTTTGCCGATCTCGGCGCAAGTGGCCACATAATCATCGACAGCTTCCTGGAATGCCTGACGCAACTCGTCCACAGATCGGCCGGTGAAATGAATGACGTCGCGGATGCCGGAGACTTCCCCATGAAATGCGTCATCGCCGGGTTCGAATTCAAACGTTCCGACGTAGCCGTTGTAGTGAAAAGCATTCATTGTTCAATCTCCATTTGGTCGAGGAAGCGGCGAACAGACTTGACAGCACCTTTGTCGAGAACCGGTCTGGGGTGTGGCCTGTGAATTCGAAGGATTGCCCCTTCTGGCGACACAAATCGCACTCGTGATCCTTCGCCCTCAAGTTTTCGGCAGCCAATCCCCAGCAAGAGCGCCTCGACAGCAGCCCAGGCGATATCGCCCCGTTCCGGCTTGGAGCGGATGGCTTCCAGCGTCTTCCGGTGCTTACTGTTCATTGTTTATATGATACTACTTTTTGATGCGAGGTCAAGGTCGCGTTATTTCGGCAGGATAGCTCCATGTTCTGATCTGGAAGCAGTATTGGCGACTGGCACCCCTTCGTGAGGGAAAAACCTCAATTCTTCCCCAAATACAGCCTCTCATACACCATCGCGTTCGTCGTGATCCGCCGCACATAGTCCCGGGTCTCCGTAAAAGGAATCAGCTCCACGAACAGCTCCTCGCCCAGGCCGCCAAAGCCGGCGTTCCAGACCGCCACACGGTTCTCGCCGGCGTTGTAGGATGCCAGCGCCGCGGCCAGCGACCCCTCGCGGGCCAGCCGCTCCCGGAAAAACGCCACCCCGAGACGGATGTTGACCACCGGATTGAACAAATCCGCCCGCTCGGGACGGATGCCGATTTTTTTGCCCACGGCCTTGGCCGTCTCGGGCATGAGCTGCATGAGCCCCACCGCCCCGGCCCCGGACACGGCCTTGGGATCGAAAAAACTCTCCTGGCGAATAAGCGAATAGATCACGTCCGGGTCGATGCCCGAGCCGTTTAGCGCCGTCACCACCTCGCCGGCGTAGGCCCTGGGATAGAGCGCGTCGCGAAGGGGCATGAGTTCGGCCGGCGTGCCGCGCAGCAGACAGCCGCCAAAGGTGCGCCAGGCCGTGCGCATGGCGGCCGTGCGTCGCCCGCCGTCCATGGCCGCCCGGATGTGGGCCATGGCCAGATCGGCCCGGTCGGGCGCGGCCTTGGCCGAAAATTCCAGCGCCATCTCGGCCAGGGCCGGCAAGCCGGCGTCGGCCAGGGCATAGGCCTTGGCCAGGGCGGCGGACACGGCCGGCGACGGCGGCTCGGCCGCGTCCGGGCAACGCGGCGACTTGCCCGGCGGCGAGGCCACGACCTGCCCCTTGACCTCGCCAAGGCTGGCCAGGGCGGCGGCCGCCCGGCCGCCGTAATAGGTATTGGGCCGTCCGCCGGCCACCTCCATCCACAGCCCGGCCGCTTCCTGGCCGCGCCCCAGATTGGCCAGCGCCTTGCCGCGCCAGTAGCGCGCCCCGTCGGCCCAGTCGTCGTCCGGGAAGCGGCCGGCAAAGGCGGCCAGCTCCGCCTCGGCCCCGGCCATGTCCCCCGTGACGTAGCGCAGGATGGCCCCCAGCGCCGCGCCCTGGGCGGCGGCGTCGGGCGGCACGGCCAGCCCCTTGAGCTGTCCGGCCGCGTCGGAAGCCTCGGCGAAACGCCCCCGCTCGGCCAGCATCAGGGCCAGATGGCGGGCGGCGACCTCTTTGAGGGGATCGTCGCGCGTGGGCGCGGCCAGCACCTCGCGCAACAGCGCCACGCCGCGCTCGGCGTCTTCGGCCTTGAGTGACCGCCACAGGCAGCGCGCCTGATGATAGCGCGCCCAATACGCCAGTGAGGCCGACGGATCGGCGGCCACGGCCTGGGCAAAGGCCTCGTAGGCGGCTTGCGGCTTTCGCTGGCGGAAAAGGGCCTTGCCGCGCACGTACCCGCCCCGGGCGGCCTGGGCCGGGGTCCAGCCCGGGGGCGCGGCCTCGGGGATTAGCGCCAGGGCGGCCTCGGCTCCGCCTTTTTCCACCAAGGCCTCGGCCCGCAAGAGCACCGTGTCCGGCGCGGACGGATCGAAGCCGGCCGCGCCGCCGGCCGCATCGGGCGTGGCGGCGAGTTTTTCGGCCAGGGCCAGCCCGGCCTTGGCCGACTGGGAGGTCGGGAAATCGAGGATGAGATGGCGCAGGAAATCCTCGGCCTTGCGCCGCTGGCCGAGGTTTGTGGCCGCCGCCGCCGCCCGCAGCCACACGGCCGGGGCCAGGGACGGTTCGGGGTCGGCCAGCCAGGCCTCGGCCAGGGCCAGGGTCCGCTCGGGCCGGCCGGCCCGGGCGGCGCTTTCCATGGCGATGTAGAGGGCGTCGCGGCCCAGAAACGACTGCGAGGCCCGGGCGCGCAGGCCGTCCAGGGCGGCCAGGGCGGCCGGGGCGTCGCCGGCCAGATACAGGCCCAGGCCCTGGTAATAGGCGGCCACGTCGGCCTGATCCCCGGCCCGGGGCAGGGCGGCCGCCAGCCGGGCCGCGCCCTGGCGATGGTCGCCGGAGAGCACCTCGTTCACGCCCAGGGCGATCTCGCGCAGGGATTCGGTGATGCCGCCCGGCGTCTTGACCGTCCGTCCGGCCGGCGTCCCGTCCTCGTCTCCGCCCAGGCGGGCCGAGCGCGGCAGCGGTGCGTCCTCGGGGCGCGGCGGCGGCGACCAGGGTTCAGCTGCCCGGGCCTTGGCCGTCTGGGTGACGGGCTTGGCGGCGTGGCCGGCCGGCTTGGCGGCCTGGGCCGATCCGCCCCAGCTCAGGGCCAGCCCCAGGGTCAGGAGCAGAGCGAGGATGACCGCACCAAATCGATCGGAGAACGGGTGTATTCCCGGTTGTTTCATGGCGTAATTTCCTCTCGTATAACGTCATATCCCGCATGCTTACTAGGTATACAAATACGGGACACCCCTTGACTTCGTCGGCAAATCGTGACTAACGTGCGGATGTTCACAAGGTGCGCTTTCGTTGCCAGGGCGTCGCGATCCCGGACGCGTCCCCTGTGTGCTTCCACCCGTCAAGGAGGTCGATATGTCCTTCGCGCAGTCCTGGGATTTCACGCCGGGCGCCCGCGTCGTCGCCGACGATCTGCGGCAGTGCTCCCGTGAATACGAATGGTTGGAGGAACCCCATGTGTCGCCGGACGGCGAGCGCGTGGCCATGGTGGCCGCCCTGGAAGGGCCGGCGTTCACCATGGCGGTCAATGGGGAAGCCTGGGAAACCACGTTCGACAAAGCCTGGTATCCGCGTTTCTCGCCCGACGGCCGCCTGACGGTGCTCGTCCAGGCCGACGGCGACTGGACCCTGGCCGTGGACGACGCGCCCTGGGAAGAACAGTACGGATACGTCTGGAACACCATGTTTTCCGCCTCGGGCGACATCATCGCCGCCTGCATCCAGCAGGACGGCGAATACGGCTTCTCCATCGACGGCACGCCCTGGGAGACGCTGTACGAAAACGCCAACCAGCCCGTTTTTGCCAAGGCCGGCAACGCCTCGGCCGCCGTGGTCCAGGTGAAATCCCTGGCCCAGGCCGATGTCGTGACCTTCCAGGAAGGCATCTTCAGCGTGGCGGTTAACGGCGAGGCCTGGGATTCGATTTTCGTCAACTGCTGGAATCTGGTCTTCGACCCGGCCGGAAAAAACGTCGCCGCCACCATCCGCCGTTCCCTGTACGACTATTCCGTCGCCGTCAACGGCAAGGCCTGGGCCGGCTCCTATGCCTGCGCCTGGGGGCCGGCTTTCAATCCGGCCACGGGCGCGGTGGCCGCGCCCGTGCGCAAGGCCGGAGCCTGGGGCATGGCCATTGACGACGCCATGGCCTGGGAGGCCCGCTTCGGCCAGTTGTGGCAGCAGGCGTTTTCCCCGGACGGCTCCAAGCTGGCGGCCATCGCCTGCGTGCGCTTCGGCGAATTCACCGTAGCCGTGGACGGCACGCCCTGGGGTATGAGCTTCCCGGTGGTCACGGACCTGACCCCCAGCCCGGCCGGCGCGCGTTTCGCCGCCCTGGCCAGCGACCACAACACCAACTTCGCGGTCCTTTGCGACGGCAAGGTCTGGGACGGCCGCTACGACATGGCCTACGCGCCGGTCTGGAGCGCCGACGGCGCCCATCTGGCCCTGGCCGTGGAAAAGGCCGGCCGCCAGACCATCGTCCTCGACGGCAAGGCCTATTCGCAAAGCTTTGACAAGTGCTACGCCCCGGCCTTTTCGCCCGACGGCAAACTGGTGCTCATCCGCGCCCTGGCCGGCGGCAAATGCCACCGCATCGTGGCTCCGGTCACGGCGTTTACCGGTTAGGAGGTTCGCCATGCACGCGCTGTACGATCTCGCCGTCGGCCCCCTGGCCTGGCTGGCTTTCGCCGTGTTCATCCTGGGTTCGATCTACCGGCTCATGTCCATGCGGGCCTTGGCGCTCAAAAAAGACGCCGCCTTCGTGGCCTACATCAGCTGGCCCCACGCCATCCGCTCCATCGTCCATTGGGTGACCCCCTTCGGCGCGCTGGGCTGGCGGGAAAATCCCGGGGTGACCATCGTCACCTTCCTGTTTCACATCTGCCTGTTCGTGGTTCCGCTGTTCCTCATGGGCCACATCGTGCTCTTGGACACCTTCCACGGCTGGTCGTGGCCGGCCCTGCCGGACGGTCTGGCCGACACGCTCTCCATCGTCGTGGTCGCGGCCTGCGCCTACTTTTTGTGGCGTCGGCTGACCGTGCCGGAAGTGCGCTTTGTCACCCGCTCCCACGACTGGCTGGTGCTGGCCCTGGTCGGCGCGACCTTTCTCACCGGCGTCCTGGCCTATCACCGCATCGGCGACAACCTGTTCATGACCACCCTGCACGTCCTGTGCGGCGAGGCCATGCTGGTCGCCATCCCGTTCACGAGGCTGTCCCACATGCTGTTCGGATTTTTCAGCCGCGGCTACATCGCCTCGGAATTCGGGTCCGTCAGATTCGCCAAGGACTGGTAAACGCCGGAGGACGTCATGAAAACCATTGCCGATCGTCTCATCGAGGACGAGGGTCTGCGTCGCGGCGTCGGCCGCCTGACCCCGGAGAAAATACAGAAGGTCTTCAAGGAGCTCGTGGCCGGCGAATGCGGCGCGCGCATGAAGACCTACATGGAGACCTGCGTGCGCTGCGGCATGTGCGCCAAGGCCTGCCATTACTACATGTCGCACAAGGACCCGAGCTACACCCCGGTGGCCAAGGTCAGCCAGACCATGTGGCGGCTGTTCGACGCCGACGGCAAGGTCGATCCCGAAGTGATCTACCAGTGCGCCCAGGTGGCCTACACCGAGTGCAACCTCTGCCGCCGCTGCATCCACTACTGCCCGCTGGGCATCGACACCGGCTACATCATCAGCGTGGTGCGCCGCCTGTGTCACAAGCTCGGCGTCACGCCCCAGTACATCCAGGACACCGCCCACAGCCACTCGGCCACCCTGAACCAGATGTGGGTGAAAGACGACGAATGGCCCGACACCCTGCAGTGGCAGGAGGAAGAGGCCCGCGAGGAATTCCCGGGGCTGCGCATACCGCTTGACGTCGAGGGCGCGGACTTCATGTACTCGGTCATCGCGCCGGAACCGAAATTCCGCACCCAGCTCATCTACCAGGCCGCGGCCATCTTCCACGCCGCCGGCGTGTCCTGGACCATGCCGGCCACGCCGGGCTGGGACAACTCCAACATGGCCATGTTCACCGGCGACGCCGAGATCATGGCCCGGGTGGAGCGCGCCCACTACGAGGCCGCCCAGCGCCTTCGGGTCAAGCGAATCGTCATGGGCGAGTGCGGCCACGCCTTCCGCGCCGTCTACGACGTGGCCAACCGCTGGCTGGGCTGGAAATGGCATCCGGTGCCGGTGGTCCACTCGGTGGAGTTCTTCTGGGAGCTCATCCAGCAAGGCCGCATCAAGCTCACCCACAAGTTCGCCGAACCCGTCACCGTCCACGACCCCTGCAACGTCATTCGCGGCCGGGGACTCATGGACAAGCTGCGCGAGGTGGTCCACTTCCTGTGCGACAACGTCGTCGAGATGACCCCCAACCGCGAGCACAACTACTGCTGCTGCGCCGGCGGCGGCGTCATCAACTGCGGGCCTCCGTTTAAAAACGTCCGCATCGTCGGCAACTCCATCAAGGCCGAACAGCTGAAAGCCACCGGCGTCCACTGGTGCATTGCGCCGTGCCACAACTGCCACGGCGGCCTCGACGACATCATCACCAAGTTCGACCTCAATATGCACACCAAGTTCCTGGGCGACCTCATCTACGAACTCATGGAGAAGCCCGAGTGACCCGGGGCGCAGGAGACACCGACATGAAACGACTGCCGTTTACTCCCCTGGTCCTGTCGGCCCTGGCTGTCCTTTTCCTGGCGGCGGCCCCAGCTCTGGCCCAGCAGGACATGACCCATGTGCCCACCGAGGCCTTCAAGAAACTGACCCGGCCGCCGGCGGCCTTTGCCCACGACACGCACAACGAAAAGGCCGGCCTGGCCGACTGCACGGCCTGCCACCACGGCGAAAAGGACGGCAAGCGCGATGCGGCCTCCGACACCGCCGGCATTCCCTGCTCAGACTGCCACGCCGTGGCCGCCAAGCCCGGCAAGACGCCCCTGGAGCGGGCCTTCCACCGCCAGTGCATGGGTTGCCACCTGACCCAGAAAAAGGGGCCGGTCACCTGCGGCGACTGTCACAAGCCGGCCGCCAAATAGCAAGGTCCCCTCCCTTGCCCCTGCGAAGGGCGCGGCCGGGAAACTGGTCGCGCCCTTTTGGCGACCTGACGCCTGGAACCGATTTTGCTACATTGCGACAATCCAGGGGGTCCGCCATGCCCAAATGCTTGTCCGTAGCGCTGGCCCTAGCGCTCGTTTTGACTGGTTTTGCCGCCCCAGTCCCGGCCCAGCCCGGGGGCGAGCCGCAGCCGGCCGCGCCGGCCGTGGGGACGAAAGCCCCCGACGGCCCGGACCTGCGGCGTCAGGTTTCCGACGTCCGGGCCGTGACGGCCACCATCGCCTGCTTCTACGGCCCCCATATCGACCAAAACGAGGCCCGCCGCCTGTGTTCGGCCCAGGCCCGGGGCAAGCTCCTGGACACGGCCCTGGCTCAGTTCGCCCACGACCCCGAGGTGGCCCGGTCCGGCATCCAGGGCCAGGACCTGCGCGCCCTGGCCGACAGCTTGCTTTCGCCCGTGGTTTCCGGCGAGGACATTCGGCCCACGCCCGAGGGCGTGGCCGTGCGCCTGACCTTGCGGGCCGAGACCGCTCCGGGAGCGCTGCCCGAGCGCCTGGCCGCCCTGGCCGCCAGCCCTGAGCTGCGGGCCGCCGCCCTGGCCGAAACCGCCGTCCGCGACCGTCAGGCGGCCGAGGCCCGCATGGCCGCCGTGCCTTTCGCCGCTGATCGCGCCTTCGCCGCCCGGGAGATGGCCGACGACATGCGCCGCGACGCCGCCTTTGCCGAACGCAGCCTGGCCCCGGGCATGTCCATCGCTCAGGTCAAGGAACTCATGGGCAACCCCGCCGCCCTCAAGCAGGCTGTCATCGGGCCGGAGAGCTACCTGTGCGCCGGCTACGGCAAGGTCTGGGCCGTATTTCGCGACGGCCAGCTGGCCTGCCTGCGCAGCCGCCTGGATTATGTGCGCCGCTATGACACCGACTGCCACTGCGCCGGCAACTATGCGACGATTCTCAAAAACGACTAGCCCTTAGATCGCCTTGACAGCCACGGCGCGGCCCCGATAGAAAAACACGCCGTCCCTCTTCAACCCTGGCCGCGCACGCACCCCCCCGGAGGCATCATGAGGGCGCTTATAGTCGACGACGATTTTTACAGCCGCAGCTTTCTCGAATACATCCTGCACCCTTACGCCCGGTGCGACGCCGCCGTGAACGGCGAGGACGCGGTCATGGCCTTCCAGAAGGCCCTGGAAGCCGGCGATCCCTATGGCCTGGTCTTCATGGATTTGCTCATGCCGGTCATCGACGGACCGCGGGCGCTCAAGGAAATTCGCGAGATCGAAAAAGATTGCGGCGTCGTCCCCGAGGCCTGCGCCAAGATCGTCATCACCTCGGTGCTGGAAGACGGCGAGGACACCCACAACGCCATGTACCTGGGCGGGGCCACCTCCTTTCTGCAAAAGCCCGTGGATGAAGGTTCCATCCTGGCCGAACTGCGCCGCCTGGGCTGCCTGCCCCCCGAGGCCGGCGAAGCCTGATTCCCGTCGTCAGCCCTCCCGACACCCGGCGCCGGTTGCGGTCCGGGTGTTGACTTTCTCCGCCGTTTCTCAAATAGTGTAGCGGAATCCTTCTCGCGTTGCCGCTCATCGCCACATGCGTCATTATACGCCTGCTGTCGCGGACCGTGCTTGCATCCTGTTGCGACACTTCGCCAACCTTATCTGGCAAGGTCTTGCGGGGCATCAACTATGGACAAGCACAGCAGCATCCAGCTCTATAAGATATTTGTTGTCGCATTTTTTGTCTGCGCCTCGCCGTTCGTCGCCGTCATTGCCTATGTCGCCTGGAGCGAGTACGGCCGGGAGCGCAGCGCCATTGAGCTGGAAACCACCCGGGCCGTGTCCGGCCTCATCGTCATTCAGGAAAAACTCACCCAGAACGCCAAGATCCTGCTCTCCACCCTGGCCAACACCGAGGAGTTCAAGCGCCTGGACGCCCGGGCTATGTCGGAGACGTTTCGCAACATCAAGTCCGTCTACAATGATTACGCCAATTTTCACGCCGTCTATCCCGATGGGACGGTTTTTGCCTCGGCGGCCCCGATCCCGGCCGGCGGCGTCTCCCTCGCCGACCGCAAACATGTGATCGATGTTCTGGCGACCAAGGGTTTCTCTGTTGGCGAATACATCATCAGCCGGCTGACTTTCGAGCCGGTGCTGCCCTTTTCCTATCCCGTCACCGACAGCCAGGGAGACATCGTCGCCATCCTGATCGCCGTGGTGCGGCTCTCCAACTATGCCGGCTATTTTTCCCAGGCCAAGCTCCCCGAGGATTCGAGCATCATCCTGCTTGACCATGCCTTTCGGACGCTGCTTGCCAGCAACGACCGAGGCGAGTCGCGTCAGGTCGGCTCGGTCAACACCGTGTTGCGGGATGCCTTTTTGGGCAACCGGCACGTGTTTTCGTCCCGAGACATCGACGGCATCGACAGAATCTACAGCATCCAGGGCGTGACGCTGGGCACAACGACCAAGCCCTATCTGTTCATCGCCATTGGCGTGCCCACGGAAGTCGCCCGCCAGCGTTCCCTCGACGCCCTCAAGCTCTGGATCGTGCTGGGCGCGCTTGTCATCGCGTGCTCGTTTATCGCCTCGCTGGTGCTGCTCAAGATGAAGATCGCGCTGCATTGCTCCAAGATCTATGAAGCCGCCGTGGCCTTCAAGGACGGGCAGTTGACCGCAAGGACCGGCCTTGTCGCCAAGGACGGCGACATTGGCTTGGTGGGCGAAGCCTTCGACGCCATGGCCCAGGCCATGGAAGAGGGCATCCTGGCCTTGCGGGAAACCGAAGCGCGTTTCAGGACCCTGGTCGAGCAGGCCCCGGAAGCCATTGTCGTGGCCGATGTGGAGCGGGAAGCCATTGTTCTGGTCAACGCCCGGGCCGAGGCGCTGTTTGGTTGCACCGAGCAGGAACTGCGCCGCCATGGGGTGCACCGATTCTACGCCTCCAGGCAGCCCGACGGGAAGCCTGTGGCCGAGTCCATCCGGGAAAACTGGAACAGGGCCCTGGCCGGCGAAGACATTATTGTCGAGCGTTGGCTGATAAACGCCCTGGGGCAGCATGTGGTCTGCGAAGTGCGCCTCGTCCGTTTCCCCTCAAAAAACAACGTACCCATGGTCCGGTCCAGCTGGATCGACATCACCCAGCGCAAGCGCGAGGAAGAAGCGTTGCGCCACGCCATCCAGGCGGCGGAAGCCGCCAACAGGGCCAAGTCGATCTTTCTGGACAACATGAGCCACGAGATCCGCACGCCCATCAACGGGGTGAACGGCATGTTGCACCTGATGCAGTCCACTGACCTCGATGATGAGCAACGGCTGTATATCGAGAACGCCAAATTCGCCTGCACGAGATTGTCCAAGCTCCTGACCGCCATCCTTGATTATACGACCCTGGAAGCCAACGGGCCGCAGCTTGAAAACAGGCTCTTTTCCGTCGTCGGCCTGCTCAACAAGGTCAAGGACGCCCATGTTGCCATGGCCATTGACAAGGGACTGCAGTTCGACGTGGAGCTTGATCCCGCCGTTCCTGCCCACCTCATCGGCGACGAGGGCAAGGTGGCCAAGATCCTCGGCTGTCTCGTCGAAAACGCCTTGAAGTTCACCCTGGAGGGTTTTGTCCAGGTCACGGTGTTTAGTGCGCCACGGGATACGGCGAAGGGGCGCAGCGTCGTCTTTGCCATAGCCGATTCCGGCATCGGCATGGAGGAAGACTGTCTGGACAGCATCTTCGAACCGTTCTTCCAAGGAGAAACCAGCTATACGCGGCAGTTCCAGGGGGCCGGCCTCGGCCTGGCTTTCGCCTGCCGGCTGGCCCGGGCCATGGGCGGGGAAATCGCGGTGGAAAGCCGGCCGGAGCAGGGAACGACCATGTGGCTGCTTCTGCCCTTCCGGCTGCCCTGGAGCCAGCTCGCCGGGGAGGGTTGATTTCGCGTCTTTTCGCCCCTTGTTCGTGAAAGCGCCCGACGCCAACGCGTCGGGCGCTTTTTTTCGGCTCCCTGTTTCCTCGCCGGCCGGTTTGGGGTAGAAGGGGGTATGGCCCGAAAACGCCTCGTTTTGGCCGGCGGCGGCCACGCCCACTTGCCCGTGCTGGCCCGGCTACCCGAATTCGTGGCTGCCGGGGTCGAGGTGGTGTGTCTGGCCCCGGGGCCGACCCTGGCCTATTCCGGCATGGGGCCGGGACTGCTGACCGGCCGCTACGGTCTGGCCGACCTGACTTTTCCCGTGGCCGCGCTGTGCGAGGCCGGCGGCGGCGTCTTTCGGCGCGGTCTGGCCGTGGCCGTGGAGCCGGCCGCCCGGCGGCTGCTCCTGGCCGATGGCGACCGCCTCGACTACGACGCGGCGAGCTTTGGCCTGGGTAGCCGGGTGCTGCCGGATTTTGCCGCCGACGGCGGCCCCGCGCCCGTGGTCTACCCGGTCAAGCCCATCGAAAACCTGCTGCTGGCGCGCCAGGACATCCTGGCCCGGGCGGCTGATGGCGAACGCGTGCGGGTGCTGGTGGCCGGCGGCGGGCCGGCCGGCTTCGAGGTGGCGGCGGGCCTGCTGGAACTCTTGCGCCAGTGCGGCCGGCCCGGCGAGGATCTGGCCGTGGCCGCGCCGCGCGGGCTGCTGCCGGGCTGGCCGGCCCGGGCCGGGCGTCTGGCCGAGGCCTCGATCCGGCGGCGGGGCGGGCGGATCATCGCTGCCCGGCTGCAGGCCCTCAAGAAGGGGCGGGCCGTTTTTACCGACGGCATGTCCTGGGCCTGCGACGTGGTCCTGGCCGCCACGGGCACGCGCCCGCCCGGGCTGTTCGCGGCCGCCGGCCTGACCGCCGGCGGGCCGGACGGCGGGCTGGCCGTCACCCGCCGGCTCCACCATCCGCTCTACCCGGAACTCTTCGGCGGCGGGGACTGCATCGATTTCACCCCCTGCCCGCTGCCTCGGGCCGGGGTCTATGCCGTGCGCCAAGGCCCGGTCCTGGCCGCCAATCTGCTGGCCTACCTGACCGGCCGGGAACTGACGCCCTTTTGCCGCGACGGCCGGGACTATCTGTCCCTGCTCAACTGCGGCGACGGGAGGGCGATCTTGCGCAAGGGGAGGCTTGTGGCCCAGGGGCGCTGGGCCATGGTCCTCAAGGATGGGATCGACCGGCGGTTTATGCGGTCGTTTCCGCTGCCGGAGCCGGGCAGGGCGGCGGCACATGCAGGGGTTGGCCCACCACCTTGACCAGATCGTCGAGGATTTTTTGCTTGTAGCTTTGCACCAGCGGCTCGTTGTGCATGATCATGTCGAGCTGGCGGGTGTGCATGAGCATGTAGCCGATGACGGTCAGCCCGCGCAGCATTTCTTCCTCCGGGCCGCCGTTGATGCGGGCAAATGAAGCGTCTTCGTTGACCTCCACCACAAAGCCCTGAAGCTCCAATATCTCGCCCACGAACTGGGCTCGGCGGCGACGCCGGGAATACTCGGCCGCGCCGCCCTTGAACTGGAAGCTCACGTAATTTTCGGACGGCCGGTCGCCGACCATGGTCTCCACGGTGCAGAAGTGGAACCCGAAGCGGGAGCTTAGGCACATGTAATTGCGGGAGACCATGAAATAGTTGCGCTCGGCGAAGGACGAATGGGAGGCGGCCTCCAGATGCGGGTTGGTGGAGGCCTGGACAATGATGGACATGAGCCCCCGGCCGTCCACGGGCGGCGGCCCCTGCCAGGGGATGGCGATGATGCCGTCCCACAAGGCCCCCACCGGAATGGAACAGATTTCCTCCAGCTTGACGTACTTGCCGGGCACATCGCCGACAAAGCCGTCGTCGAGGTTGATGAACCACCACTTCATGGCCGTGCCCTTGTACTTGAGCTGCTTGGCCGCCCGTTTGGAGAAGTGGAACTCCTGCCCGAAATTGAACATCTCGGTGACGGATTTCTCGTGGCAAAAGCGGGTCACGTCGTGGAGCGTCTTGCAGTTTTCCGGGGCGAACTCCGGGGCGTTGGGGTCAATGAGCGACAGGGGCGTGATCTGGTCCATGACCCGGCGCAGGATGGCGTGCATGGGGGTGACGCGTTCGGGCGCGGGCTGGCGCTGGGCCTCGGCTTCGGCCAAAAGCTCTTCCAGGCGGCCCGGATAGACGGCCCGGCCGTCGGCGTCCACGGTGACCTCGGTCCCCGGGGAGAGCAGATGCGTGGCCCCGGCCAGGCCCATGATGGAGGGCACGCGAAATTCCCGGGCCACGTTGGCCAGATGGCCGGCCGCGCCGCCCTTTTCCGTGACGATGGCCGCCGCCCGGTCGATGATGGAGGCGTAGCGCGGCGGGGCTTCCACGGCCACCAGCACCGCTCCGCGCGGAAATTGCAGCAGATCGGCCTCGCGGCGCACCACGAAGACCGGCCCAAAGCCCGCTCCTGGGCTGGCCGTCACGCCGCCGGAGACAAGCGGCGTGCCGTAAACCCGGTCGCTTCCCCCCCCGGTCTGGCTCGGCAGCTGCACCAGCTCCCGGCATTGCAGGAATTGCAAGCCCCCGGAGGCGTCGATGGCCCACTCCACGTCCACCGGCGCGCCGTACATGGCCTCCAGGGTGACGGTGGCCTCGGCCAGGGCCAGGGCCTGTTCGTCGGTGATGCTCGGGGCCAGCGCCCGTTCGCCCGAGGTCTCGGCGCGGCACACGCCTTCGCCGGGCAGGCACAGGAAGGCCTGGTCCTTTTCCCGGATGTGGCGGGCCGTGAGCCGGGGAGGGCGCTCGCGCTCGAAGACGAATTCGTCGGTGCCAACCGACCCGTCCACCACGGACTTGGGCAGGCCAAAGGCGCTGTGGATGTGGATGGAGTCGTCGCGGATGTCCAGGGGATTGCGGGAATAGATGACCCCGCCGGCCACGGCGTCCACCATGGCCATCACCCCCACACACATGGCCACGTCCTCGTCGGGGATGCCCCGGTTGAGGCGGTAGGTCATGGCTTGGGGACTGTACTTGCTGGCGATGATCTCCTTGTAGGACTGGAGGATGTCCTCGGGGCCGACGTTGAGCTTGGAAGAGAACTGGCCGGCGAAGGTTTGGCCGGCCTCGTCCTCGCCCAGGGCCGAACTGCGAAGCGACACCGACGCTTCGCGCCCGAGCCGGCGGCAAAGCGTCTCGTAGGCCCCCAGGATAGCCTTGGACACGTCGGAAGGCAGCTCGGCCTCGGTGATCTTGTTGCGGATCTGGGAGCTTAAAATGAGCAGATTGCGCTGGTCGTCGGGGCCGGCGGTCTGGAGCAGTCGATAAATTTCGTCCTTGAGGTCGTTGTGTTCGATGAGGCGATGGTAGGCCCGGGCGGTGACGGCAAATCCCGGCGGCACGGGCAGGCCTGTGCGGCGCACGATTTCGCCCAGCCCGGCCATTTTGCCGCCCACCAGATCGGCCTGGTCGCGGCCGGCCTGATCCAGGGGAATGACCAGATCCGGCGCGGTCTCCAGGGTGCATGAGCTGGCCAGGCATTCGCCGATGCGGCGCTGGATGTCCTTGATGCGGTTATACAGTTCGGCATACTTGCCGGGCGCGATGGCGTTTAAGTGCTCGACGATCTTGTAGACGTTGACGGACACGCCGGTGGAATGGGCGCGGATAAAGGCCATGCCGAAGGTGCGCCGGCCGTTTAGGGCCTCTTCCATTTCGGTCATCAGCTCCAGGGCCTTTTTGTTGGCCGTGAGCAGCAGCTTGAAATGGTGGTAGCGCTTCTTGAATTCGGTCTGGATCTGCTCTTCGGTCAGGCCTTGGGCCGACTCCGACTGGGTGTCGCAGAAAAGTCCCTTGACCGCGCGCGCGAGTTTGCCGAACACGTCGCCCCCGATGGCCGGAACCGGTCCGGGTTTCGATTTTTTGCCGTCGTTCCTTGTATCGCTTCGATACAAGGAAGGCAATGCAACCGAAGGCGCGCCCTGGCTTTTTCCCGCCTCTTGGCAGGCCGGGCGGATTGCCGCATGGTGGCCCGAACGCCAGGGAGCCGTCCATGTCCCCACCCTCCGCCGTCGCCGCCATGTCCTCTCGCCAGACCCTGGCCCTGGCCGCCATGGCCGCCGTGGCCGGGCTGCTCGTCTGGCCGTTTTCGCCCGTGGATTCCCTGGTCCGGGCCGGTTGCCTGACGCTTTTGGCCATCGCCTTGTGGACCACGGGCTGGCTGCCGCCCTGGCTCACGGCCCTGGCCTTTTTCACCCTAGGCATGATCGGCAAGGTCGCGCCGGCCGGAGTGGTTTTTGCCGGGTTCGCCTCCTCGGCCGTCTGGCTGGTGTTTTCCGGGGCGGTCCTGGGCGAGGCCATGCGCCACACAGGCCTCGCCCAGCGTCTGGCCGACCGGCTGGCCCCGGCCCTTTGCCCCTCCTATGCCCGGGCCGTGGCCGGAACCACGCTGTTTAGCGCCGCCATGCTCTTTGTCATGCCCTCGGCCATGGGCCGGGCCATGCTGCTGTTGCCCATCCTGGCCTCCCTGGCCGACCGCCTGGGTTTTGCCCCGGGCCTGCGGGCCCGTCACGGGCTTATCCTCGGCGGCCTGTTCGGCACCTATCTGCCGGCCACCACCGTGCTGCCGGCCAACATCCCCAACAACGTCCTGGTCGGGTCCATGGAATCGGTCCTGGGCGTCGTGCCCAGCTACGGGGCCTATTTCCTGCTCCATTTTCCCATTCTCGGAGCCTTGCGCACGGTCTTGCTCATTGGCTTGCTGGTCCTGCTCTACCGGGACGGCTCGTCGCGGCCGGCCCGGGTCGCGCCCGCCCCGAGGGAACCGGCCAGTTTGCCCCAGCGCCGTCTGGGCTGGCTGCTGGCCGTGTCGGTGGCCTTGTGGTCCAGCGACGCCTGGCACCACATCCCGGCCGCCTGGGTCGGCATGGCCGCGGCCCTGGCCTGCCTCTATCCGGGCAGCGGCCTGCTGCCGGCCGACGCCTTCGGCAAGCTGCGCTTCGAAGCGATTTTCTACGTGGCCGGCATCGTGAGCCTGGGGGCGGTGGCCGACGCCTCGGGCCTGGGCGCGGCCCTGGCCAGGCAGGCTCTGGACGTGCTGCCGCTGTCCCCGGACGCGCCGGGGCTGGCCTTTGCCCTGCTGGCCGGGCTGGCCACGGTGGTGGGCCTTGGCGTCACCTTGCCCGGCGTGCCGCCGGTCGTGACGCCGCTGGTCCCGGATCTGGCCCGGGCCGTGGGCTGGACGCCCATGGCCGTAGCCATGACCGAAGTGGTGGGATTTTCCTCGGTGATTTTGCCCTATCAGGCCCCGCCGCTGGTGGTGGCCATCCAGTCGGGGTATCTGCCCGGGCGCGACGTCGTGCGCTTTTGCCTGCTGACCAGCGCCCTCACCATCTTTGCTTTATGGCCGCTGGACTATTGGTGGTGGCGCTGGCTCGGAGTGGTGGGCTAGGGGGCGCCCGCCGCCACATCCCCGGCCCTGCGCCAGCCGTTGCGGCCGGCCTTCTTGGCCGCGTACATGGCCGCGTCGGCCAGCCGCAACAGCTCGCCGCCGCGCGTCGCGTCGTCCGGGTAAAAGGCCACTCCGACGCTGCCGCCCAACCGACACACCGCGCCCCGTGCCTCGAACGGTTCGGCCAGGGCCGACACCATCTTGGCGGCGATGGCCGTTGCGTTGTCCGGTTCGCCGATGCCCGGCGTCACGGCCACGAACTCGTCGCCGCCAAGGCGCGCCACCGTGTCCGAACGCCGCACGCAGCCGGCGATGCGCTTGGCCGCCATGGCCAAGACCACATCGCCCACCTCGTGGCCGTGCGCGTCGTTGACCTCCTTGAACCGATCCAGATCGATGAAATAGACCGCCACCCGCTCCTCGCGCCTTTCGGCCTGGCCGATGGCCTGGCGCAGCCGGTCCATGTACAGCGCCCGGCCAGGCAACCCGGTCAGGCCGTCATGGAGCGAAAGCCGCGTGAACAACTCCTCGGCTCGCTTGCGCTCGGTGATGTCGTTGATGATGCCGTCATAGGCCACAAGCTGGCCGGCGGCGTCGAAACGCAGCACCGGCGTGTTGCGCACATGGCGCACCGTGCCGTCCTTGTGGATGATGCGGTGCTCGAAAGGCCCGGTGTCCTCGCCGGCCAGCAGACGGGCTGCGTTTTCCAGCACCAGGGGCCGGTCCTCCGGCGGGGCCATGTCCAGCCACAGCATGGGGTTGGCCCGGTACTCGTCGGCCGTGTAGCCGGTGACCGCCTCGCAGTTGGGGCCGTGGTCCGTGGCCACCGCCCGGCCGCCTTGCACCGTCACCGTATAGACATAGTCCGTCACCGATTCGAGGAGCCGGCGATAGCGTTCCTCGCCCTGCCGCAACACCCGCTCCGTTTCCTGCAACCGGTCCCGCTCGGCTTCCAGATCGGCCACGCGACGCCGCAAGACCGCGACCTCGGTCCGCAACTCCGCCCCGTCGTCCACCATAGCGCACCTCCAGGCTGGGCCACTCGACGCTAGCCCAAAAACATGCCGCTGTCACCGCGCCGACCGCCGTCCCTTGCCAAGCCAGGCCCCAAGGCGTACCAGCAGGCAAAGGGAAACCTGCATCCCCGGAGCGTTCACCATGGCCATCGGGTCCGACTACGCCGACGATCTCAAAAACGAAGTGCTCAGCGAAATGGCGGATAATTTCTTTTCCCGCCGCTGCCGTCTCGACGAACGCCTGGAAAACTTCGCCTCCCTGCTCGAACGCGTTAAACGTCGGGCCACGCCCGCCGTCGATGCCGTCCAGAACCTACGCCGGCTGCTCCTGTGCCGCCCCGAAGCCGACGCGTTCTTGCAAAGCCTGGGCATCGACGCCGTGACCCTCGCCCCAGCCTGCCAAATACCGACCAGCGCCAAACCCCTGGCCCTGACCGCCGCCGGCCGCTACCGCAAGGCCGTGCTGCGCGCCTACGCCGTCATGCGAAACGCCGTCGAAACCTACAACGACGGCGGCTATGTCTCCGATCCCCGCCAGCCCGGCCGAAAAATGGCCGCTCCGGGCTACAATCTCCTCCACAGCGTCGCCGAAAGCATCAACGCCGAAATCGAAGCCGTCAATTCCAGCCAATGCCCGTCCGACATGCTGCGTTTCTCCCGGTCCCTCGACCCCGGCCGCCTGGACCAGGAAAGCGCCTGCGGCTGCGTCGGCGACCTGTGCAGCTTAAACGACGACCTCGCCTACAAACCCCTCGATCCCGCCACCTTCGGCGTGCCCCACCTGCCCACGCCGCCGCCGCTCGAAGAGATCGAGGAGCGCCTGACGACCCTGGCCGACGCCGTGCGCCAAAGCGACCCCAAGGGCGCGGATGCGGCGTTGGGGTAAGGGTAAGGTTGAAGCGGGGAGGGAAGGTGGAGGATAGGTGAAGGGAAGGCGAAGAGTGCCTCCGGCGGCCGGGGGGCTCAGCCCCCCGGACCCCTGGATAGGGGGATGGTCAACCGGTTGAGAGGGATGTCGGCGGGCGGCAGGCCCGAGAGAAGAGCGGGAGCGCCATGTGGGGTTTCCAAAGGGGCTCAGCCCCTTTGGCCGCCGGAGGCACTCTTCGCCTTTATAGGTCGCTGGCCAGGAGCAGTTCTTCCTGGTCCATGTCGGGGTGCAGGTCGTAGGCGATCTGAAAAAAGGCGTGCAGGTCGCGCAGCCGCAGTTCGTCGGCCACGGCGGGGCAGGGGTTGGCCAGGATGAGGCGGCGGCCTTTGGTGGCCAGGGCGGTTTGCAGCCGCACCAGCGCGCCGACGCCGCTGCTGTCGATGCTGGGCGTCTGGGTCAGGTCCAGGACGCTGACGGCGTAGCGGCCGATGGTGGCGGCTTCGAGGACGGCGGTTTCGAGTCCCAGGGCGGCGGGGTTGCCCAGCGGCCCGTCGGAGCGGGCCCAAAGGACGCCGTGGCGGTTGGTGATGGCTATGCGGCTCATGATCTGGGTATATCCGTGGCTGGCCGTGTCGGCCGCGTCGATGGGGCAGGATAGCCGCAAGCCGGCGCGGCGCGCAAGGGGAAAGGCCGAATCATGAAAGAGTGTTCACCTGGGGCGGGGGAGGGGGACCGCCGGCCGGGCCGGCGGTCGGCTTAGAACTTGTACCAGGCCAGCAGATTGAAGGACTGGTAGCCGTTGTCCGGGTCTTCGGCGTAGCGGCAGCCGAGGCTGTTGTCCTCGTCTTTGTTGCGGATATCGCAATTGGAATTGCGGAAAAACGTGCATTCGTTGTTGTTGCACACGAGTATTTCGCCCCAGCCGGATTCCGGCGGTCCGATCCAGGATTGGAGTTTGGCTTGGCAGTGGGGGCAATAGCGGTCTTCAAGCATGTGGTGGCGCTCCTTGGCGGCGTGGTCCGGCGGTTGCCGGGACCCATGGGCACAATAAGCATGATCCCGCCGCCGTCAACCATGGGGCGACGGCGGCGGGACCGGCTGGCTCAGGCTGGAAGTCGTGGGGCTTACATGACGTCCTTGGCCCAGTAGAGCAGGTTGTGGTTGGCCTTGAGGCGGGCGACCACATCCTGGGCCTTGGCGTCGTCCATGGGGCGCACGCGGATGTAGACCTTGCGGGTTTCCGGGGCGTCGTCGTCGTAATTAGTGAGGATGCTTAAGATGCGCACATCGTGGGCCTTGAGGTCGTCGAGGATGGACTTGAGGCTGCCGGCGACGTTGGGCAGTTCGAAGGCGAACTGGAGGCCGCCGCTTAACACGCCGGTGATGCTGACGAGGACCTTGAAGATGTCGCTGTCGGTGATGACGCCGACGACCAGGCCCTTGGCGTCGACCACGGGCATGCCGCCGACGTTGTGGCGCAGCATGAGCACGGCGGCTTTTTCCACGGTGTCGTCGGGGCTGACGCTGATGACCGTTTTGGTCATGATGTCGCCGACCTTGATTTCGGACAGCAGGTAGTACAGCTCGTGCATGTCCAGGGTGGTGGCCTTGGAGGGGGAGGCCTCCTTGACGTCGCGGTCGGTGATGATGCCGACGAGGCGGCCGTCGTCGTCGACCACGGGCAGGCGGCCGTAGCCGTTTTCCTTCATGAGCTTGGCGGCCTTCATGATGGAGGTGGTCGCCTTGGCCGTGACCGGGGTCTTGCTCATCCAATCCTTAATCAGCATGTGCGTCTCCTTGACGGTCCCTTGAGGGCGGGCCGTTTGTGGTATAAGGCCCGGAGGTCGCGCGACGCGGCGGCGTCGGGACAGTTGCTTTGAGCTATACGTGTTTCCGCCATTATTTCAAGCCATTCCAGGCAGTCCAAAAAGGAAAATATCCATGCAGGCCCTTCTTTATCGTCGCAGCGTCTGGCGCTATCTGGCCTGCGCCGCCGCCGCCAAACTGGCTCCCCGGCGTTTTTTTCCTTCCCTGGCCCCGCTTTCCCTGGAAACCGTGCCCTTTGACCCGCCAAAAGGCTGGCTGCCGCTGGTTCCCCGGCTGTGCGGCATCTGCGGTTCCGATTTGGGGCTGTTGCGCGGGGCCGAGTCGCCCTTGCTCGAACCTTACGCCAGTCTGCCCTTTATTCTGGGCCACGAGATGGTGGCCACCCTGGCGCAGGACGCGCCGGAACTCGGGCTGGCCGCCGGGGCGCGGGTGGTGGTGGAGCCGGGGCTGCCGTGCGAGACGCGAAATCTGCCGCCCTGCCGCAGCTGCCGGGAGGGGCGCTACAACCGTTGCGAGCGTTTTCTGGACGGCGATCTGCCGCCGGGGTCATTTCTGGGGTTCACCAACCGGGCCGGCGGGGCCATGGCCACGCGCACGGCGGCCCACCCGTCGCGCATCCTGCCCGTGCCGGAGGGCCTTGCCGACGAGGAGGCGGTGCTGACCGACTCCCTGGCCTCGGCGCTCCAGCCGGTGCTGGACCATTATCCGGCCGACGGGGCCACTGTGCTGGTCATTGGCGCGGGCATCGTCGGGCAGCATGTGGTGCGCTGCCTCAAAGCCCTGGGCGGCGATTTCCGGGTGCTCGTGGCGGCGCGCCACGGCAAGCAGGCCGAGCTGGCCCGGGCCGGCGGGGCCGACGACGTCATCGCCGCCCGCTCCCGTCGGGAGCTGGCCGAGGCCCTGGGTGCGCGCTATCTGCCGACGACCCTGGGCGGCGGCAACATCGAGGGCGGGGCGGACGTGGTGTTCGACTGCGTGGGCGGTTCGCGCACCTTTGGCGACGCCCTGGTCGCCCTGGCGGCCGGCGGGCGCTACGTCATGGTGGGGGCCGGGGCGAGCCTGACCGGCGTTGACGTGTCGAGCCTGTGGTTTCGGGAGCTGACCGTGGCCGGCTCGTCGGGCTGCGCCACCGGGCCGGACCCGCGCCGGGGGGGGGAGCGCGTGCGCACCTCAGCCCTGGCCCTGGAGCTCTTGGCCTCGGGGACCTATCCCACGGCCGGGCTGCTCAGCCATCTGTTTCCGCTGGCCCGCTGGCGCGAGGCCTTTGGCGCGGCCTTTGACAAGCGCGCCTCGGGCAGCGTCAAGGTGGCCTTCGACCTGCGCTGAGGCGGGGCGGAAATTGTATTTGGGGCTGCGGAAATCGGCGGGAAAACCGGCTGGCGCGTCTCGGGACCGGGGCAGCCGGGCAAGCGTCGCGTCTGGCCAGGCCGACGAGCCTTTTCTGTCGGGAAGCCTGTCGTCACTCCGGCGGGCAGCGCCAGCCGTCCAGGGCCTGCCGGGTCTTGGCCCAGAGTCCGTCGAGGTCGTCCAGGAGGCGGTCGGCTTCCGGGCGCTGGTTGGCCCGCAGGGCCTTTTCCAGGGCCTTGGCCGCGTTGCGGGCGGCAAACGCCCCGACCGTGGCGGCCGTGGCCTTGAAGGTGTGGGCGGCCAGGGCGGCTTTGTCCCATTGGCCGGCCGTCATGGCCTGGCGGATATCGTCCAGCCGCCGGTTCGCCTCCTCGAAGCTCGTACGCAAAAGCCCCCGGAATTGCGGCCAGGTAAGCCCCATGTTTTCCTTGGCCTGCTCCGGGACGAAGAGTGCCGATTCCGGTGGCGAGCCGGACGGCGCAGACGGGGGCCGGGCCGGGAGCCGGGGCGGTTCGCGGCGCAGGGCGTCCAGGGTGGCTTCCAGGGCGCGGTAGTTGACGGGTTTGGTCACGAAACCGTCCATGCCGGCTTCCAGGCATTGCTGGCGCACATCTTCCACGGCGTGGGCGGTGACGGCGATGATGGGCACGGTGGGGTCCAGGACCGGCGTCCCCAGGGGCGCGCCGGCCCGGATGGCGCTGGTGGCCTCGATGCCGTCGATCTCCGGCATCTCGATGTCCATGAGCACGGCGTCGAAGCGTTCCTGGGCCAGACAGGCGAAGGCTTCCCGGGCTGATTCGGCCACGGTGAGGTCATGACCCATGCGGCCCATGTGCAGCCGGGTGACGGCGGCGTTGAGGGCATTGTCTTCAACCAGTAAGATGCGCAAGGGCCCCGGTGCGGCCTTGGCGTTTGCGGTCTCCAGGGGCGCGGGCGGCACGGCGGCGGCGTTGCCTGGCAGCAAAAAGACGGTGAAGGCGAAGCGGCTGCCGGCTCCCTGGCGGCTGGTGACCCCGATATGGCCGCCCATGCGTTCCACCAGTTCCTTGGAGATGGCCAGCCCCAGGCCCGTGCCGCCGAAGCGGCGGGCGGCCTTGCCCGGCCCCTGGTTGAAGCGCTCGAAGAGTTCCGAGGCCCGGGTCGGGTCCAGGCCGATGCCGGTGTCGGTCACGGCCACGGCCAGCCCTATCCGTCCGGCCGGGGTCTGGTCGGCCGGCACGGTCTCCACCGTGACGGCAACCGACCCGGCGGCGGTGAATTTGACGGCGTTGCCCAGGAGATTGAGCAGGATCTGGCGCAAACGGCCGGGATCGCCGCGAAGGGCGGCCGGCACGTTCGGGGCGATGGTTGCGCTCAGGGCCAGCCTTTTCTGGCTGGCGACCAGTTCCACGGCCCGGAGGGCTTCGGCCACCAGGGCGCGCGGATCGAAGTGGCGGCGTTCAAGGACGAGCTTGCCGGCTTCGATCTTGGAAAAGTCGAGGATGTCGTTGACCACGCCGAGCAGATGCCCGGCGGATTCGCGGATGGCCCGCAGATGGTCGATCTGTTCCGGGGCGGCCTGGCCTTCCAGGAGCGCGTCGGACAGGCCGATGACGGCGTTTAAGGGGGTGCGGATTTCGTGGCTCATGACGGCCAGGAAGGCGCCCTTGGCCCGGGAAGCTTCCTCGGCCTGGTCGCGGGCCTGTTCCAGGTGTTGCTGGCGGCGTTTTTCCTCGGTGATGTCGTCGAAGGCCCAGACCACGGAAATGGTCGGGGCTTCGGGCCGCACGGACTTGCCGTGCAGGCGCAGCCAGATCATTTCGCCGTCGCCGCGTTGCACCTGGCATTCCCGGCGGGTGAAGCCTTGGGTGACGAAATCGTGGTCGCTTGACTCGGCCAGGCTTTGGTAGACGGCGGCATCAGGGATGAGCACGGCGATGGACTGGCCGAGGATGGCCTCGCGGGTATAGCCGAGCAGCGCCGCCCCTTGGGCGTTGATGTCGGTGCAGACGGCGTTTTCCGTGGTGGCCAGGCCGATGCGGGTGTTGCCGAGCAGGGCGTCGCGCTGGGCCAGTGTCTGGCGCAGTTCGGCCTCGGTGCGCCGGCGGGCAGTGACATCTACATAGGAAAACACCCGGCCGATGTAGACGCCGTCCTGGAGGATGGGGCCGCTGCGGCGTTCGATGTAGCGGCCGTCGCTGGTGGCGTGGCAGGTCTCGGCCATGGACTTGCCGTCGAGCATGAGGGTGCGAAAGCCGCTGGCCACGGCATCCGGATCGGCCAGTTTCTCCAGAAACGGCTTGAAGCGGTCCATGGGCTCAGGACGTTGCGCCCAATTCTCGGGCAGATCCCAGAGGTCGAGGAAGCGGCGGTTGCAGACCAGCACCTCGCGGTCCGAGTTGGCCGACACGCACAGCACGGCCTCGGCCGTGGATTCGAGGATGGCCCGGTACAGGGCCAGATGGCGCGACAAGCTGTCCTCGGCCCGGGTGCGGGCCGTAATTTCCGTGGTCAGGCGGGCGTTGGTCCGGGCCAGTTCGGCCGTGCGCTCATCCACCCGGCGGGCCAGCAGCAGCCGGTGCTCCTCGACCTCGGTCCGGGATTCCCCAAGCCAGCGCGAGGTTTCCCGCAGTCGGGCCGACATGGCGTTAAAGGCCGCGCCCAGCCGGCCCAGGGCATCGCCTCCGGCCACGGGCACGGTCTGGTCCAGATCGCCGGCTTCCACGGCTTCCAGGGCCTGGCGCAGGGTGTTGACCGGCCGCAGCACGAACAGATGGAGCATGGCGTTTAAGACCAGGGCCAGGAAAACATAGGCTCCGGCCACGGCCAGGCCGAAGATGGTCCAGACCCGTCCGCCGGTCAGGGCGCTGTCCTTGAGGGCGTAGCGCAGGCGCAGGAAACCGGCGATCTCGCCTTCGCCGTGGATCGGTTCGATGAGGGTGGCGAGCAGGTGGTCGTTTTCGGCGGTGACGCTGAAAATCCGGGTCTCGGGCAGGGCGCCGTCGGTTTGGCTGGCCAGGGGCGCGGGCGCGCCCGTGCCGGCGTCGGCCAGAAGGATTCCGGCCGCGGAAAACAGGCTGGCTTCGATGACGCCGTCCACCTGGACCATGCGGTCCAGTATGACCTGGGCGGCGCTTATGGCTTGGGCGGTCTGGAGCAGCGGGGCCAGGGCTTCCAGGCGGTGGGCGGCCAGCACCCCGAGCAGGGTGCGGGTGCGGGTGCGGGCGGCCTCCAGGCGATCCTGGATGGACAGGTGCAGCACGCCGCCAAAAGCGGCGGCGGCGGCCAAGAAAGCGAGCAGGATGGCTGCATTGAGTTTGAGTCGCAAGGATGCGCGGCGCATGGGTGTCCCGCCGCTGGCCCGGAACCCGGGAGCCTGGCGGCGGACCGGGCGCGCCGTGGCGGCCTACAGTATGAATTTCTAGCTTTCTTAAAGACAAACCGGAAAAGCTGTCAAAGGCTTTCCCGGTTGTCCTGATCGTTACTGTGTTACCCTGTTCGCCGCGTAATAACTGGATTTCCAGTATGGCGCCCAGATCGTCTCCTGGCGCACCCGGCCACCCCGGGAGGGGCTGTGGATGAAGCCGCCGTGGCCGTCGAAAATGCCAACATGCAGGCTCGAAAGTGCCCCGGAAGGGGCGAAAAAGACCAGATCCCCGGCCCGAAGCTCCTCTTTGCGCACCGGGCGGCCGGCCATGAGCTGGTCCTGGGTGCGCCGGGGCAGGCGGATGCCGTGGCGGGCGTAGACCCATTTGACGAAACCTGAACAATCAAAGCCTTCGCCGGGGGTTTCCCCGGCCGGGCGGTAGGGTACGCCAATGAGTTCCCGGGCAGTCTCCAGCACCGTGCCCGTTGCCGGCGGCGGCGCGAAGGGAGCCCGGTCGGCCACGGAAAAGGCGCAGCCGCCAAGGAAGAGGGCGAAGCAGGCCAGCAGGGCGAGACGACAAACAACGAACATGGTCCCGGACCTCCGTCCCGGGAATCAGCAAATCCCGTGCCGCCGCAGGCTCAGGCTACGCCCCGGCCGTGGTTCCCGGCGTTGCGCCCGGCTCTTGCCCGGGGGGGCTGCCCCGGCCGGTCGGGCCAGCTCCCGACGTCGCGCCGGTTCGGCCAGGAGCCTGCCCTGCCGCGTACTTGGCAGCCGCCTCAGCGCAGATCGCGCACCCGCACCTCGATGCCCGAGCCGGCCAGCAGCTCCACCAGCCGGGCCGGGTCGGTCTCGCCGTAGTGGTACGGGTAGAGCGCCTTTTTCGGCTGCAAGGTCAGTCCGGCGGCGGCGGCCATTTCCGGCGTCATCGTATAGGGCAGGTTCATGGGGACAAAGGCGACGTCCACCCCGGCCAGGGCGGCCATTTCCGGGATGTCCTCGGTGTCGCCGGCCACGTAGACCCGTACGTCGCCAAAGGTCAGGACATAGCCGTTGCCCCGGCCCTTGGGGTGGAAGTGCTCGCCGGTGTCGCGCTTGTGTTTGATGTTGTAGGCCGGCACGGCGGCGATGGGGATGCCCAGGACCTCGGTTGTTTCGCCGTTTTTGAGCGCCGTGCCCCGGCCGAGCTTTTCCCGCACGACTTCGCTGACCACCAGGGGCGTGTCCGGCCCGGCCACGGCGGCCAGCGCCGCCGGGTCCAGGTGGTCGCCGTGCTCGTGGGTGATAAGGACCAGATCGGCCTTGGGCATGGCCGCGTAGTCGCCGACCTTGCCGTAGGGATCGACGTAGATGGTCTTGCCGGCGAAGGCAAAGGCCAGGGAGCCGTGGCCGATAAAGCGCAGGGTGAGGGGACCGGCGCTGGTCTCGATGGTGTCTTGCGTGGGTATGGGCGTGGCCTTGGGGGCGGTCCCCGGGGCGTCGGCTGGGGCTGCGGCCACGGCCGGAGCGCTAAGCGTGAGAACCAGGGCCAGGGTCAGGACGGTTTCGAGCAGCATGGCGGACCTCCTTGGATACTTGGCTATAGATCGGGCCGGGGGGCGGGGGCAAGCCGCCGCCATCGGCCGCCGCCGGTTCGTCGCCGGGCCGCCCCGCCGCCGACGCCCGGCCCGGGCAGGGAAAAAAGGCGTTTTGGGGTTGTGAACAAGGCGGCGTTTGCCCTAGTGTTGCCCGTAACCTGCCAAAGGAGGCGGCCCGTATGATCCAAGCCATCACCGGATACCTCGGCGACTCGGCCGAGAGCCTGCTTGCCCACGTTTGCCGGACCATCCCCAAGGAGTCCCTGCACCTGCCCGGTCCGGACTACCTCGATACGATTTTCACGGCCACCGACCGGCCCGTGCCGGTCATCCGGTCCATGGCCGCCATGTACGGCCACGGCCGCCTGGCCGGGACCGGCTACCTGTCCATCCTGCCCGTGGACCAGGGCATTGAACATTCGGCCGCGGCCTCGTTCGCCCCCAACCCGATCTATTTCGACCCGGAAAACATCGTCAAACTGGCCATCGAGGCCGGCTGCAACGCCGTGGCCTCGACCCTGGGCGTGTTGGGGTCGGTGGCCCGCAAATACGCCCACAAGATTCCCTTTATTCTCAAGATCAACCACAACGAGCTGCTGTCCCTGCCGGCCATCCACGACCAGACCTTGTTCGCCTCGGTGGAGCAGGCCTACGACATGGGCGCGGCGGCCGTGGGGGCAACGGTCTATTTCGGCTCGCCCGAATGCCGCCGCCAGATCCAGGAGATCTCCGAAGCCTTTGCCCGGGCCCACGAACTGGGCATGGCCGCCATCCTCTGGGCCTATCTGCGCAATCCCGCGTTTGTCAAAAACGGCGTGGACTACCACACCTCGGCCGATCTCACCGGCCAGGCCAACCACCTGGCCGCTACCATCGGCGCGGACATCGTCAAGCAGAAGCAACCAACGAATAACGGCGGCTACACCGCCGTGGGCTTCGGCAAGACCGACAAGCGCGTCTACAGCGAGCTGACTACCGACCATCCCATCGACCTCACCCGCTATCAGGTGGCCAACTGCTTCATGGGCCGCATCGGGCTGATCAATTCCGGCGGCGCGTCGGGCGCGGCTGATTTCGCCGAAGCCGTGTCCACGGCCGTCATCAACAAGCGGGCCGGCGGCATGGGACTCATTTCCGGCCGCAAGGCCTTCCAGCGGCCCATGGCCGAGGGCGTCAAACTGTTAAACGCCATCCAGGACGTCTATCTGTGCCCCGAGGTCACCATCGCCTAAGGGCCGCGTCTGTTTCGCGGGCCGGGCGGGGGTTTGTTGGAAAACCGCGCCCGGCCCGTTGCCGGCCAAAAGCGTGGACGTTTCTGGAGGACGCGGCATGAGCCGGAAATGCTTACCGCGTTCGGGGCGGGTCGCCAGGGCCGTCCCGAATCTGTAACCAGCCGGGCGCTCCTCCCGACCAATCGCGCAAACGGACGGCCCCGCCGTCCCATCCCACGCGGGAGGTCATCCCATGAAGAAGCTTTGTTACGGACTGCTCACCCTGGCCATCCTGGTCGGCTCGGCCTTTGCCGTGGCCGCCGGCCCCGGACCGGGCGGTCCCGGCGGCCCCGGACCCGAAGGATTGCTTGACCGGCTGCTGTCGCTTAAGCTGACCGACGCCCAGAAACATGACGTGGCCGTGGTCCTCAAAAACAACCGCCAGGCCTTCGATGCCGGCATGGCCGCCATGCGCGAGGCCTTCGACGCCATGGGGCTGGTCATGCGCACCGAACCCGGCAACGAGGAGCGGGTGCGCCAGGCCAGCCGGGCCGTGGCTGCGGCCGGCGAGGACATGGCCGTGATGCGGGGCAAGGTCGAAGCCTCGGTGTTGGCCCTTTTGACCCCGGAGCAGCGCAAGCTGTGGGAAGAAACCCTGCCGCCGCGGCCCCCGCGCGACGCCAAGGAGCGCTTTCATGCCGGCCATGAGCTGGTCAATGAGTGGATTGATTCCCACGCCGGCAGGAACAGCTAAACCTCGGGGCGTTATGGGCGAGGCGGTGTTGGACATCGAGGATGCCCGGACGCTGAAGGCGATCCGGGCCGGCGAGGTGGACGCCTATGCCGCCATCGTGACCAAGTACCAGGGGCGCGTGGCCGGGATCGTTTCCGGCCACGCGCCCCGGGACCGGGTGGGCGAGCTGACCCATGAGGTGTTCGTGCGGGCCTACCGGTCCCTGGGCGGCTACCGGGGCGAGAGTCCCCTTGGCCACTGGCTGGCCAAGGTGGCGGTGCGCGCCTGCCACGACTTCTGGCGGGCCCAGTACCGGATCAAGGAACGGCCGGAGTCCGACCTGTCCGACGAGTGCCGGGCCTATGCCGAAGAGGTCGCGGCCCTGGCCACGGGCGAGGCGGCCGAGGACACGGCATCCCGGCGCGAGGCCGAGGAACTGCTGCGCTGGGCCCTGGACAAGTTGTCGGCCACGGACCGCATGGTGGTGACGCTGACCCACCTGGAAGAGCGGCCGGTGGCCGAGGCGGCCGAGATGTTGGGCTTAAGCGTCCCCAACGTGAAGGTGCGGGCCTTTCGGGCACGCAAAAAGCTTCGCGAACTGCTCGGCGACGTGCTTGGCGCGTAAGGAGGTATCCATGGACGGAAACAATTCCCGGCGTATCGACCGCCTGGAGGCGGCGCTTCGGGCGGCCCATGCCCGTCGCGAGGCCCCAGCCCCGGCCGAGGTCCCGGATATGGCCGCCTCGGTGTTGGCCGCCATCAAGGCCGCGCCGTCCCCCTCCGCTCCCTTGGCCGCCGAGGCCGGTAAGCGCCTTGGCCGGTTGGAGGACGTTTTGCGCGCGGCCCATGCCGGCCGCCCGACGCCTGCCGCCGACCCCGGCCTGGCCGACGCCGTCCTGGCTTCCATCAAGGCCGGCGAGACCGGCGTCTTGGACGTCCCGCCGTCGCGCCAGGAGCGCATCGACCGATTGGAAAGCGTTTTGCGCGCGGCTCATGCCGGCCGGCGGACGCCGCCCCTCGACGCCGGCTTGGCCGGTTCGGTGGTGGCCGCCATCCAGGCCGAGGACACCGCTCCCGAGGCCGAGGAGGCCCGGGTGCTGTGGCGCATGGCCGCCGGCGCGGGTTTTCTGGCCGCGGCCACGGTGCTTTTCGCCCTGGCCTTTGGTTCCGGTCTGGAAGACGAGCTGGGACGGCTGCTCTTTTATGATCCCAGCGGCCAGGTCGTCGTGTCGCTGTTGGGCGTGTAAGGTTGGTCATGCATCCGAAATTCGTAAAGATCATTGCCGGCGTCGTGCTTTTTGCCTCGGGCGCGGTGGTAGGCGTCGTCGGCTCCCGGCTGCTTGGAGAACGCGGCCCCTTGGCCCTCATGCACGGCGATCCACGCCATTTCGCCGCCATGGCCTTGCGGCGCATCACCAGCGATCTCGATCTCAGCCAGGAGCAGCAGGACAAGCTGCGGCCCATCATCATGGACACGACCCGGCAGATCATTGCTCTGCGCCGCGAGCAGGAACCGCGCATGCAGGAGCTCATCGACACGAGCATTCAATTGACCAAGGCGCTTTTGACGCCGGAACAGCGGGAAAAATTCGCCGACGTCATGGCCCGGCTGGAGGCCCGGCGCAAGGTCATGGACCGTCTCGGCCCGCCGCCTCCGCCTCCCGACGGCTTCGGCTCGCCGCCTGACGGCTTCGGTCCTCGCCATGGCCCGCCACCGCCGCCGGACCTGTTCGATCCGGAGTGGGATCTGCCGCCGCCGCCCCCGCCAGACGGCTTTGGTCCGCCGCCTGATGGTTTCGGCCCCCCCCCAGACGGCTTCGGCCCGCCGCGACCGGGCGGCCCTGGGCCGGGCTTCGGCCCGCCGCCTCGCCGGGACGCCTGGCCGGAGAAGACGCCTCGCCCGGATGGCGCAACCAGGCCGGCTGACAAGGCCGAGACCGACCCGGCCGCCGATTCGACCGGTAAGGCCGCCCCCGGCAATCCGCCTTCGGCGGCCGATGGTCCGCCTCCGGCCGATCCCCAGGGCCGGACGCTGCCCCCAAACGGCGACGCGCCGGCCAAGTAGCCTTTCCCCGTTCCCCTCTTCCGTATTTTGTGGCATAAGGGGCGCAATCCCCAGGCGGGCCGGCTCGCGCCGGCCCGCCCAACCGCCAACGCGCCGGGTGTCCGTCAGTCGCCCCGCGCAAGGAGGATGCGCCATGCCGAGTCCGTTGACCGTTTCCCGCCGCCAGGCCCTGCGTCTGGTGGCCGGCACGGGACTTTTTTTTATGGCCGGAGGGATGCTGCGTCCGTCATCGGCCGCAGCCGCCGCCTTCGAGGCTCCCAAACTGCCTTATGCCGAAAACGCCCTGGAGCCGGTCATTTCGGCCAGGACCGTGAGCTTTCATTACGGCAAGCACACCCTGGGCTATTTCGACAACGCCAACAAACTGGTGGCCGACACGCCCCTTGCCGGCCAACCCCTGGAAAAGGTCTTTTTGGAAGCAGCCAAGGACCAGAAGCTGGTGGGCCTATTCCGCAATGCGGCCCAGGCCTGGAACCACGTGTTCTACTGGAACGGGCTGTCGGCCGCCGGCGGCAAGCCTTCGGCCAAGCTGCAAAAGGCCATTGACACCTCCTTTGGCGGCCAGGAGGCCCTGAACAAGGCCCTGGCCGAGGCGGCCGTGGCCCAGTTCGGCAGCGGCTGGGCCTGGCTTGTGGCCGATCCCGCCGGCAAACTTTCCGTGGTCAAGACCGGCAACGCCGACAACCCCCTGCAGGAAGGCTTGAAGCCCCTGTGGGTCATCGATGTCTGGGAGCACGCCTACTATCTGGATTACCAGAACCGCCGGGCGGAATACGTCAAGGGCGTGCTGGAAAAGCTCGTCAATTGGGAGTTCGCTGCGCAGAACCTGGGCTAGCCGGCAAGGGCCCGGAAACGGGCGGGAAAAGCGTCGTCAGGGATCGTGGTTTCGGCTGCGGTCCCTTTTTTTACGCGGGTCTTAGGCGTGGGGGGCGTCGGCGGCCTTGGCCGGGGCGGCGGCCAGGCTCACGATGTTGCCCAGGGTCACCTTGTCCTGCCCAACCACCAGGGCGGCGGCGTCGGCAGCGGAGCAGCGCACCACCGAAGCCTTGGCCACGGGCAGGCCCGACTCGTCGTGGACATCCACGGCGCAGCCGGTGGCCAGGCCCTGCTCCGAGCCCAGGGCAAAGGAAATCAGCAGGCCGTCAGGCGTTTTCTTGGTCATGTAGACCACGGCCTTGCCCTGGCTGGCCCAGATGGCTTCCAGGCGGCGGGAGGCGAGGTAGACGCCGCAGCCGACCAGACAGGCAGCGGCCAGGCAGTAGCCGGCGACGGCCATGGGGGACTGGCCGGTAAGGCGCACGAAGTGGGACTGGGAGGCGGCTTTGAGGGCGGCTTCGTCGGCGAAGAGGTGGATGAAAAAGGGCTGGGGCGGCGAGGCGGCGTCGCCGCCGGGGCCGCGCAGGACCACGGTGGTCATGCCCGGGGCCGCGTTCGGGGCGGCGGTCAGGGTCCCCTGCCACATGCGGTTGCCCATCCAGAAGCCCTGGGTCTGGGTGGTGATGTTGAGCGAAACGCCCGGGCGGTCGATAGAAACGGCCATGTCCTGGGCGTCCTTGGCTTCCACGGGCAGCGGCCCGGAAAGGCTTTCCGTGCCGCCGGCCGGAACCGAGAAGGTGTTCGGGCCGGTGCGCACACTGGACACAAAACTGTCGGCCAGGGCTACGGCGGCGGACAGGCACAGGCCGGCGGCCAGCCAGCCCAGCGCCGCGCGCAGGCGCACAAGGCCGCGCTCGTTCACGCCTGGACTCCGGCGTCGGGAACGGGGCGGTCGCGGTAGCGACGGATGGCGTAGATGCCAAGGGCCAGGGTCGGGAGGAGCATGGAGAAAAACGCCTTCATGAACACCGGCGTGAATTCGTCCGGTTGCTTGGAGGCAAGGTAAACGGAAAGGGTGACTTCGGCAAGTACGGCCACATCCATGAGGATGACGGCGGTGCGCTGGCGGCTGTTGAGTTCCGGGGCGCGGCTTTCGTCGTCGTTGCGGAAGAACATGGCGGCTCCTTTGAAGGGCCTCCCCGGCCCAGGGAGGGCCGGGCCGGGGAGGCTTGGGCGGGGTGTGGGGTTACGCTGCGTTACTTCTTGAAGATGTTGGTCTTGGTGACGTTCATCAGGCGCAGGGCCTTGCCGTCTTCCTTGTAGTAGACCCGCACTTCGTCGCCGGAATCCCAGGCGGCGGCGGGCAGGGACTCGTACTGTTCGGGCACGAGGAAGGTGACGAGCAGCTTCTGGCGGCCGGAGTAGATGGACACGGTCTTCTTGTCCTTGTCCAGGGCCGGGAACTGCTTGGCCTTGTCGGCGGCGGCGTCGTACACCAGCGGGTGCTTGCCGTCGATGCCTTCCTGCTTGTCCACGATCTGGATGGGAATGGTCTCGAAGTTCTGCTTCTTGGGATCGTACAGCACGACCTGGGCCTTTTCGGCGTCCAGCTTCATGCGCAGGCCGGCCTTGGGGGTCTCGCCCATTTCCGCCGGGTCGACGGGGAAGCTGTAGGTCAGGGCCGGCAGATAGGTGTAGTCGGGCTTTTGCCAGTCATTGGCCTTGTCGCGGATGAAGGTGACGGTCTTTTTGTCCTTGTCCACGGCCACGGTGCGGCCCTGGTCAACCTTGCCGTAATCCACGCAGCCGGCCAGGAAGACGACGGGCAGGGCGGCCAGCAGCATATTCTTGAGCATGTTTCGCATGGCGTTCTCCTTTCCTTTGGCTGTTGCGCGGCCTAGGCCTTGGCCTTCTTCGCGGCGATTTCGTTCTTGGCGCCCTGGACCATCCTGATGGTGATGTAGAGAGCCAGCGCCGAGACCAGGCCAAGGATCATGTAGGTGGCGATGATGTCGCAGATCTGGTTGATGGAGGGAATGTAGACCGGCAAGAGCTTTAAGAACACCGAGATGGCGCAGCCGATGACGGCCAGGCCGAAGGCGATGCGGATGCCGTAGCCCTTGATGTACTTGGTGGCCACCGCGCCGACCTGGGCGCCCATGGCTGCGCCGATGAGCATGATGATGGCGGCCACGAGTTCGGTGCGGCCCTTGTAGGTGTAGGAGGCGGCGCCGTAGAGGCCGGAGATGGCGACTTCGAAGAGGTCGGTGCCGACGGCGACGTGGGTCGGGCAGCCAACGAGGTAGATCAGGGCGGGCATGCGGATAAGTCCGCCGCCGATGCCCAGGATGCCGGCCAGCCAGCCGGTGAAGAAGCTGACGCCGATGGGCAGCCAGGCGGAGCAGTAGATGCCGGCCACGCTCAGGTTGACCATGGGGGGAATCTTGATCTTGTGCAGGGTCTTGTGCCACTCAAGGCCCGTGGCGTTCTTGTCCACTTCCTTGCCGGCGGCGATGGCGGCGCGGTCCTTGGCCTTGCGGCGGGCGATGTCGGTGAAGACCATCCAGGTGATGAAGGCCAGCAGGCCGAGGTAGATCCAGCGCACGACCATGTCGACCTTGCCGATGCGCTCCAGCCACATGATCATTTGCGCGCCGACTTCGAAGCCGACCACGGTTCCGACCAGCATGATCAGGCCCAGCTTATAGTCGACGTTGCCGAACTTGCCGTGGCGCATGGTGGAAATGAGCGATTTGCCGGCCATGTGGGCAATGTCGGTGCCGATGGCGAAAGCCATGGGGAAGCCGAGGATGTTCAGGCCCGGGGTAACCATCCAGGCGCCGCCCATGCCGAAGAAGCCGCCGATGACGCCGACGCCGATGCCGAGGATGATAAGGCCGGGCCAGAAGATTTTCACGCCCGCGATGGGCATCAGGATATAAAGCCATTCCATGGTGTTCTCCTTCTGTCAGTCAGGCGTTTCGGTTTAGTGTTCGGCCAGGTCGCGGGACTTCAGGTCGATCCCGATGAAGTGCATGATGATGTCGGCCAACACGCCGAAGATCACGCCGATGACCGGAATGAGAATGACGGTCAGAATGGTGAAGTAGAGGTGGGACTCGTTATAGAGATTGGCCCACCAGGCCATGATGCCGGTCAGCTTGCGGGTGTCGGCCACCATGACGATGGGCGCGCCGCCGCCGCCGGCGGCAAAGGCCATGGTCGGAGCCAGAAGCAGGCCGGTGACGAACATTGCCAGTAAAGCCTTGCCTTTCGTGAACATGCTGTTTCCCCTCCAAAAAGTTAACGGACGACGAGAACCGAACACGGAGCGTGGCGCACGATCTTGGTGGCAACCGAGCCGATCAGATACTGCGCCACGCCTTTTCTCCCCTGATGCCCCATGATGATCATGTCGATGCCCTTGTTCTTGGCATGAGCGATGATGAGATCGGCCGGCGAGACGCCCTGTTCCACGATGACTTCGGCGTCGATGCCGGCAGCCTTGGCGACCTTGCCGTAATCCTGGGCAGCGACCTTGGTGGCGGCGAACACTTTGTCGGTAATGGAATTGACGTCGATGTAGTCGCCGAGGTCCATGAAATCTTCGGCCACGGTCATGATGGACAGCGTGGCTCCTTCGAGCTTGGCCAGGGCGATGGCTTTTTCCAGAACGGTCACTGCGTAGGGGGACTGATCGAGAGCGACGAGCATCTTCATGGGAACACCTCCTTGCCTGTTTCGGGCGACCTTGGCCGCGTTGTTTTCGCGCTGGTTTAAAGCAAGGGGTGTGCCGGCGTGATTATCTAATTGAAATTTTTGTATAAAGTTTTTTCGTGAAAAAAAGCGCTTGACGAGACGGCGCTATTTTTGCGTATTCATAGCGCAAGAAAATGCTGATCGCGCAAAACGCGCAACGTCTCCGGTTGGTCAGGAGGTCCCATGCTGAGCCTGTTTCGCCGCCCCAGCGGCGCCGGCCCCTCGGAGGCCTATCTCAAAGGCCTGTCCGACTGGAGCATCCGCAAGAAACTGCTGGTCTTCCTCATCCCTCCTGTGGTCGTGGTCCTGGCCGCCACGGGCCTTGTGCTCAACGTCTTCTCCAACCGGTACATCGATATGGCCCTGGGCCGCACGACCCTGACCATGACCCTGGCCCAGGCCCACGAAATCGAGACGCTTCTTGAAGGCTGCCGGGAAGACATCGTGGCCATGAGCTATCGTGCCATGACCCGGGAACGGCTGCGCCACTTCATGGAAGCCTCGGCCGCCGCCCGAGGCCAGCTCTATGCCGAGGCCGCTTATGTCGGCGACGGACCGGACAACCAGTACGTGTTTATTAAAAGCGGGGAGCGGGTGGAGGAGGTTCCCCCCGAGGTGGTCCAGCAGGCCAAGAACAGCCCGCTGGTGGTCTCGCGCAAGGCCATCGACCTCAAGCGCGGCCATGTGTCCTTGTCGGAATTGGTGGAAGTCTATTATCCGCCCACCGGTTTTGGCAGTAAACCCCGCCAGCGAGATCTGGCCTTGCTGCGGCTGACCTCGCCGGTGGTCGAAGAGGATGGCCGAGTCGCCGGTTTTCTTGTTTTATCTATAGATGTTAGGCAATTGCGTAATGTTCTCTCGCTGTACAACTCGCCGCGTTCGCCGCTGGCGGGTTTTAACCGCACAGCCGAGAATCGGCTGAGTTTTTTTTGCGACGAGCGGGGCTGGATCCTGTTTCAGTCCGAGACCCTGGACGATCCGGTCCGGGAGCTTTCCGTGGAGACAGCCAAGTCCGGGTTGTCCGGCGACCACGGCAAGCCCGGCTATGACGGCGCGTTTCGCCCTGGCCCCCGCCATGAGACTTTCTGGCGCATGGTGACGGGCATCCAGCAGGGCCAATCCGGCCTGGAACGCGGCGAAGCCGATTTCGGCCCGTCCAAGATCGCCAGCAGCGACGACTTCATCGGCTATGCGCCGGTGCGTTTCCGGGGCCTTGGCGGGGAAGACGCCGAGATCGTGGGCGGCGTTGTCTACATTGATCGCAGCCTGCTCCCCCGGGCGGCCGAGTTCGGCCAGTTCAACATCCTTTTCGTCACCACTTTGGGCGCGGTCCTGGCCATGGCCGGCGGCATCATCATCCTGGCCCGGGTCATCACCAAGCCCATCCTGCGTCTGGCCGACGAGGTCCGGTCCATGCGCCTGGAAGGCCGGCTCCATGAGATCGACCTGCCCGACAGCGACCTGGATACGGCCACCCTCAAGCGCGCCATCAACCGCTTGGTGGCCGCCTTGCTGTCCAAGGAGATGGAAATCAAGGTGCGCGATGAGCGGTTACGCTCGGTGCGCGATCGGGAACGCGTCCAACTGATCGCGCCAGCATCGCGCCAGGTTTTGCGGGACGAAGCGTTGGAAGATCTGGTCGGGCACAGCCCGGCCATGGATAACTTGCTCTCCCGCATACAAAAAATTGCCGCCACCGATGCCGACGTGCTCATTATCGGCGAAACCGGCACCGGCAAGGAGCTGACCGCCGAGGCCATCCACCGCCTGAGCCGCCGCAAGGACATGCCCTTTATCTCCATCAACTGCGGCGCGCTGGATGAAAACCTGCTCATGGACGCCCTTTTCGGGCACGTCAAAGGGGCTTTTTCCGAAGCCAAGAGCGACCGCAAGGGCGCTTTCCTGGCCGCCGACGGCGGCACCTTGCTCTTGGACGAGATCGGCAATGCCTCGCCGCGCGTCCAGCAGGCCCTGCTTCGCGCCTTGTCGGTGCGGCGCATCAGCCCCCTGGGCAGCGACGAGGAACAGGCTTTCGACGCCCGGGTCATCGCCGCCACCAATGTCAATCTCAAGGATCTGGTGGCCTCGGGCGAATTCCGGGAAGATCTCTTTTACAGACTCCAAGTGCTGGCGGTGAACACGCCGGCACTGCGCGACCGGCAGGACGACATTCCGGTCCTGGCCGGCTATTTCCTCAAGCTGGCCAGCCGACGCATGGGCAAGGGCGAACTGTCCCTCTCGCGCGGCGCCCTGGACAAGCTCCTGCACCATGCCTGGCCGGGCAATGTGCGAGAGCTCAAGAACTGCATCATCCGGGCGGCCGCCCTGGCCGAACGGGAACTCATCCTGGCCGAGGACATCCATTTCGAGGACGCCATGCCCGGCGAGCTCCCGGCCCAAGGGACGTTTTCGCCCCAGCCCGAAACGCCCCAGGAACCCCACGTTCTTGACGCGCCTTTGTCCCAACGACAGCGCAAAGCCCTGCGCGAACTGCTTGATCGGCCGAATTTTTCGCGCAAGGACTACCAGGACGCCGGCGGCAGCGACGTGCCCCAACGCACCGCCCAGCACGATCTCCAGGATCTCGTGTCCCGGGGCATCGTGGTCAAGGAAGGCAAAGGCCCGTCCACCCGCTATCGCCTTGTCGGCCATCGCGAAACGGTTTCCTAGACAGCATCAATGGAAAGCGTGGCCAGGCCAGGTCTGGTGAGTGGCCATGAATCAGGGAGCGCGTAGCCGAAATCGCGTTTGGCCTTGTACATGCGAGCCAAGGCCGCGATGCAGGAAGAGCGGGCCGGAAACCGCCGGTCGCTGGCGCGGACGGTACGGCTGGCGAGAACAGCTGAAAAGCATCGTCATCGGCGTCACCCTTTGTGGCGGTGAAACCGCGGGGCACGCCCTTGGACCAGATGGATCAGGTGTAGTTCTGACTTGGCCCGTGGGCCTTTAGCCGAGAAAATAGCGCGCGGCCGCCACGATCCCCATGCCCAGGGCCACCGGGCCGAAGAAGCCGCGGGTGCGCACAGCCAGGGCAAACGCGGCCAGCCCTGCCCACAAGACGACGTTGCCAAGGCCCACGTCGAACCGGCCGTCCGGGCGCAGTAAGGCCGGCGCGACCAGGGCGGCCAGCACCGACGCCGGCACATGGGCCAGAAGCCGGATGGCCCAGGGCGAGAGCGTCCGGCCGGCCAAGGCCAGCAGCGGCGCGCTTCGGGTGAGGTAGGTCACCCCGGCCATGGCCACGATGGTCAGACAGGCTTTCGCATCATCCATTTTTCCACTCCAAAGCCGCAAGCCGCGCCGGCCAGCCCGGCCGCCAACGCGCCGTAGCCGGTGATGCCCAGAGCCGCCGCGCCCAGGGACAACCCTGCTCCGGCCACGGCTGCCGCCACCTGGGATGGTCCGGCCAACTGGCCGGCCAGCAAGGCCAGAAACATGCCCGGCAAGGCGAAATCCAGGGCAAAGGCCCGGCCATCGCCCATGACGTCGCCGACAAGCAGGCCAAGGGCCGTGCCGCCGACCCAGGAAGCCTGGGCCAGGACGTTGATGGTCAGGGTGAGTCCCTTGTCCCGGTCGCCGCGCCCGAAACGGGCAGCGTGGAGGGCAAAGCTCTCGTCGGTGAGTTCAAAGGCAAAGGCGGCCAGCTCCCGCTTGCGCCAGCCGCGAAGCAAGGGCGACATGGCGGCGGCAAACAGCACGTGGCGCAAATTGACGGCAAAGGTCGTGGCCACGATGGAGGCCAAGGCCGCACCCGACGCAAAAAGCCCCACGGCCACGAGTTGGGCCGAACCGGCATAGACCAGCACGGACATGAGCAGGACGTTTACCGCCGACAAGCCCGCCTTGCCGGCCAGCACGCCGTAGGCCATGCCGACAGGCACATAGCCCATGGCGATGGGCAGCGTCAGGGATAAGGCGGCCTTGAAAACGCCTTTGCCGAGGATGTGCGGTGGCTGGTGTTGCATGGTATTGGGCTGTATTTTACCCGGGGGCAAAAAAGAAACCCGGCCGAAGCCGGGAATTGCAAGCCGCCTGGGCCACGGGAGCGGGGCGGCTAATCGTCTTCGTCGCCGCCCATGCGGTCCTGATGGCGGTCGAGAGTGATGGAAAAGGCCACGGAATAGAAATGGTGGAAGAAATCGACGTATTCCACGTACACGTCGGGCGGCACGGTGAGCATGGCCGGGGAGTAGTTGATGATGCCCTTGACGCCGGCTTCGATGAGGAAATTCGTGGCGCGCTGGGCCCGGTTGACCGGCGTGGTGATAAGGCCGATCTCGATGCCCAGTTCCTTGACCGCATCCTTGAGACGGCGGGTACAGACCACTTCCAGGCCGGAGATTTCCTCACCAATCTTGAAGGGGTCGCAATCGAAAGCGCCGACGATGTCGAAGCCGCGAAATTTGAAATCCTGATGGCGCAGCAGCGCCTTGCCCAGATTGCCGATGCCGACCAGGGCGCACTTCCAAACGCGATCAACGCCCAGGGAGTGCTTGATGGAATAGATGAGGTCCTGGACGTGGTAGCCGACGCCACGGACGCCGAATTCGCCGAAGTAGGCGAGGTCTTTGCGGATCTGGGACGGATTGACGGAGCAGGTGCGGGCGAGAAGCTCGGAGGAGACGACTTGGGAGCCTTCGCGCTTGAGGGTCTCGAGCACTTGCACGTACATGGCCAGCCGTTTGATCGTGGCCTTGGGGATGTGTTCGCTTTTCAAGGCGTCACTCGTTTGCGCGTGCAGGTTGCTGGGAAAAAAAAAGGAGGCCGGGGCTCCCGGCCTCCTTTCGATCATGCAGTCATTAGCCGGTGATGATCTTCGCGAAGGGGTGGGCGAAGAGCAGGATCAGGCAGACGACCAGGGCGTAAATGGCCAGGGATTCGATGAAGGCCATGCCGAGGATCAGGGTGACGGTGATTTTGCCGCCGGCCTCGGGGTTGCGAGCGGTGCCTTCGCAGGCGGCCTTCAGGCCCAGACCCTGACCAAGACCGCAGCCGGCGGCGGCCAGGCCCATGCCGATGGCGGTGGCCCAGGAGATGGTGCCGATGGCGCCCATGGCGCCGGCGGTGTCGGCGGCGAAGGCCACGGAAGCAAGGGCGAGCAGGGCAGCGGTCGCGAAGATGGTCATGAAAGCCTTACGCATGTCGATCCTCCTGAAAAACAGGTGTTTAAAGTTACGGTCCTAAGGACCATTTCCCCCAATCCTAGTGCGCGTGGTCCAGCGATCCCTTGAGGTAGATCATGGCCAGCATGAAGAACACGAAGGCCTGGATGCAGTCGGCCAGCGAGAACAGGAAGTACATCGGGAAGGTGCCGACCACCGGAGCCAGGGCGAAAAGCAGGACCAGAACGATTTCCTCGCCGCGGATGTTGCCGAAAAGACGCAGCGTGAGCGAAAGCGGCCGGGCCAGGTGCGAGATGATTTCGATGGGCAGCATGAGCGGCACGAGCCACCAGAAGGGGCCCATGAAGTGCTTGATGTAGCCGGCGCCCCACATGCGGATGCCCCAGAAATTGTAGTAGGCGAACACGGTCAAGGCCATGGCGGCGTTGGTGTTCACGTTGTTGGTCGGGGAATCAAGGCCCGGCACCAGACCGATGAGGTTGCCGGTGATGATGAACAGGAACAGGGCGCACAGGAACGGATACACCTTGCGGCCTTTTTCGCCGATGTTCTCGACGACGAAGGACTCAAGGCCGCCGACCACAACTTCGAAGAAGTTCTGCAGTCCGCTGGGAACCATGGCCAGTTTGCGTGTGGCCAGCGTGCCCAGGATGATGAGCAGGACCATGGCAAACCAGGCGTAAATCACGTTGGAATCGATGACCTGGGCGTGGAAGACGTCGTTGAGCTTATACAGCCCAACGCTCTTCGCGGCCTCGTCGACGAGCAGAACCGGATGCGGCAACCCACCAGCCATGTCCTATGCCTCCTTTCCCGTAAGCGTTTGGTGCGTCTTGGAGCCGGCGTGGCGCGCGACGCCCCAGACGATGAAATTGACCACCACCGTGGCGATGCCGGCCAGAAGCGGCAACGGCGTAGCCCCAAACCAGACGATCAAACCGAAAAGCACAAGGCCAGTAAGGGCCAGCCGGAAGTAAAACCGGGCCAGCACCGCCGCTATGGCCTCGCGCTTGTTCCCAAAACCGGTGATCCGCTGGCCGAACTTGGCCAGGGAACAGAAATTGGCCGTGATGATGGCCGTGCCGGCCGCAAACGACCAAGCCGCCACCGAAACACCGGCAAAAGGCAGACAGGCGACGCAGACAAGCGCCGTCAGCACAAGCTGGTTGCGCACCAACTCGCGCACCTCGGGATGCACGTAGCCCCGCCGGTACAACCAGCGATCCAGCCCATCCCTAAGGTTTTGCATCATCTTGCCCATGCTCTTGGTGTTCCTCGGCGTCAGCCTTCTGAATCTTTCGAACCTCAAGCACCATGTTCTTGAATCCGGCGGCAATGCCCAGAATCAAAAACGTCAATAAAAGCCAAGGGCCGGTTCCAAGCCAGCGGTCCAGCCACCAGCCGATGAGCAGCCCCACAAAGGTGGCCGACACCAGATTGAGACCCACCACCGATGCCGAGGCGATGGACTCCCGAACCGCCTTGTCCTTGATCAACTTGCCAAGCATTTCAAAGGCTCCTGCCTTGCGACAGGCGACACGCCCCGCGGCCCGCTTAGCCGGTGCTCGTGCACAAGTTCACAAGTCCCGACGGCCTAGCATGGTCGCCCGCCAAAAGTCAACGGGGCTTGCCCATTTTTGAACGAGCGCCGACCCCGCCCGCAACGCGTTTTCCCCTACCCGAAATTCATGACAACAGCCAGAAGTTGTTGTACCCCACGGATAGCGGAGAACCGTCCCCGCAAGGAGGTATCGCCATGAAACGTCTTTTCGCTCCCGCCGTCCTCGTCGGCCTGCTGCTCGTCGCCGCCGCCGCAAACGCCCAAAGCCAGTTCTACTGCGTCAAACCCGACGGCATGCCCCTGGCCGCCATCGTCATGCCCTACGGCGCCAACCACGACCCCAGCGTCGTGTGCAATGCCGCCGTGCCCCAATGCTACCTGACCTGCGGCGCCGTCATGCAAGTCCAAAACGGCATCGCCGTCCAACCCAACCTGCCCACCATCCAAGTCACCCAGCAAATGCTTAACTCCCTGGGCAACAGCGCGCCCGAAACCCCCGAACAGTGCGCCAAACAGTACCAGTCCTGCGTCGCCAAATGTCGCGGCGACAAGGCCTGCGTCGCCTACTGTCAGTCCGTGCGCTCCGGCTGCGGCACCGGCAATAGACAATAAATAACGCCAGGGCGCTGCCCTGGACCCGGCAGGACGCTGTCCTGCACCTGCCAGGGCGCTGCCCTGGACCCGCACGGGTGCTGCCCGTGACCCGGCAGGGCTCCGCCCTGCACCCGCCGGGCGCTGCCCGGACCCGCCGGGGGGATAATCCCCCCGGACCCCCTGGCCGTCTGTGGCGGGCCGGGGAGCCACAAGCTGGCGCAGAAGACGCGGCTGCGCGGAAGATTTCCGGCCCCCTGGCTGTATGTAGCGGGCAGGGGGTCACGAGCGGAGTCTGAAGACGCGGTTGCAATGAGCGCCCGGACACTAGCTGTCTTGGGGGAGTCGCACACGGGCCGAGCGGCGTGGTGCGTGCGGGGAAAAGAGGCGCTGGCGCGCTGGGCGGCTGCGCCGCATGGGGCGTCGGAATGGGCCGCCGCCGATACACCCGGCTTGCGCCGGGAGTTCGGCGACGACCCATTCCGACGCCCCGGTTCGCCCGGGAAAGACATTGGGTTGCGTTAGTGGCGTCCCGACAGCAAACCGGCCCCCGTTTCTCGCGAGTCTTTAATCCGCCGCCGTTGCTTCCCAAAAGTTCTTCCTCTACACATGCGACGCCGGCTTTGGGGCGTCGCCGGCTGGTTGGGGTCGGGATTCGGGCCGATGAGCCTGCCGCGCCAGCGGCGGCAGCATCGGCCCGAATCCCGACCCAAATCTTGGGGCCATCGCGGTCCGAACCATCCCCGCCGTCCGCCGCCCAGGTCGGGGGTCCGGGGGGCTGAGCCCCCCGGCGGGTGCAGGGCAGCGCCCTGCCGGGTCCGGGCAGAGCCCGGTGGGTCCAGGGCAAAGCCCTGGCCGGGTATGGGACAGCGTTCCAGCGGGTCACGGGCAGCGCCCGTGCGGGTCCGGGCAGCGCCCGGTGATGGGCAGCGCCCCAGCCAAGGAGACGGGCCATGCAGCGAGCGCCGCTGATTGCGTTGTTGACGGATTTCGGGTTGTCCGACCCGTATGTGGGCCAGATGAAGGCGGTGCTGGCCTGCGCCGCGCCGTGGGCGATGCTGCTTGACGTGAGCCATGGCGTGGCCATGGGCGACGTGGCCCAGGCGTCGTTTTTTCTGGCCGCGACGTTGCCGTGGCTGCCGCCGGGGGCGGTTGTGGCTGCGGTGGTCGATCCGGGCGTGGGCACGGCCCGGCGGATCATCGCGGCGGAGCTGGACGGGCGGTTCGTGCTGGCCCCGGACAACGGGCTTTTGACCTTGGCCTTGGCCCGGGCCGAGGCGGTGCGCGCCTATGACGCCACGCCGCATCTGGCCCCGGCCAGCGCCACGTTTCACGGGCGCGACGTGTTCGCGCCGTTGGCGGCCCGGTTGGCGGCCGGTGACGCCATCGAGCAGCTTGGGCCGCAGTTGTCTTGGGAGGCGCTGGTCGCGCTGCCGGGCTTGTCGGCCAAGCGGCGGGGCGAGGCGGTTTCGTCCCGGGTGTTGTCCGTCGATGTTTTCGGCAATGTGGTCACGAGCTGCGACGTGGAGCGTTTCGGGAATTTCCGCCAGGCCCGGCTGATCGCGCCCGTGGGCCGGGAGCTGGCCCGGGCGGCGACCTATGGCGAGCTTTCGTCGGGCGTGGTGGGGTTTCTGGCCGGCAGCCAGGGCTATCTGGAGCTGGCGGTGCGGGACGGCTCGGCAGCGGCGGCTTTGGGGCTGTCGCGGGGCGATTTTCTGGAATTCTGGTTGCCGGAGGGCGGCGCGTGAGCATTTGGCGGCATTATCTGGCGGCCTTGGGATTTCTGACCCGGCTGGGGCCGGCGGTGCGCGACCCGGACATGGCGGCCTGCGTGCCATGTTTTCCGCTGGTCGGCGCGACGCTGGGGCTGGTTTTGGCCGTGCCCTTGGCGCTGGGGCTTTTCGGCGGCCATCCCCTGGCCGGGGCCTTTGCCTACGCCGTGGGCAATCTGGCGCTCACACGCGGTCTGCATCTCGACGGGTTTGCCGACGTGGCCGACGCCTGGGGCAGCTTCACCCGGGGCGAGCGGTTTTTCGCCATTATGAAAGATAGCCGCATCGGGGCCTTTGGCGGCATGGCCATTGCGGTGGCCCTGGTCGGCCAGACGGCTTTGGGGGCCGAGCTTTTGGGCGTGGGCAAGGTCTGGCTTCTGGCCGCCGCGCCGGTGGCCGGGCGAGCGCTGGCCGTGGCGCTCATGCGCTGTTGCCGGGATCTGGGCCGGCCGGGCCTGGGATCGCTGTGCCTGCCCGGGGCGACGCGCAGGGCTACGGGCTTTTCGGTGCTTTTGGGGCTGGCCGCGCTGGCGGCGGCCGGCGGGCTTTGGGCGGCGGCCTGGGGCGCGGCGCTATGCGGGGTGGTGCTGTGGCGGCTGGCCGCGCTTGCCCGGGAGCAGGGCGGCATCAACGGCGATTTTTTGGGCGCGGCCATTGTGGCCGGGGAACTGTGCGCCCTGGCCGGGGGATTGCTCTAAGACTGGCCCGTGTCTTGCAAAGTAGGCGGCCAGACTGACAAAATCCCGGCAGGTGCGATGTGGCCAAACCTTTTCGATTCAACCTTGAGCGTGTGCTCGACATCCGGGGCCAGCTGGAAGAGCGGGCCAAGATGGAGCTTGGCAAGGCCAGCGCCGCCTGCACGGCCAAGCAGCGGGAAGTCGACCGCATCATCAATGAAAAAAACGCCCGCGAGGCGTCCATGTCGCAAAAGGCCGTGGTGACGCCCGAGGAGCTGTGGCTCTGGCAGGCCTACCGCAAACGGCTGGTGGCCGACATCCAGACCGGGCAGGTGAAGCTGGCCGAACTGGAAGAGGTCCGGGAACGCTGCCGCCGTACCCTGGTGACGCGCTCCAAAGACAAGAAACTTTTGGAAAAACTCAAGTCCAATAAGGCGGAACGCCATGCCCAGCAAGAAAAGCTCGCCGAGCAGAACGAGAACGACGACATGGCGTCCATCCGCTACCAGCCGCCGGTTTACTGACATGGGCGAACGGTTTGTGACCGCCTGCGAACGGCTGGCCGGCCGCATCGCCCCCCGGGCCACCAAGGTGCTCGGCGTGTTCGTGATGCTGGCCGCCATCAAGCTCGGCATCCTCGTGTTCATGGGCCTGGACATGCTCCTGCCCGATCCGCCCGCGCCCGTGGCCACGGCTCCGCGCCTGCCTGTCGCGCCCTTGCCCGGCCCCCTGGCCGGTCCGGTCCCGGTCCTGGCCCAGCAAAATCCGCTGCCGCCGGCCACCGTGCCGCCCAGCCCCGCGCCGGCGGCCCCCACGCCCGGCTCGCCCGACGTCAATGCCCTGCTCAAGCGCCAGGACGAGCTGGACCAGCGCGAACAGTCGCTCAAGACCTTGGAAGCGGAGTTGGGGAACCGCATGACCAAGCTCAAGGACATGGAAACGAACCTCAAGGCCATGCTTGAGGAAGCCAAGGGCATCAAGGACCAGAAGCTGAAGCACCTGATCGACGTCTATTCCAACATGAACGCCAAGCAGGCGGCCAAGGTGCTGGAGACCCTGGACAACGCCATCGCGGTCAAAATTCTGGCAGGGATGCGCGGACGTCAGGCCGGCGACGTGCTCAACAACATGGAAGCCAAGAAGGCGGCCGGGCTGACCGAAATGCTCACCTCCATGCAACTGCCGCCCCAGGCCGAGTAGGCATGGCGCGGTTGCGGCTGACCCTGGCCTACGACGGCACGGACTTCGCCGGCTGGCAGATCCAGGCGGCCGGCGGGGGACGCACGGTCCAGGGCTGTCTGGAGGAGGCGCTGGCGACCCTGTGCGGCCAGCCTGTGCGGGTCCACGGGGCCGGGCGCACCGACTCCGGGGTCCACGCCCTGGCCCAGGTGGCCCATGCCGACGTGCCCGAGCATCGGGCCGGGCTGCCCTGGGGCAAGGCGCTCACCGCGCTTCTGCCCAAGGACGTGGCCGTGACCGAGGCGCGGCTGGTCGCCCCGGATTTTCATTCCCGCTTTGACGCCACGGGCAAGGAATATCGCTATACGTTGTGGACGCGGCCCGGGCATGTGCTGCCCTGGCGGCGGCCCTACGTTTGGGACGTGGGACGCTACGGGACCCTCGACGTGGCGGCCATGGAGGCCTGCGCCGGGCTTTTTGTCGGGGAGCACGATTTCGCCGCCTTCCAGAACGCCGGCACCGACGTCCATTCCACGGTGCGCCGGGTCTGGGACGTGTCGCGTCTGGCCGGGACCGGCCCGGACGAGACGGTCTGGCGGTTTCACGGCGAGGGATTTCTCAAGCAGATGGTGCGCAACCTCATGGGGGCGCTGGTGGCCGTGGGGCGGGGCAAGGCGACGGCCGAGGACGTAGCGACCTTGCTTGCGGCCGGCGACCGGCGGCGCGCGCCGGGCACGGCCCCGGCCCAGGGGCTTTGCCTGCACGCGGTGGAATACGGCGCGCCCGGCGTGGCCGGCCTGCCCGGCCTGGGTGACAAGCCTGCCGAACCGGCCGGGTCAACGACCTGAATCCCCACGGCTTCCGCCGCGTCGTTTTAAGGTCACGACACAACACGCAAAGGGCCGTGACGATTTTTCGTCACGGCCCTTTCCACGCGCATCAAATAGTACCCCCGCCGCTTCGGCCCCCCCATGACCCTGGTGGGGTTTCCAAAGGGGCTCAGCCCCTTTGGCCGCCGGAGGCACTCTTCCTCTTTTCTTCTCTTCTCTCTCGCCCTTACCGCGAAGCGCGCAGGCCTTCGCGGAGTTGGACCAAGGTCCAGCCGCCTTTTTTGAGGGCTTTGGCGGCCATGGGGCTGACTTCGCCGGCGATGACGAGCTTTTTGATCTTGGCGCCCTTGGCTGTGGCGGCGTCGCCGAGGATGGCGGCGATATCGGCCACACCCGGGGTCCAGGCCAGGTAGTCCAGGGGGAAGGCGGCCAGGATGCCGCCGTTTTGGGTCTCGGCCAGAACGAACTTGCCGGCGGTGATGAAGCTTTTAATGGGATCAGTGGTGGCGTTGAGGTTGGCGTATAGTTCGGCCATGCGGGTGCGGAAAAAGGCCAGATCGGCGTTGTTGGTGAATAGCGCGAACTTCACGAAGGCCGGCCGGCCGGCGACGTTGGTCATGCGGTCGAGCGCCAGCACGAAACGGGTCTGCAGGATGGGGTCGAAGTTGGGGTTTTCCACAAAGAGTTCCGCCTGTTCCGGGGAAACGCCCATGGCTTTGAGGCGTTCGCGGTTGGAGGCAAAGAGATCCTCGGGCGGGATGGAGACGTCCACGGCGCTTTGGGGGGTGAGGTTGGCGTTGTTGATGAACGTGAACGCCGCGCCGCCGGGGATGGCGGCCGAGGCGGCAAACGAGCCGAAGAAGCCGGCTCCGGCCAGCCGCTTGAGGGATTTTTGGAGCACCGGGTCGTCGGAGTAGGGATTGACGCCAAAGGCCTTGGCGTATTCGCGCTTGGCCCGGTTGTAGCCGAGCAGTTCGCCCATGGTCCCGTCGTCGCCGGTGGGCCGGTCGCTTTTGGTGGTGGCCCGGGAGAAGGATTTGCCGACGTTGGACAGGCTGTCGGCCGGGTGGACGATGAGGTTGAAGGCCCCGGTGACGGCTCCGGCGGCGGACTTGGCCACGGATTTGCCGATTTCGGCCCCGGCGTTGACCTGGTCCATGGCGGCGGCGGCGTTGAGTTCCTGGATGGTGGCGTAGAGCTTGGCCGTGGATTCCACGCGCAGGTCGCCGGATTTGGGCGTATGGATGATATAGGTATTGATGTAGCCGTCGTTGACCACCTTGTCGTCCACGCTGTGGTTGGGGCCGACCAGCACGGGGTCGGGGAGCAGGGCGGCGGCGGACAGGGTGGGGGGATTTTCGGTAGCCTCGGCCGGGGCCGGTTTGGCGGCCTTGGCGGCCAGGGGCGAAAGGCAGGTCGTGGCCGCGATGAGGGCGGCGGCGAGCAGGCGGCGTTGGAACATGCGGGTCTCCTTGGCGATGGGATGGGCCGAACATACCCGGGGCCGGGGCATTTGTCATGGCCGGCTTTACAGTTTTCCGGGCCGGTATTAGTTGTCGCGCGGAAGTCAAAGGAGGCTTGCCGTGGAGATCATCAAGGAACCTTCGGCCTTGCGGGAACTTGCCGGGCAGTGGACGCGCCAGGGCCGTAGCGTCGGCTTCGTGCCCACCATGGGCTATCTGCACGCCGGCCACGAAAGCCTCATGCGTCTGGCCCGGGGGCGGGCCGAGACGGTGGTGGCCAGCGTTTTCGTCAATCCCACCCAGTTCGGGCCGGGCGAGGATCTCAACGCCTATCCCCGCGATCTGGAGCGCGACGCCGCCTTGGCCAAGGCGGCCGGAGTGGATGTGCTTTTTGCGCCAAGCCCCGAGGCCATGTACGAGCCGGCCGCCGCCACCTGGGTGGAAGTGCCGACCTTGGCCCGGCATCTGTGCGGCGCGTCGCGGCCGACCCATTTCCGGGGCGTGTGCACGGTGGTGTCCAAGCTCTTTTTGCTGGTGCGCCCGACCGTGGCGGTCTTTGGGCAAAAGGACTGGCAGCAGCTCGCCATTCTCCGGCGCATGAACGCGGACCTGGGTTTTGGCGTGGAGATCGTGGGCGGCCCCATCGTGCGCGAGGCCGACGGACTGGCGCTGTCGTCGCGCAACGTCCGGTTGACGCCGCAGGAGCGGGAGCAAGCCCCGGGCATCAACCAGGGGCTTGCCCTGGCCGAGGCCATGGTCCGGGACGGCGAGACGGCGGCCGGCCGCATCCTGGACGCGGTGCGGGCGCACTATGCGGCCCATGTGCCGCTGGGGGAGATCGACTATCTGTCCTGCGTCGATCCCGACAGCCTGGAAATGGTGGAACCCATTGACCGGCCGGCGCTTTTTGCGACGGCGGTGCGGTTTAGCGCCGTGCGGCTTATCGACAACCGCCTTGCCGCGGATTTGCCGCGTTAACGTCATGGCGTCTCGGGTTGCTTTTTTGCGTCTCCAAGGGTAGAGACTCGAATTTCAGTTCCCAACAACGTAGATATATTGCATTGGAGCTGACGTCGCCAGCACAGAGGCGGCCGGCTCAAGGAGGATATCCCGTATGATCAACGCCAAAGGCCGGTATCTTTTCAGCTCGGAATCCGTGACTGAGGGCCATCCGGACAAGGTCGCCGACCAGATTTCCGATGGCATTCTCGACGCCATCCTGGCCCAGGATCCCGACGCCCACGTGGCCTGCGAAACCCTGGTCACCACCGGCCTGGCTTTCATCGCCGGCGAAATCACCACCAAGGCCTACGCCGACTTCCCGTCCATCGTGCGCGAGACGGTCAAGGAAATCGGCTACAACAGCTCCACCATGGGCTTTGACTGGGAAACCTGCGCCGTCATCTCCTCGGTGGACAAGCAGTCCGTGGACATCGCCCAGGGCGTGTCGCGCACCAAGCCCGAGGACCAGGGCGCGGGCGACCAGGGCATGATGTTCGGCTTTGCCTGCGACGAGACCGAGACGCTGATGCCCGCGCCCATCTACTGGGCGCACAAGCTGTCGCGCCGGTTGACCGAGGTGCGCAAGTCCGGGGTGCTTGATTTCCTGCGCCCCGACGGCAAGACCCAGGTGGCCGTGGAATACGTCGACGGCAAGCCCGTGCGCATCGACAACGTGGTCGTGGCCAGCCAGCACGCCGAGAACATCTCCCACGCCGACCTGTGCGACGCGGTGAAAAAGGAAGTCATCTTCCACACCCTGCCCGAGTCGCTGGTGGACAAGAACACCAAAATTTACATCAACACCACCGGCCGGTTCGTCATCGGCGGCCCCATGGGCGACTGCGGCCTGACCGGGCGCAAGATCATCCAGGACACCTACGGCGGCATGGGCAACCATGGCGGCGGCGCGTTCTCGGGCAAGGACCCCTCCAAGGTGGACCGCTCGGGCGCGTACATGGCCCGGTATGTGGCGAAAAACATGGTGGCCAGCGGTGCCTGCAAACGCTGCGAAGTCCAGATCGCCTACTGCATCGGCGTGGCCGAGCCGCTGTCGGTGCTGGTGACTTCCATGGGTTCCAGCGACATCCCGGACGAGGCCCTGACCAAGGCCGTGCGCGAGGTTTTCGACCTGCGCCCCTACTACATCTCCAAGCGCCTGGACCTCAAGCGGCCCATCTACAAGCCGACGTCCTGCTACGGCCACTTCGGCCGTGAGCAGGCCGGGTTCACCTGGGAAGTGACCGACGCCGCGGCCGATCTGCGCACGGCGCTTAAGATCTAGCGACCATTCCGGCGCGGGCCGTTTTTTGGCGGCCCGCGCTTTTTGGAGAAGGCGAAATGCTGCGCCGGTTGTCCGAGAGCGTGGAGCGGTACATGGCCGCCCAGGAAGCGTCGGCCCAGCGCAACTTCGTTGAGGTCTGCCGGCGCTGGGCCGAGATCGTGGGGCCGGAGACGGCGGAATTGCTGCGTCCCCTGGGGCACAAGCGGCGGGATCTGTACCTGGGCGCGGACGATCCGGTGGCGCTGCAGGAGATGGTTTTCGCGGCTCCGGAGATTTTATCGCTGGTCAATGCGGCTTTGGGCCACGAAGCCTTTGACAAGGTGCGGTTCGATCTGCTAGGAGGCCGGGTTCCTTTGGATGCGTTGCGGGCGATCCCGCCGCGTTTTTCCACGCCCGCCGAGGTACGGCCCGAAGGGCTGGGCGGGCTTGTAGGGAAGCTTGATCCGAACTCGCCGGTCGGACGCTGTTACGCCAAATATGTGGCGTACTTCGAATCCGGTCCGGGTTCCGGTTCGGGCGGGCGACGCAAGGCGCGCCGCGCGAAGCGGGGCTAGGCGAACCGACAAGGCGAGATATCATTTTTTTGGAGGCGAACATGAGCGAAGGGTTGCAGCTTGATCTGAAGAAGCCCCTGGACAAGATGACGGCCAAGGAACTGCGCGAGTTGGTGCTCAAGCAGATCCCCCAGGTGACCGGCGCTTCTGGTCTGGGCAAGGACGAACTCCTGGTGCAGATCAAGGAAGTTCTGGGCATTGGCGGCGAGGACGGACCGAAGGTTTCTCCGTACAAGACGAAGATCCTGTCGATGAAGAGCAAGATGCGCTCGCTGCGTACGGCTCGCACCGAGGTTTCTGGCGACGGCACCCGTAAGCAGAAGGAGATTCTGCGCCGTCAGATCAACAAGCTGAAAAAGCGCACCCGTCGTCTGGCCAAGGCTTAGGGTTCGTCGAGAAAGTTTGAAAAAAGTTCTTGACGGGGAGCTGGGACCGGAGTAAAACACTGCTTCTTGGCTGCTGGGGGATCGTCTAGCGGCAGGACTGTGGACTCTGACTCCACCAACCTAGGTTCGAATCCTAGTCCCCCAGCCAAGAAAAAAGAAACGTCCCCATCGTCTAGCCTGGTCCAGGACATCGGCCTTTCACGCCGGTAACAGGGGTTCAAATCCCCTTGGGGACGCCAAGCGATTCTAAGAGGTTACGTCAAGTCGGACCTCATTCCCTCAGGGTGGGTAGCCCTGGTGGGTAGCATCCTTCCTCTTAGCCCCTGGCACTCATACTGCCGGGGGCTTTTTTATTGGTTTCGAACGGGATGACCTTGGCCGGCCCACGATTCTCGAAAGCCTTCACAGCCGTCTTCAATTTGTCGGGGTCCAGCCCAAGGCGCTTCAGGTACTTCTCCGTGGTGGTCGCGTTGTCGTGCCGGAGAATGGCCTGGATCATGGCTACCGGGTAGCCAGCTTGGTACAGGACCACCGCCGACAAGTGCCGGATGGCATGGAAGCCAAACGGTTTTACTCCGGCCCGTTCACACAGCTTATCCATGAAGTGCTGGCGGTAGCGGAAGGGCTCCCCTTCCCACTGGTTCTCAAACCGATAATCTCCCGTGACGGTGAAGACGTACTCGCTCTGCTTGTGCCGGCGGTTTTCCCACCACCACATGAGCCGAGCCTTGAGTTCCTGCGTCATCGGGATCCAGTCGTGCTTGTAGCTGCCGTCAGCGGTCTTTCTCGTGGCCAGTCTGACGCGTTCGCCGCCGAAATCCACATCAGCCCACTTGAGCCGGAAGATTTCTCCCCGGCGGGCTCCAAGGTGGAAAAAGGCGGTCAGCATAACTTCGTCCTGGCCCTCAAGGGTCGCCATCACTTTCCAGTAATCAACTTCAGGCGGGACATAGCGGGGTTTGCGCGTGATCGGGTAGCGGTCGACCTGGAGGAAGGGATTTGGTGTCTGGGGGAAATTGGGGAGAAATTTCTTCGCCCAATTCCATCCCCGGGATAGGTTCTTCCGATCCTTGTTAGCCGCGCTGCCGGACCGAGTGTCGTTTTGGATGTCGAGGTGCTTGAGCGCTTCTGTCGGAGTGAGGCTGGACATCTCAAAATCCGGCCCAAGGGTGCGCCCAAGGTACTTGAAAGCCGTTCTGGCCTCCGAGTACGTGGATTTTGCCCTGCGGCGCTGCACCTCATCCAGGTAGGCATTTGCCCAATCACGAATCGTCAAAGACACCGTGGGGATCTCGGGCTCGGGCATCGCCTCCAGCGCCTTTCGGGTTTCCTCCTCCCAGGCGACCGCTTGTCTGTACTCCTTGCCGCCCTTCGCTCCGCTGCCGAACCACTTGATCGCGACGGATTTTCCGTCCATTCTGACTTGGGCTCGCCAACGGTCCTTGCCTCGACGCTTGCACAGTGCTGGCATCGATGTAACTCCTAATCCGGTTTTCAAAGAACCGCAGCCGTCCGGCTACCCGGACTCCACCCAATGCCTCAGCGTATTTCCTGATGGTGCGCGGGTCAAGGGCAAGCAGCTCCGCGACATCGTCGACGGAGAGGGGGCGGCCGAGTTCCTGTTGAAGGTTGGCCCTTTGGGGGATGTGGGCATCCTGTGACATCCCATCACGGTAAGTGAGTGCTTAAAACCTTAGCTATGGATTAAGTTTAAAATCGAAGAAATTCCAAAAGAGGCATGTATGGATGAGAAGTCTAAGAAATATTATGAACTGTGGGCAGATTTTTTGCGAGTTAGCAATGCCTATCATAAAATAGTTGCTGAGATAGAAAGCGCTATTAAGCACGTCCCCCTTCCAGACGATTTTGCTGATTTAGATTTTTCTGATTATGTCGTTTTTAAGAAATGGCTCGATTGGGTCGATAAGGCTATGAACTTATTCTCGCCGAGTATTGTTGAAAACTATATGGAGCTGTTGACCACGAACTATCCTTTTTTTCAAGATATTGAAAAAGATGTTGAGAAAAAATACTTATTTCGAATAGGGTTGGCACATATCCGAAGAGAAAAATCAAAAGAGAGATTGATATCCAACGGGGTTGATTATGTTGTTAGAGTAATTGAGCGTAAACTGGCTGAAGTTCAAATTGCTGGGGTGGACGTATCTGTTTCAGAATTTGCTCATAGTCTTATCAAAGACTTTGAGCGTTTAAATGCGGAGAGAAGCTATTGGAGAAAGGCTCCAGGTTTTGTTCAGGGGGGGCGATTTAATGAGATACTTTTGAAAGTAGATCTTGCTGGAACTAGAAGTCAGATTGGAAGGTTGTTGGCTGGTTATCTTAACAGAAAAGATGGTGTTATTGACGAGGTCTTTGACTACTGGGATGTTCAGAGGAAATCAAATGTTTTTATGGAAATGCCACCTGATGTCCGTCCAGTTGATAAACGCAAGCAATTCGCTTTTTATAAAGATCGGATTGAAGGTTTGTCGATGAAGCAAATTTCGGAAAAATGGAAAGATACCGTGTATTCGGCCGATGAAAATACGGTCGCAAAGGGGATAGCATCTGTCAGAGAGGAGCTAGAATTTCTCGAAAGAACGGGAAATTTCCTCAAAGAAGAAGGTTTGGATTTTGAACCGCCTATTGACGAACAGTATAAGGCTGATTTTATTGAGATAGATTGAGCAGCGCATAGGGTGTTAAATATTTTAGCAGATAGCTGGAGGCTGCAGCGTTGTATGAGCTAGCTAGCCGTAACCATTATTGTTTCAGGTGTCCAGGGACGGGAGTTTTTACGAGGTTAGGGGACACAAGTTCTTACGAGTCCCGCTCTCGTGGTTTGATCCAACTCCAGCATAACGCCGGGCACCGTTTTTCCGCTCTCATTCTTGCTTCGAAGCCCCCGCGCCAAGCGCTCGTGCCATGGTGGGCCGCGATGGGCTTCGGCTACCTGAGCATGTTTTCTAGATCCTTGAGCCTATAGGAGCGCCCCGTAGGCCTCTCACCCGCTGCTCGTCGGTCCCTCCTGATTAATCGAAAATAGCATAGCCGGTTCAACGCCTGCTGATACCAAGGTGCTGATCTAGGATGCGTATGGTCACCCTGATCGTTTGGCCTTCGGACGGTCGGGGTCTCTTTGCATGTCCAAGTTGCCGTTAAAGCTCCACTTTTTGTTTGCCGTCCCATAGTCGGAATAAGTCGAGAATTAAAGATACTCCCGTGCAAGTAGGGCAAAAAAGGGAGATAGAAAGATCCTCGTTGGGCAAGCAGGTGTCATGGCGGTCGGAATAAGTCCAAAACCAAACATAATCCAGTGCAAGTGTCCGGAGCGAGGCCTAGAACGACTCCGTAAGGTTGAAGGTCGAGAGGCCGGGATTAAGGAGGTTTGGATTGCTCAAGTTGGGGTGAGCTCCCGTGCGACGAAGTACAACGTCGCCCTGATCTTTGAAAATCAAATAAGGGATGATTAAGATTGTCTCTATTCTAAGGATGGACGGGTATCTGCGTTGCTGCCTCAGGCAGTGGCTCAAGCCTTCGGCATGAACATACCCCTGTTTTTGTCGCGCCGGGTGATCGGCAAGCGATGATATGGGGATTGTCGCGCCAACAAGTCTTGAGTCGCTTGCCTCTGCAATCGGCTAAGGTTGGACTCCGTGTGTGGAAAACCTCAACATATAAGAAAGGGTATGAAAACATGAAAACCTATACTGAAGAAAGCAAGTATAAGTGTATTGGTTGCTACTCTCTTGATTCCGACTGTGACACAATCTGCTTGCTGGAAAATCTTGAGCGGTACGCATGTGAAGTCGCGTCATTAACTTGCGAACGTAACCACGTGCAGGACAAGCTCCAGAAAGATGAACGCCAGATTATTGAGCTCGCCATCTCGGTGGAGCATGATCGCCGTAAGAAGATCGATATTAACGAGCGCATCGAAGAGCTCCAAAACATGCTTGGAGCTATACGGGAGGTGCTGGCCGCAAAACACGCTGTCGGCGAATAGTCCCAACGGGACTTAGCGGGGGAAAGGCCGCTTGCGTAAATCGGCGGCCTTTTCTTCTGCACTTGTCGGCAAAAAAACATGACGATGTGTCCGTCAAATAAAACCGAATACCGTTCTTCAAAATTGACTTCAACGACATGTAAGGTGAGCAAACTTATGGATATCTCTATATTGCATCAAGCTGTGTATAACAACTTTCGTGGCCGTGAAGATGTCATCGCCAAAAAAAGCGCAAAAAAGAAGCCAGATGGCAAGCTTGCTTGGTACCCATATTGCCAGAACTCTTTCAAGGAAGGTGCCTGCCCGAGAATAGGCGGGAAACGGCAATCTTGCATCACATGTGAAGCGCAGCAGTTTCACGGATATACGCCCGAAATTGTTCAGCAGCACATTAAGGGCGACCTCATCATCGGCATCTACCCGCTTCTTAAGGATAGTCGGTGCTGGTTTATCGCAGCCGATTTCGACAACCACGCGGGGACCAGCGACCCATATAAGGATGTCATGAGCTACGCTGGACAGTTGTTGGGCGCGGGTTTGACACCCTACGTCCTTCGCTCCACCTCGGGAACCGGGTATCATGTGTACGTTTTCTTTTCCTCACCGGTCCCAGCTTGGAAGGCACGAGTCGTGGTGGGGTGGGTCCTCCAGGCGTCAGGCGCGTTGGGCGGGAAAAACAGCGGCGAATCATTTGACTGCTTTTTTCCGAAGCAGGACACGCTGGATGATAAAGGGTTGGGGAATCTGATCGCGTTACCGTTTCAGGGGGAGGCCAGCGAGAAGGGGCATACCTTGTTGCTGGATCCAGCCACCGACTATCAGGATGTCTTCGCGGATCAGGTAGCGGCGCTCAATTCCATCGTCCGTTCTGACGAGGCCAACCTTGACGCGCTGATCGCAGCCCATCAGCTGGAGCGGCCGGTGGATAATACCGGGAAAGCCCAGGCCAAGTTGATGCGGATGGAACCGACCACGACGCTGCCGGGCTTCATCCCTGAACGCGCGCGTAACAACACGCTGTTTTGCTTTGCCTGCTCGCTCCAAGCGAAGGGATATGCGGATGACGACATCCGTGGAGTTGTGCATGAGAGGAATATCACGGAGTGCCAGCCGCCTCTTCCCCTGGAAGAAGTCGATTCGATCATCGCAGGCGTTCTGACCCGGTATCCCAAAGGGAGCAAGAAAGGTGCTAATGGCAACGGAAGTGAGGTCCCTATACAATGCAGCAAGCGCGTCCTCGATGTTCTGCTCGATGCTCCAGTTCAGGGTGATGCGGTCGTCCCTCCGAGATACGCACTCGGTGTAGACGGAGTGTTCGAGATTCGTGAAAAACAGTACGATTTGCTGATGCCGGTGCCGCTTGTTGTAAGTTTAAGGATGAAGGACATCGTGACCAAGAACGAAATTGTCGAAGTCGCTTGGTTGCGGGACGGATGTTGGGAGCATCATCAAGTACCGAAAAGAACCATAGCAGACTCCAAAGATTTGCTGGGCCTCGCTGACAAGGGGCTTCTCGTTACAAGCTCCAATGCTCGAGACGTCATAGATTATCTGTACGCCTATGAAGTCGCAAACTTAAAAGCGATCCAAGTTCAGTCATGTAGCGGCCAGCTTGGCTGGCAAGCTCAAGATTCGTTTTTATGGGGAGCAAAACAACTGGTTCCCAATGACGTCGTCGGTGCCACTGATGTCACGTTTGTAGCCCGCGATGACGGTGACCGCCAATTTGCAGAAGGGCTCGTAAGCAAGGGGAACCTCGAGAACTGGGTGGCCATGGTCAACAAGGTCAGCCAGTTCGATCCCGTCTTCATCGTCGTGATGGCGAGTTTGGCTGCACCGTTCCTCCAGGTCCTGGATGCGGCTAATTTCGTCCTGGACCTCGCTGGTGAAACATCCAAGGGCAAAACCACCTCGGAACGTTTGGCTGCAGCAGCATGGGGTGATCCTATAGACGGCAGTTCCACCAGCATCATTCTGAATTGGGCCGCTACACCAGTCTTCATGGAACGGCGGGCGAGTCTGCTGAACGGCATCCCGCTGATTCTCGACGATACGAAAACGGCGAGTTCCCCGGAAACGGTTGCCGCTTTCGTTTACAGTTTCGGGGCGGGGCGCGCGAAAGGACGCGGATCCATCAAGGGAACCCAGCAGTCCCCTACCTACTCAACAATCCTTATTACCAGCGGTGAGCAGAGCATCACCGATATCGCTTCGAGCCACGGGGGCGTAGCGGCACGGGCGTTGAGCTTATGGGGTGCCCCTTTCGGTGACGGGGATAACAGCGCACTCGTCAACGAGTTGGAGCAGGTCGTGGCAGAGAATCATGGACATGCTGGTCCACGGGTCGTTCAGTTCATCCTTGATCACCGCGACGAGTGGCCCTTGTGGAAGGAAGCATACCGGGAGAGCATCCAATTCTGGACCACAACAACGGAGGGAAATAGCCCATCGAAGCGGTTGAGCAAGAGCATCGCTTTCTTGTCGGTGGTTATCCCACTCGTGCACGCGGCCATTCCTGAGCTGCAGATCGCGAAGCCGATGCGTGAGGTTTTGAAAGGGCTGCTCGTTGCAGTCAATCAAGGTGCACAGCAAGCTGATCGGGCAAAGGAAGCGCTCAAGACCGTCTGGGAATGGGCCGTTTCGAACCCAACAAAGTTCTGGGAACAGCACAGGGGGGACTCCAACGAACGACATTTAGAGCCGCATCAAGGTTGGGCTGGCCGCTGGGAGACGGGTAAGGCCCCGTATATCGGATTCACAGGCAAGGCGTTGGGCAACATCCTGGGGGTTAGCGAAGTCGCGACGATGACAAAGACCTGGAGCGATCGGGGCTGGCTCAAGCAATCATCGAGCAAAGGCCTCCAGGTGAATACCCGGGTTAACGGCAGCTTGGTTGGGTTGTACGTTGTGCCTCTGGCAACGTTCGAGTCGATCTTGGGCCTGGGCGATCAAGAGTAATCCGGTGGCTGTAGGGACCTGTTGGAAGCCTGTTCTAACAGGTCCCCTTTGAAATGTGTTTTAAAAACAGGATGTTAATTGCATGTTGGGACTGATTGGCCTGTTGGGAGCAAAAAAGGGGGCATAGCCTAGAAGATTCGATGCCGATGCCAGATCTGAAAGAGTTTTTGGGGCATTGCCATGGCAAAAGCGGAAGAAGGCTTTTGGGGGTGCCAACAGTCGTAACGCTCACAACAAAGCACATAACACTTTGAAATAATGAGTTAATTTTGGTTGCTGCTGTTGGGAATGTGTTGGGAACGTTGGAACTTGATAAAAATTGGAGGAGAAAGAAAAATGAATAAATTCAATGAAATGCTTAAACGCTATGCGCTTCCCTTTGCTACCTTTGGGCTTGAAGATGATCTGCCCCAGCAAGGTGAAGCTCCCCTGCACGTGACGCCGGGGGGCAAATTGCCTGATCTTACGGAAAGTAGCTGCTCCCCTGAAGAAGAATCCGATGACAGTGCGGACGAGCTGCCGGATTGGTTTTGCTTCTAGTCTGTTGATCCGAAAAAAGCCCCAGCACGGGGAGGCGCGCTGGGGCTGAGGGGGAAGCCGCATCACATCAGGCGGGCGGCATCGAGCGAAAATCTATTCGGCCTTGTTCCCTTTCCGTTCCCAAAGCTTCATGTCTTTCATCTTGGCGCGGCGCTCACGGGCCAAGGACTTGCAGGCGAGAGCCTGGGTCTTTTTATAGCCGTGCTTCGCCTTATACTCCTCAGGCGTCAATCCATGGACGGCGAGATGCTTCTTGGTGATGACCTTGAACGACTTGCCACATTCCAGGCAGGTAATGGACGCTTCCTTGATAGCCTTTTTCGGGTCCATGGCCGGCGCAGCAGAATCTTCGGTTTTGGATGACTCCTGACCAGCATTGATGGCAGCGATCCCATTGGCAATGGAACGAACCATGCTGATAATCTCGTCTTCCGTCATGGGCCTGGCGCTGGCTTGGGCCTTTACGATCTCAAGTGCGCTCTGCAGATATTCTTCCATGTGATCCTCTTTGGTGAATTGAATGCTGCTCATCTATCGAGAAATCGTCCAATAGGCAACAGTTAATAAAAGAAAAATTTTCAGTTGCCTTGTTTATGATCAGGATGCTTCGATGCTTGGCGCTTGGTCAGCTCGTTCGTTTTGTAACGTTCGAAGTCAAAGAAGCCGTGCATAGGCGTGCCCTCTCCACGTTTGACGTTGAGCGCGAAGAGCAAGGCCAGAGCGCCGACGATGACCATCCCGCCCATGAGATAAACCCATCCCATCAATTACTCCGTCTCCATGCCGAAAATGGCGTTCGCCAGTTTCTCCGCATCTGCATCCCGATGACAGTGATCAACGAAACCATCGGGCAGACTCAGCAGCAATTCTTCGAAGCTTGAACGGGATAGCCCAGCTCGTTTCCAAGGGCGTTTCATTTCATATTGCCGCCGAGATACCTTGAGGATCGCCCAGGGCTTTTCCTGTTTCAGTCGTAGCAGCTGCATCAGTTTTTATACCATTGGCTATCATGGGTATTCAAGTGCTGTTTGCGGCTTGTCTGAATTTTCTGCGTACGAGGAAGTAGCTGCTTGAGTCAGGGGATGTGTTGTGCGTGGTCTGTTACACCGCAACTTCGTAACATCTAGAAAAATCAATATGTTACGAATTGCGGTTGTAACGGAAGTCCACCGCGCGTGCGAGGCTGGAAGCTAGCGTTTGCAAAATGGATTTAGCTATCAATGAGTTTGGACAAATATATGTAAATAAAAGCATGGAGGTTTAAGTGATGAATCGATCATTGAGCTCGGCAAATCCTTTATGGTTTGTGACTAAGTCAGATTGGATAAAGAATCGTATAGAAAATGAGCACTGTTCAGCTTTTGTGTCTAATGGTCTAAAAAGTGAAGTAGATTTATATTTGAAAAAGACGTCGAAAAACTTGTACAAAAATCACTTACTTCTAAGGCCACGAGGTTAAAAATCAGAAAATTAAGTGCAAATATCGTTATTATTTATTGGCGTCGTAATTTCTGTCAAATAAACAATGCTATTTTTAAATTAGTCTGGAGCCTGTTATGACAGATAAGAAAAATAACGTGAGTAATAAGGCTATTTTGGCTTCTTCGGTAAAAGCAAACAAGAAAAATCCAAAAATGACGAAAAATGGTTCTGATTTTTTAGATATTGATAAGTTGCTACAGAAAAATGAAGTTGGCGATGCTGGTTTTTATGTTGAAGCCAATAAAAATAAATTTTGCTACGATTGCTCAGATAAAAAATGGTATAAATACAACAATACGCACTGGGAGATTGATGTTAAAAATTCTTACTTAGAAGCTGTCTCGAAAGTTGTTGACGCGTATGAAGATATTAAGAGTATTTTTAGGGCCAAAGCTTTTAAAGAAATGGCATTTGAAAATTCTCACGGTGTCAAGGCAGTTGATGCTCATCTGAAAAAATTGGATTTTAGAATTAGCTCCATTAACACCATGAAACGGATGAGATCTATTTTGACGATAGCTGGAAGTGGAGAAAATTCTTTAGCTATCCGAGGAGACGAATGGGATAATAAACCTATGGTTCTTTGCTGTCAAAACAAAGTCATTGACTTAAAAACTGGCAAGTCAATTAAGTCTGACCCTAAAGACTACTTGAAATCATTTGCTCCTGTCGAATGGAAAGGTCTTTCGTGTAAGGCTCCGATTTGGAATAAATTTCTTATGAGTATGTTTGATAACGATAAAGAAATGGTTGATTATGTTCTGAGGCTCCTTGGGTATTCATTGACAGGGATGTGTACTGAACACATTTTGCCTATTTTTTATGGTGAAGGTCGTAATGGTAAGGGAACTCTCTTCGAAGTGCTGTCTGAAGTGCTTGGGAGTTTGGCAGAGCCATTTAGTCATGATCTGTTGCTTAAATTGAAAAAGCCAAGAAATAGCAGTGACCCGAGTCCAGATATTATGGATTTACGTGGTCGTCGTATTGCCTGGGCCAGTGAAATTGATGATTCTGAAAATCTTAATCCAGCTATTGTTAAAAGACTGACAGGTAATGATACGCTTAAGGGTCGGCATTTGTTCGGAGATCTCGTCTCGTTTAAGCCTACGCATCAATTGTTTCTTTTGACAAATAAAAAGCCTAAGGCCGATTCTAAAGACTATGCTCTTTGGAGTCGGATTCAGTTGCTGAAACTTAACGTGAAGTTTGTAGATAACCCTTCCTGTGATTCTGAACGTAAGCGTGATAATCATTTAAAAGAAAAGCTCTTGTCTGAAAAGTCTGGCATTTTAGCTTCGTTAGTCAGAGGATGTCTGCAGTGGCAGGAACAAGGTTTATGCCCACCGAAGAAAGTCTTGGATGACTCTTTGGAGTACCGGAAGGGAGAAGCTTCAGATATAAACGATCATAAATTAGCTTGTGCGAGTTTTTCCTCTGCGCTTGATGTTAAAGGTGATTTTCAAGCAGAGTTATCCATTGATGCTGAGAATGGGATGATCAGTTTGAAGTAATAGCTTCTGACTTGTTGTTTGTAGGCTTTCGTATAGGGCACTCCTGGCAATTGTTTGGAGTGCCCTTTATCCATGAATCCTTTGGGTGTTGTTAAATTCAATTGGCATGGATCTCGTCTATGAGTTTTGCGATTAAGTCAATGATGTCGTTAAATTTGGACAAACATATGTAAATTAAATTCTTGGAGGTTGTGAAATGAAACAGACTCAATGGCCCGTAAGAACGTCAGTTTGTTTTTCTAAGGCTGCATATAGAAAAATTAGAGTTTTGAGCAAATTAAAAGGAGTCTCAATTTCTGACATGGTGAGAACGGCGGTCAAGTTTTATCTGGAAAACGTCAATAGCATAGGCGAGGCTGGAAATGAATAACGAAAATTTGGATATGAAGTCTAACTATTCGTTAGATAATGCCGAGAGGATCGAATGGTTGATAAGAATGGCTCAGCGTTTCAATTTTATACAGCTTAAAGGGAAGGTTCCGATAGAAAGCGGATGGGCAAAGTATTCTTATGAAAAAAGGCAATTTAATCATACAGACTTTTTGAATTGCAACGCAGGTATCGTTACTGGTCCTAGTAGTGGCGTCATTGTTTTGGATATTGATAACCAAGTTTTGTTTTCTAGATTTGTTGCTAGTAATAATTTTGAAGTAAGAGATACATTTACTGTTAAAACTGCCAAAGGGGAACACCGGTATTATTTATATCCTGAAAATAAAGAGGTCAATAGTTTTCCAGTAAAGCACCCATTGTTTAAAAAGGTTTCAATTTTCGATGTTCGAGGTGTTGGCGGTCAGGTCGTCGCACCTTTTTCTATTCATCCAGAGACGAATGAAATTTATAGGATAATTAATGACGTAGAAGTTGCTGAAGCTCCTGATTGGTTGTTAATGGATAAATCAAACTATGATTTAAGTGATTTGATGTACGTTAGTCCAGGCGATTGTTATAATGTCGAATATTTGAATAAGCTTATCCAAATGGTAGGCGAAGAGTATCATGGCTATATAGTCAATGGGGCCGATCTAGGTAGCCGGTCTGAAATAATTGCGAAAGTCATAATGAAGCTTATCTCTGCTGGGTTCAATGACGATGAAGTGACTTATATTTTGTTAAACTTCAAAATTGGAGATAAAGCTAAGGAGAAAGGAAGCGGTCAGCTTGAATGGATACAGTCAGAAATACAAAGATGTCGAAATAATTATAAACCATATTCAAAGCCAACGGTTGTCAACGATCATAATCCTATAGAAGCAGACCTGCTCATAGAACGACCTGAACTTGGGCAGTATGCTATTCCAGATGAGTACTCATTGAGTATGTTAAATGGAGTCGTTAGATATGAATTGATTGGACGTGGAAAACAGCGTCAGCAGGTTGCGATCTCAGCTTCGCGCAATGTTGTCTATATAAGTGCAGTTTATGTTGATATCGATAACTCTACCCAGGCTATAGAGTTGACATTTTTAGAATGCGGAGTTTGGAAGTCGATCAAGGTTGAAAGAGAAACCGTAGCTAATGCTTCTAAGATAACTTTATTGTCGATGTATGGCGTTAATGTGACTTCTCTATCTTCGCGTTATCTTGTCGAGTATATAAGCATCTTTTTGAGTGTCAATGAAAAAGTCATTCCAAGGTATAGCGTCACTTCTAGCCTCGGTTGGGATTCTGGATCTAATGTATTTCTTCTTGGTAATGTATGTGTTGGGCAACTTCCGGAGGGATCATACTTGCGATTCAAGGATCTTCATGATGGAACTTCTCAGATGGTAGAAGGTATAAAAGCAAGTGGAAGTTACTCTGAGTGGATAAATATGGTTCGTCTTGTTGAAGAGTATCCTTTGGTTGTAAGTTATATCTTTGGAAGTTTTGTCCCTCCTATTCTTGACATCATAGGTGCTGATAACTTCATATATGATCTAGCTCATCAAACTTCTTCAGGTAAGTCTATCACGATGATGTTGGCAGCTTCAGCGTGGGGAGATCCTGATAAGAACCATGATGCTTCTGTTGTTCATACTTGGAATAATACGAAAGCTTGGTCAGGTACCGCTGCGAGTGTTTTTAGATCGATCCCGCTTTTCTTAGATGACACTAAGCAAGCTCTGAAAGGTAACGGGATAATTCAGGATAGTTCAAATATAAGCAGCATCATCTATGAAATAGCTGGTGGTAAAGGGAAGGGTAGAGGTGCGCCAACTGGTATTCAGCGTAAGAAAAGTTGGAAAACGGTATTGATGTCCAATGGCGAGCAAAAGATCACAATGTATGCAGAAGGTCATGGAGGAGCTGCAGCGCGCTGCGTTAGTTGCTGGGGTAGCCCATTTGGAAGAACTAACAACAGGCAGTTCGTAGATAAGCTCAAAGGGATTGCTTGTGCTAATTATGGTCATGCTGCTGATAGATATATAAGATATCTTGTCACAGAAAGGAGTGCTTGGGAAGATTGGAGGCAAAGATATTTTCAATTTGCTGATTACTTGTCTAACAAAGCTGGCCGAAATAATGCTGCTGGTCGAATTTCAAAGTACCTTGCCAGTATTGTTATGGCTGGCTTTCTCATGCAAAAGGCTATGCCAGAGTTAAGTTTTCTTGAACCAGGGAAGATAGTTGAAAGTCTTTGGCCGTCTGTCGTCGATGGCTCTGAAGAATCAGATGTTGGCAAAGAAGCGTTCAAATATCTTCATTCGTTTGCCATTGAAAATAAAAGTAATTTTTTTGATAAAAATAACAAGCAAATCATTAGTAAATGCTATGGAAGATGGGATTCGGGGAGTGACAGTATAAGCTTTACCTCAAAAGCTTTAAAAGAATGCATTCAAAAGTGCTTCGAGTTTCATGCTGTTGTAAATATCTGGCATGAACGTGGATGGATTATCACAAAGAAGAATGAAAAGAAGACGTACTCCGTAAAAATTAATGACAATCCAGCAGAGTGCTACACATTCTCTCTAAAGCAGATGCAGCAAATCATTGAATCCTGAACCAAGTCTATTGGCTACAGCTTTTCACAGTGATCACAATCAGGAGAAGCTGTAGCCTATTTTTTTGTATAACCAGGCAAAAGTAATATTTTGGCCAAATTTCTTACCCGATCTTACCCAAAATCTTACCCAGAAAGTACAATAAAATCATGTTGATAGATAGTAAAATCACAAAAGTAAGAAAGTAATATTTTATATCATATGTTTTTTTATTTTTGTGTTTTTTTACATCTGGCCTATTTTTTATAAAAAACTGCTAAATTTGGAACTGTTGTTTTTTGGATATTACTTTCTTACTTTCTTACCCTGTTGAAATAATTGTACTTTATCGTAAGAGGGTAAGATTTTGTGACTGCTGCCTCGGTAAACTACTATATATATTGAATATTGTGATATTACTTTTCCAAAAAAGGGAGGTCAACATGAATGTCTGTGTTCTGACAGGCAACCTTGGAGCAGATCCTGAATCAAGCTACTCGTCGGAAGGGACGCCTATCGCTTCGTTCAACATCGCTTTCAAAGCGACCAAGAAGAAAACGGCTTGGATCAAGGTCACCTGCTTCAACAAGTTGGCCGAGATTGCTCAGGCCTATCTGCACAAGGGAGCTAAGATAGCCATTCACGGAACCCTTGATCAAGACAAATGGGAATCCAAGTCCGGAGAAACTCGTTCAGCGTTCAAGCTCATTGCTAACAACATCGAGTTCATCAAGACTGATGGTCGTGGCTTCGAAAATGGTCAGAACCCTGAAGATGTCCCCTTCTAGCCAAAGGAACAGTATGATTCAGGATACCAAGCAGATGCTGCTGTCCATTGTCGTCGAAGTTGTAAAGGTCATCGTTGACAAAGTCGCTTCCAAAAACAAGAAGGAGCAACCCCATGACCGATCCTGAACTCCATCGCAGAGCTGTCAAGGCTGAGCAGCTTCCCGTTTTCAATGTCGGTGACGGCGTCTACTTCGTGCAAAGTGAAGAAGGCAAGATCGCTTACAAGGTCCATGTCAACGGGGAAGTCTTCTGCCCTTGTGCCGATTTCACCAGGAACAGCAAAGGTAATCCCGACTTCAAGTGCAAGCACATTCTGGCCGTGCTGGGAGCCAACTCTGAGGATATGCAGACCATCGATGTCCTGGAAAAGCGAAAGCCCAAGCTTGATGATCGGTTCATTGCCAATCTGCATGGCAAAGACTTCGTCCTGTACTCGGGGCTTCTCGACCTCGGGCATCAGCGTGGGCTCGCCAAACTGGAAGTCGAACTCGTTCAATATCCCACTAAGGAAAACGGGATGGAAGCGGTTTGCAAGGCTGTCGCCGTTTCCAGGGCCGGTGAGGTGTTCGTTGACGTCGGTGATGCCAATCCGTCGAACACCAACCGCGCCATCGCCGCTCACATCATCCGCATGGCCAGTACCCGCGCCAAGGCCCGAGTGCTTCGTGACATGAACAATATCGGCATGACGGCGCTTGAGGAACTGGGCGACACGGAAGGTGCCATTGGCGCTGCCCCAAATCGGCCCGCTGTTGGCCGCAAGCCTTCGCCGCAGCGCAAAGCCCGTGATGAAGTCTCCGACGCGTCAGGCGGGCAATCTCGTGGGCATGTCCATGAAGCGGCCAATCGTCAGCCGATCGCGGCACAGGAAGAGCCGAAGCCGGTGGCTCCTCTCCAGCGACCCAACGAACGAGATGCCAAGGCCAAGCCTCAGGTTGGTTCCGCGCCTCGTTCCGGTAACGGGAGCCAGGTTGAGAATCATGCCGCTGTTCGCATGAGCGAAGCCCAGAAGCGCGCCATTGCCAGCCTGTCCAGACGCCGTGGTATCGTTGAAGCCGATCTCGACGGCATGGCGCTCGAAGCCTTTGGCGTAGCCCTTGACTACCTGACTCCCTCAGACGCCGCCGCGTTCATCCGCCAGTTGCAGCAATCGGCTTAGCCGACTCCCTCGTACACAACGTCCATTATTCAGTGAGCGGGAACCGCTTGAAGGGATTGGTGCGTCCTTTGAGCGGTTCCTGTCTGGAGTATTTCCTATGGAGAACCCGATTGAAATTGGGCATCTGTCAGCATCGTCAATCAACAGCTACCTCGACTGCGGTTTGCAGTTCAAGTTCGCCAAGATCGACAAGCGCGAACCTGAGGCTATTGCCGAAGCGCTTATATTCGGCACAACCATTCACAAGATCATCGAGCTCTACCACCATGAGCGGTCTATTGGAACAAGGCTCTCCGTCATGGATGTGACCGCTGCTTTCGAGAAATGCTACACGGAAGCCTTTGAGCAGCAGGCCGGCAAGATCCAATTCAAGGAGGGCAAGGATTTCGATTCGACGCTGCTTGAAGGGAAATCCCTGCTCGCTACCTATGTCACCCAGTTTCCCGAAACCGGGCTCAAAGTCATCGGCTTGGAGAAGGCCTTTTCGTTTCAGATCGAAGGAGTGCCGATTCCCATCGTCGGCGTCATGGACATGGTCGAAGAAGATGCCGGCGGCAATATCGTCATCGTCGATCACAAGACCTCCAGTCGCTCCTACTCCTCCGACGACATCGACAAGAGCCTGCAGCTGACCATCTACGGCATGGCCGCCAAAGCCAATGGGTATGGTGACCGGGAGATCATGCTGCGATTCGATTGTCTCGTCAAAACCAAGAAGCCCAAGTTCGAGCAGTATTACACCGTCAGAACTGAAGAAGATGAGCTTCGAGCCATGAAGAAGATTCAGGCCGTCTACCGGGGCATCATGCAAGGGGTGTTCATCCCCAATGACACGTCCTGGAAGTGCAAGGGCTGTTCGTATCAGCAGTGCTGTCGGGATTGGTTCGCAAATTGAACAAGGAGGGATCATGTCCCTTAACGCCAAACAGTTGGAGGCGGCGCAGTTTCATACCGGGATCGCATTGGTTGTCGCTGTCCCTGGTTCCGGAAAGACCAAGACGATGACGGAGCGAATTGGCCGGCTTGTCAATGACCATGGGATCGCCCCGGAGAACATTCTGGGGCTGACCTACACCCGTCAGGCTGCCGAGCAGATGCGGGAACGATTGGAGTTGGTTCTCCATGGTGAAGCCAGCCGTGTCAACTTGTATACCATCCATTCGTTTTGTCTGCGGCTGCTTAAATCCGAAGGCCGATACTTCAATATCGTCTCAGGATCCGAGCAGATGAACCTGGTGGCTACGATTATGCGTTCGCTGGGGGTCAAAGACTTGGCTATTGGCGGGGTGTTGCAAGATATCAGTTTGGCCAAGAGCAACCTGATCAGCCCTGAAGAGTTCATTGACCTCTACGGTGAAGACCAGTCGAAGCAGAAGACGGCCATGGTGTTCAAGGAGTATGAGGAGCAAAAGGCCATCCGGTATCTCTACGATTTCGATGACCTGCTCCTTCAGGCGTATCGGTTTCTGGCCTATGAGGGCGGCGCTGAAAAATACCATGACGTCTACCCCCACATCCTCGTTGACGAGTACCAGGATACGAATCCGGCGCAGTTGGCCGTGCTCCAGGCGCTCATCGAAGATTCCGGCCGAGGCTCGTTTTGGGCTTGCGGCGACGATTGGCAGAGCATCTACGCGTTCAACGGAGCCAGTATCGGGAACATTCTCCGGTTCAAGCAGATATTCCCCTCGGCTCAGGAGATCGTGCTCAACGTCAATTACCGCTCCACCCCGGCGATCCTGGCCGCGTGTCAGAAGCTCATCGATCATAACCAGCGAAAGATCCCCAAGGAGCTTATCGCACACAAGCCAGGCGGCAACCATGACCTGTTTGTCATCGACACCTTCAACGAGGAAGAGGAAGCGTGCCTGGTCGCCAATGAGATCAAGCACCTGAGTCTGTCTGATGGGACGGCGTATAGCGATATGGCGGTGCTTTACCGCGCCAACTTCCAGTCGGAGATATTGCAAAATGTCTTTGTGAGAGCTGGCATTCCCTTCTACATCGACAACGGCATGAGCTTCTACGAGCGCCGTGAGGTCAGAATTCTGCTCGAATATCTTCGGTTTATTGAAGATCCCGATTCGGTGGCCGGAGATGAAGCTTTGCAACGGATCATCAACGCTCCCAACAGATACCTGGGGAAGAAGTTCTTGGAGCAGGTGGCTGGGGTGGCCAATGAATCTGCCTGTAGCCTGTATCAAGCCCTTCGCACCATGGACTTCGACAGCCCCTACATCAGGAGGAATGTCCATGAGTTCGTGCGGCTTATGGAATCATTCATTCAAAACGAAGGGGAGATGGGGCCGGCCGAGGTGTTGGCGAAGCTGCGCCAGCGGTTGGATTACGACCGGTTCGTCACTGACAAGGATATTCCCTCTCCTGACAATCAGGCCGTGCTCAACCTGAACCAGCTGCTGCAGTCGGCGGCCCGGTACGCGTCCATCAGTGAGTTCCTGACCTATGTGGCTACGGTGGAAGACGAAACCTGTAGCCGTGATCCCAGCGGCGTGAAGCTCATGACCATTCACAAGGCCAAGGGACTCGAATTTCCCGTGGTGTTCGTGGTCGGGTTGGTCGAAGGCATCATGCCCACCAAGCGCGGCGACTTGGAGGAAGAGAGAAGGATCTGCTTCGTCGCCTTATCCCGCGCCATGGATCGGCTCTACGTGACCTACTCGCACAACTACCTGGGGCAGCCCGCCAAGAGGTCCATCTTCATCGATGAGATGACCGGCGACCTGGCTGGCCTTGATCCCATAAAACAGATCCCAAGCCCATGATGGAGGTTTCTATGTCTTATGAATTGCTCCATTTCAGAGATTCCAAGATGGTCATCGAGGAAAAGGGGATGACCAATATCGTTAAAGATACCCTGGGGTACGTCGATGATTGGCTTCCTGAGTCACCGTTCAAAGGGCGTCGGCTCAAGAGCAGCCTGGAAGATTGCGGCTGGCGTGACAACGGGAACCTGCCCATCATCGAAGGCCGCCGATATCAGTACAAGGGCTGTCTCCAGCGGATCGCTATCGAGGCCAACTTCCACGCCTATGAGTACATCCTTGAAGGGCTCGTTCGGCTGCAGCTCGGGTACGACCTGGGGAAAATCGATGTCGGCTTGTTGCTGCTGACCGGTGAACGAAGCGCCAAGAGTCCGTTCGGTTCGACAAAGGAACTGGTAATCCGGGAAGTCGAGTCGCTGTACCCGACCATTTCGATGCCGGTGGCCGTGGCCATTTTCAACATCGAAGCGTCGGCGGCCAATTCCATGCTCCCCTGCGAGCCGGTGGTGGAGGTTCATGGGCATGGTGTCGTGCCGTCGAGCAGCCAGGAGGTGCGGTCGTGAAGGGCAAGCTGACGACCCTGGGGAAGGTGATGGAGAAGGTGGAACGGATGTCCGTAAACTGCCATGACCAGATTGTACCGGTGCGCCATATTGAATTCAACGACTTGGAATCGATTCGAATCGGCACGGAGGTGCATGAGTTGCGGCACATGGCCCAGCGCTCGTTGTCGTATCGGTTGGGGGTGCCGCTGCAATATCTGAAGAAGTGCCCACCCGATTTGCAAGCGCAGAACCTGAACCATTGGCTGGCTAGGGAACGCAATGAGGATCTGTACCTTCGGTTCGACGGCGATGATGTCCGGGCCGTGTTCACCCCTCGCTACGTCCCTGTGGATAACATGACGGTTTTGCACAAACTCGCCGAGATGGGCTTTGGTGAGGAGCTTGAGGTGCAATGCCACCTGGATCACGAGTTCATGTCGCTCTCCATCCTTGACCAAGGGCAGGAATTTGCTGTTAATGGAAACGATCGCGTAAGGCCCGGGATTTCCATTGGCAATTCCGAGATCGGATTGGCGGCTTTATCCATTTCGGCGTTCCTGTTGCGGCTGGTGTGCACCAACGGACTCATTTCGAAGACAGAGGTCGAGGCTTCGTATCGCCACATCTCGACGCGGATTCTGGATGAGTTCCCCACGGCCATTGGCGATGTCGGTGCCAAGCTGTTGGATGAGAAGCAAAGGCTCCAGTTCTCCCTGGAGTCGGAAGTGCGGGAGCCGATTGCGACCATGAAGTCATTCAACCGCCAGTTTCAATTGGGAAAGCCCGAAGTTGAGGCCGTTGAATGGGCATGGCCGCAGGAGCAGGGCGAGACCATGTTTCATGTGATTAACGCCTACACCAAGGCGGCCCAGTATCCTCGGCTGACGGCAGAGAGTGGCTATCGGCTGCAGCGGGTCGGCGGGATGATCCTGGGGATGGTCAACTGAGTTGGAAGAGCCCCATTCTGAAAAGGAGTGGGGCTTGATGATAGGGCAGGGCGAGAAGGGCTTGTTTACCACTTGAGGCCTGATTTTTGAGGGTGGGTGCGAAAAAGCCCGGGGTTTGATTTTTGGATTTCCCACCCTGCACAGCATTTTGGTCGTTTTTTTTGGCATTTTACCCCACGGGATGTTTGTAGCTTGTTGTGCAGAAGGTGACGAGATGAGTGCTTAACGTGGGGGGGGCGCAAGTTTTTAGGATTTCTATGCATATCAAATGGTTGATGAAATTTGTGGTGTTTTTTGTCGTCTTGCTTTGTGCCCTGTATGGTGAAGCAGCATGGGCTCGCGGCAATGGCGACAAAGATAACTACAAGATTTATGATGAGAGAGGCCGATACCAAGGCCGAGTAAATAACGGGAAGATGTATGATTCTCGTGGTCAGTATGAAGGACGCCTGAAGGAAAGTCGAGATGGTGAGACAGTCAAGATTTACGATAGCAAGGGATACTACCAGGGACGCATAAAAGACGATAAGATCTATGATTCAAAAGGGCATTATGAGGGACGCGTAAAAGAAAGTCGGGATGGTGGCGAGTATAAGATATACGACAGTAAAAGAAAGTACCAGGGTCGGGCGAAGAAGTATTAGCTAACAGTGGAGCAGTTAGTATGTCAGGGTATTTAGTCGTGGATATACGGCATTGGCTTGATGAAAATGAAGAACCGGGTGTCCCCCAGTTAAAGAATAAGGTCGAGTTTCTAAAGGAACTGATCACTTATGAGACTGCATTTGAAGCCGGAATGGAAAATTTCCCTTTGCCGATATGTAGAAAACGTCCTGGGCGTAAGCCGTGCAAAAGTCCTTTGAGAACTATGACGGAAGAGAAGGTGCAGGGGATAACTGGGAAAGTGATCTATTGGCAATGTCCGAAGTGCAAAGACAGTGGCATGGTCTATGGATGGGAGGGCCTGATGTGTGACTTGTCAGGGCATGATTTTGAAGAGGAGAGTATTAACTGAGGGTTGTGATAATTTTTTTGCAAAATCAAGGTGCGCGATGTTCGCGGGGGTTCTGTTGTGTCGTGCGTTTTTGCTTGGCTTGGGTTCCGGAAGGTTGTAAATTTGTAAGAGAGTGCTGTGAATCTTTTCAGGCTAAAGATGTGCATTTAAGACGTTCAGCTAGAACCTATCAGTCGAGAAGTATGTGCTGTTAATAAGCTCAAATGACTATTTTGTCGTTTGTCTGGTTGGTTGATGTTGGTCCTTCTTTTTGGTGTGACACTGGATATCCCATTCGTCTTAGACACGTGACGAGGACCATCGGAGACGGAAGATCTATCAATATGTTAGCTAAAAGGGTTAGCGGGGACGAGATTGAGTCCTTGCTACTTCAGGTTTTTGCTTTCCAAATCTGAAATCCAATATGAAAAAGAAACTGGTGTGTGCTGTGAGCGGAAATCCTATGAGCGCCTCAAAATCCACAAAACCATTTTCCTCTTCCGACCTCAAAACAATCCTTCATTCCAAACGGGCAAATATCTACTATCTTGAGCACTGCCGTGTACTTGTCAACGGCGGAAGAGTTGAATACGTAACAGAACAGGGAAAACGTTCCATGTACTGGAACATACCAATAGCAAATACAACCACTGTTCTGCTTGGTAGCGGAACTTCTGTAACGCAAGCCGCTATGCGCGAATTGGCTAAATCTGGAGTTTTGGTCGGTTTTTGCGGAACTGGCGGTACGCCATTGTACAGCGCCAATGAATTCGACATCGAAGTAGCTTGGTTTTCTCCACAAAGTGAGTATCGCCCGACCCAGTACCTACAGTCGTGGGTCAAGCTCTGGCTTAATGATAATATGCGACTTCAAGCTGCGCAAAAGCTGCAAGTACTTCGGCTAAAGTATCTTTGCAAAGAATGGACACGGCGTGCCGTTGCCAAGACTGGGTTCGACATTCCACTCGATGATCTACTTGCTACTGCCGAGCAATCCGAAAGGCGCGTCCAGGCTGCACCCGATGTGGACGTGCTGCTGACAGAAGAAGGCCGCCTGACAAAAGCGCTTTACAAATTTGCCGCCCTGGCCACTGGATATGGAGAGTTTAGTCGCGTTAAACGCGGAGCGGGAATAGACCCAGCAAACCGTTTCCTCGACCATGGAAATTATCTAGCCTATGGACTGGGAGCAACTGCCACATGGGTTCTCGGGCTTCCTCACGGTTTGTCCGTTCTTCATGGCAAGACCCGCCGTGGCGGGCTAGTTTTCGACGCTGCGGACCTGATCAAGGACGCGCTCATACTGCCGCAGGCTTTTTTGTCGTCTATGAAGGGCGACACGGAGCAGGAATTTCGCCAAACGTGCATTGAAAATATTATGCAATCTGAAGCACTTGACTATATAATTGATTCACTTAAAAAGATCTCTGGAAGCATAAGCGCAAAAAATACATGAATATTCTTCTTGTTTCCCAGTGCTCAGGTCGAGCTGTTGCTGAAACTAGGCGAATTATCGATCAATTTGCAGAAAGGCGCGGCGAAGGAACTTGGCAAACATCTATAACCAAGGATGGCCTGGAGACACTCTACAGGCTATTGCGTAAGACCGCCAGAAAGAACACCTCAGTGGCTTGCCATTGGCTGAAGAAGGACAGCCGTACAAAACTTTTGTGGATCGTTGGCAATCCCGATAGATTCAATCCGGTCGGTGCTGTTCCAACCAACACGACGGAACGCGACCTTCTCCGCACCGATGACGAGAACACTTGGCACAGCCTGTCGATCGTCGATACATTGGTCGGTCTTGCCGCCCTTTTTCATGATTTCGGCAAAGCTAATGTAGATTTTCAAAACCGTCTTAGCGCTCCTCGTAAGGAGCGCAATCTCTTCCGGCATGAGTGGGTTTCGCTTTGTCTTCTTTCCGCATTTGTCGGTAATGAGAGCGACGAGCAGTGGCTGAAGAGGCTTGCGACACTGCCCAGCGTGGATGACCCATTGGGAGCTGCCCTCGATTCAAGCATAAAATGTCCCGAGTTCTTGCCATTTGAAGATCTACCGCCCTTCGCCAAGGCTGTGGGGTGGCTCATTGTCTCCCACCACCGGTTACCGGTCAAACTAGAGGATGGGGACAAGACGAAAGCCGTGGGAAAACGTCTACTTAACAATATACCGGACTGGATAGATTGCGGATGGAATGAGATCCTTCCCGACCCATTGCCTAGTTCTGATAAGACAGGCCCATATTGGGCTTTTCCTAAAGGGTTGCCCCATCAATGGGAGTCATGGCGTAAGCGCGCCGCAGACATCGCGGAAAGGGCTTTGAGTCTTCCCAAAGGGGAACTCGACGCATGCCTTATGGATCCCTACATAATGCATCTTTCTCGGATGTGCTTGATGCTTGCAGACCATGGATTTTCCCGACGTTATAGCGTAGTCAAAAAGAAAATTAGATCCTCTCTATATGCTAACACTAAAGCAGGCCAGTTAGACCAGCTTCTGGAGGAGCATCTTCTGGGTGTGGAGCGGTTAGGCCATCGGGCGGTTAAAATGCTGCCGCGTGTGGCGGATGAACTGCCGCGACTTGCGTTGCATAAGTTGTTTCGCAAACGAACAACCATACAGAAATATCAATGGCAAGACAAGGCTGGGGACATAGCTACATCCATACGCCTCCGTAGTGCGGAGCAAGGTGCTTTTATCGTTAATATGGCTTCTACAGGTTGCGGAAAAACACTTGGAAATGGTCGGATCATGCACAACATTTCGGACGAATCCCGAGGAATGCGTTGTGCTTTTGCCCTCGGGCTGCGCACCCTGACGTTGCAGACAGGGCGGGAGTTTCGGAAATTATTAGACCTTGGGGAGGACGAGGTCGCTATTCGTGTGGGAGCTGCCGCCAGTAGGGAGCTTTTCGACCACTATCAGCAGGAGGCCGAAATAAATGGGAGCGAATCCTCCAGTCCCATCATGCCTGAAAACAGCTATGTACGATATGGCGGTGATCTGGATGCGCTGAGCGGAATGAGCCACTTATTGGAAGACTCGCGTGTCCGTGCCCTGCTCCTTGCGCCCCTACTAGTCTGTACTATCGACCATCTTGTTCCTGCTACGGAAAGTCTGCGCGGTGGCCATCAAATAGCGCCTATGCTGCGGTTGCTTAGCGGCGATTTGGTCCTAGATGAACTGGATGACTACGGCATTGAAGATCTGCACGCCGTAACACGCTTGGTCTACTGGGCGGGGTTGTTGGGTAGCCGTATTCTGATTTCTTCGGCCACTCTTCCTCCTGCACTCGTTTTGGGAATGTTTATTGCATACAAGCAAGGGCGTCTGATTTTCCAACGAAATCGTGGGGCGGCTCCAGGCCGAAATCTCCCAGTGTGCTGTATGTGGGTTGATGAATTTCATTGTTCGGCAAAAGATTGTGTGGTTGATACAGAATTCCAGGAGTGTCATGAAAAGTTTGTGGAAAAACGCTTGGAAAAACTTAAAAAGGCTCTTGTGTTGCGGCATGGAAGCATAGTACAATTACAGTGTAATGGTCATGACATTTTCCAGCAATTCACAGTTACAATTTTAAAGCATGCCATTTTTATCCACAACGATAACAATAACACAGATATATACAGTCGTAAGCGAATCAGTTTTGGTCTCGTTCGCATGGCTAATATTAAATCTCTCTATGAAGTCGCTCTTAAGCTGTTCGCCATCGGAGCGCCAGAAGGCGTACGTATCCATCTATGCGTCTATCATTCACAATTCCCCTTGCTTCTGAGGTCAGTAATTGAGCAGCGGTTGGATCGTATTCTCGACAGAAAAGATCCCCAGGCAGTATTCGACCAGCCGGATATACGCCGATGCATCGACGGAAATCCTGAGCAAGATCAGCTATTCATAGTCCTTGCTTCCCCTGTCGCCGAGGTCGGGCGCGACCACGACTACGATTGGGCCATTGTGGAGCCCTCCTCCATGCGTTCCATCATCCAACTTGCCGGTCGTATTAGGCGTCACCGTGACACCCCCTGGGAGCACCCCAATGTCGCCCTGTTACACACGAATGTGCGGGCCTTGAAGCAGCCGGGGAAAGCTGCATTTTGTCGGCCTGGATTCGAGGTGGACACGCCGGAGATGAAGCTTAAGAGTCACAATTTGGCCGACCTCCTGGTCAGAGAGGAATACGAAATCATTGACGCGCAGCCGCGAATTGTCATGCGCGTAAAATTATCACAGTGCCATAGTTTGGTGGACCTAGAGCATTACAGGCTGTGCAGGCTTATGCTCAAACAAGATGAAAAATCAATTGGTGCATATTCCTGTTGGGATGTCTCGAAGGGCATGCTTAGCGGAATTTTACAGCGGGCTTTTCCTTTCCGGAGAACGACCAGAAAAGAGGTTGATGTTTGGCTCAAGCCAGACGACGAAGCAAATAATTACACTTTGCAGTGGATATTGCCTCAGAGTGATGGCCGAAATCTCGATGTTGCCACCGAGACAAGAAATCGACGTGTGCCAGACGATTCATGTCACGGCGTACGCATCAGTCCGTGGGGAGAGACCGACTACATGCAGGCGCTACGGGAGTTGGCTGAAGATTTGGAGATGGAGTTGGAATCCTGCGCACGTCGTTTCGGCGTTGTTACGCTTCCTGAAAGTGTGAATGGATGGCGGTTTCATCCACTTCTTGGATTCACTATTTATAGTGAATAGTGCTGTGTGTACTGAGAGTTGTACGGAGCTTCGGCGAAATTAATGCGAAATCAAATTTTAAGTTCCCGCTTGGATAACGGTATTTGTTCAATTTTTTGCCTGCAGAAAATAAAATGCAGTAAGCCTGATTGCTTTTTTGTTGATCAATGTAGTAGCTGGATTTATAGCGTGATTATTAATAATAATGAAAAACAGACCGATAGAAATTGAACGGTGGCGATTCTGAGGAGGTGTCTATGGATGAACAGGATACACGGCAAATAAGATTTTGTAAACTCATAGAGGATTTTCTTGCAGAACGCTTAGAGTCGAAGCTTAAACCCCTAGTAGCGGAGGAAGCCAAGGCTGAGGGTGAAAAGATTGAAAAGGTCCTTACTCAAAAAAAAGAGGTGCTCGACAAGTTCAAGCTCCGAAACTGGGTAGAGGATGCAGCGCGGCGTGTTGCGCAACTGACCATGGTCACACACACGATCAAAGCAGTTAATCCCAATGCCAAAGGAACAAATTTTTATTGTCCAATCGAGAAGTTGCCCATATTACAGGAGGTTGGTAGCCATGTCCTTTCGTGCGGCAACGTGCCATTAGACGTTGTGGGCAATGCGGCGGCACTGGATGTGTACGCGTTTCTCCGTCTTGAATTCGAAGGCAAAACCATACTTCGCTGGCTTGATGAGGGCGACACGGACCTGCTTGCCGTCATGGGTGGAGATGATACTGCAAAAAGCTGGGCTGATGCTTTCGCAGGCATACGTGTTCTCAAAGGGCCGATGGCATCTCACAAACTGGCAAAACAAATCTACTGGCTTGTCGGAGATGATCCTTGCGATGACGGTCAATATCATCTTCTTTCTCCGCTATACGCCAGTTCACTTGCGCACACTGTCTACAGTATAGTGCAGGGAAATTTATTTGGCGATGCGGCCAAAGAGGCTCGCGATGCAAAACGAAAAGGCCAATACTCCGATCAAGTTTTGCATGAGTATTTCGGCTTGGCCGTGCAGAAATTAGGCGGAACAAAACCCCAAAACGTGAGCCAGCTTAATTCCGAACGAGGTGGCAGAAACTATCTTCTTGACTCGCGTCCCCCTCATTGGCCCCAACGTGAGACTAGGCCGCTTAAAGGAACCGCTTCCCTTTTCGAGCGTTTCGGGAAGCAAATGGTATGCGTAAACCTTGTTGCCAAACTCAAAGAGTTTCTTGAGTCCTTTCCGCCAAACAATGTCCACACCCGCAATAAGAGGGATGAACTCATAGACCGGATTGTGGGTGAGTTCATTTTATACGTGGACAGGCTGCTCAAGCTCGAACCCGGCTGGACCTCAAATCCGGAATGTCAAATTCCTTATATTGAGATGCTGCTTATTGATCCGGGCAGGGTCGACAGTGACCCGGAATTTGCCGCAATAAGAGATAAATCTTGTTGGCATGACGACATCGCTAAGTGTTTTGGCCAATGGCTTAACGGTCAGTTGAGTAAAAAACTGCCCATGGGCGATGCCGAGGTCCTTTTCTGGTCGGATGAATTCGAAGAGCTCGTCAATTATCCTCCCAGGCTGCTGAATTTTGAACGCAAAAAGAGTCGGGAGGACGGTCATGACTGAGCTGCCGAAGTATGATGGCGTCCTGGTGTTGCCCCGAATGATGATACAAAACGTAAACTGTATTTCTTCATCCTTCACTTGGGGATTCCCATCCGTTACAGCATTAATGGGTTTCATGTGGGCCATGCAGCGCAACTGCCGTGATAAGGAGATAATGTTTGAGGATGTTCTGTTTAAAGGGGTCGGCGTTGTTTGTCATGATCTTTCCCCTCAAGTACATAAAAACAATTTTATTCATACATTTAATCTTACCCGCAATCCTCTTGACCACCAAGGTAAGACAGCACCCATCGTGGAGGAAGGACGTGCACACCTAAATATTTCCCTGCTGTTGGCCTACGAAGGTGAGGCACACGACTTTCCTAACAAATACCGAGATGCGATGTTGCGAATTGTGCGGGATGCATTAGTCGCAATGCGCGTGGCTGGGGGGACCATTCTGCCGCCAAGATACAAAAGCCAGGAACCTCGTTTCATTGGCCTAGCCGAAGCAGAGAATCTTCGGACGCAGTTCGTCGTTGAACGCCGCCGGTTCCTTCCGGGATTTGCTCTCGTATCCCGCGACGACCTACTCGCCGAGCATTTGTTGTATCTACGCGGGCAAGATCCTGATTCGTCGCTGCTTGACGCGTGGCTGGACCTATCCCGCTGGAATTCTCGCGCTGAAAAACAGGAAGAAGTGGTAGGAGATACAGGACTTGCTGCGGGGCGCGTCGAGTGGAAGCGGGAGAAGCGCGAAGGCTGGATTGTTCCTATTCCGGTTGGATATGCTTCTATTTCCGAACTGTATCAGGCTGGCGAGGTGCTCAATGCCCGTGATGCATCTACGCCATTTCGTTTTGTAGAGAGCGTTTATTCTATGGGCCAGTGGATCGGCCCACACCGATTACAGGAAGTGGGAGAACTGTTGTGGTTTGCCCACGTGGATGATCAAAAAGGTTTATACCGCTGCTACAACATATATGGCGATCTGCGAGGCGCAGAAAAGGAGTGTGAGTAATGGCCACATTGAAAACCGCGTCTGTTCTGGCTTTTGAGCGAAAGATGGACCCTTCGGATGGGTTGTTTTTTGCCGGAAATTGGAATGATCGCTCACAGTGCAATAGATGGAAGCCTGTTGAAGTGCGGGAAAAATCCGTGCGTGGCACAATATCGAACCGACTCAAGGCTGGGGAACAGGATCCGGCGAAGTTGGATGCACAGATTGAAAAGCCTAACCTACAAACGGTGGATGTGGCGACCCTGTCCCCAGCCACTGATACGCTCATGGTCCGCTTCACTCTCCGCGTGCTTGGCGGCGTTGGCGTGCCTTCTGCATGTAACAACGCAGATTACCATCAGAAATTGCAGAGCACAGTGGCCGGATATGTGAAATCCAACGGCTTAGGCATCCTGGCTAGACGATATGCATGTAACTTGGCTAATGGTCGTTTTCTGTGGCGGAACCGAATCGGCGCGGAGGCTGTTGAAGTAGTTGTCTGCCACTTGGTTAACGGCGAGACACAGAGCACCTGGACCTTTGACAGCCTTGCGTTATCACTTCGTTCATTTGCCTCCGACACGCCAGTAGGCGACGGGCTGGATACCTTGGCTGCTGTTATAGAGTCCGGCCTCTCCGGCACGGGGCATGTGTTGTTGGAAGTGACGGCCTTCACCCGCATGGGCGCGGGGCAGGAGGTATTTCCCTCTCAGGAATTGATCCTGGACCGTGGGCGTGGGGACAAGAGCCGGACTTTGTATACCGTCAATGCGGTTGCCGGTATGCATTCTCAGAAGATCGGCAATGCCATTCGTACCATTGACGACTGGCACCCTGAGGCCGAAATAATCGGACCCATCGCTGTGGAGCCTTACGGTTCCGTTACCACTATGGGGAAAGCCTGCCGGCAACCCCAGCAGAAACAGGACTTCTACAACCTGCTTGACGCGTGGGTCATAAAGGACAAAGTACCTACCCTGGAAGATCAGCATTATGTCATGGCTGTGCTCATTCGCGGCGGTGTGTTCGGAGAAAAGGATGCCTAGCCATGGACAGCTACATTGATATTCGCGTTCAATCGATGACGGAACTGGTGGATACCCACATTCTGAACACTGTATATTCCAAGCTGCACCTCCAGCTTTCCGCGTTGAATTCGGGAGGTGTTGGAGTCAGTTTCCCCGAAGTAGACGAGACAAAATACACCTTGGGCCGCAGTATTCGTGTTCATGGTAGCAAGCACGAGTTGGTGACGCTTATGGCGACGAATTGGATGATGCGGTTACATGATTATGCCGTGGCAAGCCCCATTTTGTGCACTCCAAGCAAGGTAAACTATCGAATAGTCCATCGTGTACAGGTGAAAAGCAATCCGGAGAGGCTTCAACGGAGATTGATGAAACGTCATGGGGTAGGTGAGGATGAAGCCAAACAGCGAATTCCAAACAGTATTGCGCAAAGGACAAAACTGCCTTTCATCAATGTCAAAAGCATCAGTACGGGGCAGGACTTCAAGTTGTTCGTCAGCCACGGTCCGCTTCAGTCTGTTGCGTCCTCGGGAACATTTTCATCCTACGGGTTGAGTCAGACAGCTTCCATCCCGTGGTTTTGACCTTTTTTTTGTTTCGTTTAAAAAACTATTTAATTACAACCCATTGCTTGTCGGCCAGGAAAAAGGTATTTGGGTTAAATAGTCCAAAACTCGTTATGATTGCTGTATTTTCAGCAAATTGTGTCCAGTTCACTGCCGCATAGGCAGCTCAGAAAGACACTGCATCTGCGGCGGCCTGGGCGGTAGCGTTCACTGCCGCATAGGCAGCTCAGAAATGCTGCACGTTGACGATGGTCAACGCCTTGCCGTTCACTGCCGCATAGGCAGCTCAGAAATGTTCGCCGTCCTGCTGGTCGAAGAACTTGGCGTTCACTGCCGCATAGGCAGCTCAGAAAATGATGAGTTCCACGGTTTCCTCAAGGGCGTTGTTCACTGCCGCATAGGCAGCTCAGAAAACCCTCACCACCTACCGCGCCGCGCTGGAGGCGTTCACTGCCGCATAGGCAGCTCAGAAAATGCCGTCGCTTGACCTTATCGTAATCGACGAGTTCACTGCCGCATAGGCAGCTCAGAAATACAAAGTGAGGACCGGCGCGCTTTTGGATGAAGTTCACTGCCGCATAGGCAGCTCAGAAATGTGGCGGCAGCACCAGTTCCGGGTTTGCTACGTTCACTGCCGCATAGGCAGCTCAGAAAACCAGTGCCACAAGGAATAGACCGAAAAAGACGTTCACTGCCGCATAGGCAGCTCAGAAAAACGAGCGCCGCAACGAGGTGCGCCGCCTCAAGTTCACTGCCGCATAGGCAGCTCAGAAAATTGAGAGCGCCCAGGACTGCCCGCATTTCGAGTTCACTGCCGCATAGGCAGCTCAGAAAATCAAGCAAAACCCCAGGAGGACCCCGTGGCAGTTCACTGCCGCATAGGCAGCTCAGAAAAGTGCGACGACTGCCCGGCCGGGTAGCCGGATGTTCACTGCCGCATAGGCAGCTCAGAAAACAATGCAGGCCGCCAGGGGATGGCCATCAAGGTTCACTGCCGCATAGGCAGCTCAGAAAAATTGAAAACCAGATGCTACCGTCTTTACGGAGTTCACTGCCGCATAGGCAGCTCAGAAAACTTCAGCCCGCGCCGGGTTCTTGGCCCTGCCGTTCACTGCCGCATAGGCAGCTCAGAAAACCATCGGCGTGTAGTGTCAGCAGGTTTTCGGGTTCACTGCCGCATAGGCAGCTCAGAAATTTACGACGCCGGCAAGCCGGTCGCGGTCGGAGTTCACTGCCGCATAGGCAGCTCAGAAAAAGACGGGACGCCGAAATGGACGACGAAGTATGTTCACTGCCGCATAGGCAGCTCAGAAAAACGCGCCCGAGTGGCTACGGCTGCTGGTGGAGTTCACTGCCGCATAGGCAGCTCAGACAATGGAGGCGAAGCAACCCCTCAACGGCGATTACGCCCCGCTTGAAGTCGCGTCCTTGCGGGGCGTATGTAATATTGCTTATGCCTTCTTGCCTTGCTCTCTCTTTTTCCGCAAGTACATTGGCCGGGCAATTTCCAGCCCATTGTCTTTGGTCTCATCTAGACTTGCAAGTCTCGTCCGCATAAACTTCATTTGGTAGCTTGTTTCTTTGACAATGGACGCTTCGTCTTCACTGTCTGCCAATTTTTCAAGGTTGATGCATACTTCTGTAAGCCACTTGTCATCCTTGGCGCGGTTTTTGGCATTTTTGAGAAGTCTTTTGACTTCTGGCCAGTCTCCGCGTTTGGCCGCCTGCTGCGCTTTTTCTTGAATATCAGCTGCTTCTAGCTCATTGGCCCGGCGCACGGTCAAAGAGTCTTCTGTGACGGATTCCCAAGCTTTCGCAGGGAGTGAAGGTAAGGCCAACTTGATCGGAGGAATGTTAAAAGATTCGCCATTGAGATCCTGATAAGTGAACTCAACGGAGAAGAGATCTATCAAGTCAGTGCCGTCGCCTTCACCTGTTTGGGTTCTTGGAATAAAGCACCGAACAAGCATCCACGCTTCGCCTTCATAGGCTAAGTCTGGCAGTTGGATTTTTCCTTGTCTATCTGTTGAGTACTTGTTGAGAATTTCGAACAAAATTCCAGCGCTAGCCGAAATTGAAGCGCGAACTTGCTTGGCAAAGAGAGCTTCGAGGAGTGAAAGTTCTTCTTGGAATGGATCCATTAAGTCGTCTGCTGTCCGGCCGTAATAGGAGTTTCCTTGGCCATTCTTCGCCATCCCGATCATAAGCGTTTCGTTGAAGTTGCTCCCTAGACCATAAGTCGATGTTGTGACTCCGGCATCTGCTAGTTCTCTGCATTGTTTAAAAATCTCTGCTTCATCTGTCAGGCCTTCGTTGGCCTGACCATCTGAAAGCAATATGATGCGCGAAATGGTAGATGGATCGATGTATGGTGATATTTGCTCAGCGCCCTTGAGCCAGCCGCCGTGGAGGTTTGTGCAACCACCGTCATCAATTCCTTCGATCGCCCTGTGGAATATGGCTTTGTCTTCGACTTTGACCGACGGCACACGGGTTTCTATAGAACTGTCGTATGCTATAAGACTGACGCGATCAGTGTTTTTTAGCTTGTCAACAACAAACGATGCACAACGCTTTGCTTCTTCTAAAGGACGCCCAGCCATAGAGCCAGATCGGTCTATGGCCAGAGCTAAGTTCAGACGAGTTCTTTCTTTCGTTTCTCCTTCGGGCGTATTCGGAGCTTGAATGCGGACAAGGACATCCAAAGTGTTGTCAAATCCAGCAACAAGAGCAGGACGTCTCGGTGTCAATAGAACATTAGGCGTGTTCATTAACGATCCCCTTTCTTCGCGTGCTCGATTTTGAGAAGTTCAGTTAAGGCGTTCCCTAGTAATTCTGCAGTGTCTGGTTCCATGTTTTCGATGCCCTCAATGTCGGCGTACAAGTGGCACCAAGAAGTTAATTCAAGGCAAACGACATCTCTCCGTTTAGAGTGTATTAGTTTGTTTGGTAACGGTGACGGTAGGTCGTTGTTGTGGCTGCTCGATATAACTGTTGGCCGCTTCCTGCAATAAGATATAGGGTGGCGGCATGTATCGTTGTCTATAATTCCTGATCGTTGTTTGAATTGTTCTACAAGATTCTGCGCTCTATTCTTTATATTTTGCCGAGGTAGTAGGTCGGTAAGTTCATCTATGCTTGCTTCGGACGTCATTTCTGCTATTTTAGCTAAAGGCCAGCCATCGTTGAGAAGAATTCTGGCGGCCAAGTACTCGATTATTTGGCGCACACCAAAGTATGCTTCTTTTCCACGGCGTTCAGGCTTCCGTAAGATACCGAGTTGGACATAGTTTCTCACCAGTCGTTCGTTAGCAGTAATTGAGTCGTTTTCCAGGCCCGTTTCGGGTGTGAGGGTGAGTAGGAGTGCGGCCAACTCGGCGGCGGTTCCCTCCCATCGAGAGAATTTTTGGAGTAAGTCTTTCATGGGTCTCCGGCTCGGTCGTCTGACGCTAACGCTGCACGAGTCAAATATCTCCGCCCATCGCCATGTGGCGTGCGTCCCAAAAGTAGTCAAGGACAGATGTTAGTGTAAACGTTCATCAATTGATGTCAATGCTTCGTGTGAAAATAACTTCGCTCGCCACTGATTTTAAACCTTACTAAATTGACCTGAATAGTCTTGATTTGGTGTGGGTGTTCTCGAAGGCGAACCAGAAGGCGAGGGTAAGTGTGTCTGCAGAAGCTGAGCTTTGACATGGACTTGTTGTGCTGCTAACTGGTTGGTGAAGATCATAACCGCCAAAAAACGGATAACTTTCTATGTATCGATTCGTCATGCTTGCCGTTCTCATGTTTTTCCCGTGCTGGTGCTGGGCGTTTACGGGGAAGGTCGTCAATGTAGCCGATGGAGATACGATAACCATCCTGACTCCGGAGAAATCCCAAGTAAAAGTGCGCCTCTACGGTATCGATACACCCGAGAAGGGCCAAGCCTTTGGCTCTAAGGCAGCAGATTTCACCAAGGAGAGAGCTGCGCTTCAAGAAGTGAACGTCCAGGAGATTGACAGGGATCGTTATGGGCGCACTGTCGGTATAGTGAAGCTTCCGAGTGGCGCGATTCTGAACGAGGAGATTCTTCGCGCAGGGTTTGCCTGGGTCTACCCGCAATACTGTAAACAGAGTTTTTGCTCACAATGGGCCGAAGTCGAACGTCAAGCCCAGGTCTCAAAGATCGGACTCTGGGCTGATCCAAAACCAACCCCACCTTGGGAATGGAGGCATGGGGCAGCAGGAAAGGCGACGGATGCGCCCACCAACGTCAGCCCAAAAGCTGCGACATTTCGTGGAAATACGCAGAGCAGGGTGTTTCATTCCCCGGAGTGTAAGCATTATAACTGCAAAAACTGCACAGAAGACTTTCGGTCTCGTGAAGAAGCTGTAAGTGCTGGATATAAGCCGTGTCAAATGTGCAAGCCATAGTTTATTTGTGAGTTTTTTATTGACTTGTAGATGCCCTTTTGTCAGCGAATCAGGGGCGATCAACGGGTGTTTGCTCTCTGACTTTGGAGATCATATGCATGCAATTATCCGGACTACTAAGGGTAGACGGCATGAGGTCGATTTCGACGGGCTGAAAACAACGACAACAATTGTTCTGGGCGAAGATGTTGTAGAGATTCTTGTGAGAATTCCTCGAAAGGAAAATATGTTTTTAAAAGGCTGCAGCTAATATTCCTGGTCGCGCCACATGCTTTGTTCAAAGCATAGAACTTTGTTGCGCCCGCTTTCTTTGGCTTTGTACAGGGCCACGTCGGCAAATTTTATGGCCTTGTAAAAGGAGGCGGCGTCTGTCGGGTATTCGGCGAAACCGACGCTGACGGTTTTGTGGATGGTCGAGCCATCGGGCAGGGGGAAGGCGTGGGTTTCGACGGTCTGGCGGATCTTTTCCGCCACCACGGAGGTGAAATCCGGGCGCACTTCGTGGAGTAGAATGAGAAATTCCTCGCCGCCAAAGCGCACCGCCAGATCGGCGGCCCGCACCGTCTGGCGCAGCAGACCGGATAGTTCCTTAAGGACCGCGTCTCCAGCCAGGTGTCCGTATTTATCATTGACCTGCTTGAAATAATCCACATCCACCATGAGGAAACCAACGCGTTTTTCCGTGCGCCGCGAGATTTCTTCGTACTGGTGCATGTAGCTGTCGAGAAAACGGCGATTGTGCAGGCCGGTCAGGGGATCGCGCAAGGATTGTTCCCGGGTTATTTCCAACAGATTGAGCGAAGTCAGAACCGGGGCACATTCAGTCAAGTATTTCTGCACGATGGACAACGCCAACCGCTTGCTCGCAAAGGCTGCGGCCTCGACCACAAAGGTCATTACGCCGCCCACAGCCCCGCCCATTACCATGGGCAGACAGCATCGGACATGGGTAGTTGGATCGACATGGAAAAAGGGGCATAGAGCCGGGGTTGGTTCGGAAAAGACCGGTTTGCCCAGGCGCTTGGCCCGGCACAGTTCAGGGCTGGCGAACATCTCCGAACACAGCGCGTCGGTGGCGGCGAAGCAGTTGGCAGCGACGTTGGCCGCAAGCCCGTCGGCGGCGAACTCCAGGATGGCGAACTGCCCCAGTCCCAGGCTGCGTTGGCAGGCATCGCCTAAGATATTGTAAACTTCCCATCGGTTATAAACGCCCTGGATGTCGTGGCTAAAAGCGGTCAGGCCTGCCATGTACTCTAGGGAGGCGCTCACCTGGCCTAGTGACGACGGGCCTTGCGAGGCTTCCGAAGTTTGCAGCACCCCGGAGACCACCTGATTCACCCGGCCCGTGAACCCGCCCCAGAGACGCACGAGGGTGTTGACAGTGTGACGCATCTCTACCAGTTCATCGCCGCGCCGTCGGGCATAGACCGGACAGAGTCGGCAGTGCTTATAGCGGCTTAAAAAGATGCAGGTATTGCGGCCGGCACTCGAAAGAGCCTCGGACCCTGTTTCCAGATAACAGATACGCATGGGGTCGTGATAGACCGGACAGTCTGTCTTGGTGCAGTGTAGGATGTCCAGGCAATGGACCGGCGTAGTGTCTAATCGTCCGGTAAAGTCTCCAGAGACAGTGTCGCCGAGAACGCGCCCAAGATGCGTGAGAAACAACTTCACCCGGGCCACGTTCCAATAAATGTGAAACCACAGCACCATGGCCCCGAGCAGGAAGATTAGGCCGAAGACCAGGGACTCGCTGACCGTTGATTTGAACAACGCCATGGAGTCGTAGGCGAGCAGGATGCCGCCGATGGCGCGGCCTTCGAAGTCTTCCAGTGGCAGGAAGCGATAAAAAGCGTTGCCTAGCCGTTCGGGTGCTCCTGAATTGTCCAGTGCTTCAAGGACACGGTTTTCCTGGGGGAGGCTGAAACCGCGCCCGACGATCCATTTGCCGTGAACGCCCCGGATGCGGTTTTGGCCGAGCACGGATTCAAAGCGTTTGTCGAGCAGAAGCATCGCTCCGAAATAAGGCGGCAGGGCCGTGGTCTCCAGCAGGTTTTCAAGGGAGGTGGCCGCTTCTACTGTGCCGATGTGCTCGCCTGACCCATCGTTTAAGGGGATGATGGCCCGCATGGCCGCGCCGCCGGGGCCGACTTCGATGCCCCGAAATGGTGATCGGTACTTGTTGGCTTTGACCACGATGGGCCGTATGTCCGTAAGATCGGATCCGGTGGCGTCCACGTCCCAGGTGCGCAGAAACGAGACCGCCGGCGGCAGATGAAAATGGAAATAGAGTGATTCACGCCCAGTGGTGGCGCGCAGGCGTTCGGTGTAAGGCAGGATGTAGTGGACCAGGTGGTCCCTGTCGTGTTGGCGCATGCTCTCGATCACTTCCGGCATGGCAGCGAGCGGCGAGACTTCGGACAAGAGTACGTCGAATTCGTTTGTGATCTTGTCTTGAATCCAGTGTTGGAACACTGACAGGCGACTGTCAACGGATTCAACGACCACCATATCCTGATACCGCTGGAAGATAAAAGCCAGAGTTAGACAACCGAGTCCCAGAAGAACAGCGGGTACAGTCAGAAATCGAAGCCTGAGGCTCCAGTTGGTTGGGTTGAATACGCTTGATTTCTTGAGAGCACTGAGAAGGCTGGAGTTCGATGAGAGTCGACCGTTGGAGGGGGCAGTGGTACTTTTGGTCGGCATCGGAAGCCTCCTGCTCTGGGAAAACCGCAATAATGCCCATGCTGTACAGGATGGAATCTATAAGTGTTTTTTTCAGGAGCTGCAATTGGAATTCCAAACTCCAGCCGAAAGAAGCGAATGAAGGAAGTTGGAGTGACGGTGCAATTTCTCCCGATCAAACAAGTCCAGGTGCTGCCGATCACAATTGTCGAGGCGTGGACCTTTTTCTGCGATCCGAGAAACCTGAGTGCGATCACCCCGGACTGGCTATGTTTCGACATCCGCTCGGAAGTGCCGACGTGCATGTACCCCGGCCTCATCATCGAGTATCGGATCAAGGCGTTTGCCGGATTGCCCATGGCCTGGGTGACGGAGATCACCCAGGTTGCCGCGCCGAACTGAGCAGCGTTTCGGACCATATCGGTTCTGGCACCACCAGCATCATTCTCGTGAAGTAGGCGAGGGCGTCGAGATGACCAATATCGTCCACTATGCCACGCCCTACGGCGTCCTCGGCCTTGCCGTTCACAAGCTGGTCGTCGCGAAAAGGCTGGAGCAGATTTTCGAGTTCCGGGGGCAGAAGCTTGTCGAACTTTTTCAGGTAGGTAGAGTGAGGAACAGAAAAAGGAGGGCCTTGCGACCCTCCCCATGTCTAATAGGTGCTCATTTGTTCAAAATAGTATTCTAGCGGTCGGCGCAAAGGCGATGATTCTCGAGGAAGGCTAACTGACCTTCTTTGAGTTCGAGGAGAATGACTTTATTGTTCTCGAAGTTTTAGATCAGTTTTGACATACACGCTAGCGTCTCATAGTTCGACAGTGTGTTGAAGTCTAGTCGAAAGACTTCGGTGACCACGAATTCCGTAGTCTCCTCGATGTCCTGAAAAATTATAAAGTGGTCGACACCTTCTTGTTTGACTGAGTATCACTTTTGGGATAACAAAAAAAATAATCACAAGCAAGGCTAGCTATAGAGCTGTATAGTGTTAGATTTTTACGATTCTTCACAGCTTGCTGGAGTGTTGCATCGCTGTGTATCATCTGAAGTTTGAGGAAATTACTTCATGGCCCATCACTCACTTGCGGAACTTGTTGACATGACTCAGGTCATGGCAATGGCAGAGGCCTACCACAAGGTCTCAGGAGTTCCTTTTGGACTGGTTGACGCTAAAGATGGCACTGTCCTTGGGGGGACGGGTTGGCAAGACATTTGCTCCAAATTTCATCGGATTCACCCTGAGACGATGAAAAAGTGTCAGGAAAGCAACCTTCAAATCTCTGCTGGCATCGAACTGACCGGAAAAAGCCATGCCTGCCGCTGCGCAAATGGTCTGTGGGACATCGGAATCCCCGTGATGGTCAGGGGAGAACAGGTCGCCACCCTATTTCTGGGCCAGTTTTTCTACGTTGGCGAGAACCCTGATATCGAATTCTTTCGCGAGCAGGCTAGTAAATATGGTTTTGAAGAGAATGCTTACCTGGAGGCTCTGGCGCGAGTTCCCGTATGTGAGAAGGCCTGGGTTGACGACATGTTGGCCTATAATCAAGCCTTCGCGGACTTCATCGGCAATTTAGCCGAGAGTCATCTGATCCAGTTTGAAGAGGAAACTCGCCGGGTCGAGGCTGAGAGAGAACTTCAACGACGCGCCAACATGCTACAGGGCATAATTGACGCAATCCCAAGCCCCATCTTCGCCAAGGACGAGGACCTTCGTTACACCACATGCAATACCGCTCTGGAAAAACTCCTAGGTGCTAAACCTGCAAGTCTCCTAGGGAAGTCCGTGTTTGACATATACCCTCGAGCCCAGGCTGAAGTTTACGACCGTATGGATCGAGAGTTGCTTCAACAGGGCGGAGTTCAGGAATACGAAGGGCATATGGCTAACGCTGAGGGCTCGTTACGCAACATATTGTTCCATAAAGCTAAATGCCACGATTTTCTGAATGACGCCTGTGGGTTGGTCGGGGTAATGACCGATATAACCGAGCGCAAGTTGACTGAAGATGCTCTTAAAATGAGTGAAGAGCGATACCGTTTAATTATTGACACTGCCAACGAAGGCATTTGGTCGATGGATGCCGACTATCACACAGCTTTTGTCAACTCAGCAATGGCTAAAATGCTTGGATATTCTGTCGAAGAGATGCTGGGCAAGCGGGTGGATGATTTCTTTTTCGATGAGGACATGGTGTTTCATGCGCAGAGAATGAAGGTACGCCAATCTGGTGGGGATGAGGTCTACGAGCGACGTTTCAAACGCAAGGACGGCTCTCAACTTTGGACCCTAGTTTCAGCGAAAGCTCTTAAAGATAGTGGAGGGAGCTTCGCGGGCTCATTTGCAATGTTTACAGACATAACAGATCGCAAGCGAGCTGAAAATATAATTCAGGCTAGATTGCGCTTGATGCAACTTGCAGCATCTTGTTCTCTTGAAGAGTTGTTGATTGCTACAGTCGATGAAGCTGAAGTTCTTACAAACAGCAAGGTCGGATTTTACCACTACCTTGATGAGGATCAGAAGACGCTTCTGCTCCAGGCGTGGTCAACGCGCACGATCCGTGAGATGTGTCAGGCTGAGGGGATTGGACTTCATTACGATGTAGCAAAAGCAGGAGTCTGGGTAGATTGTATACTCAGCCGCCAAGCTGTTATTCACAACGATTACGAAGCATTGACCCATAAAAAGGGTATGCCAGAAGGGCACCCTCCCGTCATTCGTGAATTGGTAGTTCCTGTGTTCCGACAGAACCAAATTGTGGCCATCCTGGGCGTGGGAAACAAACCGATCGACTACGATAACGCGGATATCGAAGCCATTACCTTGCTCGCTGATTTAGCTTGGGATATAGCTGAACACAAAAAGGCTGAAGAATCGTTGAGGAGTAGCGAAGAGAGACTCCGCATAATCTCTGATAATACTTATGATTGGGAATACTGGAGAGCCCCGGACGGTAGCTACCTCTGGGTTTCTCCCTCATGCAAAACAGTCTCAGGATACTCACCGGAAGATTTCACGGGAGATGCTGCTACATTAATCCGAAATATTGTCCACCCCGATGATCATGACATATGGGCCGAACATGTCAAAGTTGTTGATAGCTACAATCCTGACCATCAAGAATTAGATTTTCGGATTGTAAAACCAACTGGGGAAGTCGTTTGGATCGGCCATACCTGCAAGCCTATCTTCAGTGACGATGGTTTGTTTTTAGGGCGTCGTGGTTGTAATCGCGACACAACTGAGCGGAAGCGTTCTGAAGAGGCAATTAGGGAAAGTGAAGAACGTTACCGCTTACTCTTCGACCAGTCGCCCATTGGAATCGTTAATTTCGACAATGTAGGTACCATTTTTGATCTCAATTCAAAGTTTGCAGAGATCATTGGAGCTCCAAAAGATAAATTGATCGGTCTGAATATGCCAAAAGACTTGACTGACCTAAAGCTGATTGAAGCGGTCAATACAGCCCTCGCTGGAACTCTTGGGATATTTGAAGGGAATTACACATCGGTTACAGGACGGAAAACCACCCCCGTGCGCTGTATGTTCAAGGGGATTTTTGCTCAAGACGGCAACTGCCTTGGAGGCTTGGCCATTGTTGAAGACATCACCGAACGCAAGCAAGCGGAAGAAGTTCTTCGGGAAAGAGAATTATTCCTTCTTGAAACTCAACGAATAGCTCGAGTGGGGGGATGGAAGGCAAACATTGAGACTAATTTTTTGTTTTGGACAGATGAAGTTAACCGCATCATAGAGATGCCGACAGGTTATAAACCTAGTTTGTCGGAAGGTCTTTCCTTCTATGCCCCAGAGTTCCTTCCGGAAATCAGAGAGATGCTTAAGAAGGTATTGAATGAGGGCAGTTCCGCTGAGTTGGAATGCGAGGTCATCACGGGGAGAGGTACACGGAAATGGACGCACTTACGCGCCGTTGGTCGTATAGTGGAGAAAGGTCAATCTTTGGTGTTAGGCACTTTTCAAGACATTGACGAGCGAAAAAAGGTTGAGCTTGAGTTGAATAATGCCAGGTTAAAAGCCGAGGCTGCCAGCAAGGCAAAATCTGAATTCCTTGCCAATATGAGTCACGAGATAAGGACTCCACTCAACGGCGTATTGGGCATGCTCCAATTACTCGAATCAACATCAAAGGATGCCGAACAAGATGAGTATATCGAGGCTGCAAAAAAATCCTCTACTCGTCTGACTAGACTACTCGCTGACATTTTGGATCTTTCGAAGATTGAAGCCGGAAAGATGATCTTGGAGGAGGCCGACTTTAGCTTTGTGGATCTGAAGGAATCCACGCTCGGTTTGTTCGAATTGGCTGTTAAAGAGAAAGGGCTCAAACTGGATTTCGTGATTGACGAACTGTTGCCCGCCAGACTCGTTGGCGACCAAATCAGGCTTCAACAAATACTTTTTAATCTTGTTGGGAATGCGATTAAATTCACTGAGACGGGAGACGTTCGGGTCGAAGCCTGCCACTTACCATGCTCGAATGACGACATACAACGGGTTTTATTCATTGTTAGTGATACTGGGATTGGAATTGCTCAAGGGATGATCGCGCAGGTTTTCGAGCCTTTCACCCAGGCGGAAGGTTCATATACTCGGCGCTTTCAGGGGGCGGGACTGGGACTCTCAATTGTGCGGAAACTCGTCACTCAAATGGGAGGGAGTCTGGCAATCGACAGTACAGAAGGCACAGGGACTACATTCTATCTCTCGCTTCCATTAAAGCATTCGGCTCCTTCAGATATGAATAGAACTATATCCAGGCGACTGGACAACCAAAAAGTCCATGACATGCATCGGGTACTGCTGGTTGAAGATGACGAAATTAGCCTTCATACCGTTAAGCGTATGCTTGAGAAGTCGGGATATGCTGTCAGTACAGCCCAGGACGGCCAAATAGCCATTGGGTGCCTTTCTGATCCAGATTTCGATCTGATCCTTATGGATGTCCAAATGCCTGTCCTAGATGGAGTGGAGGCGACAAAGTTGATACGGGCTTCAGGCGCATCTTATGCCGATATTCCGATCATCGCCATGACCGCCTACGCCATGACAGGTGACAAGGAAAAGTTCCTTGCGGCTGGGATGAACGATTACATCTCCAAGCCAGTGGACATGGCTGCTCTCAAAGAGGTCATCGAGAGGGTGATGGAAAAGGCGGCCGCAACCAACTGAAGCCAGGGTGCTCACTCGCCAACTCCTCCGGGTGGGTAGCAGGGTGGGTAGCTTTCGGGATGTATCCCCATGTATCTGGATGTACCTAGGTGCAGGGATAACTAGCGAAAATCATTGAGTGGAGCCGGGCAGACGCGTGTCTTTCACGCCGGTAACAGGGGTTCAAATCCCCTTGGGGACGCCAAGCAAATCAAAGGGTTATCCTTCCGGGATAGCCCTTTTTTTGTTGTGGACACACAATCGGCACATTTCTCAATATCCCGCCGGTGTCCCGGGGAAATTGTCCAACATATTAGTGGGCTGGGAGCGCTACTGATAATTCTGCCGTGAGTCAGGGCAATAATTCGTGTGGTGCGCGTGAAAATCTGGCGTATTTGCCTGTTGTCTTGGACAAATAAGATGAAGCTGAGCCGTCGATTTGGTTGGCCCGGCATGTTGGGTCGGAGTGTTCGGCTTGGGCAACGTCACCAGGGCCGTAAAAATGCCCATACACGGCGGTTTGTCGGAGAAGTGAGGTCCATGGCCCCATTCGACGGTCTCTGGCCTTCTCGGGGTGATTTGGGCTATTGGTCGCTGTCTACCCTAGGAAAACACTTAAAACTTTCTAGATACCACATGAGTTAAATCTCCTCAGACAGCGGGCAGAAATTTTCCTACTTGCGAATAATGGTCTTGAATTGCAACGCAGCAATTTCATCGTAATTCGGTATGAAATAAGTACTTGTCGTTCCGAACCGTTCCTTATGAGTCTCTACCCTAGTAGGATACGCTGGAGCCGGAGGGGAGGTCATGACTTATTTCTTAAAAAGTTTCTGTTTTAGAAAATTTTATTTACTTGCAGGCATCATAGATACCCAGACAGTAGTCCCTAGTTCTTCAGTAGACGTAAACCCAATATCTCCATTTTGAGTCTTTGCGAATAATCTTGCTGAATACGTGCCTAGTCCTGTTCCTTGTTTTTTGCCTTCTGTTACGTATTTATCAAAGAATACATCATGTATTTTGTTTGGGATAACTCCAAAGTTGTGAATTTCTGTTAAGACTTTATTGCCTGCTGTGATGTTGATCATTATTTCGCTGTTTGCAGGTGCAGCTTCTAGTGCATTCTTAATTAAATTTGAAAACATTGAGTAGCACAAAAGCCTTTCGCCCTCAACGAAGATGGGGGAGTTTGAAAGGGGGCCTTGTTGCTCCCATTTGTAATTAATTTTTAGTTGCTTAGCAGTGAAATATGGTAGCAATTCATTGGTTATTTGCTTGAGGGTGGCTGTAATATCTACAGAATCTGGACTGAAAATATAAGTACCTGTCTCCATTTTGTATAAATCGAGAGAAAGCTCTATCATTTTGAGCATCGCGTAGCCACTGTCTTTGATTAAGATTAAGAATTCGCGGACTTCTTGGGGTAAATCGTAGTCATCTAAGATTATCTGAGGTAGGCCGATAATGCCATTAAGGGGTGCTTTTAGATCATGTCTCGTTATTCTCTCGACATCACGTTTAAGTGCTTCGAGTCTAAAGCGCTCTGTTATGTCGCGGATAATGGCAAGCCCATAATTCTCATGTCCGTAACGTGTTGATGTAAATGCTATTTCGATAGGCAAAAGTGATGAATCACGACGCATTGCAGTCATTTCAAATCGTCTGTCTTTGTTGTCTCCGGATTGATTTAATAATTCAGGTATCAGATCAGCCAGTACCTTGCGGTCAGTTGGTGGCAAGATGTGGTCTGCAAGCGAGTGTCCTATAATCTCATGCGCGGAAAATCCAAAAAGCTTTTCGGCGGATCGATTCCAATGCACGACAAGGCCGCGTGAATTAAATAATACAATAGCATCGCTAGCAGCTGAAACTATTGCATCCAATTTATTTTCGTTTTCTGTTAATTTTTGTTTGGCTTGGATCAAATCCTTAATGTTTCGCTCCAAAGAAAAATTTAAATCTGAAAGTTCTTTGTTTTGACATTCGATGCGATGGAAAGCCTTGGACAGATCTTCAGCCATCTGATTAAAGGCAACTGAAAAATCTCCCATAAAGTCGACGCGTTGAGAAAAATCACCAGCGGCGATCTGCTGAGCTATCCACGTCAAGTGCAGCAAATGACTTTGAAGACTTTTGTAGGAGTGCAAAACCTTAAGTCCCGACTTTGGTGGAGTCTTGTCAAGTTCACCTCGTGATAGCGCGTACATGTATTCAGCAAAGTCGTCGTATGACACTATGAACTTGTTAACATATCCTACCAACTGTCGGAATTCATTTTCAGGATAAGAGTCAGGAAGCACGATAGGAGGAGTTTTCTTCCCGTGTATCAGGTTGAATATGACCTCAGAAAGAGAATCAACTAGATCTTCTGACAACTCTATCACAGAAATAGTTCCTTCTTTTAGTCAATTTGGTTTGCCTTAAAGCGGCAAACTCTATCGCCAGAGCACCAGCAATCGACCTCTTTGACTGCCCAAGAATGTCCAGTGTGTTCAGATAATAATCCAGCTATAAAACCTTCATCGTAGGTACATATTTGTTCTTCGCACAGAGGGAGTCCTGAGCAGTCCAAGTCCTCAGCAACGGTCAAAGTTAAAGACTTGCCATCAGTGCTAAATGACTCAACCCGTAATATCCCTATATTTAAAGTCTTTAGCGCCATTTGAAGATCTGCAACAAATGAATTGAAATCTTCTTTGGCTCGAATAACATTGATGTAAAATTGTTTTCCAGCTAAAAGTCCTGCTTCGTAAAAAATTTCATCTGCTGACTGGACACCGTGCTTAGAGATAAGAATGTCACGAAGTGTAAATTGCATGAGACGATATACTGCAACGTCTGTTGTCCTGCCAAGGTTGGGTCGTCCTAGTTCAACATCGCCGAGAAGATCCCAACTGAAAGTAGGCTTGGACCTTTCTTCTTTAAACATGATTACCCCTTTGAAGATTAAAAACTGGTGTGTTTGATTGGCTCCGACTTTCAAATATTAAACTGTGGGCTGTCCAGGGTCAGGTGTTAGGTATGTCTTAATCCTGGATTGAGATTTGTCTAGAACATCTTCGTTTAACTTGGTCAACAATTTATATCGTGTTGTTCATATTTAAAAAAATAAACATAAGTTAATTTAGTCCTTTGTATTCCAAAGCCAAGATGCTCAAGTCATCAGATGGTGGCTGTGTTCCAGCAAAACGGTTCACATCATCATAAAGTCCCTGAACTAATTCATTCGTCGGTAAAGAACAGCTGTCTTGCAGGGTTTTGTGAAGTCTTTCCTGGCCATAAAACTTTTTATTAACATCCTCGCGCTCCTCGACACCATCACTAACGAAAACTACTTTGCTTCCTGGGTGAATAGTCACATTTTCTTGGTTAAAAGGCATGGCAGCAAGACCAATAACTGTTCCTGAAACGTCAAGAGTTTTAAGTGCTCCGTCTTTAGATAAAACTAAGGGAGAACAGTGGGCTGCGTTGCTGTACGTCAAAAGACCGGTTGTAATATTTAAGATGGCATAGATAATTGTAAAGTGTTTCTTAAAACGCATGAGTGGAAATTCTTTATCAAGGATGTTCAAGACTTCTTCTGGCGATCTAACTCGAGGCGGAATAGTAAAGTTATCCAAAAGTATTCCTGTGAATGGATTCATTAGCTGATAAACCAATACTGCAATCATGGCCGAAGATGGACCATGGCCAGAGACATCAACCAAGTAAAAGCCAATGTGCGAGTCGTCAAGGCATAAAACATTTAGAATGTCGCCTCCGATTGCATTGCATGGTTGAAATTTATATGAGAACTCTACAGATTTAAAATTTGGGAGTTTTTTGGGGAGTAAGCTTTTCTGGATTAGTCCTGCAGATCTAAGGGCTTCGTCAATTGCAACTTGCTTTAATGCCAGCAGATCTCTAGCAATTTTTAGCTCAACATGGTTTTTGACTCTAGATTTTACCAGTGCAACATTAAAGGGTTTTGTGATATAATCAATGGCACCACACTCAAGTCCGTGTGATTCACTCTTGGCATCACTTAAAGCTGTGATGAAAATTATAGGGATGTCTCGAGTTGCTGGTGATGCTTTGAGCTTTGAACAAGCTTCATATCCGTCCATGCCTGGCATCATGATATCTAATAAAATCAAATCTGGGCGTTCTGACAGTGCAAGGTCTATGGCGGTTGTCCCGTCTATGGCAATAATTACGGAATGATCATTCTTTAAAGCAGCACTTAGGATGTGAATATTAATTCTTTCGTCGTCAACAATTAATACTTTGCCCACTTTTGTGTCCCCATTGAGCGAATGTCCCTATGAATTAATTTCTAACTTATACCTGCAAAGCTGGCCTGTCGCGGGTTTCAAAAAAACAACTAAGATTTGATGTTTGAACACCACGGGGTTTGAGTTATTTTGCATCCATCAAGACCTTAGCGCTCGATGTCATAGCTTTAAAGGATATTTGCATTATGCATAGATAGAGATTGTGAGTTGGTCTGTCGAATGTGTTTATGATACAATGCTAGGATCAACATTCTCTTTTGGTTGCGACCTTAGCTCTTGAGAGGTTCCGGTGGTCATCTTTGACCTTGCGAACTGTCCTATTTTCATGTCTTCACGAAGAACGTGGTTGATTAGCCAGTCTTTTAAAAAATTAATGACAGTCTGCTGCGGTATGTAACCCTCTTTGTATAGAGATTGTTGGAAATCTTTGACGCTTTTTCTTAGCCGGGCATGTTCTTGAGCATGTGCATTTGCTTCTGGATAATGAATTGTTTTTTGGTACTTCTCTTCGTTGCTAAAGTGGTAAACAGTATATGCTCGGAGATCTTTAAATTCTTCAGTAATAACTTGGCTATTGCTTGGTCCTTTTATATTGTGGGCCAGCTTGTTGCATATTGCGATTAGCTTTTTGTGCTCTTCATCAATGTTTTCTAAGCCAATACTTAGCGCTGGTGTCCATTCGATCCTGCCCATACGATTCACCTTCAAAATGCATATGTGTACTAATAATTACTGTAAGTAAACAACTCTGGTGTTAGTCAACCCCCATCCTGCAACAGCATTCTGTCTCTCCTCCGGTGGCTCCTTAACCTAGCCTATACCACACCCGTAGGCGTCTGCGCATTATAAAATGCGTCGCACCACCGTATTATCTCGACACATTTCGTCCCGAGCCATGAAGAAGATTCAGGCTGTCTATCGTGGAATCATGCAAGGCGTGTTCATCCCCAATGACACGTCCTGGAAGTGCAAGGGCTGTTCGTATCAGCAGTGCTGTCGGGATTGGTTCGCAAATTGAACAAGGAGGGATCATGTCCCTTAACGCCAAACAGTTGGAGGCGGCGCAGTTTCATACCGGGATCGCATTGGTTGTCGCTGTCCCTGGTTCCGGAAAGACCAAGACGATGACGGAACGAATTGGCCGGCTTGTCAATGACCATGGGATCGCCCCGGAGAACATTCTGGGGCTGACCTACACCCGTCAGGCTGCCGAGCAGATGCGGGAACGATTGGAGTTGGTTCTCCATGGAGAAGCCAGTCGAGTCCACTTGTATACCATCCATTCGTTTTGTCTGCGGCTGCTCAAGTCCGAAGGCCGATACTTCAATATCGTCTCAGGCTCCGAGCAGATGACCATGGTGTCGACGATTATGCGCTCATTGGGGGTCAAAGACTTGGCCATCGGTGGGGTGTTGCAAGATATCAGCTTGGCCAAGAGCAACCTTATCAGCCCTGAAGAGTTCATTGAACTCTACGGTGAAGACCAGTCGAAGCAGAAAACGGCCATGGTGTTCAAGGAGTATGAGGAGCAAAAGGCCATCCGGTATCTCTACGATTTCGATGACCTGCTCCTTCAGGCGCATCGTTTCCTTGCCCATGAGGGCGGCGCTGAAAAATACCATGACGTGTATCCCCACATCCTCGTTGACGAGTACCAGGATACCAATCCGGCGCAGTTGGCCGTGCTCCAGGCGCTGATTGCGGAGAGTGGCCGGGGCTCGTTTTGGGCTTGCGGCGACGATTGGCAGAGCATCTACGCGTTCAACGGAGCCAGCATCGGGAACATCCTTCGGTTCAAGCAGATATTCCCCTCGGCTCAGGAGATCGTGCTCAACGTCAATTACCGTTCCACCCCGGCGATCCTGGCCGCGTGTCAGAAGCTCATCGATCACAACCAGCGGAAGATCCCCAAGGAGCTTATCGCACACAAGCCAGGCGGCAACCATGACCTGTTTGTCATCGACACCTTCAATGAGGAAGAGGAAGCGTGTCTGGTCGCCAATGAGATCAAGCACCTTCATCTGTCTGATGGCACAGCGTACAGCGATATGGCGGTGCTTTACCGAGCCAACTTCCAGTCGGAAATATTGCAAAACGTCTTTGTGAGAGCTGGCATTCCCTTCTACATCGACAACGGCATGAGCTTCTACAAGCGCCGTGAGGTTAGAATCCTGCTCGATTATCTGCGGTTCATTGAAGATCCCGGTTCGGTGGTCGGAGATGAATCTTTGCAACGGATCATCAACGCTCCCAACAGATACCTGGGGAAGAAGTTCATGGAGCAGGTGGCAGGGGTGGCCAATGAGGCATCCTGCAGCCTGTATCAAGCCCTTCGGGAGATGAGCTTCGACAGCCCCTATATCAGGAGAAATGTCCATGAGTTCGTGCGGCTTATGGAATCATTCATTCAGAATGAAGGGGAGATGGGGCCGGCCGAGGTGTTGGCGAAGCTGCGCCAGCGGCTGGATTACGACCGGTTCGTCACTGACAAGGATATTCCCTCTCCTGACAACCAGGCCGTGCTCAACCTGAACCAGCTGCTGCAGTCGGCGGCCCGGTACGCATCCATCAGTGAGTTCCTGACCTATGTGGCTACGGTTGAAGACGAAACCTGCAGCCGTGACCCCAGTGGCGTGAAGCTCATGACCATCCACAAGGCCAAGGGACTCGAATTTCCCGTGGTGTTCGTGGTCGGGTTGGTCGAAGGCATCATGCCCACCAAGCGCGGCGACTTGGAGGAAGAGAGAAGGATCTGCTTCGTCGCCTTATCCCGCGCCATGGATCGGCTCTACGTGACCTACTCGCACAACCACCTGGGGCAGCCCGCCAAAAGGTCCATCTTCATCGATGAGATGACCGGCGACCTGGCTGCCATCGACTCCTGAAAACAGATCCCAAGCCCATGATGGAGGCTTCTATGTCTTATGAATTGCTCCATTTCAGAGATTCCAAGATGGTCATCGAGGAAAAGGGGATGACCAATATTGTCAAGGATACCCTGGGGTACGTCGATGATTGGCTTCCTGAGTCGCCGTTCAAAGGGCGTCGGCTCAAGAGCAGCCTGGAAGATTGCGGCTGGCGCGACAACGGGAACCTGCCCATCATCGAAGGCCGCCGGTATCAGTACAAGGGCTGTTTGCAGCGCATCGCCATCGAGGCAAACTTCCACGCCTATGAATACATCCTTGAAGGGCTCGTTCGGCTACAGCTCGGGTACGACCTGGGGAAAATCGATGTCGGCTTGTTGCTGCTCACAGGTGAACGCAGCGCCAAGAGCCCGTTTGGTTCGACAAAGGAATTGGTGATTCGGGAAGTCGAGTCCCTGTACCCGACCATTTCGATGCCGGTGGCCGTGGCCATCTTCGACATCGAAGCGTCGGTCGTGGCCATTCCTTGCGAACCGGTGGTGGAGGTGCATGGGCATGGTGTCGTGCCGTCGAGCAGCCAGGAGGTGCGGTCGTGAATGGCAAGCTGACGACCCTTGGGAAGGTGATGGAGAAGGTGGAACGGATGTCCGTAAACTGCCATGACCAGATTGTGCCGGTGCGCCATATCGAATTCAATGACCTGGAATCGATTCGAATCGGCACTGAGGTGCATGAGTTGCGGCACATGGCCCAGCGATCGTTGTCGTATCGGTTAGGTGTGCCGCTGCAATATCTGAAGAAGTGCCCACCCGAGTTGCAAGCGCAGAACCTGAACCATTGGCTGGCCCGGGAACGCAATGAGGATCTGTACCTTCGGTTCGACGGTGATGATGTCAGGGCTGTGTTCACCCCTCGCTACGTGCCTGTGGATAACATGACGGTTTTGAATAAGCTTGCCGAGATGGGCTTTGGCGAGGAGCTTGAGGTGCAATGTCACCTGGATCACGAGTTCATGTCGCTCTCCATCCTTGACCAAGGGCAGGAATTTGCTGTTAATGGAAACGATCGCGTAAGGCCCGGTATTTCCTTTGGCAATTCGGAGATCGGGTTGGCGGCCTTGTCCATTTCGGCGTTCCTGTTGCGGCTGGTGTGCACCAATGGACTCATTTCGAAGACGGAAGTCGAGGCTTCGTATCGCCACATTTCGACGCGGATACTGGATGAGTTCCCCACGGCCATTGGCGATGTCGGTGCCAAGCTGTTGGATGAGAAACAAAGGCTCCAGTTCTCCCTGGAGTCGGAAGTGAAGGAGCCGATTGCGACCATGAAGTCATTCAACCTCCAGTTTCAATTGGGAAAGCCCGAAGTTGAAGCCGTTGAGTGGGCGTGGCCGCAGGAGCAGGGCGAGACCATGTTCCATGTGATTAACGCGTACACCAAGGCGGCCCAGTACCCTCGGCTGACGGTGGAGAGTGGCTATCGGCTGCAGCGGGTTGGCGGGATGATCCTGGGGATGGTCAACTGAGTTAGGAAAAGCCCCATTCTTGGAAGGGAGTGGGGCTTGATGATAGGGCAGGGCAGAGAAGGGCTTGTTTACCACTTGAGGGCTGGTTTTTGAGGGTTAGTGCGGGAAATTGCGGGGTTTGTTTTTTTGATTTACCACCCTACGCAGCATCTTGGCCATTTTTTTTGCATTTTACCCCACGGGGCTGCTTGTAGCTTGTTGTGCAGAAGGTGACGAGGTGTGGTGCTTAACGTGGGGTGGCGCAAGTTTTTAGGATTTCTATGTATATCAAATGGTTGCTGAAGTTTGTGGTGTTATTTGTCGTCTAGCTTTGCGCCCTGGGTCACGTCCGTCAACGTGGTGTAAATTCCGGTGTGCTTGAGGTGGCAATCGGTCAGGCTGCCCTGGGTGGGATTTGGGCTGGCTGCGCCTCATTGGGTTGGGTGTTGAGTTCGGCCATGGCCTCGACCTGCATGTAGCGGCTTTGCAGCTGCCACTCGTCTTTTTGCTCCAGCAAGATGGCCCCGATGAGCCGGATGATGGACTGCTCGTTGGGGAAGATGCCGACCACGTCCGCTCGCCGCTTCACCTCTTTGTTCAGCCTTTCCAGCGGATTGGTACTGTGCAGCTTGACCCGGTGCTGTGCCGGGAAGGTCATGTAGGCCAGCACGTCGTGCTCGGTTTCGTCCATGAAACTGGCGAGTTTTGGCCATTTGCCGCGAAGCTGGTCAGCGACATGCCGCCAGGTCTGACTGGCGCTGGCTGCGTCTGGCTGCAAAAAGGCCTGACGTAGGGCGGCGGAAACCATGGCGTGCTGCGATTTAGGGACGCGAGCCAAGGCGTTTCGCATCCAGTGGACCCGGCAGCGCTGCCATGTGGCCCCGAACGTCTTGGCAATGGCGGTTTTGAGACCTTCATGGGCATCGGAGACGACCAGCTTCACGCCGGTGAGTCCTCGACGAAGAAGGCCTTTGAGGAAAAAAGACCAGAACGGCTCGGCTTCGCTGGGGACAATCACATCATCCAGGTCGCCGATGGCGAAAAAACCTTGACCTTGCGCCGCGTCGGCTATCGGGATCAGGAAACCGGGGAGTGCTTCGATTTCCTGACCAACCACATGACGCTGCCGGCCGCGCCATCGCCGATATCTACAATGAGCGTTGGCAGATCGAAATCTTCTTTCGGTTCATCAAGCAGAACCTCAAGATCAAATCTTTCCTTGGCAACTCGTAAATTGCCGTTCTGTCACAAGTCTACGTGGCGCTGATCGGGTATCTGCTTCTGGCCTATCAGAAGTTCATGTCAAAGATCGGCATCAGTCTGCACTATCTGGCTCGGCTGGTGCAACGAAATCTCTTACAGTGCTGCAACATCCTCGACCTCGTTGAGCCTCAACGAAAACGAGTAAAATCAAATAATCCTAGACAGCTATCACTCCTAGCTTAGCCGGACAGAAATGCGAATGAATATATTTATAACAATATCATCTGGCTGCAAAGTATCTGGCTGCTGTTGACGCTAGGTTCATGGTGCCGCACAGTTTCGCTTGTCTCAAATCATCTTAAGTGGCATGATGGCAAAATAGGCTACAATTGCGACTGTTGCGACATCATAATTTTCGTGATCTTGTGTTCACATCACCCTCGGGGAGATCGTCCTATGGCCAAGAAAAAGGCCCCATCGAAGTCAAAGCCAAAGACAGGCCGAGATTCCTCGGTAGAAACATCCGCCACAGACCCTGTGCAGGCCTCTGGATCATCTTTCCCTATAATCGGGATAGGTGCTTCCGCAGGTGGGCTGGTGGCTTTTGAGGCCTTCTTTTCTGGCATGCCTACCGATACCGATCCTGGCATGGCCTTTGTGCTGGTGCAACATCTTGCCCCTGACCACAAGAGCATCCTCACAGATCTCATTCAGCGCTATACCCGCATGAAGGTTTTCGAAGTGGTGGACGGGATGGTGGTCAAACCAAACTGCACTTACATCATCCCGCCCAACCGGGACATGGCCTTCATAGATGGCGCGCTCCAATTACTGGAGCCGTCTGCTCCCCGAGGTCAACGTCTGCCTATTGACTTCTTCTTCCGCTCCCTGGCCCAGGATCAAACTGACAAGGCCATTGGCATCGTACTCTCTGGGACAGGGAGTGACGGCACTCTGGGAATTCGGGCTATCAAAGGTGAAGGGGGCTTGGTTTTAGTCCAGACCCCAGAAACAACTGAGTATGATGGCATGCCCCGAAGCGCCATTGGGACTGGCCTGGTTGACTATGAATTGCCGCCAACTGAGATGCCCAGCAAGTTAATCCTCTATGTAAAACAGATGTATGATAATCACGGTTTGCACAAGTCGCACCTTATAATTAAACCAGATAACTCATTAAAAAAGATTTTCATTTTGTTGCGCGGTCAAACTAGTCACGACTTCTCTCAGTACAAGCCGAGCACTATTCTTCGGCGCATTGAACGGCGTATGGCTGTCAACCACATTGAATCAATGGAAGCATACGTAAAATTTTTGCAACAAACTCCATCAGAAGTGGCAGCATTATTTCGTGATCTGTTGATCGGCGTGACCAACTTTTTCCGTGATCCGGAAGCGTTCAGGATTCTTGAGGAGCAGGTCATCCCCAAACTCTTCTCGGGTAAGCCTGCGGGTTCCATTTTGCGAGTCTGGACACCGGGGTGTTCCACCGGCGAGGAAGCTTATTCGCTCGCCATACTTTTCCAAGAGCACATTGAGGCGCTAAAGCAGAGCTACAAGGTGCAACTCTTCGCCACGGACATTGACAGCAACGCGATTGCTACTGCCGGAATGGCGTTTACCCGTCCACCATCGCCGCAGACATCTCGCCGGAACGTTTGAACCGCTTTTTCTCAACTGAGCCAGACGGGGGCGGGTTGCGTATCCAAAAGGTCCTTCGCGACATGCTGGTCTTTTCCGAGCAGAGCGTGATCAAAGACCCCCCATTCTCCAAACTCGACCTGATTTGTTGCCGCAACCTACTCATCTATTTGAACGGGGACTTGCAAAAGAAACTGATCCCTCTCTTCCACTATGCCTTGAATCCTGGTGGCTATCTTTTCCTGGGGACCTCTGAAACGGTAGGCGAGTTCGGCGACTTATTTGCAACACTGGACCGGAAACAGAAAATTTATCAACGAAAAGACGTTTTCAACGCCCAGCGTTTGCCATTGGCCCAATTCCTTCCATCAATGGCGGTGGGGGATGCAGGCGCGCCCAAATCAGCGGGAAAGACATCACCCGTCGGGAAACTGCCTCTTCGCGAGTTAACTGAACAGACACTCTTGAAGCAGTTCGACCCCGTCGCCGCCCTTGTCAACGACAAAGGCGTAATCTTCTATCTTCATGGTCGTTCCGGCTTGTATCTGGAACTTGCTCCCGGTGAAGTTGGTGCCGTGAACATTTTCAAGATAGCACGCGAAGGGTTGCAGCGAGACCTAACCACAGCTTTGCATAGAGCAGCTAAGACAAAAGAGTTAGTGCAGTGTGCAGGTCTCCGCGTTAAAACTAATGGAGATTTCACTACTGTCAATATGACCGTTCGCCCCGTGGCTATAGATAGCGGCGAAGAAGTTGAAACAAACCTGTATCTTGTCATTCTTGAGCGTGTTACTCCAGCTATGGAGGCGAAACAGGAGCATATGACTCAGGATGCAATATGCCAAGAGACATTTGATAATACGCAAAGCGACACTCATATAACGGCCCTCAAGCAAGAACTGCGCAATAAAGAAGAATATCTTCAGACAACTTTAGAAGAGCTGGAAACATCAAACGAAGAGCTCAAATCTTCTAATGAAGAGATGCAATCTGTTAATGAGGAGCTTCAGTCAACTAACGAGGAGCTTGAGACTTCAAAAGAGGAGTTACAATCAGTCAATGAGGAGCTGGCCACGGTCAACGCCGAGCTTCAGAACAAGGTTGCGGATTTGTCTCGGGCTAACAACGACATGAACAACCTTCTAGCCGGAATGGGTGTTGCCACCGTCTTTGTGGACACTCAACTTCGCATCCTACGGTTCACCCCCGCCGCCACTCAAATCATAAACTTGATTTCGAGTGATGTCGGACGTCCTGTTCAGCATATCGTTTCCAACCTTATTGGCTATGACAGTCTTGTGGTAGATGCGCAGGCCGTTTTGGATACTCTGACCCCAAAAGCCATCGACGTCGAGGCGAAGGATGGAAAGCAGTACAATATGCGCATCCGGCCCTACCGTACGCTCGAAAATATGATAGAGGGCGTGGTAATCTCATTTTACGACGTCACCGAATTGAAGAGCGCGCAGCATCTGCTCGCCGTGGCCAATGATCAGCTCCGCTACGTGCAGCTTGGGCGTGATGCTCGAGATGCCGTCCTGATCATGAATTCGGATGGAAATATCTTGGCCTGGAATCACGCGGCTCACAAAGCTTACGGATGGGATGAATCCGATGCCTTGACCATGAACATTCGTGACCTGATCCCGGAAGAAGTACGCGATGCAGAGACGGGAAAATTCCGAGAAATCGCTCTAGGTAAAAGTCAGGGCCCGCATGCCTCAGTTCGCCTTGATAAGAGTGGAAAACGCATACCGGTAGAATTTGCAACCACGCCTTTGGTCGATGAGACAGGCCGGATTTACGCTATCGCGACACTGGAACGAGTTGTCTGAGGGTGAGGGGTATGAAAGACACATTGCGCCAAAGGGCGGAAGAGCAGACTTTGGCAAATGATGCCCAGGGAGAATGTGTCTCCATGTCTCCTGAAGATGGGCGAAAGGTTCTCCACGAACTGCGCGTGCATCAGATCGAGCTTGAGATGCAGAACGAGGAGTTACGACGGTCCCAGATTGCCCTAAAAACACTGCAAAGGAACGCTATTTTGACCTCTATGACCTAGCTCCGGTTGGTTATGTCACGATTAGCGGGGGGGGGACTCCTCCTTGAAACCAACCTAACTGCGGCGACCATGTTCAGCACTAACCGCAGCGACCTTTTTCGAAAGCCGTTTAGCTCATTGATCCTCAAGCAAGACCAGTCTATCTACTTCAAATTGCACAATAATCTAGTTGCGACGAATATGCCGGAGGCGCGTGATTTGAGGATGATGAGGTCTGACGGGTCTGAATTCTGGGTTCATCTGTCGGCCACCATCGGACATGATTCTGATGGACAGGCAGAAATCCACATCGCAATAAACGACATTACCGAACGTAAGCAGGCTGAAGATGCGCTGCGTAAGAGTGAAGAGCACCTCCGCATTGTCTCCGACAACGCCACCGATTGGGAGTACTGGCGCGGCCCAGATGGAAAGCTCAAGTGGGTCTCGCCCTCGTGCAAAGAAATTACCGAATACACACCAGAAGAGTTCATGGGGGAGAGCCCTCTTGCCATCCAACAGATTGTCTATCCTGAGGACCAGGGTCTATGGTTGGAGCACCTCAAGCAGTTAGACACCCAAGAGCCTCCTCATCTTGAATTGGAATTCAGAATAATCAAACGATCCGGTGATGTTGTTTGGATCAATCATATATGTAAGCCTATATACAGCAGGGAAGGTGTGTACCTAGGACGCCGGGTCTGCAACCGTGACATCACAGCACGAAAGACCATAGAGAAGGCTCTGACCTTTCTGGCAACCTGCTGCAGTGCCCGTTCGGGGGTGGCATTCTTCGAGTCGCTTGCCAGGTATTTGGCTGAGACCCTGGGAATGGATTTCGTTTGCATTGACCGACTGGAGGGGGATGGGCTTAACGCCAGGACCTTGGCCGTCTATTTCGATGGGCATTTCGAAGACAACATCACCTATGCATTGAAAGACACCCCCTGCGGGGATGTGGTGGGAAAGGAGTCCTGCTGTTTTCCCCATGACGTACGGGGCCTTTTCCCCAAGGACGCTGTGCTCCAAGGCATGCAGGCTGAGAGCTACGTGGGCATTACCTTGTGGGATTCTGCCGGTCGACCCAACGGGCTTATTGCGGTCATCGGTCGTACCCCCTTGAAGGATCCCTGGCTGGCTGAATCCATTCTGCAATTGGCTGGAGTTCGAGCCGGCGGGGAACTTGAACGCCTTCAGGCTGAAGAGGCTCTTCAGTCGGCGAAAATTGCCGCTGAGTCAGCCAATAAGGCGAAATCCGTGTTTCTAGCCAACATGAGCCATGAGATAAGAACTCCGCTCAATGGTGTGCTAGGAATGCTCCAATTGCTCGACACCACAGCCCCGAATGATGAGCAGAAAGAGTACCTGCTGGGAGCAGTTCAATCCACAAATCGACTGGCTCGGCTGCTTTCGGACATTCTCGACATCTCAAGGATCGAGGCGGGTAGGATGGATATCGTTGAGTTGGAATTCAACATTCAGAATACATGGGATTCCATCAAAGAACTTTTCGCCCTGGAGGCGAGGAGAAAGGGTCTCATCCTCGAGTTTGGATGTGTTAAAGATCTCCCACTATTATTGATCGGAGATGAGGTGCGGCTAAGGCAAATCCTTTTTAACCTTGTCGGGAATGCCGTCAAATTCACAGAAAAGGGAAAAATCCGGATTGATGCCTCATTGCTTCCATTGCTCCCAAGCTCAAAAAGTTCTGCCATTCGAGTATTGATAACTGTACACGACACGGGGGTCGGGATCCCCGAGGAATACATTAAAGACATTTTCGAGCCTTTTGTCCAAGCTGATGGTTCATACACCCGGCGCTTTCAGGGGGCAGGCCTAGGGCTTTCCATCGTTAGTCGCTTGGTGAAGCTCTTGGGAGGCGAAATAGCGATTGATAGCACCCCTGGTGAAGGGACGGCCTTCTATATCTCGCTGCCATTCAAGCTCTCCAGTGGTAACCAGGGTCAGATGAATCGGGAAGTTCGTGTCACCGCTCCAGATGCTGAACCCTCCTTGCGCATACTCATCGCTGAAGACGACCCTGTAAGCCTTCTCAGCGGCAAACGGATGCTTGAGAAATCTGGCTACTCAGTCACCGCTGCCAAGGATGGCTTGGAAGCGCTCCAGTTCCTCACTGAGCAGGACTTTGACCTGATCCTCATGGACGTCCAGTTGCCCACCATGGACGGCGTTGATGCCACAAGAGCGATTAGGGAAGGTAGGGCAGGCGAAGACAAGGCAAGTATCCCGATCATCGCCATGACCGCCTACGCCATGACAGGTGACAAGGAAAAGTTCCTGGAGGCCGGTATGAATGATTACATTTCCAAGCCAGTGGAGATGGAGACGCTCAAGGAAGTTATCGAGAGGGTGATGGAAAAGGCTGTCACCACCAACTGAAGCCAGGGTGCTCACTCGCAAACTCTACCAGGATGGGTATGATTCTCGTGGTTAGTATGAAGGACGTCTGAAGGAAAGTCGAGGCGGTGAGACAGTCAAGGTTTACAATAGCAAGGGATACTACCATGGACGCATAAAAGACGATAAGATCTATGATTCAAAAGGGCATTATGAGGGGCGCGTGAAGGAGAGTCGGGATGGTGGCGAGTATAAGATATACGACAGTAAGGGAAAGTACCAGGGTCGGGCGAAGAAGTATTAGCTAATAGTGGAGCAGTTAGTATGTCAGGGTATTTGGTTGTGGATATACGGCATTGGCTTGATGAAAATGAAGAACCGGGTGTCCCCCAGCTAAAGAGCAAAGTCGACTTCTTGAAGGAGTTGATTGCTTATAAAACTGCATTTGAAGCCGGAATGGAAAATTTTCCTTTGCCGATATGTAGAAAGCGGCCTGGGCGTAAGCCGTGCAAAAGTCCTTTGAGGACTATGACGGAAGATAATGTGCAGGGAGTTGCTGGGAAAGTGATCTATTGGCAATGCCCAAAGTGCAAAGACAGTGGTATGGTCTATGGTTGGGAAGGGCTGATGTGCGACTTGTCAGGGCACGATTTTGAAGGGGAGAGTTTTAATTGAGCGGTTTATTATATAGTCCATTTGAAAATTTGCGGTCGTTTTTTAGGATTAAGGAACCACTGATTCGGTAATGTATTGTCGTCTCCAGAAAGCCTACCTCGTTAAATTATCTAGGAGCTTGTTTTATTCGTCCCGCTTTAGTGAAGTAAGGCGGCCTAAAAGTTCGGATGTCATATGTAGTTGTTTCGTCGCGTAGAAGTTTTTGTTTACAAGAGGCTTCGCGGGGCTGGCTCTATTACCAATCATATCGTGTTGGCGCGTCCAATTCAATGGCCTCTCGACACAAGTCCCTGTCGATGATATTTTATATTGGGACGCAAACAGTCTGAGGTCATGAAATTCGGGGAACTCCTATGAGATTCTTCTGCGCTGCCATCCTGTGTCTGGCTGCTCTTCCGGCCATGGCGGAAAATTTCAACGTGGGCGTACTCTTCTGGTCCATGAACATCCCCGGCCAGGTGGCTATGCGACATGGCTTGGAGGCCGAGGCGGCGCGGATCAACGCGCAGGCTAAGCGTGAGGGCAAACCCGGCGTGGTCCTTACTGTTCAGGTCGCCGGAGACGGCGAGACGGGCATTGAGAACCAGATTCGTCAGATGCGCGAACTCATCGGGCAGCAGGTTGACATAATCATTGTCCAGCCCACGGATAACGCCGCTCTCTCCAGACCGCTCAAGGAGGCCAACAACGTGGGCATTCCGGTGGTGGCCTACGACCAGTACATCAGCGGAGGGACCCTGGCCGCATACCGTACTTCGGACAACTTTCAGGCTGGATTTCTGGACGGGGAATACATCGCCTCCCTTGTGCAGCCCGACCGGGAAATCCGGCTGGTTCTCGTGGAGTACCCCCACGTCTCCTCGACCGTGGAGCGGGTCAACGGTTTCCTGGATGCCCTGCGTCAGTCGAAGAGGTCGTACAAGGTGCTCAAGACATATTCAGCTGTAGAGGCTGTGGGAGGGCGCAAGGCTGCGAAAGAAATTCTCAAGGACTTTCCTGCTAAGGGGAGTATCGACGTCATTTTTACCGTCAACGACGGTGGGGGCCTTGCCGTGGTGGAAGGACTGAAGGCGGCCGGACGAGACGAAATTTCAGTGGCCAGCGTCGATGGCGATCCCGCTTCGGTGGAGAACATTCGTGTGGGACGGCTGACCGTGATTGACTCCGCTCAATTTTGCGGGCCGCTCGGGGCCGCAGCCATGTCGGCTGCATACGCCCTGCTCACAGGTGAAAGTACCCCGTATCACGCCCTGGTCCCGGTATTCCCTGTCACGCGCGAAACGCTCGCTCTCTATCCGGGTTGGCTCGGCCCCATCCCTGAATCCTATTCCAAGCCCTGGCCGAGTGGCACGCCCACCTGGAGCGGGTCCCTTAAAGTCGTGAAGCCTTAAAGGGACTACGGACCGGCCATGATGCGCAAGGACAATACCTCACCCGACCAGATCGACCGCCGGATCGCCGCAAGTTTCGGCGCGGTGGTACTGCTTCTCAGTCTGACTACCGCATGGGTTGCCAGCCATCTCTATTTAAGCCTTCAGATGCAGGAGGAAAATCGGCTGGCGGGGGCCATCACCACGATCCTCAGTGAGGCAATCAATCGGGTCGCCTTCTCCGGCAAGCATCACTCCCGCCTGCTCGTGGAGGACATGCTCGCACGCGTTCCTGAACTGGCCTACATCAGTGTGGAGACCGAGGACGGCAGAGTGCTCGCGCATAGCAACCCGGCTCTGAACGATTCCAGCGTGTTGGGGGAGGAGCGGGATAACGCGATTAAAAGCCTTAAGACCGGTCGGTCGGTGCTCTCGGAGCAAAAAACGGCCAACGGGGTGATAAAGGAAATAGTGGTTCCCTACAAAGGCGGCTTCGACGCCCAGACGGTCGGGACAGTGCGCGTGGGCGTGCAAGTCGAGGCCACGCGCCTGGCACAGCAGGCCACTCTGTACAAGCTTCTCGTGTTGGTGGCGGCGCTCACGGCCTTTGCCATCGCCGCCGTCTACTTCCTGAGCCGTCGTTTTGGCGGGGCCATGCAGGTGCTTGGCTGGCAGTTGCAAGGGATACTTGGCCACGCTCCGATTGGCGTGGCCATCTGCGACAATCGCAGCCGCCTTCTGGCCCACAGCGCCGAACTCGGGAAGATGGCCGGCCACCCAGGTGAGAACGCCACCCTGGAGTCGGTTCTCAGCCGAGCGTTCCCTGAGGCATCCGTGGCTTTGTCCATGCTGCAAAGGCAAGTCTTCTCCGGAGCGCTCAAGGTTGAGCGGGAAGTGCGTTTCGAAACAAACGGGACTCCCCGGTACTGGCACATCAGCATGTTCCCCATCGCTCGCGACGATGCGAATCACCCTCTGTTGATCTGCACACTGATCCAGGACATTTCCGAGCGCAAGCAGGCGGAGGAGGCACTGCGAGCAAGCGAAAGTCAATTCAAGAGCCTGTTCAGTCAGTCGCCGATCTCGAATCTGATACACGACAAGGACAGCGGCGAAATCATCGACGCCAACACTGCCGCCTTTGTCTCATACGGGTACTCCTCGGTTGAGGAGTTGAAGGCTGGAAAATTTTGGTTGGAGAGGCCCTATTCTCTCGAAGAAGCCTTGGCCTGGATCCGGAAAGCCGCTGACCAGGGCCCACAACGATTCGAGTGGCTTAGTCGGCGAGTGACGGGTGAATTATTCTGGGAACATGTTCACTTAAGTCCCGTTGTCATAAACGGAGTGGAAAGAATCCTGGCGTCTGGGATAGACATAACTGAACGCAAACGCCTGGAAATGCGTTTGGCCGACCAGTTGGCCTTCAAACAGGCGCTCATGGACACTATACCCTACGCGGTGTTCTACAAGGACGCTGAAACCCGATTTATGGGATGCAATATTGCCTACGAGGAGACCTTCGGCATCAAGCGTGAGGATTTTATAGGCAAGCGTGTGTTGGATCTTGAATACCTGCCAGAGCAGGACCGCCATATCTACCAAGCTGAAGACGAGGCCACCATCGCCAGCGTTGGGTATGTGCGCAAAGAGATGGCAATTCCGTTTGTTGATGGACTGATCCACCAGACCCTGTACTCTGTCAATGGCTTCCGCCAGGCAGATGGCACCCCCGGCGGTATCATCGGTGTCATCGTGGATATTTCCGACCTGAAAAGGGCTGGGGTGGCGCTACGCGAAAGTGAGGCTCGCTACCGCTCGATCATTGAAAATATTCAGGACATGTACTACCGCACTGACGTCCAAGGGCGGCTCGTGCTCCTCAGTCCCTCCACGCCAAAGCAACTCGGCTACGATTCGGTTGACGAGGTGCTCGGATGTCTGGCATCGGACTTCTGGATGCAGCCTGAACTCAGACAGGAATTGCTGCTCCGTATCAAGACCGAAGGAGTTGTGAAGGACTACGAGGTGCTCCTCAAGGCCAAGGATGGAAAGCCGCTCCTCGTTTCTGCCACAAGTGCATACTATCACGATGACGAAGGCAACGTGCTGGGCGTAGAAGGTATATTCCGCGACATTACCGAGCGCAAGCGGGGGGAGGAGGCCCTGAAGAAGTCTCGCGATGAACTGGAGGAACGGGTGGCCGAGCGCACCAGGGAACTGACTGAAGCCAACGCCCGCCTTACCGAACTGGACAATCTCAAAAGCGCGTTCCTTAATACTGTTTCCCATGACCTCCGCACCCCCCTCACATCCATCCTGGGTTTTTCCAAGATCATTCAGCGCGACTTTACCCGTCGTTTCCTGCCTCTGGCCGAGGGCGACTCGGTCCTGCGCAACAAAGCCAGCAAGATACTGGACAATCTGGGGGTAATCGTATCCGAGGGAGAGCGCCTGACCCGGCTGGTGAGCGACTTTCTGGACCTGTCCCGCATTGAGGATGGGCGCTATGTTTGGAAGGACAAAACGACGGACTTGGGCGTGCTCATCAGGGGGGCGGTTTCTTCAATGAAGGGGGCACTGCTTCAGAAGCACGGCGTCCAGATACGGGTGGACGCTGACTCGCATCTCCCCGCTCTTTGGGTGGATCCTGATCGCATAGCTCAGGTGCTGACCAACCTGCTCTCCAATGCCATCAAGTTTACCTCCGAAGGAACTGTAACACTCACAGCCAGGGCCAGTACAGGGAGCATTAGAGTAAGTGTTGCGGATACTGGGATGGGAATCCCTCCCGACGAGCTTCCGATGATCTTCGACAAGTTTTATCAGGTAGGTGATGACACTCTGGTGGCGGAGAAGGGGACTGGCTTAGGGCTGGCCATCTGCAAGCAGATCGTGGAGCATTACGATGGGGCCATTTGGGTCGAGTCCACCCAAGGAGTAGGCAGCGTTTTCTTCTTTGAGTTGCCCCTGATCGCATAGAGGCATAAAGGGCGGTTCGGAATTCTGGGGATACCCAAAATGTTATTGCTCGGGCCGATCAGCAAATTTTGTGAGAGCAAGGATCTTGGACGAAATTGTATGCATATCTATTGTGATTATCGATAGACTGGTGAAGGTGGCGTAAGAATAACCTTTGATGCTTGGAGTATATTGTGACCAACTTCATATGTCTCTTTCAGGTGTCAAGCCTTTTGTTAATTGGACAGTAAGGACCTATGATCCAAAAGAGTTTCTCAGATAGCAGCGAACAGGTCTTGCTTGTCGAGGACAGCAAGACATTTGGCCGCATCATGAAGCGTCGCCTTGAAAACGATCTGCATGTTTCAGTGACGTGGAAAGAGTCCAAAGCCGATTATTTGGCGGCGCTCAACCAGGATGACGCGCGGTTTGACGCGGCGGTTCTCGATGTGAACCTGCCGGACGCGCCTAATGGCGAAATCATTGATCTCGTGCTTTCCAGGGGCGTGCCGTCCATTATCCTCACTGGTTCTTATGACCCAAACTTGCGGGAAAGACTATGGGAAAAACGCATAGCGGACTACATCCCAAAAGATTCAGTTCAATGCATCGACAATGCCGTGAACATGACACGACGGATACTACGAAACGCCAACACCACCTGTCTTGTGGTTGATGATTCACGAACAACACTCCACTATATCGAAACGCTGCTGTGCGCTCAAGGCTACAAAGTGCTCACGGCAGCCAACGGCAAAGAAGCCTTGGCAGCCCTTAATGATCATCAGGACATTAGGCTATTGCTCGTTGATTGCACAATGCAAGAGATGGACGGAGCCACGTTAGCACAGGAGGTGCGAAAGATATACAGTCCTGACAAGTTGGCTATTGTTGGTGTGTCAAATGCCGACGTGCCATCTACATCCATACGATTTCTCAAGAGTGGAGCGAACGATTACATTAAAAAACCTTTCCAGATAGAAGAATTTTATTGCCGAATATCCTTGAATATCGACATGGTGCTGCAATTTGAAACCATCAGGACCCTGGCCTACACCGACTTCCTGGCCGGTGTGTGCAACAGGCGGCGGTTGTTCGAACTGGCCGAAGCAACCTTAGCCGAAGCAGGTCGCCAGCGCCTGCCGGTCGCCGTGGCTATGCTTGACATCGACCATTTCAAACGGATCAACGACACCCACGGCCATGATGTGGGCGACATGACCTTGCGGCATCTGGCTGGCCTGCTCAAAAGCCATTTCGCCACACCAGACGGCAGCCGCCATGTGGGGCGCATCGGCGGAGAGGAATTCTGCGTCGTCGCGACGGGCGCGGCCGCCCAGGTCATGCCCGAAGCGTGTGAGGCCCTGCGTCACGCGGTGGAGGAATCAAAGTAACCGGTCAATCAACCCCTTCTTACGCCGCTTGAGTTTTCTGTCATGGTTTATCCCACAGGAGGGCGACCATGGCAGCGTCATCAGCAGAGCTCAGTTTCGAGAAGGCGGCGTACTGGTCTGAACATATTGAGGCTTGGCATCGTAGCGGCCTGAGCCAGGGGGCTTACTGCCGGCGGCAGGGTCTTTCCCAAAGTTCCATGGGCTATTGGCGGAAGCGTTTGGAGGCAGCGACTGGCAAGGAGGGCGCGTCCTGCGTCACCCTCGTTCCCGTGCCTCTGCCGGCGTCGGCCCAGGCGGACATGGCAACCGTGCCGGCACCGATCCTAGTGCACGTGGGCAACGCCTTTCGCATCGAGATCAGAGGCAACTTCGCCGCGCCGGTGCTGGAAAAGCTTGTCCGCACGCTGACACGGCTATGATGTCGCCGGTAAGCGGCGTCCGGGTTTATTTGGCTCTGGGAGCCACAGACATGCGCAAGTCCATCGACGGGCTGTCCATCCTGGTTTCACGGCAGCTGCAACTCGATCCGTTTGCCGGTCACCTTTTCGGCTTTTGCAACCGCAGCCGGACGATCATCAAGCTGCTCTACTGGGATCGCAACGGCTTTTGTCTGTGGCACAAGCGTCTGGAGCGGCATGTGTTTCGCTGGCCAACCCGCGAGGCGGAGGTGCTTGCCATTGACTCCCGGCAACTGGCCTGGCTGCTTGATGGTCTCGATCCCCTGGCCGTGACGGGACACTCCCGTCTGGAGTATTCGACGCTCTTTTAGACAGTATTGCCTTGATTAAATTGAATAATAATGAGAGATTGTTCGGGCCGTGGACATCAATTCCCTCCCTGACGACCCTGCCGCACTGAAAGCTCTCATTGTCAACATGGCTGCCAGTCAGGCTGACCAGCAAGAGCACATCGTCCAACTTGAGCAGCGCCTTCAGCTCCTGAACCTGATCATTTACGGCCCGAAGTCCGAGAAAAAGCCCCGTACCGGCCAGGAGCAGCAGCTCTCCCTGTTCGACGAGGCCGAGCAGACTGCGGAGGAGCACAAACCGCAGACCTTCGAGGAGGCCTGCGCCCCGGCGAGCACCCGCCGCAAACGCGGCCGTCGCCCCATCCCTGCGGATCTGCCCCGGGTGGAGATCATCCACGACCTGCCGGAATCGGAGAAGACCTGCCCCTGCGGCGCTGAGCTGGTCCGCATCGGTGAGGAAGTCAGCGAAAAGCTCGACATCGTGCCGGCCAAAATCCAGGTCATCCGCCACATCCGGCCAAAATACGCCTGCCGTACCTGCGAAGGTGTGGAGGACGATGGGCCGACGGTGAAAACCGCGCCCATGCCACCCCAAATCATCCCCCAGGGCATCGTGACTCAGGGCCTTTTGGCCCATGTCGCCGTGGCCAAGTATGCCGACGCGCTGCCCCTGTACCGCCAGGAGGATCAGTTCGCTCGCCTGGGGCTGGACATCTCCCGGGGAACCCTGGCTGGCTGGATGATCCGCGTAGCCAAGTCCTGCGATCCGCTCATCGACATGATCATCGCTGAAATTCGTTCCGGCCCCATCGTCAACATGGACGAAACCACGGTCCAGGTGCTTGCCGAACCAGGCCGGGCCAACACCACGAAATCATTTATGTGGGTCGCCCGGGGCGGAACACCGGGAAAACCGGTCGTCCTGTTTCGCTATCATCCGACCCGGGCCGGCAGCGTGGCTGCGGAAATTCTTGGCGATTTCAAAGGCTATCTGCAGACCGACGGCTACAGCGGCTATGAGGCCCTGGGCGAACGGGAAGGCCTGCGCCATCTCGGCTGTTTGGCCCATGTCCGGCGCAAGTTCGTCGAGGTCGAGAAGTCCGCTGGCAAGAAGGCCAAAGGCGGCACGGCCCATGCCGTCCTCGATCTGATCGGCAAACTCTACGGCGTGGAGCACCAAGCCGAAAGGCAACAGCTCAATCCGGAGCAGATCAAGGTCCTGCGAGCCGAAAAATCCAGGCCGATCCTGGACAAGCTTAAGGCGCTGCTCGATGCACGCGCCGCCACCACCCCGCCCAAGAGTCTGCTCGGCAAGGCCATTGGCTATGCTATCAAACAGTGGGAGCGGTTGGTCGTCTACCTGGAAGACGGCCGACTGCGTCCGGACAACAACCTGGCCGAAAACGCCATCCGCCCCTTTGCCGTGGGCCGCAAAAACTGGCTGTTCTCAGGCCATCCGCGCGGAGCCGACGCCTCGGCCACCATCTACTCCCTCATCGAAACGGCCAAGGCCAACGGGCTGGAGCCATACCGCTACCTGCGCCACCTCTTCGAGCACTTGCCGGCGGCAACCACTGACGCCCAACGCAAGGCCCTCCTGCCCCAGTACAGCGATCCTCAAAGCCTCATCATACCTGCCTGAGCTTATCCTGCTTCCTGCTCGCCCTAACAAGACGCGCCTTATTGAGCGCTTACGAATCAAAGCTGGAGACGACCGACGCAACGATATGCTTCACTGTCAGTATCGGCCTGGTCGAGGAGGATTTGGGGCGATTCGAGGATCTCCTCAAAGTCGCCGACGAGAAGCTCTACGCCGCTAAAACCGGCGGACGCAACAGACTCGTGCGTTGACCGTCTCCCCGACGATGGGGCTAGGGCGGTAGTTCTAGCTGCTTGGGACGACGTTCTCCCGGGTGAGATCATCAAGATGAAGGGGGAGTGGTCCAATCACCCCAAGTTCGGCGAGCAGTTCAAACTTGCATATTACAAGACGACTACTCCTGCCTCTGTCCACGGAATTGAGAAGTGCCTCGGATCTGGCTCATCAAGGGCATCGGCCCGGTCATGGCAAAAAGGATCGTCAAGCTGTTCGGGGAGGCTACTCTGGACGTCATTGAAGCAGACATCCAGAAGCTCATCGATGTGTCGGGCGTCGGCTCCAAACGGGTTGGGATGATCGGCCAGGCCTGGGAAGAGCAGAAAGGGCTGAAAGGACCATTGAAAATCACCTCGTTGGTGGCAAAGAGAGATTTCAAGCTACGCGGCTACGGATTCAGGAAAATATGTTTTTAAAAGGCTGCTGCTAGTATTCCTGGTCGCGCCACATGCTCTGCTCAAAGCAAAGCACTTTGTTTCGCCCGCCTTCCTTGGCTTTGTACAGGGCCACATCGGCAAATTTTATGGCCTTATAAAAGGAAGCGGCGTCTGTCGGGTATTCGGCGAAACCGACGCTGACGGTTTTGTGGATGGTCGTGCCATTTGGCAGGGGGAAAGCGTGGGCTTCGACAGTCTGGCGGATCTTTTCCGCCACCACGGCGGTGAAATTCGGGCGCACTTCATGGAGTAGAATGAGAAATTCCTCGCCGCCAAAGCGCACCGCCAGATCGGCGGCCCGCACCGTCTGGCGCACTAGGCCGGAGAGTTCCTTAAGGACCGCGTCTCCAGCCAGATGTCCGTATTTATCATTGACCTGCTTGAAATAATCCACATCAACCATGAGAAACCCGACGCGTTTTTCCGTGCGCCGTGAGATTTCTTCGTAATGATGCACGTAGCTGTCGAGGAAACGGCGATTGTGCAGGCCGGTCAGCGGATCGCGCAGGGATTGTTCTCGGGTTATTTCCAACAGATTGAGCGAAGTAAGAACCGGGGCACATTCTGTCAGGTATTTCTGCACGATGGACAATGCCAAGCGTTTGCTCGCAAAGGCTGCGGCCTCGGTCACAAAGGTCATTACGCCGCCCACAGCCCCGCCCATGACCATGGGCAGACAGCATCGGACATGGGTAGTTGGATCGACATGGAAAAAGGGGCATAGGGCCGGGGTCGGTTCGGAAAAGACCGGTTTGCCCAGGCGCTTGGCCCGGCACAGTTCAGGGCTGGCGAACATCTCCGAACATAGCGCGTCGGTGGCGGCGAAACAGTTGGCAGCGACGTTGGTCGCAAGCCCGTCGGCGGCGAACTCCAGGATGGCGAACTGCCCCAGTCCCAGGCTGCGTTGGCAGGCATCGCCTAAAATATTGTAAACTTCCCATCGGTTATAAACGCCCTGGATGTCGTGGCTAAAAGCGGTCAGGCCGGCCATGTATTCTAGGGAAGCGCTCACTTGGCCCAGTGACGACGGCCCTTGCGAGGCTTCCGAAGTCTGCAGCACCCCAGAGACCACCTGGTCCACCCGGCCCATAAACCCGCCCCAGAGACGCACGAGGGTGTTGACAGTGTGCCGCATCTCTACAAGTTCATCACCGCGCCGTCGGGCATAGACTGGACAGAGCCGGCAGTGTTTATAGCGGCTTAAAAAGATACAGGTGTTGCGGCTGACGGCCGAAAGAGCCTCGGACCCTGTTTCCAGATAACAGATACGCATGGGGTCGTGATAGACCGGACAGTCTGTTTTGGTGCAGTGCAGGATGTCTAGGCAATGGACAGGCGTGGTGTCTAAGCGTCCGGTAAAGTCTCCGGAGACGGTGTTGCCGAGAACGCGTTCAAGATGCGTGAGAAACAGCTTCACCCGGGCCACGTTCCAATAAATGTGAAACCACAGCACCATGGCCCCAAGCAGGAAGATAAGGCCGAAGACCAGGGACTCACTGACCGTTGATTTGAACAACGCCATGGAGTCGTAGCCGAGCAGGATGCCGCCGATGGCGCGGCCTTCGAAGTCTTCCAGGGGCAGGAAGCGATAAAAGGCGTTGCCTAGTCGTTCGGGTACTCCTGCATTGTCCAGTGCTTCAAGGACACGGTTTTCCTGGGGAAGGCTGAAACCGCGCCCGACGATCCATTTGCCGTGAACGCCCCGGATGCGGTTTTGGCCGAGCACGGATTCAAAGCGTTTGTCGAGCAGAAGCATCGCTCCGAAATAAGGCGGCAGGGCCGTGGTCTCCAGCAGGTTTTCAAGGGAGGTGGCCGCTTCTACTGTGCCGATGTGCTCGCCTGACCCGTCGTTTAAGGGGATGATGGCCCGCATGGCTGCGCCGCCGGGTCCGACTTCGATGCCCCGAAAAGGTGATCGGTACTTGTTGGCTTTGACCACGATGGGCCGGATGTCCGTGAGGTCGGCTCCGGCGGCATCCACGTCCCAAGTGCGCAGAAACGAAACCGCCGGTGGCAGATGAAAATGGAAATAGAGTGATTCGCGTCCGGTGGTGGCGCGCAGGCGTTCGGTATAGGGTAGGATGTAGCGGACAAGGTGGTCCTTGTCGCGTTGGCGCATGCTCTCGATCACTTCCGGCATGGCAGCGAGCGGCGAGACTTCGGACAAGAGTACGTCGAATTCGTTTGTGATCTTGTCTTGAATCCAGTGTTGGAACACGGACAGGCGACTGTCGACGGATTCAACGACCACCATATCCTGGTATCGCTGGAAGATAAAGGCCAGGGTCAAGCAGCCGAGTCCAAGAAGAGCAGCGGGGACAGTCAAAAATCGAAGCCTGAGACTCCAGTTTGTTGGATTCAATATGCTTGATTTCTTGAGATCATTGAGGAGGCTGGAGTCAGATGAGGGCCGACTGCGGGAGGGGGCATTGGTGCTTGGGGTCGGCATCGGACAGCCTCCTGCCATGGGGATATCCCATGAAGATCAATGCTGAAAAGCATGGTTTCTATAAGTACTTTTTCAAAACGCGGCAATCAGATTTCCAAAACTCGGATGAGACTCGTGACTGCTCCGATGATGGCCAGTTCCATCGCTTCACCTCCAATCCCACGGCAACTGGATTCACAGTCAGGAAGGGGCGTTCAGCAGGCAGTGATATATTCCCGCCAGCACCCATCCAATTAGACAAAGCCACGCCCCGTCCCCCGTCATCACGTAGCCTCTCTTCTGCCGCTGCATCATTGAATCTTTTCCTTCATGCAAATAACTCTCTCAATCACCTCAACCAGCGCTGCCTTATCCACAGGCTTCGAAATATAATCGTCCATGCCCGCTGCCAAAAATGATTCTTTGTCTCCAGTCATTGCGTATGCTGTCATGGCTACAATGGGTATGCTCGACTTCGCTCCAAGATTGCTTGCCCCCCTGATTGCCTTTGTGGCTTCGACGCCGTCCATGACAGGCATTTGGACATCCATAAGGATCAGGTCGAAGTCCTCTTTAGTCAGTCGTTGTAGCGCTTCCTGGCCATCCTTTACGGCAGTGACTGAGTAGCCGGATTTTTCAAGCATCCTCTTGCAGGTAATTGAGCTTAATGAATCATCCTCAGCGAGAAGTATGCGCGAAGGACTGTGTTCAGGGGATGACACTTCATGCGCGACAAGTTCCTCTGGTTTCTGCTTAGTTGCAGGAAGCTTGAACGGCAGCGAGAGATAGAATGTCGTCCCTTCGCCAGGGGTGCTATCGATCGATATGTCTCCATCCAGGAGCTTCACCAGCCGACGAACGATGGAAAGTCCCAGGCCAGCCCCTTGGAAACGTCGAGTATATGAGCCCTCAGCCTGAACAAATGGCTCAAAAATGTCCTTGAGTTGTTCCTCGGAAATCCCAATCCCCGTGTCACTGACTGTCACCAACACACGGACCGAAGAGTCGCTTGATCTCGGCAATAAAGAAGCATCGATTCGGATTTTTCCTTTTTCAGTAAATTTTATTGCGTTTCCTACAAGGTTAAAAAGGATTTGTCGAAGCCGAGCCTCGTCTCCAACCAATAGCATGGGCAGGATGTTATCCCACCTGAACTCTAAAAGAAGTCCTTTTCCACGCGCCTCCATGTCAAAAAGTTCGCTAATGGAGTCCCAAATCATCTTGATGTCGAATTCTGACTCAACAATCTGCATCTTACCTGCTTCAATCCTTGAGATGTCAAGAATATCAGAAAGAAGACGGGTCAGTCTATTTGTAGATCGGATCGCTCCCAACAGGTACTCTTTCTGTTCGTCATTCGGATCAGTAGTCTTAAGCAATTGAAGCATTCCGAGAATGCCGTTGAGCGGGGTGCGTATTTCATGGCTCATGTTGGCAAGAAATACTGATTTTGCCTTGTTGGCTGATTCCGCCTCTTCCTTGCTTTGCTTGAGGGCCTCTTCGGCCTGTTTGCGCTGGCCGATGTCCAGGGAGATCTGCACGCGCACAGTCTTGCCGTCGAACCATGGCAGGATGCGGTCGTGGTTAAGTTGCCATCTGCCTGAAATGGGGTTGCGATCCTCCCAAACGCTGGCGTTGGCCTCCCCTTCCGTATTCGCGCTCATCCTTTCGATGGGACAGTTCTCACAGACGCAGGACTTGTCCCGGAAGATGGCATGGCAGACTCCGCCGACACCATCCCTGCCCAGAGCCTCCTTCAGCGCCCGGTTCATGAACAAGACTTCCCGGGTGGAGACATCCACCACGTTTACCAAGGCTGGGATGCCGTCCAGGACGGCGGCGAGGGTCCTGTTTGCTTCCGCCAGCTTGCGCTCGGTATCTTTTCGGGACGTAAGGTCCGACACGATCCCCAGCACATGCGGGACGCTGTGCAGTTCCAGCTTGGCTGCACGAACCTCGACCGGAAAAATTGTGCCGTCTTTGTGCCTGTGGCGCGACTCAAACGTCATGCCGGTTGCGGACTGCATGACTTCCTGGAAAAAAGCAGGGTCGTTCTTGGATGAATTCGCGTCGACATCCGGGATGGCCATTGCCAGGAGCTCTTCTCGCATATAGCCGGTCTGCTGTTCCGCCGCAGCGTTGACCTCCACGAGCCGGCCGCTCTCATCTGCGAGGTAGATGGCGGCGGCCGCGTTCTCCACGACGGCACGCAGGCGCTCCCGGCTTTCCTCAAGGTCTTCCAACGCCTTTTGCCGCGCGGTGACGTCCTGGACGATGGAAAACAATAGCTCCTTGCCCCCACTCTCCACGGGGGTGGAAATTACCTCAACGGTCTTGACGTCCCCGGTCTTGAGTTTGTGGGGGAATATGAACTGCTGCTTGTATCCAGACATGGCCAGGGCGCGCATGGATGCAATCTCTTCCGGTGAGAGCATGTTGATTTGGCTGATGTTCATGCCCTTGAGTTCTTCCAGGCTGTATCCGTAGAAATCGACCGCACCCGCGCTGGCGTCCGTGATTTTCCCGGAGAGCGGTTCGATGAGTAGGAATAGAGCCTTGTTTCCGTGAAACAATGATCGAAACCGTTTCTCGCTGCGCGACAATTCAGCTTGGAGCGCTTCCATGTAGGCCATTATGATGGCCACTGCGGCAAGAAGTCCGAGTACCGCGCCGATGAGGAATCCCCATGGGGCAAACCAGGCCATCGGACGCAGGAAAGGATAGTCGAAGTGGTGAAGGCCCCACAGGATCATCGCGCATCCGGCAATGCGCCCGCCGATGCTCTCGCCGCGCGACTTTCGGATGAGGACCAGGCCGTTATAAATCTGGCTCGATCCGAAGAAAAAATAATTGGGGATGAAGAACCACGGATTGGGGACGGCGAACATCACTGCCGCGACGGGCCACAGCACGGCCCCTCCCACTGCGGCGAAGAACCATCTCCTTGGCGACTTGCCGACGTAATAGAGCGACCCCAGGAGCAGAAGCGATCCCGTGCAGGCCACCAGCATCTGTTCCATGATGGCCAGGTAGACGATGGGGCCGTAGGTCGTGTTGACAAGGATGGTCACATTGCGCAACGCGTGAGACAGCCACGCCATGCCCCATAGCATCAGCGAGGCACTGCGATATTTGGCATAGAGGAAGCAATACAGGAATCCGACAATTGAAAAACAGACGGTCCCGGCGAAAAGGGCGACAGTAAGCCAGTTGTTCATATATACCACCATTCATATATGCAGCAAATCCTGGAAGTGTAAATCTGGGCCACCGAAATATCTGGTCAAGCAGAAGGAGTCTAGTTTGGTATACAGTGCTGTCCGGCTAAAGGTCAAATATATATTCAAAACCTCCGGGGGGAATACACAGAATCCGCACGGTGTGATTATTCGCCGGCTCCACCCCGGCTTCCTTGAGGAACTGCCACAGATATTCCATCTCCTGAACTAAGCGTCTGGTCAGTTTGCCGGCGTCGTTTTGCCGGTCGTAGTACTTGCTCACGAGGAGAATCAAATGGGCTTAGAACATGTTCCATTCGCCGACTGAGAGCGGGGCTTTTTCGCCATATGGCAAAACCGCATCCGCTCCTTGTGCATCTACGTGCGCACTTTGCTATTTCGGTGTCTTTCCGTTCCGAGAGTGCCTTGGCTTGCCGAATCAGGTGCGCCTGGCAGTCTGCCGCAGCCCCGCCCACTTCACTTCACGTAGCATAGACGCCATACCCGTCACCATCCGAGGATAGCCATGTCCGCCTAGGTGTTGTTCCCCATTGTCAAAGATCTGAAAAATACGGTATGGTTAAAAAAATTTTTTTTACTTTTGCCACCAGGAGGGACTGATGAAGAATATCAGGCTTGGCATTAAGATCGGGGGCGGCTTCGGAGCTCTTATCCTCATCGCTTGCCTCTTGGGGGGCTTGGCTGTGGTGGCCATGAGCAAAGTGGAGCAGGGGGCCACGCGATTGGCGCAAGAATACGTGCCAGAAGTAGCTGTGGCGAATGACGTTGAACGTGATTCGATGATGACCATGTATGCTATGCGTGGTTATGCACTCAGTGAAGATGAAAAATTTCTAGAAACTGCGAAAAAAGAGTTTGCCAACGTCAACGCCCAACTGGCCAAAGCCAAGGCGCATTCGGACAAGTTCCCCAAGCTGACAAAGCTAAAGGAAGACGTCGCAAAGGCACAAGGCAAAGTGGACGAGTATGGAAAACTGATTGAAGCGACGACTGTCAGTATTAAGGCAATGGAATCTTTGCGTAAGACGATGGACGCCTCAGCAGGCGAGTATTTGAAAAGTTGTAGTGATTTTATGGAAAGCCAAGATGCTGCCTTCGAAAAGGAGATCAATGAAGGAGCCCCTGTCGCGAAACTCCAAGAGAGACGTAGTAAAATAGAAGAGGCGAACGAGGTGATAGATTTAGGGAATGATGTTCGCGTCAAAAATTTTAAGGCACAGGCTACAGGGCATATTCAATTAGTAGACGATGCGCTCAATAATTTTAAAAAAATTGATGAACTACTTGATAAGTTAAAGACGGTGACTCGCCAAGAAAATAATCTTAGGCAACTGGCCACAATAAAAGAGGCAGGTGGTAAGTACAAGGCCGCTATGACTGAGTACGTTGCCGCTTGGAAAACGTTGCAAACGCTTGGAACAAAACGAAACGAAGTCGGCGAGCAGGTACTGGAAGCGGCCCAAGAAACGGCCAAGGCCGGCATGGGGCAGACGCAGAGTATCGCCAATGATACCGTCTCAAGCTTGGCTTCGGCCTCCACGACCGTGATTATTGGCTTGGCTTTCGCGCTTCTTCTCGGCGTTATCATTGCTGTGGCGTTGACCCGCGCTATTACCGGGCCGGTGCTCAAAGGTGTTGGTTTCGCCCAGGCCATGTCCCGAGGGGACTTCACCCAAAAGTTGGACATTGACCAAAAGGATGAAATCGGAGTGTTGGCTACGGCCCTTAATGACATGGTCGACCGTCTGCGCGAGGTCGTAGCCGAAATTCAGTCTGCAACTGAGAACGTTGCCTCAGGCAGCGAAGAATTATCTGCTTCAGCGCAGAGCATGTCCCAGGGGGCTACCGAGCAGGCAGCTAGTGTTGAGGAGATTTCCTCGTCTATGGAGCAGATGTCCTCAAATATCAAGCAAAATGCCGACAATGCCCAGCAAACACAGGCCATTGCGGTAAAGGCTGCCACGGATGCAGAAGAGGGCGGAGTGGCCGTAACCCAAGCAGTCGCCGCGATGAAAAACATCGCCGAAAAAATATCCATCATTGAGGAAATCGCCCGCCAAACCAATCTGCTGGCCCTTAACGCCGCTATTGAGGCAGCCCGTGCCGGAGAACACGGCAAGGGCTTCGCTGTGGTTGCCGCCGAGGTTCGGAAGTTGGCCGAGCGGAGCGGGGCCGCTGCCGCCGAAATCAGCAACTTATCTTCCTCAAGTGTCCAGATCGCTGAAAGAGCTGGCAACATGCTGACCAAGATGGTGCCTGATATCCAGCGGACGGCGGAGTTGGTTCAAGAGATTGCCGCCTCCAGCAATGAGCAAAATTCTGGTGCCAGCCAAATCAACAAGGCCATTCAGCAGCTTGATCAGGTGGTGCAGCAAAATGCCTCCGCTTCGGAAGAAATGGCCTCGACCTCAGAAGAGCTTTCTGCACAAGCTGAGCAACTCCAAGGCAGTATTTCCTTTTTTCAGGTGACAGGATCTGGAGTGACGAGAGGTCATAGGGCCACAAAGGCTCTCCCCGCAGGGCGCATGGCGAACCCAGCCAGGTCGAAGGCAGTCAAATCCAAGGGTGTCGCTATAGAAATGCACGACGCTGACGATGATTTTGAACGGTTCTAGTCGACGGGAGGATAGCGTCATGAGCAGCGCTGATATTATGGCCATGCATCAATACCTGACGTTTACTCTCGGTGACGAGCTTTTTGCCTTGGATATCGGCTGGGTCAAGGAAATTTTAGACAATACCAATATAACCCGCATTCCGAGAATGCCTGACTTTATACGCGGCGTGATCAACGTTAGGGAAAAGGCCATCCCGGTGATAGATCTGCGTCTCAAGTTCGGAATGTCGGGGACGGTATTCACCACAAATACCTGCATCATCATCGCTGAGGTTCGAACCGAAGGAGATTTTATCCTCATCGGCCTCCTGGCGGATTCGGTGCAGGAGGTTCTGGAGTTAGAACAGGACAGGATTGATCCGCCTCCTCGGATGGGGTCAGCCGTTGATACTCGTTTCCTCATTGGCTTGGGCAAGCTCAACGAACGCTTTGTCTTGATCCTGGACATTGGGCGTGTCTTTTCCAATGAGGAGCTTTCAACGGCCCGGAATGCTGGGGGCATGGCGACCGAGAATATGGAAACTGTCGTCTCAGCCAGTGCATGCCCCTGAATCTCCCGCGAAGATTGCCTGGGGGTGGGTAGCAGGGTGGGTTTGGAGAAGAGGGTAGGGAAGAGGATGGGGGCGAGCGCTCCATTCGAAACCAGGCAAGTTGTTTTCCTTGCCAGCCTGATGTGCGCTTCGAGGTTTGGTCGGAGAAGTAAACCGAGAAGTAAATTGAGTTGCGGATAGCTCGGTATATCTAGTCATAGCTCGTTACGAATTGCCCAGGATCATTGAAAAAGTCAGCAAAATCCGCGTAGGGGTATGGTCCTTTCACGCCGGTAACAGGGGTTCAAATCCCCTTGGGGACGCCAAGCAAGTTCAAGGGCTTACAGCTAAAACAGCTGTAAGCCCTTTTTCTTACCCAACGCTATTCCCAACACCCAGCATCGAAATTGAGCGCAATTCACCCAGTCCGGATAGCTGTGGTGCGTTGCCCCTCCCCCTCAAGTGGGGAAGACCGCCGTGTGACCTTGAATGCGCCCCAGGTGTAACCTCTTTCTCGGCATGGCTTCCTCCTTCAGGAAGCTCTGCCTAGGGTTTATCCAGTGCTATCTCAACCTATCCATCTGTTTTGACAGGCAATACGGTCAATTCGGCCACCCGTTTCGGGGGATTTCGGCCACCTAATCCGGAATTCCGGAAAAAGTGGCCGGTTTCAGCCGAATTACCCGGCCGGTTTCGTCCGAATTCCCCGGCCGACTTGCTCCGAATCGCGCACCCTGAAGGGGCACACCCCGATCTGTGAGGGCGGGGGAAGCACGATTCCCTAGTCTACCCGGCCTCGTCGACTTCTGCTTGATCCAACAAAGCCAAGCGGTCATACTCAACAATGATGGTCTCTTTCTGGTTTCGACACCCCCCGACGCCCATTGTGGGCAGGGAAAAATCATCGTTGTTATATTTTAACAACCCATGGGACCGTTCCGCCAATTCGGGAAGAGTGGTCGATACTTCCGACATCGCTCCTCTTTTCCGTCACGACAGGTAGAGTATGAAAAAACTTAACAATTCCGTTTTGATTTCGCTCGTGTGCCTGTTTCTGACTCCGGGGCTTGTGTTCGCCGCTTCCGACGCCCTGAGCCGAAGAGCCCTCGATGCTGTCAATGACGCCCTGTCGTCCACGCCCGAAACCGTCCCACCGCCAGAAGCCACGTCACCCGACGCCTCATCGGACATATACGCACCCTATCTCGGAGCCTGGGCAGCGCTCGACGAGGCGCAGGATGTCGAAACCGAGGATGTCATTACCTTCGTGGAGGAAAACTGCCTTCTCGTAGGTAGGCCTGATTCCCCGGACCTGCCCGTCTTGAGGTTGCGCTTTGAGAACGACGGAATATTGCGAGGTGAAGCCGTTTGGGACACTGAGCGCGTCCCGGTTACGGTAGAGCTTGTCGGGGGCAAGAAGAAACTCTTCATCACCTTCGCCCCGCCGGAGAGCGAATATGTGCATGTCATAGCCGTGAAGAAGGAATGAGCCGTTTCGCCCTGTATCCTCAGCAACCCGATATGCGGCACGATGCCGCGCACATTCATAGTCATGCTTCTTTTTAAGGCGACTCCGTCTGGAGTCTTCAGGGAGCCAGGCGTTAATCCCAGTAACCGACCACTTGGAATCGGAGCGAGTACTTGAGGCAGCGCGGGCACAGATAGCGCCCGGCGAAAAGGGAAAGGACCATGTCCTTGCCGGGTACTCTCCAGGTAGCAATGGGTTCCCCACCGTCCGCCTTTCGCATGATCGGGCTTTCGTAGGATACGACCTCGCCGGAAGGGCAATCCTTGGGCGGAGCCGTGGGGTCCAAGGCATTGACCAGGGTCAGTCGACCTGTGGCCTTGCACAGGGCGGGAAAGTTGCAGACCGTCTTGAAGTTGGAATTCCCGCCAAAGAGCGGCAGCCCCTTTACCGCGTATCCGCAGGGGCAGGAAGCTGCGATGATGGTTCCGGCCTGGACGGGCGCAGCGAGGACAAAGGTGCAAAGCAGGGAGAGGAGCGCGGTGAGTCCGGCTACTCGGCCAGGGGCCGTCCTGGGACCGAAGGGAGAACCGGGCGTGTCGTCCATGGAGGGATTCCTGCGCGGCTGGCGCGACCATGGGTTCATTTAAGGATAACTGCTAGAAAATCGTCGCGAACAAACCCGGCATCTAAGCCAGCTGTTATGCCCAAATCCGGGCTTGCCAGAATGCTATATCCGGGCTTTCCCTTCCATATCTGGAAGTTGTCTCTTTCCTGTTGATAATTACTGCCGTACGTTGCGTTAAATTTTTCTATCTCCTTTGCAATTATATTTCGAAATTTCTCAGTTGCATCTAACATTCTGACACCCTCCTGTTTGGGAAGAGGGTTCCCCGAGCGCCTGTCGCTTCGGAGGAGTGCGTTTTCGTCGCCCTCACAAACCCAAGCGCGACAAACAGGGGCGCATCGCGACTTTTCGGGTGGCGAAGAGAAAATATTTTTATCTTGCTGATTTTTTTTGTGTTTAATTATTGGAGGTGCCCATCAACTTTTCTGGAGAACAGGCCGGTAATTAATTTGCGCCAATATGGAGAACGCGGGATCTGAGGGTAAGCGGTCAATCAGGCCCTTCTTACGCCGCTTGAGTTTTGTGTCATGGTTTATTCCTACAGGAGGAAGACCATGACCACATCAGCAGTAGAGGGATGTTCCGAGAAGGTGGCATACTGGACTGAACATATTGCGGCTTGGCACAAGAGCGGCCTGAGCCAAGGAGCATACTGCCGGCGGCATGGTCTTTCTCAGAGTTCCCTGAGCTATTGGCGGAAGCGTTTAGGAGCAACGGACGACGTGGAAGTCGCGTCTTTCGTCACCATCGTCCCCGTGCCGCTGCTCGCGTCGGCTCAAGCAGACATGGCAACCGCACCTGAACCGCTGATGGTACATTTAGGTGACAGCTTTCGCATCGAGATCAGAGGCGACTTCGCCGCGCCGGTGCTGGAAAAGCTTGTCCGCACGCTGACACGGCTATGATGTCGCCGGTAAGCGGCGTCCGGGTTTATTTGGCTCTGGGAGCTACAGACATGCGCAAGTCCATCGACGGGCTGTCCATCCTGGTTTCACGGCAGCTGCAACTCGATCCGTTTTCCGGTCACCTTTTCGGCTTTTGCAACCGCAGCCGGGCGATCATCAAGCTGCTCTACTGGGATCGCAACGGCTTTTGTCTGTGGCACAAGCGTCTGGAGCGGCATGTGTTTCGCTGGCCAACCCGCGAGGCGGAGGTGCTTGCCATTGACTCCCGGCAACTCGCCTGGCTGCTTGACGGTCTCGATCCCCTGGCTGTGACGGGACACTCCCGCCTGGAGTATTCGACGCTCTTTTAGACAGTATTACCTTGATTAAATTGAATAATAATGAGAGATTGTTCGGGCCATGGACATCAATTCCCTCCCTGACGACCCTGCCGCACTGAAAGCTCTCATTGTCAACATGGCTGCCAGTCAGGCTGACCAGCAAGAGCACATCGTCCAACTTGAGCAGCGCCTTCAGCTCCTGAACCTGATCATTTACGGCCCGAAGTCCGAGAAAAAGCCCCGTACCGGCCAGGAGCAGCAGCTCTCCCTGTTCGACGAGGCCGAGCAGACTGCGGAGGAGCACAAACCGCAGACCTTCGAGGAGGCCTGCGCCCCGGCGAGCACCCGCCGCAAACGCGGCCGTCGCACCATCCCTGCGGATCTGCCCCGGGTGGAGATCATCCACGACCTGCCGGAATCGGAGAAGGCCTGCCCCTGCGGCGCTAAGCTGGTCCGCATCGGTGAGGAAGTCAGCGAAAAGCTCGACATCGTGCCGGCCAAGATCCAGGTCATCCGCCACATCCGGCCCAAATACGCCTGCCGGGCCTGCGAGGGCGTGGAAGCCCACGGGCCGACGGTAAAAACCGTGCCCATGCCGCCCCAGATTATCCCCCAAGGTATCGTCACCCCGGGCCTTTTGGCCCATGTCGCCGTGGCCAAGTATGCCGACGCGCTGCCCCTGTACCGCCAGGAGGATCAGTTCGCTCGACTGGGGCTGGACATCTCTCGGGGAACCCTGGCTGGCTGGATGATCCGCGTGGCCAAGGCCTGCGAGCCGCTCATTGACATGATCATCACTGCAATTCGTTCCGGTCCCATCGTCAACATGGACGAAACCACGGTCCAGGTGCTTGCCGAACCAGGCCGGGCCAACACCACGAAATCCTTCATGTGGGTTGCCCGGGGCGGAACACCGGGAAAACCGGTCGTGCTCTTTCGCTATCATCCGAGCCGGGCCGGCAATGTGGCTGCGGAAATTCTGGGCGACTTCAAAGGCTATCTGCAGACCGACGGCTATAGCGGCTATGAGGCCCTGGGCGAACGGGAAGGCCTGCGCCATCTCGGCTGCTTGGCCCATGTCCGGCGCAAGTTCGTCGAGGTCGAGAAGTCCACTGGCAAGAAGGCCAAAGGCGGCACGGCCCATGCCGTCCTCGATCTGATCGGCAAACTCTACGGCGTGGAGCACCAAGCCGAAAAGCAGCAGCTCAATCCGGAGCAGATCAAGGTCCTGCGAGCCGAAAAATCCAGGCCGATCCTGGACAAGATTAAGGCGCTGCTCGATGCCCGCGCCGCCACCACCCCGCCCAAGAGTCTGCTCGGCAAGGCCATCGGCTATGCCCTCAAGCGGTGGGACCGGCTCGTCGTCTATCTGGAAGACGGCCGACTGCGTCCGGACAACAACCTGGCCGAAAACGCCATCCGTCCCTTTGCCGTGGGCCGCAAAAACTGGCTGTTCTCAGGCCATCCGCGCGGAGCCGACGCCTCGGCCACCATCTACTCCCTCATCGAAACGGCCAAGGCCAACGGGCTGGAGCCATACCGCTATCTGCGCCACCTCTTCGAGCACTTGCCGGCGGCAACCACTGACGCCCAACGCAAGGCCCTCCTACCTCAGTACATCGATCCTCAAAGCCTTATCATACTTGCCTGAGCTTAACCTGCCGCCTGCGGCCCACACAAGAAGGGCCTGATTGACCGCTTACAGCGCGACAAACAGGGGCGCATCGCGACTTTTCGGGTGGCGAAGAGAAAATATTTTTATCTTGCTGATTTTTTTTGTGTTTAATTATTGGAGGTGCCCATCAACTTTTCTGGAGAACAGGCCGGTAATTAATTTGCGCCAATATGGAGAACGCGGGATCTGAGGCGGAATCAATGGAAGGCAACGCCAAGTTAGCCGAACGGAATGTGGAAGGTCGCAGGCGGCGTCGGCGCGCCGGTCGGCCTGGCAGTTTGCGATAGAGATAGGATTTGCGACGTCGATCGCTGCGTTGGAAGCCAATGTGAAGAGGCAGGAGGGGGGAGCGTGCTGCGGCCCAATTTAATATTGAGGGCTGTCTTGAAAAGCCCAAAAGCCCAGCCTTGGTCGTTAGGGTCCGCCGGGATGAATTGTTTTGAAGACGGTTTTGTAATAATGGTATGGACCGCGCCCCCTTATACCCCCTAGTCTCGGCTGACTTCACTCAAACGAGACAGGAAAGGAGGCGGGCCCATGGCAATTATTACCACTGTTGGTCTTGATCTGGCAAAGCGGTATTTCCAGGTGCATGGCGTGGACAAGCAGGGCAAAGTCGTTCTCAAGAAACAGCTTTCTCGGGAGGGAGTGCTCTCCTTCTTCGTCAACCTTCCGCCTTGCCTTGTGGGGATGGAAGCCTGCGGGGCTCACACTACTGGGCCAGGGAGATCGGGAAGTTCGGTCACACGGTCAGGCAGATAAGCCCTCAGTTCGTGAAGCCCTACGTCAAGTCGAACAAGAACGACGCCAATGATGCCGAAGCAATCTGCGAGGCTGTCAGTCGTCCCAGCATGCGCTTCGTCACAACCAAGAGCATTGAGAGGATATCCAGGCCTTACACCGTATCCGAGATCGGTTGGTAGGCAACAGAACGGCCCTGGCCAATCAAACGAGGGGCCTGCTCCTTGAGTTGGGAATCGCCATGCCGCAGGGAATACGGCATCTGCGAACGATGTTGCCCATAATCATTGAAGATATGGATAACAACCAGACCCTCCTTGAGAAGGACTATTTATCCGACCTTTACTCCGAATTGGTCGAACTTGATGCGAAGGTCGCTGCCTACGACGCCAAACTCGCCGCCATCTGCAAGCAGTCCGCAGAGTGCATGAGGTTGTTGAAGGTTCCCGGCATAGGTCCTCTTTCCGCCACGGCAATTGTGGCGGCGGTGGGCCAGGCTAAGGAATTTAAGAACGGACGGGAGTTTTCTGCCTGGCTGGGCTTGGTGCCTCGACAAAACTCTTCGGGGGGCAAAACAAAGCTTCAAGGCATCAGCAAAAGGGGTGACATCTACCTGCGGACTCTGCTGATCCATGGAGCCAGGGCTGTGGCCTACCGAGGTAGTAGCGGGAACGATGCCAGGAGCCAATGGCTAAGAGCCATCTGCGACAGGCGGGGCATGAATCGGGCAGTCGTGGCCCGGGCCAACAAGACCGCCCGAATAGTCTGGGCTGTGCTGGCCAAGGGGGAGGCCTATAAGGAGGCAGCATGATGAACAGCCTCAAGCCTTGGCGAAAAAGTGAGGCGATGGTTGTGGCGTCGGCAGGGTAACTGTTCAGAATTTCCTACCCATTGGATGCGACAAGAGATGATTGATGGCACGACAGGTCGAACCGGCTTGCGAAAAACCTGATTTGGACAAAGGCCATCGAAGGCCGATGAAATGATGAGGAGCGCAAGCGCGGATTTCCATCGGGGCAGCGGGCCATGCCCGACATGCCGGATACATGGTTGCATTCAACCTGGAAGGCGTCAGAAATCTCTTGCCATCGGGGTGCGGTCCATACATGCGGTCCATACATGCCCAAAGGTCCAGTTATCGGCAGAAGGAACTCGCAGTCCGCTGGAAAAGTGAGTGATCTGACAGATCGAGAATCGCTTTGTCCGGCGGTAGGAAGTAGGGCATGGGACTTGGTCGCCAGGGTGATCATCAGGGGGGGAGCTTTTTCGGGTCTGAGGGCTACAACTTTATTGACTTTGATTATCAATATCCGTATCAAGTTCTCGGCCGAGACAAATATTTCCAACGAGAGGCCCCCATGTACTCTTTTACTTCCTACTCCCCCGCATCCGAGTCATTGTCAGCCTGTTTTAGTGACATCCAGACCCTTCGTTCCACGTATGCGTTCGATGAAGCCGCCTATGAAACGAGGAAAGACCGAATCCGCGAGAGGCGGCTTCTTTTGGAAGCGGCACGGTTCGATGACACCGATGACGACCTCCTTATGGACTTTGAGCCCTCCGGCGGGGTAACCAGTCTGGCCCAGCGGGCGGCGCGGCGTAAGAAAGTCGCCCTGTATCTGTCCCTGGCCGTGGGCGTGGCGCTGCTGGCCGTCCATCCGGGCACCCGGCCCCTGCTGCTGGCAGCCGGACGTCATATTGGCGGCTTGGTGCCGGGCGCTTTCCTGGGCGCTTTTGCCGACCACATGGTGACCCCTGTCGTTTCCAAGGCTCTCCCCCTGGCGGCTATCTCCTGACGAAGCGGTTGGCGGATATCAGGCGGCCCATAATGCCGCTAGATTTGTTTGGGACAGAACACTGGACACTGTTTATTGAGGATTTGCATGCCGACAACTCTTGCCGTCAAAGCAAACCGGACTTGTGCTGTCGCCTCCTTAGGCGCTCAACTCCGGCCGAACCCGGCCCCGGAAGCTTGCGCGACCTCGCACCCCCGGATTCATGCCACGACCCACGCCGCCCCGGCACCAAGCCCAGCCATCTCTCGCAAGCAACTGCGCGGCATGGTAAAAAGCGCCTTGGGAACAGGTCTTGTGCTGCTTGCCGCCACAGCTTTTGGCGGGAAAAAAACCCTCAAGGCCCACGCCGCGTTGGGTGTTGCCTTCATCGCCCTGGCCGCCTGGCACGCCACGCTGTACCGCGCCAATCGTTGACGCCAACGCAGGCCTGTCAGGAGGCCTCCTGTCCATGGCCGGGCAGGCATCACTGCTGGGCGCGGCCTGATGCTTCCCTCTTTGCCCGGGGCCGGGCATCGGATGCCTCGTCATGGTTTCGCCCGAGGCCCGGCTTGGCGTTTCTTGCGCCCGGGGCTTTGTATTGACGTCCCATCGACTCTCGCCATAGTGTCCGCAACAGGCGTTCCCTTGGAATCTGGCCGCCGCGCCAGCGGCTTTGCCGTCCGGGTGCGCGCCCTGTCCGTCGGCAATCAATCCCGCGTGCCGCAGCCCCGCCTCGCTTGCTGCGGCAGTTCCACCGGCCAGATAACTTTTGCTGCGCCGGCTGCGATATCTGCCCAAGATCCTGGACGCCCCTTGCATTTTCGGCTTCAATCCTTGACCAGAGCAAGGCTGGGCAGGTCTTCGCTACCCCGGCCAAGGAGTGTCCATGGACGATACCTCGCTTGGCTCGCCGCTGCTCAGGCGATTTTCGCAGCTTTCCGGGCTGCTCGACCGCCTGTGCGGCCTTGCCGCCGCCTACGGCAGCGAGGCTCTGGCCCGCGACGCCCAGCTCCTGCGCGGCCACCTCGCCCGGCCCCTGGTGATTGTGGCGGCCGGCGACCCGGCGGCCGACACCCGCGCCTTAGTCGACGCCCTTTGGGCTGACCCATCTGCCCCTATCCCCCCCACGCGCCCTGGCGACACCGACGCAACGCCTTCCATCCGCCTTCTGGGCCGGCAGGCTGAGGCGGTGTGGACCCGGATCGGCCTCCCGGCCACGCGCTCGCCCGGACCTGAGGCCCTCCCCGAGGGCCTTGTGCTGGCGGATTTTTCCGGTCTGGCCGGTGTTTCTGGCTGGCCGGCCGCCCTGGGCAGCCCTTTGGCCTGCGAATCCGACCTGCTGCTGTTCGTCTTTTCCGCCCTCAATCCTTACTCCCGTTCGGTCTGGGAACTCTTCGACGCGCTGCGCACCGCCTTCGGAGACGGCGTCATTGTCCTTTTGGACAGGGCGGAACTGGCCGGTTCCGAGCAGTTGGCGACCAACTCCAAGCGGCTTGGGGACATGCTTCAAGCCCGGGGGCTGGGTCAGCCTCGCCTGTACCGGACGACCGAAGCGGCAGCGGGAACCCCGGAAAACGGACCCGCCGCGCTGCGCCGCTTACTGTCGGCCCTGGCCTCCACCGATGGCCTCCTCGCAGCCAAGCTCGCTGCGGCCAGACACGCGGGTCTTATCATGCTTGATGTCCTCTCACGGGAACTGGAGGACCGGGAACAGGCTTTGCACGCCGATGACGCCGGGGTTGAAGCGGTGGGAGCCCGCCTCGCCGGCTTCCTCGACGCCGCCAAGCGTCAGGCTGACCGCTTGGCCGACGAGACGGATCAGGCTTACCGCCGGGCGGCGGCAGCGTTTCTGGACGCTCTGCGCCAGGAACTGACCGTGGCCGGCATGGTCGGCAAAACCGTCGGCAGTGTTGTGAAGCGCGACGGCGCAGCAGGCAAAAACCCGCCACTGCGCGCCCTGGGCGACGCCTTTGCCAAAAATCTCGGCAACGACCTGGAAGCCATCGCCGCGGCCTGGTCCGGCAAAATCCTCGAGGACGTCGAAGCCCGGCTGGGTTTCATGCGCGATTCGGTCAACCTGCTGCGCCTGTCCGGCCATTGGCCCCAGGCCGATGCCCTGGCGGCGCGCCGGGGAGAGATCCTCGACGCTCTGGCCGGCTTGCTCGACGCTTTGGCCCTCGACCGCCAAACGGCGTTGGCCGGAGAGTTCGCGGCCGTGGCGGGGCTGGGGCCAAAGGCCTTGGCCGGAGGAGCCCTGGCGGTGGCCGGCACGGTGTTCGCCGTGACCCTCAAGGGCGCAGCCTTTGATGTCACGGGCGGGCTCATCACGTCTGTGGGCGCGGCTGTGGCGGGCGGTGCCCTCCTGTGGCAGCGAGGGCAATTTCTGGAAGACGTCGCGTTGCAACTGGAGGCCGGCCGGCTGCGTCTCTATACGGCCGTGGGGCAGCACGCCAGCAGCCAACTTAATGAATTTTATGAGAACTTTTCAGAAAACCTCAGGCTGTTCCAGGAGAACATCCTCCAGAGGCGAACCAGCCTCCAGGAAGGAGTGCGGCGGCATGCTTCAACCCAAGCGGCGTTGAAGCTCTTTCAGCGCGACGATCAGTCTTGGCAATAATCCGAACTATTGACAATTATATACTATTGCCTTGCAGAATGAAAAGTTGGGTTAACTATGCACGCAATTGACGACACAACAGTGCCCGCCGAATTCCCGGACAACTATGTCATCGCCAGCCATCCAATATTTACCAAGTCAATGCATGTTTTTGCCCATGAACTGTTGTTTCGCCAATGCATAAACGATGAATGCGCGGCGTTTGCCAGCCACGCCGACGCGACCAACAAGATGATTGCCGACGGTTTTTCCCTCGCAACCAGGCGACTTGGCACCAACAGCCTGCTCTCCATCAATGTCGGCAACGACAACATCATGTCGCAGGCGGTGGTTGCCTTGCCTGCGGATCGGGTTCTTCTGGAAATTCCGGGCGACATCGATGCTGACGACGGATTGCTTGCCGCCTGCCGGGATCTGCGGGCCGCCGGGTATCGTTTTGTCATCGACAACTACGCCCCGGACGCGCCAGCGGCCGGTAGTCTGGCGGCGATTGCCGCGTTTTTGAAAATCCCGGTCAACGAGATCGACGGCAAGTCCCTGGCCCGGATCAGGAAATCGCTTTCCCGGATGGACATCAAGCTGATCGCCTCCCGGGTGGAAACCTGGGATGTTTTTGAGGGATGCCGGTTTCTTGGCTTCGATTACTTTCAGGGGTTCTTCTTTTCTTATCTAAAAGATATTGTTGGAAAAAAACTCTCTTCGCACAGGTTGGCCCGCTTCAATATCCAACGCCTGCTCATGGAGAAGAACGTGGATTTCTCCAGGGTCGTGGACGTCATCTCCACGGACCAAGCCCTCACGGTCAGGCTTTTGCATTTTGTCAATTCCGCCGCCTTTTCCCTTGGCCGGCGGGTCGATTCCCTGACCCGGGCCGCCGCCCTCATCGGGTTGAACGCGCTCAAAAAGTGGGCCATGACCGCCATCTTGGCCGACACGGACGCCAGTGACGTGGGCCGGGAGCTTTCCTACCGGACGCTGCACAGCGCCGTATTCCTCAGCCTACTCGGCGATCGGCTGGCCGCCAAAGGCCCGGACACCGACACTCTGTATCTCCTTGGCCTCCTGCATAACGTGGATGCGGTCATGGGCCAGAAGATGAAGGACACATCAATGAGATGCCCCTTATGGCCGTGGTCAAAAATGCGCTCATGCGCGACGAGAAAGAGCCGCTTGCCCAGTTTACCTTGCTGTTGGACGCCGTTAGGTGCAACGACTGGACCAAGGCCCAGCGCCATTTGAAAAGCATCGGTATCCCTTTGCCGACGGCCGCGCAGCTTTTTATGCAGGCAGGCGCCGTAACGGAACAGTTGCTCGCCTCGCTTGCGCCGCGTTGCTGACGCCTGCCGGGTCGCGCAACTCCCAGGCCCTGCGCCGCCGGGCCGGTCGATGCTAGGGTGTGTCGACATTTGGTCTGGCCCATGCTATTCCTCTCGACAGGAGGAATGCAATGGCACTTCGACATACAATTACTGACGAACAATGGGATAAGATAAAAGACGCTCTACCCGGGAAAGCCGGTGACCGAGGAAGAACGGCAGAGGATAATCGACTTTTTATCGATGCCGTGATGTGGATTGCAAAGACTGGTGCACCTTGGCGAGACTTGCCAGACAATTACGGGAAATGGTCAACGGTGCATAAACGGTTTATTCGATGGTCTAAGAATGGTGTCTGGCAAATGATATTCAACACTTTGGCTGCCGATGCGGATACGGAATGGCTTATGATTGACAGCACCATTATTCGAGCGCATCAACATGCCGCTGGCGCAAAGGGGGCAGCAGTCACAGAAATTCGGTAGATCAAAAGGTGGGTTCTCAACCAAGGTTCATGCTACAACAGATTCTTTGGGATGTCCAACAAGATTTATTCTTACAGGTGGCAATGAATCAGGCTATGCCCAGTCTGTGCCTTTAATAGAAAATTAACAAGCAGATTTTGTGATTGCAGACAAGGGATACGACTCACAAACGATAGTAGATGCCGTCATATCGAAAGGCGCTGAGCCTGTTATCCCGGCCCGCTCTCATCGAAAGACATCACGAGACTATGACCGCTATATCTACAAAGAGAGAAATGCGATCGAACGCATGTTCAATAAAATCAAGCATTTCAGGCGAATCGCGACCCGATACGACAAGCTGGGCATCGCGTATCTGTCGTTCCTGCATGTTGCGGCGATAGCGGGCTGGCTCAGATAATGTCGACACGACCTAGCGCTGTGCTTCCAAAGCCGCTGTTTTTCGGTTGTTCGCGCCTTGAAATCCCCCCGCCGAAGAGTACAGCCCCCCGGACAGGTTTTGCGCCAAAGGCCGGGAGCCGCCATGGCTCGCCATGAACGCCGGTTGTTTACCGGCGCTCCAAAGGGAATTGTTCCCAGCGCGCGGTGTCGTTGTTCGCGAGCTTCGAACTCCATGATTTCATTTGGCGGCCGGAGATGTCGCCGGTAGGCCTGTCCGGCGTGGCTGGTCCGCGAAGCCGGGCAGGGGCTTTCGCCTGTTCCTGTGGGAGGGGGCGACGGCGCAATGGGGTTGTATGGCAGGAAATCTTTTCGCTTGTCGCGGCATTGTCAATAAGCGTATCAGACGGATTCTGCGACGCCGTTGAAAATATTACAAGTGAGGCTGCAGTGGCTCTGGACATAATCGATTTACGCGAGTCAAACGCTTTTCTCAATATACTCTTTGACAACATTCCGGCCGTTGTTCTGGTGGCTGATAAGAATTTGGAAATTCAAGAAATAAATGACGCCTATCAATCGCTGTTCGGCCAGGACCGCGCATCGGCCTTGGGGGTACGCTGCGGCAATGCCCTGAAGTGTTCGTTCGCCAGTGCGGAAAATAAACGTTGCGGTGAAACAAGCCACTGCAGCCAGTGTCAATTGCGCGGCAACGTTCTGGCCACGATGATCAGGAAAATACCGGCGGACAAAGAAAAATTTGTCCATACCTTCTTTGTCAATGGCGTGGCAGAGGAGCGTCATTTTGAGCTCACTACCCGGCAGATAACGTTTCGCGGCGAGGAGATGGCCCTTCTCATTCTCTATGATGTGACCGACAGTGAACGGCAGAAATTCGATTTGCTCGACAAGCAGAAAAAAATTGACGAGTCGCTCCGGGCTGCCGGGACAGTGCAGCACTGTCTTTTGCCTCGCGCCCTGCCGGCGGTCGAGAGCGTGGAATTTGCTTGGAAGTTCAGGCCCTGCGACGCCATTGGCGGCGACATACTCAATGCCGTTCCACTGGATGCCGCGCACATCGGCCTGTATGTGGTTGACGTGGCCGGCCACGGCGCGCCGTCGGCCATGATTTCTGTGCTGGTGTATCAACTCATGAACCCGCATACCGGGATTTTGCTGGATGCAGCATCGGATCCGGCGAGGATCCGCGATCCCGAGGAAGTGTTGGACATCCTGGACAAGGAATTTCCGCTGAAGCGCTTTGGGCGACATTTTACGATTGTTTACGCGGTTTTGGACTTGGCTTCAGGGGCTGTGACCTACAGTAACGCCGGGCATTGCCCTCCGATCCTCCTCACGAGGGAGGGCAGTTTCAGGACCCTTGACGTTTCCGGAACGGTGATCGGTCTTGGGGCGATGCCTTTTGGGCAGGAGACCGTGGTCCTTTCTCCCGGCGACAAGGTCGTGTTGTGCAGCGACGGGGTCGAGGAAATGCGCAATCCGGCGCAGGAATTTTTCGGAGAAGCAAGGCTGCGGGAGACGCTGCTTGCGCTGCGGGAAGCGTCCGTGGCGGAGTTGGTCCAAGGACTGTACGACGGCATTGTGCAGTTTGCCGCCGGGACGCCGCCGGCTGATGATTGCAGCATCCTGGCTTTCGTGTACAGGGGATAGCCGGTGCAGACGGGGCGCAGCCTGCACCGGACGGCGATGGTCTGTGCGGGGCGCTGGCCGCAAAGGCGCTCCCGGTCGCGAGGGGGGCGTTTGAACCCCTGTGAGGCGTCTGCCGGCGACGCGCGCATGTTTAAAAGGTCCGCCCATCTGGCGTTTCGGAGCTGGAAACCGGCCTTTCACTGGACTTTTAGGCCCAATCCGTTATTGTTTTGCGATGCGTATGACGGACGTGGACATGGGCCAGCTTGCCCTGGCCTGCGAGTTGCTTGAGACCAAGCCGCTGGCCATGCGCCTTTGCGACGCCCTGGGCCTGCCCATCGAGACGGCCTTGTCGCTGTTGCCGCAAAAGGCCAAGGACAAGATCAACTCCATCACCCAGGACTGTCTGCGCAAGGCCCAGAACGTGGCCCTGCAGACCCTTGGCGACAAGCCGCGCCGGAAGGCTTCCGACATCTTTCATAAAGGCTGCGTGACCGCCGGCGGGTTTGTCGGCGGCCTGGGCGGATTGGCCGGGCTGGCCGTGGAAGCCCCGATTTCAACCGTGGTCATGCTGCGTTCCATCGCCGATATCGCCCGCAGCCAGGGCGCGTTGCTCGATGATCCCGAAGTCCGGCTGGAATGCCTTAAGGTTTTCGCCCTCAGCGGCGGAACCCGGCTGGACGGGGCTGTGCCGGGCTATTATGCCATCCGAACCCTGCTGTCGCAAAACCTCCCCGAGATCGCCGCCCTGTTGGCCGTGCGGGGGATCAGCGACGAGGCCGGAACCCTCCTTGGCCGCTTTACGGCCACCATCGCCGAACGCTTTTCGCTGCGCCTTTCGGAGAAGTTCGCCGCCCAGTCCGTGCCGCTTCTGGGCGCGGTCGGGGGCGCGACAGTCAATTATATCTTTATCGGCCACTTTCAGGATGTGGCCCGGGGCCACTTCATCGTCCGACGCCTGGAGGCCCTGTACGGCGAGGAACCGGTGCGCCGGGCGTATCAGCGTATCCGGCAAGGATCGTGCAGCACGGAAGAAACCAATTAAACGGAGTCCCGGATGTGGATTTTTACGACGGACGGCTTTTTCAGCATTGTCAAAAGTCGGCATTGCAGTGAAGATGAGTTGGCTGTCAGGGCGCAAAGCCGGGCGGATCTGGAACGGCTGCTAGGCAAGCTCGGGGCCAGGGCGGAAATCATCGAACATGGCGACTCTGAATACGCCTTCCGGGCCATTCTGCCGCAGCAGGCCCTGGCCGCGTATCTGGCCCAGACGGCCGACTCACTAGATTACGCGAATTTCAAGACCGAAGCCACGGGTGTCGAACCCTGCCGCGCCCCGGCCTTGCAGGCGGTCTGGAAACTCGTCATGGATCGGTGGGGGGCCTGGGAGTGAGCCCGGTCCGGTCCCTGCCCGAGGGGACCGGCCGGCTTGGTGTCGTGTTGCAACAGCAGCACCGCCTGGAACTACCTGGTCTGCATTGTTTCTGATCCTTTTGGCCGCAAGTAATGGTGATAGCCTGCCCGGCAGCGTTTGCCTGGAGTATGCTCGGTGCTCGAAATTGTCGGACTCCTTCTTTTTGGCCTGCTGGTCGGCTGCTATGGCACCCTGGTCGGCATCGGCGGCGGCCCTATCCTCGTCCCGATGCTGGCGACGCTGTACCGGTTTGACACGCCGACCATAGTGGCCGTCTCTGTCTTGGTCGTTTTTTGCAACACCGCCTCGGGCACCATCGCCTATCTCAAGGAGCGCAGGATTGATCTGGTCAGCGGCATAAAATTCTCCCTGGCCGCCATCCCCGGTGCCCTGCTCAGCGTGGTGGCCCTCCATTATATCAAAATCAATGTCTTTTCCTTCATCTTTGGTTTTTTCCTGGTCCTGCTGGCCCTGTATATCTTTTTGCGCCCCTACGGCGCACGTTTTGCCGGTTCCCGGGGGATGTTCCCCAAACGCTTCCGGCCAGGGAATAAAAAGAGCGGGCATTCGCGGCTGTCCCTTGACGATGACTTTCTGGACGCCATGGAGGAGCCGGAGACGACGCTGGTCCAGCGGGTCATTACCGACAGGTCCGGCAACCGCTATGCCTACGCGGTCAATGAAAAGCTCGGCATCATCTTAACCGCCATTATCGGCGCGGTTTCCACTTTGCTCGGCATCGGCGGCGGACTTATCCAGGTGCCGGTGCTCGTCTATGTGCTGGCCTTTCCCGTCCATGTGGCCACCGCCACCTCGCATTTCATCACGGCTGTAAACGCCGGCTTCACCCTCATCCCGCTGCTGGTCGACGGCGACCTGGACTACAAGACGTCGATCTGCCTTTCCATCGGGGCCGTGGTCGGCGCCCAGTTCGGGGCCAGGCTCTCCAACTTCATAGGCGACAAGGCCTTGCTGCTGCTGCTCGTTCCGGTTTTCATCTTCATGGGCGTCAAGCTCATGTTCTTTAATTTCTGATTTTTCTTCCCTGATCCCGAGGCTGCCCGGAGGCTCCGTGGAGACTGCTCCGGCGACAAAGCGGGGCGGCGTCGGCGTGTTGGCGCCCGCCGCTTTGGAACGCGCCGCCGACTGCGCCCAGGCGCCGCTGCGACCGGTTGCCGACCCTATGCCGCCGCCAGGGCCGCTGCCGCCGCCGCCCCGAGCAGCCCGCCGCACACGATATCACTTATATAATGCCGCCCCAGATAGCTTCGGCTGATCCAGACCAGGGCGGCGGCCGTCCAGGCTGGCGCGGCCGCGCCCGGGATATGGGCGGTCAGGATGGTTGCGATCATGGCCGTCCTGGCGGCGTGCCAGGAGGGAAAGGAAGAGCGGTTCCAGGGGAAAAGGCAGGGACGGGCCGCTGGCAGCGGGCGGGGGCGGCGCGTGAGCAGACGCAGGGCGGCCATGGCCGGCAACAGGAGTGCTTCCGTCTGGGCCATGGCCAGGGCGGAAGCCGCCAGAACTGGCCCGGACAGAAAAAACGCGGCGACGTAGGTCGTCAGACAGAGGGGGGCAGCGCCGAGCTGGGTCGCCAGCCGCATAAAACGCGTCAACCTGGGGGATCGGACCCGGGCCATCCAGGCGGCGACGCGGCGGTCCAGGCTGGCAACGCCCGTCAAGAGCAGCCTCATCGGCCGCGTCGGCCCAAGACGCTTCCCGGCAGGCAGTCGGCCAAGGCGCCGAAAAGATCAGCGGTCAGGGCCTGGGCATTGAGATAGGCGGTAAATCCGTGGCGCGGGGCCAGCCCGGCCAGGAGAAACAGCGCTTCCTCCAGGCTGCGTCCGGCCGCGTCGCCGCCCCGCTCGGCAACGGCGTCGTCGATGCGTTGCCTGTGGCGGTAGCCGTCGGCCGGGCGCCGTTTCAGCCGGACCGCACTGCCGGGGACGGTCAGGGCTAGGCCGTCGGCCAGGGCGAAGGCCAGATCGCCTATGCGCTTGTGCAGGGTGAAATCCAGAATCTCCAGCAGATAGGCCCCGCGTTTGCGCGTGAGTACCCTGGCCATGGCCGCCTCGACCGGATCGTCGATGTAGATGATGGCGTCGAGGGGGGCGATGTCCTGGGTGCGCAGCAGGCGGTGGTGTTCGTGGATGGCGAAAGGCCGATGTAAGTCCCGGGGCTTGTCCAGGTTGGTGTGGTCAAGGCACACGACGTCCAGGCAGAGGCGTTCGCCCAGGGCGGCGGCCAGGCTGCTTTTGCCGCTACCCGGCAGGCCGTCGACGCCGATGCGGCCGGGAAAGGGGCCGGTGCGGCGCAAGAGGGACACGACGCCGTCGGCCAGGGCGCCGGCCTGGGGGGGAGGCGGAGCCGGCGCGCCGCCTGGAGCGAAACAGCGGTCGGCGAGTCCGGACAGATAGGCTCCGGCCGCCGGGCGGGCCAGGAGCCGCCGGCCAAAGGCCAGGGCAACGGCGAGTCCCCAGGAGCCGAGTTCCCCCCGGAAGTTCCCGGTCGCCAGCCGGTTGCCCGGCGTCTGTCCGGTCTTGGCCTTGCCCATGGCGCCTCGCATGATCGATGGAGCCTTGCCCTGACGGCCCGGACGCAACAACCGTCGGGGCAGGGGCGGGCTCATTTGGAAAAGAATTTCTTCCCGACGTAAAAGCAGATAACAGCGAGAACAAGAAAAACCAAGATATGCATGCGGTATCCTTTCGTCGTTTGGCGGGGACGCCGGTGGACGAAAATACCGTGCCCCCGCCTATGGTCTACGGCAAGGGTTTCCAGACGCCAAGGTCGGCCGGCGGCGGGCAGGCGTAGCGCGGGGTGGTCAGGGCGGCGGCGGTGGCTGTCCTGGCCGGGGCTTTCTCCGGCGCTCCGGCATCCACCCAGGCCAGGATGGCGTCGGCGTCGGCACCGGCGAAATTGCGCATGGGGCCTTGCACCATGGCCGAGAGCATGCCGCTTTGGGCGTAGGCGTTGAGGTTGTCGTAGTCCATGAGATTGCGGGCCGCGCCGGAGTGGCAGCGGCTGCAATCGGCGTTGATGATGTCGCGGATGGTTGGTTCGTAGTAGACCATGGCGGCGGCAGCGGCCCGCAGTCCTGTTCCGGGCTGGCGGGCAAGTCCCGGCGTGCGGCCGTTCAGGCCGGCGGCCACCATGGCCTGGGGGGGCTGGCTGTTGCCGGTGTTGGCCAGGATGGCGGCCAGGACGACCAGGGTGGCGCTGGCCGCCAGCACCACCCAGACGAGGCCCCGGCTGTCGGCAGTTGCGTGGTTTTGCTGGCGTTGCATGGAAGACGGTTCCTCTGGGTCGCAGGATTCGTGGAGCAATGACGGCCGATGGGCGTTCTGCCGGCCAGGGCCGGGTGACGGGGTGGACATGGAAACGGTGTGCGATCCGCCGGATCGCTTAGGAGCCGCCTCCTCAGCCACCGGCAAAAGCCGCCTGGGTCGCATCCATGAGGGTTTCCCGGGCGTTTTGGCCCATGGGGGCGGTAGCTGCCCCGGCGGCCGGGCGGGCGGCGACGGCCTGGGTGGCGTCCATCATGGTCTCGCGGGCGTTTTGCCCAAGGGGCGCGGCGGCGGTGGTCCCTGCATTCTGGTTGAGTCGGCTCCCCGAGCCGACAGGCGCTGCGCCTCAGCCACCGGCAAAGGCCGCCGCAGTCGCGGTGGCCAGGGGGCGGCCGGCAAACTGCATGACTTCACCGCCAACCGGGCAGCGGGGTATGCCCGCAGCGTCAAAACGCGGCATGCCCACGGCACCGTGGACCGGGCAGACGTACTGGCCGGTTGCGCCGGCGTTTTGCACGGCCGGGGCCTGGGCTGGCGTGGTCGCGGCGGCCAGGAGGATACGCTGGGCCGTGGTCATCTCGGTGTTCCAGTGCTTGAAGCCGAAAACGGACCAGTACACACCTGTGGCGGCGGCGGCGGCCAGGGCCACGGCCAGGAAAAAGATGGCGAAGGATTTGGGCTGGACACCGATGTAGCTTTCAAATTCCGTTGCTCTGTCCTTGAGAAAATACCGCATGAAATCCCGCCTTACAGCGTGGTTGCAGGGTTGTGCCGCACCGCCCGGAAGCGGTGCCGAACCGTTGGGCTTGGCTGTCCATGACGGAAGCGTCCAGCCGAGGCACCCGGCGTCGATGCCGAGACAGCTTTCAATTAATGCAAAATCTATTCCGTTTGTTATAATTCCATAATATCAGCTAGTTGACAAGGCGATATTGCTCAGGCAGAAAAAAAAGACGCGAAATGCGCCCGATTCGGTGGGCTAGACGGCGCGTTTTACGTCCTTGGCGCGCCGGACAGGATGCGGCGCAAGGTGTCCTTGCTGATATCGAGTTCGCGGCAGGCGGCCATTTTGCGTCCGTCGTGGCGCTGGAGGCATTCCTGGACGGCTTGCAGGCGGATGTCGCGAAGGGTCTGGCCGGGGCGGCCAGCCGGCCGGGGCGTGGCGGCGGGATGCAGGTATTCGGGCAGATGCTCGATGTGCACAAACCCTTTGGAGCATAAAAGCGAGGCGTATTCCAGGATGTTGCGCAGTTCGCGCACGTTGCCTGGGTAGGCGTGGCGCAAAAGGACGTGAACCACGTCCTCGGAAGGGCCTTGGATGTCGACACCGTGCAGGGCGTTGAAATGCTCGATGAAGTGGTTGGCCAGAAGGAGGATGTCCTCGGGCCGTTCCCGCAGGGGGGGCAGGGACATGCGGGCCACGCTCAGGCGGTAGTACAGGTCCGGGCGGAAGCGGCCGGAGGCAACCATGTCGTCGAGATCGAGGTTTGTGGCGGCGATGATGCGCACGTCCGTGGGCACGGAGTGGGTGGAGCCCAGCGGCTCAAAGGTCTTTTCCTGGAGCACGCGCAGCAGTTTGACCTGCAGGCGCAGGGGCATATCGCCGATTTCGTCGAGCAGGATGGTGCCGCCCTGGGCCGTCTCAAAGCGTCCCAGGTGGTCGCTGCGGGCGTCGGTGAAGGCGCCTTTTTTGTATCCGAACAACTCCGATTCCATGAGCGTTTCCGGCAACGCCCCGCAGTTGATGGCCACAAAGGGGCCATCCTTGCGCGGGCTTTGGTTGTGGATGGCCCGGGCGAAGAGTTCCTTGCCGGTGCCGGATTCGCCAAGGAGCAGGACCGAGGTCTGGCTGGCGGCAATGCGCGGCAGGATGTTGAGGGTTCTGGTCAGGGCGCGGCTGCGGGTGATGATGTCGTCCAGGGAGCAGGCCCCTTGGAGCTTTTTGCGCATGAGCTGGATGTCGGAGAGGTCGCGGAAGGTTTCCACGCCGCCGGCCACGCGGCCACGGCGGTCGAGCAGCGGCGCGGCACTGATGGACAGGGGAATCTTTTTACCGTCGGGGCGCACGATGTGGATGGACTTGTTGGACAGGGTGACCTTGTCCTCCATGCAGCTTTTAAGAGCGCACGATCCGTCGCAGATGGAGGACTGGAACACGTCGTGGCACTTGCGGCCGATGGCTTCCCGGGCCGGGATGCCGGTGATTTCGGCGGCGGCTCGGTTGAAAAAGGTGATGGTCCAGTTGAGGTCGACGGTGAAGACGCCGTCGGCCAGACTGTCCATGATCGTCTCCAGGGGGATGTCTTTGGGAAAAGGCATTGCTCGTTTGACTTCTGGTTGGCGTTGGCATGGCGGGTAACGACAGGCCGCGAGGCCTGTCGTCTTTTCCAATAAAATATTATGGGTGATCGGCTGCATTGCGTCAAGGGCTGTCCAAAGCAGGGCTGTCCAAAGCAAGGGCTGTCAAACGCCGGTGCACCGGCGGTTTGCCGGCTGCCCGTGGCGGCAGTCCACCGACGCCAAAGGCCGTTCCTCCTTCGCCAGGCGGATGCGGCCGGTCAAAGCGCAACAGAACGAGCAAAGACTGGTCGGCGTGTGGGGTAATGCAACGCTGGTTATTGTTGGGGTGCCTGGTTTGTGCGGCCTGTGGCGCAGGCCCGGCCAGGGGCAAGCGGCATTGCGTATTTTTAAGGCGGGTCGCAAGTCCCGGCGGCACCCGCCGGCGGCCCAAAGAGCGGCTCCCGGAGCAGGGATAAGCGTAGTCCCTGAATCCGTAGCCGCGTAGCTTGAAATCTCTCTTTGCCACCGACGAGGTGCTTTTTGATGCTCCTTTCAGCCCTTTCTGCTCAGCCCCAGCCGAGTATGGGATGCTTTTTTCCTGATTTCAGCTTTGGAGCAGAGGTCAGGGTGGATTTGAGCGATTTTCGGGCACACCTCTCCCGGGTACGGAAGTTACTCCGCGTATTTTTAGGCTTGCGCCAACCGTCTCTGCATGCCGACAAGCGCTTCGCCGAAGCCGCCGTTGGACACCACCTTCACGACAACTCGCCGCGCATGCCGGACGAACCGTCCGCCCAAGTACATCATCCCCTGCATAATAGTGCGCAACCGGCGGCGCGTTGCCCTCTTCAGCCCAATGACCCCGGAGTCGAGAAGCGACTCGCCCAGCACGCGCAGCATGTTGTTTACCAGGACCCCGAGCTGGAAGAACAACTCGTTGACGCTGAATTTCCCGGACGGAAGGCGCTCCAGGTCGAGTTCGCTTTTCAGCTCCGCGAAATACTGCTCGCATGTACCCCGGTCTCGGTACAACCGCAGGATGTCGGCATCGGACACCTTCTCGAGGTTCGTCCAGACGCTGAAGACTTTGTACTCTGGCAAGAGCAGGGTCTGCCCTTTCTTGCTGGTCCTCTCGGTCATCTCATACACCAGCCGGACATCTCCGATTTCTTCACGTTCCCGGCGGGTGCTTCCCGTGTAGACGGTCTTGCCGGGCCTGGGAGAATGAACTTGTCCATCGTGCATGGCCAGGTTGATCAAAATCTCTGGTTTTTCTCGGCGCAGATTGTGGCGAGTGATGAAACTGTCCCCGGCCTTGAGCCGCGCCGCCATTGAGTGCCCAATCATCGAAGGCCGTGTCGCCCACCCAGAGCAGACGGGCATTGGCCAGCTTGCGCACCCGCGAGCGGACCCCGGCATGGAAGTCCAAGGCCCCTTCATGCAGGGGGTGATGGCTCCCTGGACAAATCTTGGCTCCAACAATCAGGCCGACTTCGAGGAACGAGCAGACCGGGGCGTAGCCGAGAATCCCGGTGTAGCCCTTGGCGACGCCCTCCTTCTTGGTGTCGCTGTTATCAAGGATGGTGGAGTCGGTGTCGATCCGCACGCCAACAAAGTGCGGTACGGTGACGATCCGGGGCTTGAAATCCAGCTTTCGCAGCATGCGCACAGAGCACACGGGCATGGCTTCGTGAACGTTCCGATCAAGGCTCATGGCCTTGAAACGCTGGCGCAGAGTGGCTTCCGACGGCACACGACCAAGCCCCAGGGCTGTCAGGAAGAACTCACTATTCTTGAATTGCCGCACGTGGTCGAAACCCACCTTGCCTATTCCAATGAGACCGCCAAGGCTCCGCAGAATGTCCTTCTCAGCAACCTGATAGTTCGGGAATTCCCGTTTGGCGCAGGTGGAGTCGATGCCGCTGATGCGCATGAGTTCGCCCATGGCTACAAGCCCGGCATTGCCGACGATCGGTTCTTCGGTGATCTCAAGAGTCAGCTTTCCCATGTGGCGCACCTCGCGGGTGAAAGACGTTTGCTTAGACCTGCGAAGTCAATATGCTAAAATATTTCATCTTTTTCAACAACAAACTGTATCGGCAAAGTAAGTTGAACTGAAGTTGTTTACGGATTCAGGGTAGTCCTTTGCCCAGTAAACAACGTTGTGGCCGAATTGAACGTTTTTACTGTTGTAAAATGGTTTCAATATTTGTGTAATTTATTTCATAATTTGCTGCGTTGCAGTTTATGCTCCGCATGTCGGACTGCAAAATAAAGCAAAAATGAACAACTGATTTCCATTATCAAGCCAATGGCGAACCGCGCCGGGCCATGCTGCTGTGATTTTGCGCAGGGATGCTTGTGGTTTTATTTTTGGAATTTCGCAGCCGTTGCCAGGGGCTTTCGGAGCGCGATCGGCCTGCTGGTTTTGATCGAACCTGTTTGGCAATCGTTTTTTTCATATATTTCGTGTAATTATAAACTTTTAGAGTGGGCGTCCCCGTTCGTTTTCTCCGCAGCATTTCGAATGTTATACAGGGACGGTCCGTTTGGCAGGCGTCGAAGAAGGGCAGGTGGTTAACAGGCCGTTGCAAAAAGCTGTTTCCGGCTATTCTCCCCCGCAGATGACGGCGATGGGCATGATTCCACAGCATCGTCCTTCGACCACCATGACGATGGCCAAATAGGCCATTGAGGGATGCTGATTGGGCCAAATGAGCGCAAGCCAGGCACTGGCCCAGCCCCTGGGGGTGCCATGGCCGGTCTTGACCCGCATCAGCAGGCCGAGATTGAAACCGGCCACATGGAGCAGATACCGTTTCTGGATGTTCTCCCGTCCCCGGAGCCAGACCCGGCGCATACCGCCAGACCGGTCCAGCGTATGCTCGAAGCTTCTTTCGACCAGTTCCGTCCGCTGTTTTCCCATGGCCTTCCCGACCATCGACGATATCCGGATTCGGTTGTTGTACACGGCGCGCCGCGCCTCATGATCGCCACGCCAGGAGTTCAGGCCGTTGCGCTTGGGTTCGGCGATTCTCGTCCGCCATGGCCCTCCGTCCAGGTCTTTGAGGACATCCCGGGAGAAATAGCCCTTGTCCGCGACCAGTTCCGCAGGATCGTCCGGGCATGGCGGTGTGGAAGTGACCCGTCGCAAACTTTCTTGAGCGGCTTTCAGCGTCTTTTGCAGAGTCGAAGTGTCCCCCTTGTCCGCTTCATGCACCTCGACCGCCACGACCGCGCCGGTGTCCAGGTCCACCGCGTGCTCCGGCTTGTACGCCAGATGCGTTCGGCCATCCTTCATCTTGGCGATCTTCGCCTCGGGATCGACCTGCGACTGCCAGTCCTTGTTCGAAAGCGTCTTGCCGACGCGCTTGCGGTCCATGCGAGCCAGATCCTCATCCGTCGGAGAGTCGATGCCGCTCTCCTTAGCCATGCGCAGGAGCATCTTGCGGTAGCTCTCACCCGTGTCCCGGCGCACGATGGTTTTGAGCGCCGCGTTGGCCTCCATGGTCGAAGCGTCCACGCCAATGCGGCCTCCAAGGACCAAGCCATCCTTGCTGAGCACCTTGAGAACCCAGGTGAAAACCTCTTGGTGGGTCGCCAGCGGCAGACGGGACCGTGTCCGACTGAGCGAGGAATGATCCGGCACAGACTCCTTGGGCGAAAGCTGGAGAAAATCCCGGAGGGAAAGCGAATCGGCGCAGCGCCACTCAATGCCGCGCTCGCTGTCGATGCCCTCGAAATACCCCACGAGGTGCATCCGAAAATACCGGCCAGGCGGAATGGAGGGACGCCCCTTGTCGGAATAGAAGGGCTTGCACAGCTTCTCGGCGAAACCATCGAAGGCGGCTTTCCGGAGAGTCTGCTGGAGACGATCGTAAAAAGCGTGCCCACGAGACCGAGGAATCTCATCCCAGGCCAGATACATCGTCCCCTGCTGATCACCCTGACGGCCAAGCCCCATCAGATCACCTCCGGAACCGCGATGGCTGGATTCTCGGTCACTTGGCGGAGTTTTTCAACACGCTGTTAAGAGCAGGCGTTGACATGCAACAGTAATTTACTTAAAATTAATAATAATCACGGGTAAACCCCCGGCTTTGCCGGGGGACTCCCATAGTTTGACAGTTCCGGGAATGCGAAGCCTCCATCGCTTGAACCGCTCAAAGCTCAAGCAGACGGAGGCTTCCGTTGAACATCTACGAAAGCCTAAGCCACTCGGTATGGGACTGCAAGTACCACGTGGTTTGGATACCCAAGTTCAGAAAAAAGGTTTTGTATGGTCAACTTCGCGTGTATATGGGGGAAATCCTGCGGGAATTAGCCCGTCAGAAGGAGAGTAGGGTGGTCGAAGGCCATCTCATGCCCGACCATGTCCACATGCTCATCTCCATTCCTCCCAAATATGAAGTAGCCTGAATCCGTAGCCGCGTAGCTTGAAATCTCTCTTTGCCACCGACAAGGTGATTTTCAATGGTCCTTTCAGCCCTTTCTACCCAGCCCCAACCGATCATGGGATGCTTTTTCCCTGATTTCGGCTTTGGAGCAGAGGTCAGGGTGGATTTGAACGATTTTCGGGCGCACCTCTCCCGGATACGGAATTTTCTCCGCGTATTTCTAGGCTTGCGCCAACCGTCTCTGCATGCCGACAAGCGCTTCGCCGAATCCGCCGTTGGACACCACCTTCACGACAACTCGCCGCGCATGCCGGACGAACCGACCGCCCAAGTACATTATCCCCTGCATAATGGTACGCAACCGGCGGCGCGTTGCCCTCTTCAGCCCAATGATCCCGGAGTCGAGAAGCGACTCGCCCAGCACGCGCAGCATGTTGTTTACCAGGACCCCGAGTTGGAAGAACAACTCGTTGACGCTGAACTTTCCGGACGGAAGACGCTCCAGGTCGAGTTCGCTTTTCAGCTCCGCGAAGTACTGCTCGCACGTACCCCGGTCGCGGTACAACCGCAGGATGTCGGCATCGGATACCTTCTCGAGGTTCGTCCAGACGCTGAAGACTTTGTACTCCGGCAAGAGCAGGGTCTGCCCTTTCTTGCTGGTTCTCTCGATCACCTCGTAGACCAGCCGGACAGATCCGATGCCTTCACGGTCCCGGCGGGTGCAACCCGTGTAGACGGTCTTGCCGGGTCTGGGAGTTTGGCTTTGCCCTTCGTTCATGGCCAAGTTGATCAAGTTCTCGGGTTTTTCCCGGCGCAGATTGTGGCGGGTGATAAAGCTGTCACCGGCCTGATGCCGCACCGCCATGAGTGCCACATCATCGAAGGCTGCGTCGTCCACCCAGAGCAGGCGAGCCTTGGTCAGCTTGCGCACCCGCGAACGGACTCCGGCATGGACGTCCAAGGCCCCTTCATGCAGGGGATGGTGGCTCCCCGGACAAAGCTTGGCTCCTACAATCAGACCGCCTTCGAGAAACGAGCAGACCGGGGCGTAGCCGAGAACTCCGTTGTAGCCCTTGGCGATGCCCTCCTTCTTGGTGTCGCTGTTGTCGAGGATGGTGGAATCCGTGTCGATCCGCACGCCAACAAAATGCGGCACACTAACGTGCCGGGGCTTGAAATCCAGCTTGCGCAGCATGCGTACAGAGCACATGGGCATGGCGTCATGGACGTCGTGATCAAGGCTCATGGCCTCGAAGCGCTGCCGCAAAGTGGCCTCCGACGGTACACGACCAACGCCCAGGGCTGTGGCGAAGAAATCGCTGTTCTTGAATTGCCGCACATGGTCGAAACCTACCTTACCGATTCCGATGAGACCGCCAAGGCACCGCAGAATGTCCTTCTCAGCAACCTGATAGTTCGCGGACTCCCGTTTGGCGCAGGTGGAGTCGATGTCGCTGATGCGCATGAGTTCGCCCATGGCTGCAAGCCCGGCATTGCCGATGATCGGTTCCTCGGTGATCTCAAGAGCCAACTTTCCCATGCGGCGCACCTCGCGGGTGAAAGACGTCTGTTTAGACCAACAAGGTCAATATACTAAAATATTTCATTTTTTTCAACAAAGAACTGCACCTACAAAGCAAGTTGAACTGAAACTGCTTACGGATTCAGGAAGTAGCTTCGGTAGTTGGTTACATCAAAGGTAAGAGCGCGATCCACTTGGCCAGGAACTTTATGGGACGGCGAAAGAACTTTGTTGGCCAAAGCTTTTGGGCACGTGGAGACTTTGTTTCAACCGTCGGTCTGGATGAGGCTCTTGTTCGAGAATACATCAGGAACCAAGAGCAGGAAGATCGTCGGTTGGAGCAACTGAAACTGGTTTAGCGGTTGCCGGCTTTAGCCGGCTCACTCTTAAACCGCTTTGAGCGGTTCATTGTCTTTCATGCCCCCGGCTTTGCCGGGGGTAACTGACTGATACGGTGAATTTGTTTTTCGATATAGACAGGTACTGGCTTGGCTGTGCCCTGCAGCTTTCTGCCCGGGGTTGGGCGCGGCGGCGGTCCGTGAAGGATTGACGCCTGGACAGCACAGGCTTTTCGGCATTATGTCATGAGCGTTCGAGTCTGCCGGCCCCGGAGCCGGCGCAAAGCCTGGACGTGGCATGGCCGAGGGAGGAAGGGGAATGACGCCCATCGTTTTGGGATTGCTCTGTATCGCCTTGGGGCTCTGGGGCATATATGACATGTATTACTATGTCATGGACGTTGTGAAGGGGGGTCTGCCCCTGCTGTGTATGATCGGGGGGCTGCTTGCCGCCCTGGCCGGTTGTGTTCCGCAAAAAAGCGTCAGCGATGACGAGGAGGACGTACATGGGTAAGGGGGAAAAAACAGTTGCGCAGCCGCAGCTGGAGGATATCGAGGACATTGTTCCTGACGACGACGAGCTTTCCGCCAGTGAAGGTGCCCCTGTCGGGCGCAAGAAGGCGGCCAAAGCCAAGAAAAACGTCGCCAACATGGAATCCAGCGTTGAGGATTCCTCGACGTTTTACTGGAATTCCCTTCTTTTGCTCAGCGGCCGGCTGCTCAACCGGACGCTGGACTGGTACAACGGCCTGTTTAGTCTCACGCCCCGGGACAAGGCCAAGCTGTACCGCAATATCAGCCAGCGCTGCCTGCGTCGCGGTTCCCCCGAGGAAGCCCTGCGCTACTTGAAGGAATGGGCGCGCCACGAGAAAAACGACCCGGAACCGCTTTACCAGATGGGCATTGCCCTGGCCAACCTTGGCGATTACCAGCGGGCGGTCACGGTTTTCGACAAGGTTTTAAAGCTGCGCCCCAACCACTTCATGGCCAGCTACCGCAAGGGAGCCGTGCTGCTCAAGATGAAGCAGTACAAGCTGGCCCTGCCCGTGCTTGAGGCCGTGGTGGCGGAGAAGCCCGAGGACGCCCGGGCCTACTATCTGCTCGGTCTGGCCTACGACGGCGACGAGCAGTTGGAAAAAGGCATCGAGGCCATGCAAAAGGCCGTGGATCTCGATCCGGAAGAGATCAAATACCACCAGCACCTTGGCTTCATGAACGTGCGCAAGGACGACCATAAGACGGCGGCCGAACATTTCACGAAGGTCATGGAGCTGGAGCGCAGTCAGGACAGTGATGAGGAATGATGCGGCCTGCCGCGTCGTTCCCGGGATGTGCCATGCGTTTTGCGTTTGTCTTGGTCTTTGCGGCGATTTTTTTGGTGCCGTCGTTTGCGGACCGGTTCGCCGGAGCGGCCGCGCCGGTGTATTATGAGCCGACCATCCGTGACATCGTCCAGAAGGATTGCTCCCGCTGCCATTCCGGTGCCATGCGCAACCTGATGAGCTATGACGCGATCAAGGCCTATGCCGACAGCGGCATGCTTTCGGCCATGGTCGGTTCGATGATGCGCCAGTTCGCCGGGGCCGACGCCGGCACGATCATTTCCTGGGCCGACGCCGGCGCGATGCGCCGCGCCCCCGGGGCCGGTGCCAGGAGCCAGGCCCAGCCGGGTGCCCAGGCGGCCACCGTCGCCCAGACCACTGCGAAGGTGTATTACGAGTCCACCATTCGTGATATTATCCAGAAGGATTGCGCCCGCTGCCATTCCGGGGCCACGCGCAATCTGACGGATTGGGACAGCGTGCGGGCCTTTGTCGACAACGGCATGCTCGCCGCCATGGTGCAAGGCCCCATGCGCCGCTTCGCCGGGGCCGACGCCGACGTCATCCTGGCCTGGATAGACGCCGGCGCGCCGGAAAATCCGCCGCGCATCGGCGGGGCGGCCGCCGCCTTCAACCAGCCCACCCGCGGCGGCCAGCCCCGGCAGCCGGGCCAACCCGGCCAGCCGGGACGCGGCGGCGGGGGCGGGCAGTTCGCCTGTCCGCCGGGGGCGGGAGGCCAGGTCGCACCGGGCGATCTCACCTACACCGGGACCATCGAAGGGCTTATGGCCCAGGATTGTCTGCGCTGCCACCTGGGGCCGTTTCGGAAAATGACCACCTATGAGGACGTCAAGATGTATGTCGACAACGGTCTGCTCAAGACGCTTGTGGAGCCGGGCGGGCCGATGCACCGTTTCGCAGGGCCGGACACCCGGGTGTTCCTGGCCTGGATAGACGCCGGAGCCCCCAGGTAGCGGGGCGGACGCCACAACGTTTCACGGCGAAAAAAGAGGTCACCATGCGGTTTGGTCACTTATTGTCTGGTTTGGCGGTCTTCGGGCTGGGGTTGTTTTTCACCTATTATTACAGCCCGCTGGTTGTCGGCGTCTTCAAGGGTTCCCTGCAGCCCATCATGATCATCATAGGCATGCTGGCCCTGCTGTCGGTGGTCTTTGACAAGACGCGCTATAAAAAGATTAATCTGCTCGTGGCCGTGGTGATGCTCGCCGTGGGCGGCTACGGCTGGTATGACGAATACATTGCCACCATGGATTTTCTGTACGGCGTGCTGCCCATCGCCCTGGTGCTTTTCGGCGTCATTTCCGTGGCCCACGGCGTGCGGACATTGAAGTAGCCGGGGAGCTTTCGGACGCAAGCCATGAAGACGAAACGCATGACCGACATCATCGTTGAGGCCTACGGGAAGAAGTACGACCTCGCCCCGCGCCAAGCGCCCCGGCATGCTTTCTGGGACGAGCTGGGCTATCGCCTGCGAGCCGTGGCCGAGATGCCCATGGATGTCCGCCTGCGCTGGCTCCTGGGCTTTTGCTTCCTGGTTTTGGCAGCGGCGACCATCTATTATTACAACACGCTTATCGGCGTGGAGCACGACGTCATGAAGTCGCGGGCCCAGGTGGACGTCTTCATGCAGCGGCGAAACGACATTTCCATCAATCTGGCCAAGGCCTTGCAGGACTATTCCCATTACGAGAAAAACGTCCTGACCGAAATCGTCAAGCTGCGCACGGCCCTTGGCGGCGAAGGGGCCAATCCGGGAGCCGTTGAGGAATTGCTGAAAAACGCCGGCCCGGCCGCCCCGGCCGGGACTGCTCCGGCCGGAGCCGCCGGGCTGTCCTCCGCCGCCCTGGCCCGGCTGTTGGCCGTGGCCGAACAATACCCCGATCTCAAGCTTTCAGCCAATTTCCAGAGCCTCATGGCCGCCCTGGTGGAAGTGGAAAAGGATCTGGCCGGGGAGCGGGTCAAGTTCAACGAAGCCATCCTGGCCTACGCCAATTACGTGGACAAGTTCCCCTCGAATTTTTTTGCACTGTGCTTTGGCTTTAGGATGACGCCTTACTTCAAGGCGACCCAGGACGCCCAGGTGCTGACGCCCATCAGTTACTAGGCTGGAGCGCAAGCGGTCATGACAACGGAATCGTATCTGCACACGCTGCCCTTGTGGGGCTGGGGACCGGTCCGGACGCGGCTGACCTATCTGGCGGTCTTTCTGGTTCTGTCTTTTTTGTATGCGTGGCTGTCGGATTATAATTTTGCCACCGGCACGGGCAATCTGAGCATGGTGCTGTTTTTGGCCGCCAACGTGTATTTCCCCTTCAAGCGACTGTTGCTGCACTACCGCATCAAGGGCGTGCAGTCGTTCATGAACCGGCTGCTGGTCTACCATATCTGGCTTAACACGCTGTCGTTTCTGGTGGCCTGCGTGCACTGCTATATCGCGCTTTGGGGCAACTATTGGCTGATGCTGGCCCTGACCCTCATGGGTTTGTTGACGTTTTGCGGCTTTCTCATGTGGATCAAATACCAGCCCGGGCATGTCAAAAAAGGCATTTATATCCTGCATACCCAGCAACTGCTGTTTTTCGTGATGCTGTTTGCCATGCTTAAAGGTCATTACGTTTTTTAAAGAGCACAACTCTGACGTCGGGAATATTATGACAACCATGCACCTGATAGGACTTCTTATCGCTGTGACCACCCTGGTCCTGACCGTTGTGCTGTACCGCGGGGCCACGAACCTAGAACGTCGTATTGATGCCGAGCAAAACGAAAAAGAAGATCAATGAAATACAAGGCATGTGAAAAGTGCGCCCGGTCGGTGGGGCTGGTCAACGTCGCGGGCAACGTCATGATGATCGCGCTCAAGGCCTATCTGGGCTTTGTGGGCGGCAGCAAGGGGCTCATCGCCGACGCTGTGCATTCGGTGGCCGATCTGCTGGCCACCTTCGTTATGATGATCGGCCTGCAGATTTCCGCCCGCCAGCCCAACGCCAAATACCCGGACGGCTTCGGCAAGGCCGAGTATCTGGTGGCTATTTCCATTTATCTGTTTCTGTTCGTCATTGGCCTCTACATCATGCATGACGGCTACGTCACGATCGTGGCCGGGCGTTGGGTGCATCCCTGCTGGTTCGCCTTGTGGGGGGCGGTGTTTGCCATTGTCATCAACGAACTGATGTTTCGCCAGAGCGTGTGCGCCGGCACCCAGATCAACAGCCCCTCCATGGTGGCCAAAGCCTGGGAAAGCCGTTCCGACGTCTACGCTTCCGTCGCTGTTTTGATCGGCGTCATCGGGGCCATGATGGGTTTTTCCTTCATGGACCCCCTGGCTGCCTTCGTGGTCGGCGTGATGATCCTCAAGCTGTGCATCGAGTCCATCTACGAGTCCGTGCTCAAGCTTATGGACGAGGCGCCGCCGGCTGAAATCATGGAAGCCATCAGTTCTGCCCTGGAAGGTCTGGAGAACGTTGTTTCGGTGCGCCAGATCATGGGCCGCGAGCTTGGCCCGACCTTGGAACTCAAGTTGATTCTCGTCGTCCCTGCCGATCTGAGCCTGGAGGCTGGCGAGGCGGTCAAGGCCAAGGCCCGGGCCGCCGTGGCCAATGCCCTGGGCATGAAGACCAGGATTACAGTCGTTCTTAACCCCGCCGAAGGATGAATGGGGCTCGCTTATGAAACAGTTTGAACAAGATTTCTGCATGCGCCAGTTCAAGCCGGCCCTGATCGTCGTCGGCGTGCTGGTGGTTATTATCGTGGGCTGGACCTTGTGGCGGCAGTGCCCCGGATCGTTTGCTAGCCCCGGTCCCAATCCCATGCACCGCGGCCCCATGCAGGGCCCCGGGGGCGGGGCGCGCATGATCGCCGCCAAAACGCCCATGGGACCGCCCGTGGACGTCAAGACCAAAGCCACCCATCCCTATTGGGGCAACTGCAACAAGTGCCACGTCACCACCGGCGCGGGCGCGCCCGTGTCCAAGGTCATGCAGGGGCCGCCTATCACCATCGCCCAGAAGATGACCCACAAGGACTGGGGCAACTGCATGCTGTGCCACCAGGTGCTCGACGGCTTCCAGCCCAACGGAACCTGGGTGGACAAGCCGGCCGCCGGCGCGCCGGCCCAGGCCGCCGCCCTGGACTGGCTGACCGCCGCCTCTCTGGGGCTGTCCGTGCAGCCGGTCACCGACGCCATGGTCGCCAAATACAAGCTGGTCAAGGAGGACGCCCTGCTGGTCCTCGACGTGGCCCCCGGCTCCCTGGCCGACAAGGCCGGCTTCGCCGCCGGCGACGAGATCGTGCGGGTGGACAAGACCCTGACCGCCAATGTGGCTGCCTTGGAAGCCGCCATCAACGGCTTAAAGCCCGGGGCGGACGTCAAGTGCAATATCTATCGGGGCAAGACCTCGCGCAACCTCATTATTTCCCTGCCGGCCAACCTGGCGGCCCTGACCACCCCGGCCGTCCCCAAACCGGCCCCCCCCCAGCCGGCCGCGCCCCAGGTCAGCGGTGCGTTGGTGGTCATCGCCGCCACGACCCCGGACCTGACGGCCCAGGTGTCACCCCAGTTCGAGTCCGCGCCTTATTACCTCCTGGTTGATCAGGCCCGTCGCTCCTACCGGGTGGAGGCAAACCCAAATGCCGGCGTGCCCGGCCACGGCGTGGCCACCAGCCAGCTCATGGTGAATCTCGGAATCGGCGTGGCTATTGCCGGCAATTTCACCCCTGAAGCCCTGACCACCCTGGGTTCCCAGCGCATTGTCGTCTATCCGGGCGTCACCGGCGGCGTGCAGGACATCCTGAACGCCTATCAGGCCGGGCAGTTGACCCCGACCCGGGCCGTGGCCGTCGGCGGGCCGGCGGTCCAGCCGGGGCTGCCCCAGGCTGTCGCCGCCCCCCGGCGCCAGGCCCAGGCCCTGCCGGGAACCTCGCCGCAGACCCTGTATTGACGGCTTCGTAGCACGGCCGGAGAGTTGGCATGTCAGATACTTTTGAAGAATTAAACGCACCTGGTTGTCCCAAGCGTGGCCGCGTGGCCTCGGACAGATTGCTGGTCTGGTTCGGGGCGCTCATGCTGGCCTGCGTGCTGGTGCTTTTGGCCATCATGATCAAATGGGTCGGCGCGCCCGGCATCGGCCCTCAGGCCGGCGAGGACGGAAGGGAGATTTTCCCGGCTGCGGCCCAAACCGCCATGCCCGCGCCCGGCCCTGCCCCGGGCGGCGATCCGATCATCAGTTTCCCTGCCGGAATCGGCAACGAACAAATGCAACTCATTGCTCAAGGCGGGCCTTATCTGGGCTTGAGCCTAAGCGACCTGCCGGCCCAGACGGCCGCTGGCCTGGGCCTTGCCGCCGGGCGTGGGGCGCTGGTCAACATCGTGGTCGCCGGTTCCCCCGGGGCTGCCGCCGGCATCAAGGCCGGCGACGTCCTGTTGCGCCTGGACAACGCCGATTTGGCCGGTCCCGCCGAAGTGGGCCGCATCCTCGGCGGCAAGCGGGCCGGTGAGACGGTCAAGGCGGTCTACAGCCGGGCCGGGGTGCAGAAATCCACCCACATCACCCTGGAAAACGCGCCCCTTGGCCTGGATGTCGGCGTTATCCAGAAGACGCCCTGGGTCGGGTTGGACGTGCAGGACGTGGACGCCATCATGCGCATCCAATTCAATCTGCCCGACGACAAGGGCGTCCTTATAAGCCACGTGGCCCCCAATTCGCCGGCCCAGCTCGCCGGGCTGGCCGTTGGCGACATGATCCGCCGGGTGGGCAACGCCCGCATCAGCAATGTGGCCCAGTTCCAGGCCTCCGTGGAAAAGGCGGCCATCGGCCAGAGCCTGCGCCTTTCGGTCATGCGCGGGGGAAACCCCGTGGAAGCCTCGGTGACCCTGGCCGCACGGCCGGCCGCGCCGCCCCAGATTCCGCTCATTCCCCCGGCCAAGGTGACGCTGTCGGCCACCTGGATCGGCATGGACGCAGCCCAGCTCAAACCCAAGGACATCGTCTCCCTGGGCCTGCCCCAGGACATGCAGGGCATTCTCGTCAACGAAGTGGAAGGCCAGGCCAGCATGGTCGGCTTCCAGACTGGCGATGTGATCGTGGCCGTAAACGGCATGGCCACCCCCGACCTCGACACCTTCATCCAGGCCACCCGGCAGCAGGCCGGCGCGGCCGTGGAAGTGGTGCGGGCCAACAAGCATTTGTTCGTCTCGGTGCCGCCGCCGGGCTACACGCCCCAGGGCACCCAGCTCAAGACCGGCGTGGACCGCAAGTTCCGCCAGGTGGCGGCCACGACGCCGGGCATCATCGGCGTGTTGTCGCCGGAAAAAAGCGTCAACGCCACGGTGGCTTCCGAGGCCAAGGCCCAGGCCGTGATCCTCGTCGACCTGGCCAATCAGGCCTATGCCGTGGTTGAACTCAATACCCGCACCCCTCTGCCCGAGCTCCTGCGCCAATACGGCGTGGGCGGGCTGGTGTGCAGCGACATGAGCCCGGCCGCAACGGCGGCCCTCCAGGCCGCCGGCGTCTCGGTCTACAGCGGCGTGGTCGGAACGGTGCTCGACAGCGTCGCCCTGTACGAACAGCAGGGACTGACCCCGGCCGTCGGACAATAGCATGGCAGCATGGCGGATTGTCTGGACGGCGGCGTGTTGCCTGGGGCTTTGGCTCCAGGCGGCCCAGTGCCAGGGGGCCGCGGCGGTCCTGGATCAACTGCAGGCTGATGTGCGCCAAGCGTTGGCGGCCATCAAACCCTCGGTGGCGAGCGTCAAGGCGCAAAAGCGCCAGATGCTCAAGGGCGGCGGCGAAATGTGGTTTGAAAGCGTCGGATCGGGTCTCGTCGTGGACGAACGCGGCTACATCCTGACCAACTCCCATGTGGTGCGGTCCGGGGAACGCGTCACGGTCGCGCTCTGGAACGGCTCGGGAACGGAGTTGCCGGCGACCATCGTGGACGAGGACGTGGACAACGATCTGGCTCTGCTCAAGATCGAGCCGGCCGCCGCCTTGCGCCCGGCCCCCCTGGGCGATGCCGCCGGACTGGCCGTCGGCGACTGGGTCGTCAGCGTCGGCAGCCCCTACGGCTACGAGCATTCGGCCACCTTCGGCATCGTCAGCGGCCTGCACCGCAATCTCATGATAAACGGCGTGGCCTACCGCGACATGATCCAGACCGACGCGGCCATCACCCAGGGCAACAGCGGCGGCCCGCTGCTTGATCTCAACGGCGTGGCCGTGGGCATAAACGCCGCCATTTTTTCTCCCGAAAACGCCTATACCGGCATCGCCTTCACCATTCCCATCAATCGGGCCAAGCATTTTATTTCCCGCACCATCGGGGCAGTGCCCACCATCCGCTCCGCCCCGGCCGGCACGCCGGCTGCGACCGGGACGCCGGTTGCGGCCGGAACGCCGACCGCCGTCGGGCCCCAGGGTGGTCTGCGGCCCGGGTTCCAGCCGTTGCCCGATCAGCCAGCTCCCGCGGCCGCCGTCAATCCGGTCCGGCCCCAGCCGGGCGCGGCATTGCCGGCCCAGGCTCTGCCGAACCCGGGGCCGGCGGGCCAGCCGCTGACCATCGCCGGCCAACCGGCCCAGCCGCTGCCCGCCGTCGGCCAGCCGGCTGCTGTACCGCCCGACGCCTTGCCCGTCGGCCAGCCGCTGCCAACTGCCGCCCAGCCGGTCCAGGGCTTGCCTGTCCAGACCCAGGGAGCGGCCGGGGCAAACCCGGCGGGCCAGCCGCCGTTTGCCGGCATTCCCCCCCGCCAGCCCGGGGCCGCGCCCCAGGCTCCCCCGGCCGGGGGAGCGGTTGCCGCGTCGCCGGGTCAGAGCGCGCTTCAGCCGGGATTTATGCCCCTGCCTGCCACGGTCATGACCGCGCCTGCCGTCGCCGGCGCGCTCCAGACCGCCGCCGCCGCCGCGCCGGCCCTGCCGCCGCCGCCCAATCCCAAGGAGCCGGTGGATCTCAACAAGACGCCGCCCAACGACGCCACACACAAGACCTTTTCCGACTGCACCACCTGCCACGTCATTACCAAAAAGCTCGTGGTCAACATGCAGTCAACCATGCCGCATCCACCCCTGGGCAACTGCGACACCTGCCATGTGATGATCAATGAAAAGCCCGTGGCCGGGCCTACCACAGTAGCCTGGAATACTATTGTGGCCAGGATACCGGGCCTTAAAAGCCTTGGCGGCGCGCCCTACGTCACGTACGCCGCCGTGCTGCTGGCCGCACTGCTGGCCACGGCCATCGGCTTTGACGCCGGCTTGCTGTTCGTGCCCATCCTGCTTTTCCACGGTCTGGGCCTGGAAATGGCCTGCGCCGCTTCGCTGCTCATGCTGGCCGTGGTCGGGCTGCCGGCCATGGTGCGCTTTGACGGGTCCGACTGCATCGACCTGCGCCTTTTTGCCGTTGTCCTGCCGCCGGCCGCCCTGGGGGCGTTTGGCGGGGCGTTTGGCGCAGCCTTTCTCGACCCGACCTATCTGCCCATGGGGCTGGCGGCCTGCCTGCTGCTGGCAGCCATGCTCTTTTCACGCAACCCGGCCCTGGAATCCGTCTGGGGCGGACGCCGCGACCGGGGCGGGCTGGCCTGGCGCCCGGTCTACGGCGGCGAGCCGTATGTCCTGGGACTGGCCTCCCTGTCCGCCTGCGTGCTGGTGGCCGCCGGCCTGGGCGGCCTGCTCGGCGCGTCGGGCAGCTGGCTTCTTTTGCCCATGGTCATGACCGTGTTCCGGATTCCCCTGCCGGTGGCCGCCGCCGTGGCCGCAGTCATGACGCCCGTGGTCGGTTTGTTTGGCTACCTGGGCCATGCCGTGGTCGGCCAGTACGACGTGCCCATGTTGGTGCAATTGTGCGCCGCGGCGCTTGTGGGCTCCATGGGCGGCCTGTTGTTGCAGTCGCTTAAAACGAACACCCGTGCCCGGGCGTGCGGCGTCATGGCCTCGGCCATGGCCGCCTGCGCGGTGATCTTGCGGATAGCCAATCTGATATGAAAAAGAATAAAAAATTCCAGGTCAAAAGCCTTTTCTGGCCGGCGCTGTTCGTGGGGGCCTTGCTGGTGGCCTCCCTGGCCACCAACTTCACGGTGTTTCGGGGCTATCTGAACCAGGATCTGATCCCGACCATGCCGACCCCGGCCGCGCCCATCCAGCTTTCCGCCGGGGCCGCGGCCGCCGGCAATGCCCCGAGCATGCGCGACGGTGTGAACCGGATTTTGGCCCTGGTGCAGCCTGCCGTGGTCCGCGTGACCAAACCCGGTCCCGGCGGCGAGGGCCAGCCCACCGGCGGCGTGGCCTACCTGACCCCGTCGGGCGGCCCCTCGGAATCCACCGGTTCCGGCGTCATCGTCGATGACCGGGGGTATGTGCTGACCACCTTCCAGACCGTGGGCAAGGCGACCCTGGTCAAGGTCACCCTGGCCGGCGACGCCGGCCGGCAGGTGCTGGCCGACGTGATCGGCGTGGACACCAAGACCGATCTGGCGCTGCTCAAGATTCGCTCGCAAAAGACCTTCCCGGCCGTGCCCCTGGGCAACTCCGACAGCCTGGGCGTGGGCGACATCGTTTTCGCCGTGGGCAATCCCTTCGGCTTTGCCGGCACCGTGACCATGGGCATCGTCAGCAGCGACAGCCGCAAGATCAATATCGGCGGGGTGCGCTATCCCGACCTCATCCAGACCGACGCTGCAGTCAACGAGGGCAACGACGGCGGGCCGCTGGTCAATCTGCGCGGCGAAGTGGTCGGCATCAACATGGCCAGCGTCATGCCCGACCATCGCTATTCAGGCATCGGCTTTGCCGTGCCCATCAACGACGCCGGCGCGCTCCTGTCCGGACAGGCGCGCTAGGAGGGGCGGATGCGGATTTTTGTCACCAGCCTTGTCGCCATCGCCTTGACGGGCAGCCTCGTGTTCGTCGGCATCGGCTTGTGGAAGGGCGAATTTCGGGAAACGTGGTACAACGGAGCGACCCTCTGAGGCTCCTGCATCGGGCTCGGGTAGCCCGACCGGCTGTGCACGGCGCGCGTCCCGCCCCTGGGGCGCATAAAAAAGCGTGAGGAACATCATGGAAGCATTCGACGATCTGCAGGAAGCTTCGCCCGGGCGTGAGATCAGCCACGAAGTGCCCGTTCGTTCGCTTCTGGTCTTTGCCGGCTGCGTTGTGGCCTCGGCTGCGGTGGCCACGGCCCTTTACTGGGGCATTTTCGGCTTTTCCCACTGGTCCACGGAAATGACCACGGCCAACAAGATCATGCTGGCCGCCACGCCTGGCGCGCCTGTACCCGCGCCGGCGGCCAGGACTGCGGCACCCTGTCCCGGCGGGCAGTATGTGTGCCCGGTCCATGGCGCGGTGGGCGCGCCCCAGCAGCCCGGCGCAAAAACCGTCGTCTGCCCAACCTGCGGCACGCCTGCGCAGTTTCGCAGCCTGGCCCCGGCCGCCGCGACCCAGGCCGCCTTTGCCGGCGGCTGAGGCGGCGCGCCAACCGGCCCGGTGGGCCAGTTCGCTCCCCGTTAAGAAAGGTTTTAGAGGAATAGGTGTTTCATGCAGCTTCCCAGTTTCAGGGCGGCAATACAGTTGGCCAGTTCGGTGCTCAGCAACAGCTTTGTTGGGGCGGCGCTGACGCGGACAGTCAATTCCAATCCCCTGAAGGGCATTTGTGTGCCCTATCTCAACTGCTATTCCTGTCCTGGGGCGCTTTTTTCCTGTCCCATCGGGACGCTGCAGCATTTCATGGCCATTCGGGCCGTGCCCTATCTGCTCATTGGCATCCTGTCGGCTGTGGGGTTTACCGTCGGGCGCATGGCCTGCGGCTGGGTCTGTCCCTTCGGCTTTCTTCAGGACTTGATGCACAAGATTCCCAGCCCCAAGTTCAAGACGCCCCGGTTCATGCGCTATGGCAAGTACGGTTTCCTGGTTATCGTGGCCATGGCCCTGCCGTATTTTACCGGCGACACCTGGTTTTCCAAGCTCTGTCCGGCCGGCACCCTCACCGCCGGCGTACCGTGGATTCTCTGGGATCCGGTCAACCCCCTCACCGGCCAGCCGGTGCTGCCGGGCACGCCCGGGCCGCAGTTTTATGCCGGACTGGCCATCCTGGCGGTCTGTCTCGTCTGGTTTGTCCTGGCCCGGCGTCCGTTTTGCAAAGCCGTGTGTCCGCTGGGGGCTATTTTTGCCTTGTTTAACCGTTTCAGTCTGATCCGCCTGGAAGTGTCGCCCCACTGCGACAACTGCCGGGTGTGCGATGCCAAGTGTCCCATGGAACTCGACGTCGCCCTGGAGCATAATTCCGGCGAGTGCATCCGCTGTCTGGAATGCACCCGGTGCGGGCATGTCAGGTTGGTTACGCCTTTTGACGAGGGAGCGTTGCGTGATGCCAAAGCGGATGTTTGCATTCATAACTGATTCCAACGTCTACGTCTGGATCCTGGGCGTATTCGCCGTCTTGGCCCTGATCGTGGTCGTTGTCTTGTCCAATGCCAAGAAAAAGCCCCAGAGCCCCCAGGCCCTGGTGGCGGCGGCCCTGACCCGGCCCATTGTCGCTCCGGGGCTGGAATGGAAACCCGGCATGGGACCGCAGCCGCTGATCTACCATCCGGCGGCCCTGACCCAGCCGTCCTGGCAGCCTTTGCCCGGCCAGACCTCGACGGTGCGGGAGCAGCCGGCCGCTCCGTTTCGGGAGCAGGGCTGGCAGCCCCTGCCCGGCGGCGCGGCCGGCCTGGCGGCGGGCAGCCAGGGGATTCGCGCCTACAGCGGGCCGGTCCAGTGAAATGGGGGAGCCAAGGAGAGACGGTGACGTGACTGCTTTTCTCGCAATGGAGCACGCTGGATGTTAAGAACGATAGTGACAGTGGTCCTGACCGTTGTGGCGGTGCTTTTCACCATCAACAACTTCGACCATGTGCCGGTGCATCTGGTGTTTGGCAAGGAACTCCAGATCCGTCTGATTTTTGTTATTGCCATCGCCGGAGTGGCCGGATTTCTCATCCGCCACTTCATCGGCGTGGCCCGGGAAGAGGAACTCAAGCGGCGATTGCTTCTGGAACGCAAGAAACATGGCAGCCGGAAAAGATTGCCTGACGTCGACGATATCTTGGATTAAACTATGCGAAAAGTCTGTCAGGATTGCCTCAAATGCGTCAATAACGTCGGCTGGATAGGCTTGTGGACGAGTCTTTTCCTGGCGGTGTTGCAAGGGTCTGTCGGCGTCACAACCGGAAGCAAGGCCTGTTTGGCCATTGCCTTGCAGTCGCTTTGCGACATCATCGGTTCCGGCATGATGATCCTGACCCAGAAAGTCAGTTCCAAGCCGGCCAATGACGATTTCCCTTTTGGCTACGGCAAGGTGGAATTCGTGGCCGCCGCTTTTACGTGCCTGTTTTTCGCGGCCGCCACCACGATCCTGACGGTCTACGACATCGAGGATATTTTCGGCACGCCAACGGCCCAGTCCGATTTTACGCCGTTTCTCGTGGCCGTGGTCTCGGTCATCGTCAATGAGCGCATGTTTCGCTATCTGCAATGCGTGGCCCATCAGGCCAAGAGCCAGACCATCCTGGCCAATGCCTGGGCCAGCCGGGCCGGTATGTATTCCGCCGCCGTGGTCGGGCTGTGTTCCGTGGGGCCGTGGGTCGGCGTGCCGGTCCTGGACGACATCGGCTCCCTGATTGTCATCGCGCTCATTGCCAAGATCATTTTCCAGGTCTTCCTGGAAGCGGTGCGGGGACTGCTGGACCATTCGGTCAATGAGCAATATGAGGAGCGTATAGAGACTATAGCCTTGGGCGTGGCCGGCGTGACCGACGTGGGGCGCATCAAGACCAAGCAGATGGGCAGAAAGGTCTGGGCCGACGTAGACATCTTCGTCGACCCGGCCAACACAGTTTCGGATGGCCGCCGCATTGCCGATGCGGTACGCAGCGCGCTGCTGGCGGCTCTGGACGACTTTGAAAACGTCCATGTCAATTTCAAGCCTGTAAAAGCGCGTACGATGTGTGGGGCGCAAGCATGAAACCGGAAAATCCCTGCAAGGCCTGTCCTATCCGTGGGTACAGTCCCGAAGTGTGTAATCTGCACCATAAATTCATGAACGGCGACAACCGCCTGCATTGCCCGGATTGGCTGCATCTGCCTGCCAAACCCAAAAAAGTCGGCAAAACCCTGGCCTTTGGGGCCTGTGTCGGGTTGGCCACTTCCTTTGTGGGACTGGCCGCCGCCGGGGTGGTGGGGCTCAAGGCCGCCCTTGAAATGGCCTTGGTGGCCAAGGTCGTCACCGGCGCGGGCATGGCCGGGGCCGTGACCAACGTCGTGGTGGCCGGGGAAGAGGAAACCAAAGCAACCAAGCCGGAGAGCAAGCGGAAACACTTTGTTCCGCCCTTTTACCTGAACGGGAGCTAAGACATGATCGACAACGCCCAATCCTACGAAAGCCGGGTGGCGGCCATACGGTCGCAAAAGGGCCGGGCGGCCAAGCCCGATGCCGAGTATCTGGAAGATGCCCTGGAAGCCCCCCGGCAGGTCGGGGTGTCCGACGTGCTGTCGGTGGGGACCAAGGTCGTCATTGGCGGCGGCGTGGGCCTTTTGGCCGGTATTGCCACCATTGCCGTGGTGGCCAGCGCCGGGGAACTGATTCTGGCCGGCGTGGTCACCAAGATTGCCGGCGTGGTCGGCGGCGCCCTGGGCCTGACCATGGGCCTTGGCGACATCAAAAAGAAGCTGCACTAGCTTGGGGGCGGGAATGGCCACGAAAATAGAGCGCAAAGCCGGGGTACCGTGCAACCAGTGTGACACGCCCATGGATATCCTGCGCATCCGCAAGTACGAAGGCAATTGGCCGTACTGGGTGATTGCCGGGGGGGTGCTGCTGAGCCTTTTCGGTGGCCTTGTCATCGGCGTCTTCGTGCTGCTTTGTGGCGTGTACGCCGCCTCGGCCCGGGAAGTCGTCAGTTGCTGTCCGAAATGCGGCTACTATTTCAAGGCGTATCTGCCTGATCAGGGTCGCGAAGAGTGATGGCTCCGGTGATGCAAAGATTCTGGCAGGCCCCGCAGCCGACGCACACGAGGGGGTCCACCTGGCATTTGAGACTCCGGAAAATTCCTTTTTTGACCACGCTGATGGCCCCTTGGGGGCAATGCAGCAGGCAGGTCTTGCAGGCGGCGCAGATAGTGTCCTGGATATTGGCTTTGAGTTCTGATTTTTTGCCTTTTTTGGGAGAACGCCGGCCATTTGGATCAAGGATGGCACCCCGGGGGCAGGTGTTGAAGCAGACGCCGCAATCGACGCAGAAAAGCGAGTCGATTTGGTGCTGCTTTTTCGGTTCGCCGGAGATGGCCCCCTCAGGGCATTTCTTGGCGCAGGCGCTGCACCCGACGCAGGCTTCGTCGATCTCATATGCCATGGAATACCGTTTGGTTTAAGGATGCGCAGAAAGGAGAGGCATGCCTTTTCCTCCTCCCATCAAAGAGAGTAAGATGTCAACGTCTGCAGCAAAACCGACGCAAGCGGTCCTCCTTGGCTTGCCAAACAGTGGGAAAAGCACGCTTTTTACGAGGCTTACCGGCCGGTATGTCGCCGTGGCCAATGCTCCGCTGACCACGCTTGAGTTGGAACGCGCCCCGTTGCTGGTGACCGACGACCCTTACGAAATCGTCGACGCGCCGGGCTTCACGGACCTCTTCGCCAGCCTGTCACGGGGGGAGGCTGTGCGCGAGGCGCTTGCGGCCCCGGGGCAGATCATCGCCATCCTGTGCCTGGACGCCAACCGGTTCAAACAATCGTTGTCGCTTTTGCTCGAAGTGCAGACCCTGGGATTGCCCATGGTCGTCGCGCTCAACATGGTGGAAGAGGCCAACAACCGGGGCCTGACCATCGACGCACCCGGCTTGGCCGATCGCCTGGGCGTGCCTGTGGTGGAACAGCGCGGCGGGGCCGATGACGTCAGTCTGCTGGCCCAGGCTCTGCCCCAGGCCCGGCCGGCCCGGCCCGAGGGCCTGGACCACGGCGCAGCCCTTGGCGCGGCCTTGGAGATTGTGGCGGCTTCCTTGCCGGTCGATTGCCCCTATCCGGGCGCCGCAGCCCGGCATGTGCTGCTGGGGGGCGCTGTTGCGGATTTTTTTCCGGCCGGGCCGGCCCCTTCGGACAACTCGCCCGCCTTGGCCGCCGCTGCCGCCGCCCGGGCGCTTCCCGGCGACGCCCTGAGCCTTCTGACCAATGGGGCCAACCAGTGGATCGACGCAACCTGCCGCTTGCTGGTGCAGCAGCGTTCGCGCCATGACCGCGACATCCTGCAGCTCGTTGCCCGAATGTCGCGCTCGCTGGTTTTTGGTCCGCCAATTTTGATTTCGATTCTCTATGTCACTTTCATTTTAGTGGTCGACGGCGCCAACGCCATCGCGGAGTTGTTAAACGCCCGGGTGTGGAATCCTATTCATGCGTATCTTTCCGGCGTCCTGCCGCAGGGCTTTTGGACGGATTTTCTCATCGGCGATTACGGCGTGCTGTCCATGGGGCTGGCCAATGCCTTGCTGACGGTACTGCCCATCCTTTCCGTGTTCTATCTGGTATTCAATACGCTGGAAGACATGGGCTACTTGCCTAACCTTTCGGTGCTGACCCGGCGCATCCTCGGCCGGCTGGGTCTTGGCGGCTCGGCCATCATGCCACTGGTGCTGGGCTTTGGCTGCAAGACCATGGCCACGCTGACGGCGCGCACCATTGCGTCCAAGCGGGAACGATTCATCACAATTTTCCTAATCGCCTTTGCCATCCCCTGCGCCGGCCAGATGGGCCTTAATATGAGCATCATCGGCCGGATGGGCCTGAGCGCCTTTTTCATCTCCTCCTTGGCGCTTGTCGTGGTGGAACTGGCGGCCGGGTATCTGCTCAACCGGTTTTTGTCCCATACCGAGGAAGCTGAGGGCTTTATCCTGGAGTTGCCGCCGATCCGCATTCCCCAGCCCAAGGCAGTGCTGCGAAAGACCGTGCACCGCCTGTACCTGTTTCTCGATGAATCCCTGGGCGTGTTCATCTTGGCCGCTTTGTCCCTGTTCACCCTGGACAGGTTGGGCATCCTGCAGGGGCTCAAAACCGTTCTGGGCCCGGTGCTGGAAAAATTTCTCGGCCTGCCGGCCTCCATGCTGGACGCAGTCATTCTTCTTCTGGCCCGACACGAGGCGGCCGCGGCGCTCATCATTGAACTGATACGGAAGGGTCAGCTCGATTATCGGCAAAGCATCATCGCCGTGACCCTGACCACCATGTTTATCCCGTGTTTTGCCAATGTAATGGCCATGACCAAGGTGCTTGGGGCGCGCAGTTCCATGACGATCTTTTTTGCCGTGAATCTGGCGGCCCTGGCTTCGTGCTCGGTCCTCAATCTTTTGTTGCAGTGGTATGGACAGGCATGAGCCGGGGTTGCAGGATCGCACCCATTGCGACAACGACACAGAGGAAGCAGGCGTGAACTATCAAGACGAATATCTGGAAAAACTCTGGGTCATGGCGGAACGCGGCGAAAGCGGTCTGGCCGTCCTGGCCGAGACGTTGTGCCAGGAACTGGACAAGCGGCACCTGGAAGCCCTGGTCCGGGGCGGACTGGTTGCGTGCGAACCGGCCGGCGACCAGATCGCTCTGACGGTTGCCGGACGGCAGCGGGCCGAACGGATCATCCGCGCCCACCGCATCGGCGAGCGGCTGCTCTATGACGTGTTCGGCGGGCGCAATCTGGAAGAGGGGGCCTGCGAATTCGAGCATATCGTCACGACGGAACTCGTTGACGGGCTGTGCACCCTTTTGGGCCATCCACGCAAATGCCCCCACGGCAACCCCATCCCGGAAGGGGAGTGCTGCCACAGCTTTGACCGCACCGCACGGCATGCCGTGAGTCCGCTTGCGGATCTGGAGTTGGGGCAGCGTGCCAGGGTGGCCTATATCGATTGCCGGGACAACCGCCGGCTGCACAAATTAAACGGGCTGCAGATCCGCCCCGGAGCCGAGATCGTCTTGCGCCAGCGCCAGCCGTGCCTGGTGGTGGAGTGCGAAGGAACCTGCATCGCCCTGGACGCGGCCATTGCCGGGGGCATCCGGGTCTGGAGCGGCTCAAGCCGCGGGCAGGGGGGGCGGCAGCCGGCGGATGGGCTGGCCGGAACGGGCCGCCTGGGCCGCCTGGGCCGCTGGCTTCTGCGGCGGCGGGACACTTGATTTTCCGCGAGAAACAGGTGACCATACCATGGTAATAGACAATAAAACGGAGCCCCTCACATGACGGCATGCCAGGAAACCGAAGGCGACATAGGCGGGTATTCCCAGGCGACCATCGTGTATTCGGCCCTCGTTGCCGGAAGCCTGGTCAAACGCACCGGCCTTGCCGTCGCCCGGGGTGCCGCGTGCACCACCCAGGCGGCTGCCCGGGCCGCACGCTATTCCGCCGCATCGGTCGAATATGCGGGGCTCAAGTCGGCCAGCCTCGTGGTCCGGGGGGTGAGCGCCACCGGGAGTTGCGCGGCCCGGGCTCTGGCTCCGGTGGGCCGGAGCGTGGCCAGGCCGTTTGGTGCCCTCGGCCGGGGCACGGCCTGCCTTTTCCGTCGCAAACCCGCCGCCGCGCCGTCGCCTGATCCGGCGGTTGCCCAACTTGCACAGCGCGTGTCGCATCTGGAAGACCGGTTGGCCGAACTGGAACGCTTCGGCGTGCGTCCGGCCTCCGCCGTCAACGAGCCGCGTGCGGGCGCGGAGGTCGATGACGCCCGACGGGCCGTGCTGCGCGCCATCATGGTCGAAAACAAACTGATTCGCTCTGCTGGATAGGTGCAGACAGCCGAAGGAGCCATATCTATGTCCGGAAGCAACGTGCTGAACATCGGGATCGACCTGGGCACGTCCCGAAGCGTGATCGCCTGCGACAACGGAGTCCGGACGTTCATCTCGAGCATTGTCGGTTACCCCAAGGACGCCATCTCCAAAAAGTTGCTGGGCAAAGATGTCGTCTTTGGCGAAGAAGCGGCCAAAAACAGGCTGGCTCTGGAGATGCGGCGCCCTTTTGAAAAGGGTATGCTCAAATTTTCCAATCTCCAGGATCTCAGCTCGGCGGAATTTGAACGCTACAAAGGCGTGGCCCGGGATCTGCTCCACCATCTTGTGGGGCTTGTGCGCAAGGAGTCGCCCCAGGCCCAGGTGGTGCGGGCCGTTATCGGTGCCCCGGCCCTGGCCAGCACCCAGAACAAGAAAACCTTGATTGAAATCACCAAGGGCATCCTCGACGACGTGATGATCACGTCCGAACCGTTCGCCGTGGCCTACGGCCTGGGCATCCTCAACAACGCCCTGATCGTGGACATCGGGGCCGGCACCGTGGACCTGTGCCGCATGTCGGGGGTCATCCCCACCGAAGCGGACCAGATCACCCTGACCAAGGCCGGCGACCATATCGACGAGGTGCTGCTGGACCTGATCAAGACCCAGCATGCCGAAGTCGACGTCACACTCAACATGGTCAAACGGGTCAAAGAGGAAAACGCCACCATTTCCGAGAAAGGGGAACGGGTGATGGCCCTGCTGCCCATAAAGGGCAAGCCTACGTCGGTGGACGTCACCGATGCGCTGCACGAGGCCTGCCGGTCTATCATTCCGGACATCGTGGGCGGCATCCGGTCGCTGGTCGCCTCCTTTGATCCGGAATTCCAGGATTCCCTCAAGCAAAACGTCGTGCTGGCCGGCGGCGGCAGCCAGATCGGCGGCATGGCCCGGCTGATTGAAGCCTACATGCAGGAGCATCTGGGGTATGGCAAGGTGAGCCGGGTGGAAGAGCCGCTATACGCCGGAGCCAACGGCGGACTTCTGCTTTGCAAGGATATGCCTTCGGATTATTGGGACGAGCTGCGAAAGGATTAAGACAACCTACCTGTCGCAGGCGGGACAACGCCGTTAGACGACAATGCGCGGAGGACGCCATGGAAGAAAATACCCGCTACAAACTGGAACATGCCGGTGATCGCTTTGTCGAGACCGTTGAAGAGTTTTTGGGCTGGCTGAAAAATTCCACCAAGGGAATTTCGCTGACCTACCGCATTCACTGTCTGGAAAAGGATCGCACGAAATCCTATGCCCGCATCGGCCAGCGCACGGTCAGCCTGCGGCGACGCCATCCGCATAACGAACTCTTCAGCGACGAGGATCTAAGCCAGCTGTTCGTCGAATTCGACAAGGCCGATGCGGAATTGTCCCAGGCCAAGCAGGAACGCGAAGCCCGATTGTATCCGCGATCCGAGGCCAGTGCGCAGCCGGCCTGAGATCATCTCCCGGCGGGCGGAGGCGGAAAGCGCCTCTGGTCCGCAAGGAAAAAGGCGTCTTCGAAATGGCCTTCGGAGTTTTACGGAGATGCGGCAAGCGCCTTGCGCCGGCGTTGCACCTGCGCTTTGCGGGCGGTAACGTTGCGGACTAATTGGGCAGGGAAGGGGGCAGTATATGGAAGCGTTTGCGCAGCGTGCGGTCCCCCTGGGCGGGGAGCGAGGCGGGCATGGCCAAGATTAAGGACAGACTCCTCGTGCTGGAGGCCGAGCCGGCGGTGCAGGAGCGCCTGACGGGCCTGCTTGGCCGGTTTTTCGCCGTCGAGGTCGTTTCCGGCCTGGACCAGGCCCGGGAGTCGGCCGGGACAGGCCCTTGCGAGGCTGTCATTGCCGCCTACGCCGTCCCGGAAATCGAAGGGGCGTTGGCCTGGCAGCGTCTGCGGGGCGCAACGCCGGCAGACGTGGCCCGGGCCTTGGAAGGTCTTCGCACCGTGGCCGCAACGGCAGCCGCCGCCGCAGGCACCGCCGCACCAGGTGAAGCAGACCTCGCCGCCCAGGCCCGGGACGTGCGGGCCGCCATTATGGAAACCCTGGAAGGCCAGCTGCTGCAGTCCGAACTGGAGCGCGACGCGCAGCGCGACCGCCTCGCCGCCCTGGAAGAAGCCGCCCAGGCTGCTCTGCGGGAGAAGGAGGAGGCGGGGCAGGCGCGAAACGCGGCCGAGGCCGCCGCCGCCCGGGCCTTGGCCGATCTCGCGGCCCAGGGCGCGGAACTGGAGGCCTTGCGGGAGCAGGCGGGGGCTGCTGCTGCCGAGCGCGACCGCCTGGCCGCCGCCCTGGCCGAGTCCCAGGCCCAGGGCGACCGCCTCCTGGCCGAAGCCGAGGAGCGATGCCGCCAAGCCTTTGAGGCACGCGACGCAGCCCTTTTGCAGTACGATCGCGCCCAGAATACGGCGGAGAAAGCCGTGGCCCAGGCCCAGGCCGCGATTCGGGAGAAGCAGCAGTTCGAAAAGGATTCCAAACGCCTTTACGACGACATGGCGCGCAGCATGGCCCGACTGGAAAGTGAACTCCTGGAAGCTGCCCAGGCCCGGGACAAGGCGATTGCGGAAAAGGCCGAAGCCGAAGCCAAGCTCGCCAGGATGCAGGAGCATTGGGAGAGGATCGCCAACAATGCCTGATAGCGAATCCAGGAGCGGCGCGTCTTCCCCTGAAGCCGAAAGTCCGGTCCAGCGGTACAACGCCCTGCTGGCCCGGCTGGGGCAGGAGCAGGAACGCCTGGAGCATCTGACGCGGGAGCACGGCGTTGCCAATGAGTTGTTGCAGCAGCTGAGCATCAGGCGCGTGGTGGCCAAGCGGGAGTTCCAGCTGCTCCAAAACGAACTGTACCGGCTGCGCCTCAGTCTGGCTGGGGCCGAGACGCGGCTGGAACCGCAAAAGCAGGCCTATCGGCGCGTGCAGGAGCTGGTGCGCGGTCTGCGCGCCGACAGGCAGACCCTTGACCGACGGCTGGCCGAGATTGCGCCCAAGGCGGATGCCCAGGCAAAGCGCCTGGAAGCGCTCAAGCGGGAGGTCGAGGAGCAACAGGATCGTCTGGCGGCGCTGGAGGAGAGCAAGCTCCAACTGGTCAGTGAAATCGCCCAGCGCCTGACCCGCGCCTCCCTGGATGGGGAACGCATTGAGGCGGAACTCAACGACGTCGCCATGCGCTACCGGGATATGATCACCCAGCGCGACGCAATCCAGGGCGAGGTGGTCCAAGGCAACGCCGCGTTGGAGGGGGCGCGCCAGGAAGTTGCCGCCTTGGCCGCGGAAGTCGCCGGGAAAAGGCGCATATTTGATCTCCTGGCCGAACTTGCGAAGGCCCAGGCGGATCGCGACCGGCTGCGCATGGAAAGTGAAGAGAGCCAGGCGGCCCTGCGCCATGGGCAGGCAGAGCGCGACGCCAGGCAGGCCTGCCTTGTGGTTCTTGAAGCGGAGCTTACCGCTTCCGTTGCCGCGGCAGACGCCCAGGCCCAACGCCTGGCCGTGTGCCAGCGGGCCCAGGACGCAGCGCAGGCGGCGCAAGCGGCGCTAACGGCTAGCGAGTCCGAGGTTGGGGCCCTGGAGGCCGGGCTCGAAGCCGCGGCGCAGGAGTTGCTTGTCCTTGACGGCCAGCGCGCCGCCGCCCAGGCGCAGGTCGTTCGTATCGCCGCAGTCGGACAATTTTTGCGCTAAAGGCCGCGCGCACGCGGCCCTGCCCCGCCCAGGAGAATGTCGGATGAAAAAGCAGTGGACGCAGCGCCCGGAGGTCGGGCAGCGATTTCGCCATATCCTGGAAGATGTCGGGACGCAGTTGCAGGCGCGAAACGACGGGGCTTTGTATACGCCGCAGATCTGGCAGCTGCAGCGCGATCTGGAATACGTCAAGGACCAGATCGAGGTGGCCCAGGCGCGCCGCGGCGAGGTGTTAGGAGACGTGGCCTCCCTGGAGCCTGAAGTTGCGCAGCTTGAAGAGCGCAACACGGCGATTCGGGAGCAAAAGGCCGCCCTTGCCGCGCAGTTGGAGGCCCTGGACCAAAGCCTGGCCGGGATGGGCGCGGGCCTGCGGGCCTTGGAGGAAGAGTCGGCGCGGTTGGAGAGGGAGCACGGCGAAGTACTCGATCTGCTGCGGGAGAAGGAGACGCTTCTCGACGACCTGCGCCGCAGGGAAAGCGAATACGCGCCGTTGGCCGCGTCGCTGCAGGCCAAGGCGTCCCGGCTGGAGGACGAGCTCCAGGTTGCCGCATCGACCCGGGACATCATCGCCGGATTGGTGCCGGCCCAACTCGATCAGGGCGTCGTGCAGGGCATCCAGCAGGAAATGCAGGTGCGTCTGGACGTCTATATGAGTGACATGCGCGAGGACATCGACCGCATTGACCGCAGTCTGGCCGCTCTGGCCGCCCAGTGGGACGCGCTGGGGCAGGAGAAGGACCGGCTGGCTTTGCGGCGACAGGAATTGGCCGAAGAGACCCTGGCCCTCGGGGATGTGCCCGATGACCGGTCGGCCGAGGCGCTTGAGCAGGAAATTTTGGCGGCGCAAAACGCATCCGCGCAGTTTGCCGGCCAGCGCGACGAAGCCCGGGACGCCCAGGCCGGCCTGGACGGCGGCCTGGACGCCCTGGATGCCGCCTTGGCCGTGCGCGAGGCCGAGGCCCTGGCCGCGCGGCAGCGGCAGGCAACCCTGGACCAGCGTCTGGCGGATCTTTTGCAAGGTGCTGGGTACGAACAGGCCCTGGCGGCCTTTGAGGCGCAACGCCAGGCCCAGGAGGAGAAAGCCCGCTGCAATGCCCTTGTGCTTGACCAGGGGGGCGCACTTTTAAAACGTCTGGCGCAGCTGCGCGACGAGGCAGTCGGCGAACGGGACGCGCTTGGCCGGATTATTGTGGAATTTGAGACTTGCTCAGCTGCATTGCTTGCAGTGAATCCGGCGGACAGGCCTGCTGCATGATCCGCCTTGTGACCATCCAATCGCATCTGCAGGAGGAATCGTATGGAAGACGCCATGAGCTCTCGCTCAATAGTGCTTAAAGGAATGGCGGCGGCGCTCAACGCCGGCGGACGGGCCGTGGCCTTTGCCCTGGACAAGACTTCCGGGGCGGTGGAGGGCGTCTGTTCGGTGGCCGGCAAGCTCGGCGAGCTGCCCGGGCTTGGCCGCAAGGCCGCGGCTTCGGGGGCGGGGCTTTTTTCCAGGGGCAAGGCCCGGGAGTATGACAAACAGATCCGCGAGTACGAAAAGCAGATCAAGCTGCGTTACGTAGCCATCGGCAAGCAAAGCGTGCATGGCCAGGATCCGGAAAGCACGCTGGAAAAGGAATCGATCCAGAAGTTGATCGCGGACATCCGGGAATACGAGGCCGAAATTGAGCGCCTCAAGAGCCAGAAAAACGAGGCTTCGACGTCGCCGCGCAAGGCCAGACCCCAGGCCGAGCGGCCGGCGGCCGCTAAGGCCGGGGCCGGACGCATCGAGAAAACCACCGTGGCCGACCTTCGGGCCGTGATCGACCGGACGGCCAAAAAAGCCGTCTTCGACAGCCCCTCCCAGCAGGCGACCTTCCGCAAGATCGCTGAGGATCTGCTGGACGAGGAATTGGAAATCAGAATGCTGGCGGCGGCCGAACTGGGCAAGTCCGGCATGCCGGCAGCGGTCGTGGCACTGCTGGCCGCGGCGCGGCTGGACGATCCAGAACTAACCACCGAGATCATCAACGCCTTGATCAACCTCGGCGACGCCCGGGCCCTGGACCTTTTCACCGAGTTCGCCGCCCACCCCGCCTATCGGGTGCGCATGGCCTGCCTGCGCGGCCTGTACAAGCTCGGCGACGAGGACACGGCGGCCCCCATGCTGATCGCCGCCCTTCGCGACGAACATCCGGAAGTGCGGCGCACCGGCGTCACCTTCCTTGGTTGGAAGGATTATCCCGACGCCGTACCGGCCCTGGTGCAGTGCCTGCGCGACGAGGACGACAGCGTGCGCAAGGGCGCGGTCTCGGCCCTGGCCAATCTCAACGACCCCAACGCCGTTCTGCCGCTGATCAAGCTCCTTGGCGACAACGTCCTGGAGATTCGCGAAAAGGCCCTGGAGGCCGTGCGCGGCATCTCCGGCGAGGATCTGGCCTTTGACGTGACCGCCTCCGGCACCACCCTGGAAGCAGCCATCAACGAAACGCTCAACTGGTGGCAGCGCCAGCGTTCCGGCCCGGACGCCGCCATGGCCCGGGACGCGGTCCAGCCCGACGCCGGGTCTTCGGATGCGCCCGAGGCAGCGGCGCAACCGGAACAGGAACCGGCCGCGACCGTTGCCGCCGCCGCCGAGGAAGTCGAGCCGGCTCCCTTTGACACCACGATCTTTGGCAGCCCGGAGATGGCCCAGGAGAAGGCGCCGGAACAGGACGCCGACGCTGCGGAGCCGTCGCTGGGCATGCGCTACAAGTGGAGTTAGGGTGATTGCACGATGAGACGCGGACAGCCGGCGGCCAGGGGGTGCCCTTGCGCGGGCAGTTCGCTCCCAGGGAACCGGGCGGCCGTGGCCGACCCGACGGAGCGTTTGGTATGACGGCGGAAAAGCAAGTTGACCCGGCCGGTCCGGGAGCAGGGGCGCAGGCGCCGCACGACAACGGTCTGGACGGGACTGCGGACGGCGCAGGGGGGCAGGACGCCACCCTGGCCGAACTCAAGGACGTCTATCGGACGCTGCGGGAGGCGTGCAACAGCAAGGCCGAAAGCCTTGCCGCCAAGCGCGTCCGGCTGGAGGAACTTTGCCGGATCGAGGCCCATCTGCAGGCTTCGGTGCAGGAACTGCTCGAAGCAAGACGGTTTTTGATCCGGGAGCTTGGCGACCTGGACGACGAGAAGGCCGAGCAGGAAGGCGCTTTGGTGGCGGCGGCGGGGCTGTTGCGTGCGCGGTTGGAGGAGATCGAGAAAGCGGTGCGCCAGGTGGAGTTTTTGCGCGGCGAGCTGGAAGCGCTTCAGAGCCATGTGGCGTCGGTCAAGGCCACGGTGCCGGGCACTGTGCGGGACAAGGACCGCCTGGACGACAAGATTGCGGGCACGGCCCGGGAATTTAAGCACATCGCCGACCATGTCCGCAACGCGGAGCTGGAATTCAAGCTTGCCTACTACCAGAAAAGGCAGGAATTACGGAGGGGCCATGGCCCTTTTTAAAGCTGACGACAAGGGGATGCCGGGAAAATGCGCTGCAGGCGCCACGGCCGTGCTCGATGCGACAAAGCGTCTGGCCGGCCGGCACGCCGCTCCGGACGTGCTTGACAATCCCCGGCCGGGCTCGGCCATGGACGCCATGCTGCACACGATCCGCAAGGAGACGACGGCGATCCTCAACGGCGGGGCCGGGATCGACCTTGGAAAAACCGTCGAGGACATGCTTGGTATCATCAAAAGCATGGAAGGGCAGCTTTCCCACGTCCTGGACATCAACTCCCTGCTGGAACGTGACCTGGACAACGCCAAGGATCGCATCGTCTCCCTGCGCGGCGAACGGGACAAGCTTCAGGCCGCGGTGGCCCGCCTGGAGGATGAAATGCCGTTGCGGCGGGAGCTGCAGATGGGCATCGACCAGCTCCTTGAAGAACGCAACGAGGCGGAGCTTCGCCTGCGCGGCATGAAGCGCAGCCAGGAACAAAGCGCCGCGGTCCTTGCCGAGTTGCGCGGCCGGGTGGCGGAGTTGGAAGGCGAGCGCAAGGAGCTTATCGACGAGATCCAGTTTCTGGAAACGCGCCTTGGCACGATTCTGGAGAAAAACAAGGTGCTTGAAGAAAGGGCGGCCGGGCTGGAGCAGGCCGCGGCCGAGGGCAAGGCCCGGGTCAAGGATCTGGAGTGCGATCTGCAGCTGGCCCTGGAAGAGAAATTCAAAGCAGCCAAGGCGCTTAAGGATGCGCAGCAATCCATGATGGAATTTCAGGAGCGGCTGCGGGATACGCGGGAGCCAGGCAGCCGGCCGGGCCCGGGCGACGTCGCAGACGGGTAGACAGTGTTGCTGTTCGGCCATTGCCGTTATGCTTTTTCAGACATGAATGTTTTGAATTTATTGTTTTTATTCACGCCAAGCAGGTATGTTTGGGTGTGAATGCCACGCTAGGCTGCGTCCAGAAGTATTTATGTTTGCATAACGTTTGTGTATGGATCAGGAGCCGGCTTTGCCGGGCAAACACTCCCGGTCGATTCCGGACAGGATCCGCGGGCGGGGACCGGCAGGGGAGGGAGCATGGACGGAATGCAGCGCGAAAGGGATACGGTTTCCCTTGACATGGCCCCATTGGAGTCGCTCTACCAGGAGCGTATTGAGGCTTTGCGCCAGGAAATTGCGGAATATGACGCAGCCGGGCTGTCCGTTGACCAGGAAATCGCCGCTTTAGGCGAGCGGATGCGCGCGCTGTGGGACAAACAGGCCCATCTCACCGAAGAAATCAGACTTCTGGAGACGCAAAAAAGCGCATGCATCGAACAGATCAACGATGTTACAAAGCGATTGCGAAAGGCGGCGTCCGATACGCGCGCCAGCAAAGTGCTTAAGAAATTGCTGGATGCGGAACTGGTCGAGCTTGGCAACGAGCGAGCCATGGTCCTTGGCAAGCTGGGTGATCTCAAGAACGGTTTACAGCGGATACAGAGTGACAAGCAACGCATCGTGCCTTACGGAGAAAAACAGGACGGCATGTTGCGCCAGGCGTACCAAGTGCTCAAGGAAGCGCAAAGTCGGTTTGAACTGACTATTGCCTTGAATAAATGAACTGTGATGTGCGATCGCATTTGTGGTTTTGTGTTAGAGAGACGAGGCAGCTTCTTGCAATAGAGCGGCACGCAGTGCGAAAGGGAAGTGTATGTCTGTAAAAGTCAGCTTTCAAGAAACGGATGCCGGCCAGAAAGTTTTGACCATTGCCCTCTCCGGGCGCTTCGACATTTACACCTATGAAGACTTTGGTAAAAGCTATAAGGACAATCTTGAGCCGGGTGTCAAAATTGTCCTCGATATGTCAGGACTGGAGTATCTTGACAGCAGCGCCCTGGGCATGTTGCTCATGATGCGGGAAAGAGCCGGCGGAGCGTCAGCCGACATCACTATTGTCATGTGCTCGCCTGAAGTCGCAAAAATACTCAGCACGGTGAAATTCGACAAACTGTTTCACATGGCAAGCTGATTTTTCGTCCTTTTCGCTTGCTGCTCTCGGGATAGCGGCCGTCCCTGCTTTTGGATGGAAACGGCAACCGAGTGGGCTTGCCGTCGTAGAGGGATGGTTTTCAAGCGGGCCTGGCCAACTTGCAGAAACAGCTCTGGCGCTCTTGAAGCGCAAGGACGGGTTGGTGATTTCCTGAAACGGGCGTTTGGGACAAGTCGCTTGATATTGCTTGGCATCAAGGGTAGTAGCTGCTCTTGGGCGTGAAGTCTGTGAAGTTGGAATTTTTTCGGGCCAATAGGGGGGGTGAGGATGTCCCAAGAGGATAAGGCGAACATATTCGAGCAAAAAGAACGCTTGGATGCGGCTCGCAACACCCTGGACGGCGATGTGGCCTGGGGAGGTTCCCTGCCGGAGGATGCGTCCATGGAGCGGGCGGCGGCGGCCTCCCAGAAACCGGCCATCGGCCATCAGAGCGAAGGCGGCCCGGATGGGGCGGAGCGCCCCAGCGGTCCCGTGGGACTCGACATCGGCACTAGCCATATTGTTTCGGCCCAAAATCGGCTGCGGCATCTGCACATGGCCAATCAACTCAACGCTTTTTTTACCGTTCCGGTTTCCAAGTTTTCCCGCAAGATACTGCAAAGCCACGATATTATTTTTTTCGAGCTGGGCAATCTGTTTTATATCATCGGCTATTCCGCCGACAGCTTCGCCAACATGTTCAATACCAGCACCCGCCGGCCCATCCAGGCCGGCCTCTTGAGTCCGTCCGAAAAGGAAGGCGTCAAGGTGGTCCAGGCGCTGGTGTCCACGCTCATTCAAAAGCCCAAGCGCTTCGGCGAGACCATCTGCTTTGGCATCCCCGGCGAACCCGTTGAGACGCCGACCCCCGGTGCCGTGACGTACCACGAACAAGTGCTCAAGATGTTTTTGCAAAGCCTCGGCTACTCCCCCGTTTCCATCAACGAGGGCATGGCCACGGTGCTGTCGGAACTGGGCGAGGATGACTACACCGGCTTTGGTGTCAGCATGGGCGGCGGCATGATAAACGTCTGCCTGTCCTACCTGTCCTTTCCCGTGGTGACGTTCAGTCTCCAGATGGCCGGGGACTACATCGACACCATGGCCGGCATTTCCGTGGGCGAGCCGGCCACCAAGATCAAGGGCATCAAGGAAGAGGAACTCGACCTGTCCCGCGATCCCAAGGGCCAGATCCATACGGCCCTGCACATCTACTACGACGAAGTGATCCACAAGCTGCTCGGTGCCCTGCAGCGCGTTCTGACCGCGTCCGACAAGCTGCCCAAAATCGCCAAGCCCGTTCCCATCGTCCTTTCCGGCGGCACGGCCATGCCCCGGGGCTGCCATGACCGCTTCGCCAAGGCCCTGGAGCGCTTCAATTTGCCGATCTCCATCTCGGGCGTGCGATTGGCTGAAGATCCCCTCTACGCCACGGCCAAAGGTGCCCTGCTCATGGCCCTGACCGAGGCGGATTAGCCATACCCGTGTCCAGCGGCCGTTCCCGGCAGGCGGCGGCGGGCGTTGCCGGCCCGGCAGGGGAAGCGCCGACTGGCTGTGTCCCGGTTCGGGGCGGGGGCCGACCGATGCAGCCCAGCCGGCCAGGTCTCCGGTCGGGACAGGCGGATCAAGGCGTATGAGCCGGACTGTCGTCATCTTTTCCTGCGATCCCATCCGCGGCAACGTGACCGTGCGCAAGCTGCGCCGACACGGCTTCACGGCCGGGCTGCATGCGCGGGCCGGCGACGCCATGGCTGCCGTGGCCGCTTCACCGCCCGACATCCTCATTTTCGACACCGTCGACGCCCTGGCTGAAGAGCTGTCGCTTTTCACCCGGAGTTGTCCGGCTCTGGCCCGGGCCGGCGTGGCCGCGTTGGTGCTGGGAGAACGGGGGGCGACCCTGCCGCTGCCAGAAGGCACCGGCGAGGTGGTCCTGCTGCCGGGGCAGCTTGATCCCGAGGAACTGGCCGAGCGGGTGGCCCAAGCGCCTTTGCGCCTGTCGCGTCCGGCCGCGCCGACGGCAGCGGCCAATGCTCAACCAGCGGCCGCCAAGGCTGCGGCGCCGACGCCGGTGATGGTTCCGTCCAAGGACGCCCCTGCCGCAGACTCCCTCCCATCCGCCGTGGCCGACGCCAGGCAGCTGGAAGCAGACCTCCGGTCCTTTCTGGGGTTGCCCGGGGACGGTGGCCAATGACGCGCCAGCCCATGATTGTCGCCGTGGTCGGCCCCAAGGGCGGCGTGGGCAAGACCACCATTTCGGCCAATCTGGCCCTGGCCCTTTGCCGCCTGGGCCGGCGGGTGGCGGCTACGGACCTCGACCTTGGTTCCTCCAATCTCCATTTTGTCTTCGGCATCCGCGACGTGCCCCACACCCTCGACGACTTTCTCATGAACAAGGTCGCTTCGCTGGCCGACGTTGTCCTGGATACCGGCCTGCCCGGGCTGCAGCTCATTGCCGGCGGTAACGTTCCCGGCATCGCTTCGCTGCCCTATCAGCGCAAGATTAAGCTCCTGCGCCACCTGCGTTCCCTTGACTGCGACTATCTGCTGCTTGATCTGGCTGCGGGCGTGTCCAATAATGTTATCGACTTTTCCCTGATGGCCCGGCGCAGCCTGCTGGTGACCACACCCGACATCCCCTCGCTCATGAGCCTTTACAGCTACGTCAAGTCCATGGCCTACCGGCGGCTGCATCTGTTTTTCAAGCAGGCCGGCAACGCCGGCCTCATGGATCTGCTGGAGGCGTCCAAAGACCCGGACGTGCGGCCCGATCTCAAGACCCTGGAAGACTTCTATCGCCAGGGCGCCTCCATCGACGCCGAACTTATCCGCCAGGGTCGGGAGGTGTTGGCGCGGTTTGACCCCGTCATTGTGGTCAACCGGGTGCGTACGGAGGCCGACCGCAACGCCGGCACGGTGATCGGCAATCTCATGGCGCGGTTTTTAAGCCTTGAGGGTGGCAGGACGCTGTGCGTGCGGGAGGATGGGGCGGTGGGGCGGGCCACGGCGCGGATGCGCCCGGCGCTTTTGACCGAGCCGGACGCGCCGTTTGTGCACGACGTCATGGCGCTGGCGCATTTTCTCGAAACGCCTGTTCCCTGACGCGCCAAAGACCCGACGGTTCCCGTCAAATCAGAGGCTGCCCTGGTGGCGGCGGACCTTTTCCATTTCAGCGAAAACATCCATGAGCTGCACCGTGCTTTTACCGCGCAGGGCGCACAGGGAAGCGGCGCCGTCGAGCAGGGCCACAGCCTTGCCCGGGAGCCGGGAGTCGTGCAGATGCTTGATGCTCAGGTCCACGGCGGCCCTTAAGGCATCGTCGGCGATGGCCACGGCGTGGTGGCGTTCGAAACAGGGGGCCAGGCCGCGCAGGATATCCAGGCACTGGTCCCGGTCGGGTTCCTGGATCAAGACTTTCTGGAAGCGCCTGGACAGCGCCGGGTCGGCGGCCAGGAGGCGTTCGCCCTCGACTGTGGTGGCACCGATGCAGGGAAACTGGCCCCGGGCCAGCACCGGTTTGAGCATTTCCGCGATGCCCATGGAGCCTTCGGCCCCGCCGGCCTGGAGCAGGACGTGGATTTCATCGATGAACACGATGATGTTGTCGCGTTCCCGCAGCACTTCCCGCAACAGGCTCTCCATGCGGGCTTCGAGATCGCCCCGGTAGCGGGTGCCGCTGACGATGCTGGCCAGGGACAGGGCGTAGAGCCTGCGGCCGCGCACCAGGGTTGGGGCGGCACCGGAGGCGATGCGCTGGGCCAGGCCTTCGACCACGGCGGTCTTTCCGACCCCGGGGTGGCCGACCAGCAAGGGGTTGTTGGCCTCCATGCGGCCAAGCACCTGCAGCACCCGCTGGATCGAATCCTCGGCCCCGATGACGGGCTTAAGCCGGCCCAGGGCTGGCTGCTCCGTCAGCAGCGTGCCGTAGCGGCCAAGCAGGGCGGCTTCGGCGGGGCCGGCGGCAAAGGCCGGGGTGAAATAGGCCTGCAGTTCTTCAGGCAGTTCAAAGCCTGCCGGCGTCAGCAGGCAAACGGTTTCCTCACGGTGGGCCAGGACTGCGCCGAGATCGCGAAGCAGAGCGCGCAATCGTCCGTATTCCGGGCCGAGCATCTCCGAGCCGCCGATGTAGTGGTGGAAATCTTCCAAAACGTAGGCGATGCGGGGGTTGGGCCGGGCTAGGATGAATTCGAGCAGGGCGGCCGGATCGCGCAGGGCGTCCCCGGGCACGTCGTCATCAAGGGCGGCGCGGCGCGAGGCGTCCAGCAGTTGCAGGCCCCGGGTTCTTGACCAGAAAACAGGCACCCGGTTGGCCTGGGCCAGGATGTCGCAGAGCCGGTCGCGTGTCTGGATCGGGTCGTCGTAGCGGCATAGCAACAGCGGCGGCAAAGGGTTGTCGAAAGGGGGGGGCTGGACCTGGGCGGCCTCGACGGGCGCGGTCTTTGCCGGGGCGGCCTCGGCCGGGGGGGAAGCATGCAGCCGGATGACCGCCTCTTCTTCCACGAGCAGCATTCGGGCCGCGTCTCGGATCTTGGCCCGCTCGCCCTCCAGGCTAAACCCGCGCTGCCGGGCCAGGGCCTCGATATGCCGGGCCAGGAGCAGGGACAAGGGCGTGTCGTCGTCCTCCCGCCGCAGCCGGTCGACCTCCCTGGCTGTCAGCAGCAGGCGTTCCCGTTGGCTGGTCGCTTCGTCAATGATGTCCAGGGTGAATTGGCGCATGGCGGTTTCCGGGGAGAGGCGCGGTATGTTGGCGGGTTGGGTGTTGCAGCCGGCAACCGTATGGAACTGGTTTGCGCCGCACATTACGCAAAGCGTCCGTGGTTATCCAGGCCAAAGACGCACCCATTCCGGTTTGTCACCCGTCAGGGAGAAACCCGGACGGCGGCAGCTTTCAATTTGCAAGCAATCCTGTTAGAAAAAAGGGCCTCAATGGCCTGTGCCGCATTCCGAACAATTCGTCCCGTCTCCCGGCCCGCAAACGGCACGGGGCCGCAGGGATCAAGCTGTTTCGCGCACCAGCAGCGCGTACCGCCATGGATTTCAAAGAAGAACACTCCCCAAAAAAGCGCCCCCAGGCCGACGCCCCCGGCGACGACGGTATGGTCGGGGACTTTCTGACGCATTACGGCCGGGGCGGCCGGTCGTTTGGTTCCGCCGCCTGCGCCAAGGACCATATCGACCATGAACTGTTCGAGCCCGTGCCGGCCGGGCCGGGCATGAACCTGCATCTGGCCCTTGGCGCGCTGGGCGTGGTTTTTGGCGATATCGGCACGAGCCCCCTGTATGCGTTCAAGGCCTGTTTTTTCGGCGACCACGCCGTGGCCCCAAACCAGACAAACGTGTTCGGCGTCCTGTCCATGATTTTCTGGTCGCTGGCCCTGGTCGTCAGCCTCAAATACGTGACGTTTATCATGCGGGCCGACTACAAGGGGGAGGGCGGCATTTTCGCCCTGCTCCACCTGCTGCGCCAGGGCGGCGGGCGGTTGCCGCGCCATACCGTGTCGAGTCTGGTTTTTTTCACGCTGCTTGGGGCGGCGCTTTTTTTTGCCGACGGCATGATCACCCCGGCCATCTCGGTGCTCTCGGCCGTGGAGGGCCTGGAAGTGGCCACCCACGTGGCCGGGGTGCTGGTGCTGCCGCTGACCATCGCCATCCTGGGCGGGCTTTTCTACCTCCAGCGGCGGGGCTCGGGGGTCATCGGCCGGCTGTTTGGCCCGGTGATGGTGGCCTGGTTTCTGGTCATCGGGCTGTGCGGGCTGGCCCAGGTCGCGGCCAATCCCAGCGTGCTGCTGGCGCTCAGTCCCACCTACGCCATTGGATTTTTTGTGGAAAACGGCTTGGCTGGCCTGGCGGTGCTTGGCGCGGTGGTCCTTTGCATCACCGGGTGCGAAGCCCTGTACGCCGACATGGGCCACTTCGGGGCCAAACCCATCCGCATTTCCTGGTACGTCCTGGTGCTGCCGGCCCTGGTGCTCAACTATTTCGGCCAGGGCGCGGGCCTTTTGGCCAACCGGGCCATCATGGGCAACCCGTTTTACGGCATCGTTCCCCACGGCCTGCTCCTGCCGGTGGTGCTGCTGGCCACCCTCGCCACCATCTGCGCCTCCCAGGCCATGATTTCGGGGGTGTTTTCCCTGGTGCGCCAGGCCGTGGCCCTGGGCTATCTGCCGCGGCTGCACATCCTGCAGACCTCTCGGGCGGTTTCCGGGCAGGTCTATATCCCGGCCATCAACACGGCCATGATGTGCGCCAGCATCGCCCTGGTGCTGCTGTTCCGGGAATCCGTCAATCTGGCCGGTGCCTACGGCATCGCCGTCACCGGCACCATGGCCATCACCACCGGCATTTTCTTTTTTGTGCTCATGCACAACTGGGGCTGGTCCGAGGGCAACGCCGCCGTCATCGTCACCGGCTTTCTGGTGCTCGATCTGCTCTTTTTCGGGGCCAACCTCATGAAATTCTTCGACGGCGGCTGGATCATCCTGCTTGCCTCGGCTATTTTCATGGCCTGCATGATGGCCTGCGAATCCTTTCAAAAGGCGTTGTGGGGCGGCATTTTTTCCAAGACCATCCGTCCCCAGGACCCGTTTCTGGCCCATCTGGCGGCCATCGCCCCGCCCCGAGTGCCGGGCACGGCCGTCTTTTTGGCCCGCAGCGACAACGGCATCCCCGTGACCCTCATGCGGTTTTTCAACCAGCATCAGGTGCTGCACGAGCAGGTGCTGGTGCTGGCCGTGACGCGCTCGACCGAACCGAGCGTGCCCGAGGAGCAGCGGCTGACCGTGCGGCCCCTGGGACGCGGCATCCACCAGCTCTCGGCCCGTTACGGGTTCATGGAAACGCCCTGCCTGCCGGAACTGCTAGAAGCGGCGGCCATGCGTGGCCTGCCGCCCATCCATGATCCGGTGTATTTTCTGGACCGCAAGCATCTGGCCTTTGGGGGCTGGAGCCTGGCCAACTTTCTGGGCTCCCTGCTGGCACCGGTGCTGTTTCGGGATGCCGAAACAGCCTGGCCCAGTTTCGGGGTGCCGCGCAGCCGGGTCATGGAAGTCCGCGGAGGCTGAGCCATGAGACATGGGAGACAACGGTTCGACCCCAGCCGCCCGTCTGGCTGCGGCACGACGAGGTGACGGCCATGGCCCAGGACGCGGACGCCCTCCCTCCGGATCTGTCCGAGACAGCCCTGACACAAGCCCTTGAAGACCGCTTTCACCAAGAGATCGTGGAAGCGGCCCTGGGGATTGTCGGGCAGTATCTGGACCGCGTCGAGGTGGCCCGGAGCGAGGCCGAGGCGCGCCATGCCGCCCTGGAAGAACAGGTGCGCCAGACCCTGGCGGCGGCGACGGCCGACCAGGACGGCGAGGCCGAGTCCCGGCCTGAATCATCTGATCCGTCCCTGACGGCGCAGGTGGCGGCCTTGCAACAGGAACTCGAAGCCGCCGGGCGGATGCTGGCCGAAAGCGAAGCGCACGCGGAAGCGCGGCTAGCGGCTTTGGAACAGGAGCGAGCCGAAACTGCAAAAGCCCTGGGCGCAAACGAAGCCCGGGCTGCGGCGCAGACGCAGGCCCTGCGCCAGGAGCTTGAAGCCGCCGGGCGGATGCTGGCGGAAAGCGAGGCGAGCGCGGGAGCGCGGATAACGGCTTTGCAACAGGAATGCGAGGACGCTGCAAAAGCCCTGGCCGCAGGCGAGGCTCGCGCTGCCGCCCAGGCGCAGGCCATGCGTCAGGAACGCGAGGACGCCGCAAAGGCCCTGGCAACCAGCGAAGAGCATGCGGCAGCCCAGGGCCGCCGGGCCGAGGAGACGCAATCCCGGCTCCAGGAGGCCTTGGTGGAACTGGCCGCCCTGCGCCAGCAGGCCTCGTCGCGTTCCCCGGCCTCCGAGCCGCAGGCCGTCGGGCCGGACGCCGAACTCGTGGCGTCGCTGCGGGCGCAAAACGCCAAACTGCAAGCGCAATTGGCAAAATTTCAGGAAATCTGGGAACGGGTCAACGGGTAGCTCCGAGGCCCGTTGTCATATCCTTTTCCGAGGCAGCCATGACAAGCAGCAATTCCCAGGATACCCAAGCGGACCGCAAACTCCATTCCCTGGCCCGGGAATTCGGTGCCCGCCTGGGCGGCAGCCTTGTCCAGGCCATCGCCGACAAGCTCGAACCCCGTCTCGCCCGCGACGCCTCCGTTGATCTGGAATCACGTAAACAGCAATTTCAGGACATCGTAGGCGCCTTGGCCAAGCGGACCGGCGCGGCCGGCCCGGGCCTTGGCGACGCGGAGCGTCTGGCCGCCATTGAACAACTTTGCGATCAGGCCATCACCCTGTCCCAGGAACGGCTTGTCGCCCTGGAAGCCGCCGAGGCCCGGATGGCGGTCCTTTTGGGCGAGCGTGCGGCGGCAGGCGAGGCCCTGGCCAGGGCAGCGGCCGAACACGAGGCGTTGCTGGCCAGCCGGCAGGCCCTTGCCCGCGAAGCGGCCGGGGCCAGCCAGGCCTTGGCCGTTGCCGAGCAGGAGTTGCAAACGACCCGGGAGGCCATGGACGAAAGCCAGGCGGCCCTGGAGGCGGCAACCCAGGCGACGGCGCGTCTTACGCAGGACGCCCGACAGGCCGAGCAGGCCCGGGACGAGGCGCTTATGCGGCACGCGGCCCTGGAAGCGGACAGCGCCCGGGCCAGGGCCGAACTGCACACCCTTGGGGAAACGGCGGCGCGGCTGGAACGCGAACTTGCCCAGGCACAAGCGGCGGTTTCCGACCAGTCGGTCCTGGCCGCCGCCAAGGCCAAGGCCCAGGCCGACCTGATCCGTCTGACGGCCCGTCTCGGTTCCCTGGAGCAAGAGCTGGCTGCGGCGCGCCAGGAGGCTGAGGCCCATCGGACGGCGGCTGCCGAGGCCATGGCGCGTCTGGCCAAGCGAGAACAGGCGGCGGCCCTGGCCGAGCAGCGTGCGGCGGCGGCCGGCCGCGAGCGCGCCATGCTCGAAGACGCCCTGGCCGACAAGCGTTTTGAGGCTACGGCTCTGGAAGACCGGCTGGGAGCGCTGGAGCGGGAACTGGGGTCGGCCCGCAGCCTTGCCGAGCGGCAGCAAGGCGCGGCCCTGGCCGCCCAGACCCGGCTTTCGGCGTTGGAGCAGGCGGCAGCCCTGGCCGAGGAACGGGCGGCTTCAGCGGCCCGCGAGCGCAAGACCCTTGAGGACGCTTTGGCCGGGGCGCGTTTTGAGGCTATGACCCTGTCCGACCGTATGGCCGATCTGGGTCGGGAACTGGCCGAGGCCCGGGGGACGGCGGCTGGGCTCCGGGGCGATCTGGCCGTTGCCCAGGAGCGCGGCGAAGAGGCGCAATGGGCCGCCAAGGATTTGCATGGGCGGCTGGCCGGGGCTGTCCAGGAACGCCAGGCCCTGGCCGAAGAGTTGTCCCGGGTGCGCCAGACGGCTGAGGCTGCGGCAGCGCGTCTGCAACCGCTGGAGCGCGAGTTGGCCGAGGCCCGGGTCGTGGCCGCCGGCCAGGACGCGGCTGCTGTAGCGGCGGCGGCCCGGATAAGCCGGCTTGAACGCGAGGCCGAGGCTTTCGAGGCGAACCGCCAGGGGCTTGTTTCGGAAAAAACGGCGCTGCAAACGCGCCTTGCCGAACTGGAGCACATGCTGGCCCTGGCCCAGGACCGGGCGGACGCGGCGGTTCGAGAGGGCAAAAATTTCGAGCAGGCCCTGTCCGGGGCCCGTTTGGAGGCGGCGGCGCTGGGCGAGCGGATAGCCGGATTGGAGCGCGGACAGGCGGCGGCCCGTGAGACGGCCGGGCAGCGGCTGGCGGAGCTGGACGCGGCCCGGATGCGCCTTGCCGATCTGGAACAGGCGGCCCACGCCGGTGCCGAACAACTGGCCGCAGCCAGACAGGAACGCGAGGCGATGGCCGGGGAGCTGTCCCAGGCGCGTCTGGCGGCCAAGGCAGCGGCGGCGCGTCTGGATTCCCTGGAACGCGAGTTGGCCGAGGCCCGCGAGGCAGGCAGCCGGCAGGCGACGGCAACGGCCCAGGCGACGGCCGAGGCCGGCCGGCTGGCCCTCAAGGCCGGTCTGGCCGAGGAACGCCTGCGGGTCTTGGCCGGGGAAAAAGCGGCGCTGGAACAGGCTGCGGCGGCGGGTCAGGGGGAGATGGCCGCGCTGTCCGAGCAGGCCCGTGAGGCAGGCAGCCGTGTCCGGGAGCTTGAAGCCCGTCTGGCGCAGGTCCAGGCCGAGGGGCAGCGCCTGGAGGGCGAGGCCCAGGCCGCCGGGAGCCGGGCGCAGGCGGCAAGCGAGGAAGCCACCGGACTGCGGTCACGGGTCGCGGCGCTGGAAGCCGGGGAGGCCGCGGGGAAGAAGCTTCTGGTCGGGCGATGGCTCGCGCCGGCCGTCCTTGTCCTGCTCCTGGCGGTGCAGGGCTGGGTGTATTATCGGGAATCGGCCCGGCCCACAGAGCCTCGTGGGGCCGGCCCCGATGTCGCCGCCGCCGCGCCTGCCGCGACGCCGGCCATGCTCGACGAGGCCCAAACGCGCATCCTGGCCGAATTTGAGACCCTCAAGGAACGGCTGGCCGGGGCCGACGCCGGTGCCGCCGCCGTCCGGGCCGAGACGGCCGGCCACCTTGTTGCAGTCTTGCAAAAACTCGACGCGCTCAAGACCTCCGAGGCCGCGCCCGGCCCCGGGCCCGCCCCTGCAACCAGGACCGGCTCCGGCGCCGTCAAGATCACCATCCCGTTTTCTTCGGAGCAGGGCAGCGTGCCGCCAGACGCGGCCGGGCAGATTGCCGAGGCGGCGCAGCGGCTCAAAGCCGCCGGCGTCGGCTCCGTCCTGGTCATTGGCTACACAGATAATTCCCGTCTGCGTCGCGCCCTGCTGCGGCAATATGGCACCAACGCCGTCCTTTCCCAAGCCCGGGCCGCTTCGGTGGCCGAGGGCCTTGTCAAAAACGGCATTGACGCCGGGAAGGTGCAAATCCATGGATTCGGTTCGGCCATGCCGGTATCCCCCAACGATACGCCGTTTAATCGGGAAAAGAACCGTCGGGTCGAAATTATCGCCTGGTAATGCTGCGCAGGGGATGGCGTCTGCCGCGCCCCCTGGCGGCCGGGTGTGCTTTGATGAAAATTGGCGGAGTTGCCGCATGGAGCGCCTCCGCGTTGCAACACGAGCCGGTGATACTGACTTGTTGCTGCGAACAGGCGCACGACCAAAGGCTTTTCAGTCAGGAGGCTCCATGCGTATATTGATCGCAGAGGACGACCCGGCATCGCGCAAAATCCTGACAGTGTGTCTGGAAAAGCTGGGCTACCAAGTTGTTGCGACAACGAATGGACTCGAAGCCTGGCAGGCGATGCAACAAGCCGACGCCCCCAAGCTGGCTATTCTGGATTGGATGATGCCCGAGATTGACGGCGTTGAAGTCTGCCGCCGCTTACGGGCCATCAATGCCAGGCAGCAACCCTATCTGATTTTGTTGAGCGCGTTGGGAACAAAGGAAGACATTGCCAAGGGACTGGACGCCGGTGCCGATGACTATTTGACAAAGCCCTTCAACGTCCTGGAGCTTCAGGCAAGAATTAAGGTCGGTGTCCGATTACTCGAGATGCAGGCACGTCTTCGGCAGTCGATGGAAACTATCGAGGCGTCGCTACTGGCGGCCGGGGAAATTCAAAAAAGCCTTTTGCCAAAGCATTTCATAGGAGTAGGGTCTCTGGAGTTTGCCTGGCAGTTTGTTCCTTGCGACGCAATCGGTGGAGACGTCTTTAACATTGTCCCGTTGGACGCGCAGCGAGTTGGTCTTTACATGGTCGACGTGGCCGGCCACGGGCCGGCGGCGGCGATGGTATCGGTTCTTGTCTACCAATTGTTGAACGCGACGACCGGCATCCTAGCTGACCATACGGTGAAGCCGCCGCGAATACTGGAACCGGAAGAAGTGTTGCGGATCCTTGACGGAGAATTTCCGCTCATGCGTTTCAAACGGCATTTTACCATTGTCTATGCTGTTTTCAATCATGCGACAGGCGTGTTGACCTACAGCAATGCCGGGCACTGTTCCCCTATGGTCGTTGATCCGAATGCCGGCGTGACGGCGTTGACGACCGCCGGAACCGTCATCGGGGTTGGCGCTATGCCTTTCGGGCAGGAGTCTGTTGCGCTTTCTCCAGGCTACAAAGTCGTGTTTTGCAGCGACGGCGTGGAGGAAATTGCCGACGCATCGAATGCATTCTTTGGGGAGGAAGGGACCAAGGGTACGTTGTTGGCGCTGCAGAAAGAGCCCGTCGCCGCCTTGGTGCAGGGCTTGTATGATGCGGCCATGGGTTTTGCGGGCGGGCATCCCCCAGGCGATGATTTGAGCATCTTGGCTTTTGAATACAAAGGGGTTCTGCCGGAATCGTCCTGAGTGGAAAATAGCCAGGGTGGGTCTGCCGGGAACTATTTGCCGGCAGCGTTCTCATCAGCGTTTTCAGTCAGCCGGATTCTGACGCGAACTGTATTGCCGCACCCCAGGAATTCGACATGCTCCAGGTTGAACAGGCAGGTCATGGCAATGCCCCGGCCATGCGGATGCAACGCCCGTTCAGGGTCAAAATCCAGATAACATTGATACGAAAAGCCAGGGCCGTCGTCGCTGATGGTCAGCTCGAGTTCGTCAGGGCGGCGTTCAAACGCGACAACGACCTTTCGGTCGCGGTAGCAATCCATCTCCAGCCGGCGTTCCACTTCCGCGAGCCAGCTTTCGCTGAGGATAAGCTGGGTTTTTTCCGCATAGGCGATGCCGAGCATCCCGTGCTCAATTCCGTTTATGAACAGCTCCAGCAGGCCGGAAGTCACCCGGTCAGGGTTTGGGCAGATCGCAGCAAGCATCATGGCGAGTTTTCGAGCGTCCTCCAGGGTGCGGCAATGGAATTTTCCGCTGTCGAGGAGCTCCAGTGCGCAGGCAGGCTGCTGCCCGTCTACCTGGTCCGGCGCATGGGCAAGATGTCTGTCCACGGCTGCATGCGCGACGCTGTTCAATAAATTTGCAGGAAACGGCTTTATTAAATACGAGAAAGCTTCGTTTTTAAAGGCATTGCGGATGTTGTTTGCATCAGTGAGTGCTGTGCATATGATGACTGGAATGTTTCGCAGCGCAATATCTTCCTTAATGCGCCGCAAGACATCCAGGCCGGTCATGCCGGGAAGTATGCAGTCAAGTAGAATGCAGGCAAATTTTTGAGTCCCCTGGCTAAGCAGATCTATGGCCGATTCCCCGTCGCTGGCGATAGTGACAATGAAATCCGAAGTCGAAAGAATGCGCTGCATGATTTTCGCAGTGGTTTTGTCATCCTCAACAACAAGGATGTGTCTCTTTTGTTCTGCCTTTTGGGGATCAGGTGTCGGCATGAACGCCTCGCTCGGAAAAATCAGCGTTGTCGAAAAAGGATGTCAATTACGCACTCGTAAGAAACTGTTTTCAGCGCCAGTCAAAAATTCGAATTCCGTTGCGCCGCAGGACGGACGGTGGTTTGGACCTGTTGCGCTGATCCCTGTCCCTGCTGGAGAATGTTCCAAAGAACGCATGGCGCTGTTGTTACAAGAAGTTAAAGTTCTTGAAGAAGGTCACGTTGTGGCCTGTGGGGTTGGCCCTGAGGCAAGGCCAGGGCGGCGATGAGGTTCAGGCCGGAAAGGGCGACCACATAGAGCGCTGGCGCACTAATGGTCTGGTAGTGTTTGACCAGCCAGGTGGCCAGGAGTGGCGCTGTGCCGCCGAAGCAACATAAGGAGATGTTGTAGCTCAGCCCGATGGCGCTATAGCGATAGCGCGCCGGGAACATTTCAACCAACGTCGCGGGAATCGGGCCGAGAAAAAGACCCATAAGCGCGCTGAAGCAAAGTTGCGACACCAGTGCCGGGAGTAAGCCACCCTGGGTCGCCAGCAGAAAAAGCGGCCAGGACAAGAGGGTCAACCCGGCCGAACTCCAGACAAGCAGGGGCCTGCGCCCGTAGATGTCGGAGAGCCGGCCCGCGATGGGAATAAGAATGATGAGGACGATCAGGGACACCGTATTCAGCGCCGCCGCATGGGGAATGCCGGGGTGGAGATAGTCCGTCAGGAAGGTGGGCCACCATATAAAGAGCGTGTAGAATCCGCCGCCGACCAGCGCCACCAGCGCAAAGGCGTGGAAAATATCCCCAGGCACCAGTTGCAGGGCTTCGTGCAGGGGGTTGGCGTCAACCTGCCCGCCGTGCTGCATGCGTTTAAAAATCGGCGTTTCCGTCAATTCCCGACGAATCCAGTACGCGGCAAGGGCAATGACGATGCCGGAAAGAAAGGGGATGCGCCAACCCCAGTCCTGCATGGCCTGGGTTCCAAGCGCTGCGTACAGACCAACCGCGCTAAGCGACCCCAGCGTCATGCCCGTGTAACTGCTGGCAAAGGTCCAACTGCTGTAATAGCCGCGCTGCTTCAACGGCGCAGTTTCAGCCACAAAGGCGATCGAACCGATCAGTTCGCCGCCAACGGACAGTCCCTGGATCAGGCGCAGCAACACCAGGAGGATCGGGGCGAGGGTTCCGATTGCAGCGTGGGTAGGCAGCAAACCCATCAGGACCGTGGGGACGGCCATCAGCAGCACGGAAAATTGCAGGGCTTTTTTACGGCCAAAGTGGTCGCCGACATAACCGAAAAAGATTCCCCCCAGCGGCCGGGCGATGAAAGCCGCCGCAAATACGCCAAACGCGCTTAAAAGCGAGTCCAGTGGATTGTCCGAGGGGAAGAAATTGTTCCCGATCACCGGGGCCAGGAAACCAAAAACTGCAAAGTCGTACCATTCAAGCATGTTGCCGATGACGCCGCCAAACAGATTTTTGTTCAGGGTACTTGGCCGGTTATCTCGTCCATTGGGCCTGCCCCGCACGATTCGGTTCTGACGAAGAAGGATGATACTTGTCATCAGATCCATTGCCTTCGTGATGGCAGTCGAATCGGCTTCTTTCTCTGTTGATTTGTCAGATTTTTCGCGGTCAAGGGGCATGGGTCTGTGTCCTCTGGCGAAGTCATGAACTAGATAACCGAGTATTGAAAATGCTGCGGGCAATCCGCAGTCCGGGCTTACGCTTTGAGCCTGAGAGACCAGAATCGAAGTGGATTCTTCATGGTAGACTATGAGGTTTAAACTGAAAATATCTCTTTAATTATTGCAGATACACAAAAGGAGGTCAAGGCGGAAGCGGGGCACGTCGAAGAACGGCTTGAACGCTTCTCGCTTCCAAAGGATGGCCGACCGGCGATTTTCCTGCGAGGTGCTTGAGGGGGTGCGTGTGGGCTATCTTAGAAATCAACAGTGTTACGTTCCTCAAATAGATGTGTGCAATTCGCTCCAGGAGGAGCGGAATGGGAGCTCCAACCAAACAAGTAGAGTTGACCCTGGAAGACTTGGCAACCCTGCAATTATGAGAAGCGTCGGGCAAGACTGAGCAATGTCTTGCCATCGGGGCACGGGTCGTTCTGGCCACAGTCGAAGGGATGCCCATGAAAACTATCGCCGAAAGAACCGATCTTGGCTACAATATCTGCCTCAAATGGCGCAAACGATTTCAGGTACTTGGCCTTGATGGTTGACGGTTCAGCAGAGATCGCCCTGAAGCCTGTCCTGGAAGAAGATCGAGAGCTGAGCCATGATCTCCGACAGTTCCTTGTCTTCATCGTTCACCACTTCTCGGTTTTGGCAACCGCCAGATACAGCGCCTTGAATAGGGCGATCTCCGTCGGGAAAAAGTTTTTCCCCTTCACGCAGGAGTGATATTTTTCTGCGGGCAGTATTGAAAAGCCCAAACGTCTTTGGAGGAGGAAGCCCCTCTCAGGCCGCCGACCCAGAGCGATTTTATTGGGAAGGCAGTTTTGGATTGTCCAAACGTCCGATGAGCCCGGGTCTGGCCGTCATGCAAACGGAAACGGTTATGGAAACGGTTTAGCCAGGATAACCCGGCATAACTAGGGAAAACTCGGTAGAATTCGGTCTTATGCGGGCTTACGGTCGCTCTTTCACGCCGGTAACAGGGGTTCAAATCCCCTTGGGGACGCCAAGCATTCCAAGGACTTGTGAAAGCAAGTCGATCAGCATAAGGTGGAGAAGTAAATCCGAGAAGTAAAACGCTTCTAGCTTACTTCACCGCCACTAAATCAGCCCTCGGACGACTCGACCTCGTCCGGGGGCTTTTGTTTGTGCGGGACAGCGCTGCCATGAGATCCCGGGCATTATCCAACTCGTGGATGTAGCCCTGGGTGGTGGTGAGGTTCTTATGCCGGAGGATTTTTTGGATCGTGGGCAAGGGAACCTGGTTCTGGATGAGAATGCTCGCCGACAGGTGACGAATCGCATGCCAGCAAAACGTTCTAACCTTGGCCCGCTTACACAATCGTTCCAGATAGTGCTGCCGCGAGGTGAACGCTTCGCCAGTCTCCGGGTCAGGGAAGACCAGATCCCCTCTGGCGTGTTTGCGTTGCTCGACCATGGTCGCGAAAAGGTCGTCCGTCATCGGAATCCAGTCGAATTCCTTGGCTCCACCCTCGCGCTTGGCCGTCCACAACCGTACCCGCCGGTTATCGAAGTCGACATCCGCCCACGTCATCCCAAACAACTCCCGTTTTCTGGCGGCCGTATTTAAGTACGCGAGCAGCATCCTCTGGTCATAAGGATTGGCTGCATCGTACGCCGCCCAGAAGTCTTGTTCCGAAGGCACGTAGCGGGGGCTCTTAGTTTCCGGGAACCTGTCAATTTGGCAGGGATTTTTCTCAGGGAAACTTAGATATTTGACACCCCAGTACCAGGCCGCCACCAGATTTTTTCGCATCTTGTTGGCTGCGTGGCCGCTTTGGGATTTCGAAACGGGCTGGAGAGCGTTGAGCACTTTGCCTGGCTGCAAGGCGATGGGGTCACTTCCGGGATCGACTACCTTGAATAAGGCCTTGAAGGCGGCTTTTTTCTCCCAAATTGTCCGGCTTGCGAATTTCTGCGCAAAATCCAGATATTGGGTTGCCCAGTCAATTGCGTAACCGGTCAATCAACCCCTTCTTACGCCGCTTGAGTTTTCTGTCATGGTTTATCCCACAGGAGGGCGACCATGGCAGCGTCATCAGCAGAGCTCAGTTTCGAGAAGGCGGCGTACTGGTCTGAACATATTGAGGCTTGGCATCGTAGCGGCCTGAGCCAGGGGGCTTACTGCCGGCGGCAGGGTCTTTCCCAAAGTTCCATGGGCTATTGGCGGAAGCGTTTGGAGGCAGCGACTGGCAAGGAGGGCGCGTCCTGCGTCACCCTCGTTCCCGTGCCTCTGCCGGCGTCGGCCCAGGCGGACATGGCAACCGTGCCGGCACCGATCCTAGTGCACGTGGGCAACGCCTTTCGCATCGAGATCAGAGGCAACTTCGCCGCGCCGGTGCTGGAAAAGCTTGTCCGCACGCTGACACGGCTATGATGTCGCCGGTAAGCGGCGTCCGGGTTTATTTGGCTCTGGGAGCCACAGACATGCGCAAGTCCATCGACGGGCTGTCCATCCTGGTTTCACGGCAGCTGCAACTCGATCCGTTTGCCGGTCACCTTTTCGGCTTTTGCAACCGCAGCCGGACGATCATCAAGCTGCTCTACTGGGATCGCAACGGCTTTTGTCTGTGGCACAAGCGTCTGGAGCGGCATGTGTTTCGCTGGCCAACCCGCGAGGCGGAGGTGCTTGCCATTGACTCCCGGCAACTGGCCTGGCTGCTTGATGGTCTCGATCCCCTGGCCGTGACGGGACACTCCCGTCTGGAGTATTCGACGCTCTTTTAGACAGTATTGCCTTGATTAAATTGAATAATAATGAGAGATTGTTCGGGCCGTGGACATCAATTCCCTCCCTGACGACCCTGCCGCACTGAAAGCTCTCATTGTCAACATGGCTGCCAGTCAGGCTGACCAGCAAGAGCACATCGTCCAACTTGAGCAGCGCCTTCAGCTCCTGAACCTGATCATTTACGGCCCGAAGTCCGAGAAAAAGCCCCGTACCGGCCAGGAGCAGCAGCTCTCCCTGTTCGACGAGGCCGAGCAGACTGCGGAGGAGCACAAACCGCAGACCTTCGAGGAGGCCTGCGCCCCGGCGAGCACCCGCCGCAAACGCGGCCGTCGCCCCATCCCTGCGGATCTGCCCCGGGTGGAGATCATCCACGACCTGCCGGAATCGGAGAAGACCTGCCCCTGCGGCGCTGAGCTGGTCCGCATCGGTGAGGAAGTCAGCGAAAAGCTCGACATCGTGCCGGCCAAAATCCAGGTCATCCGCCACATCCGGCCAAAATACGCCTGCCGTACCTGCGAAGGTGTGGAGGACGATGGGCCGACGGTGAAAACCGCGCCCATGCCACCCCAAATCATCCCCCAGGGCATCGTGACTCAGGGCCTTTTGGCCCATGTCGCCGTGGCCAAGTATGCCGACGCGCTGCCCCTGTACCGCCAGGAGGATCAGTTCGCTCGCCTGGGGCTGGACATCTCCCGGGGAACCCTGGCTGGCTGGATGATCCGCGTAGCCAAGTCCTGCGATCCGCTCATCGACATGATCATCGCTGAAATTCGTTCCGGCCCCATCGTCAACATGGACGAAACCACGGTCCAGGTGCTTGCCGAACCAGGCCGGGCCAACACCACGAAATCATTTATGTGGGTCGCCCGGGGCGGAACACCGGGAAAACCGGTCGTCCTGTTTCGCTATCATCCGACCCGGGCCGGCAGCGTGGCTGCGGAAATTCTTGGCGATTTCAAAGGCTATCTGCAGACCGACGGCTACAGCGGCTATGAGGCCCTGGGCGAACGGGAAGGCCTGCGCCATCTCGGCTGTTTGGCCCATGTCCGGCGCAAGTTCGTCGAGGTCGAGAAGTCCGCTGGCAAGAAGGCCAAAGGCGGCACGGCCCATGCCGTCCTCGATCTGATCGGCAAACTCTACGGCGTGGAGCACCAAGCCGAAAGGCAACAGCTCAATCCGGAGCAGATCAAGGTCCTGCGAGCCGAAAAATCCAGGCCGATCCTGGACAAGCTTAAGGCGCTGCTCGATGCACGCGCCGCCACCACCCCGCCCAAGAGTCTGCTCGGCAAGGCCATTGGCTATGCTATCAAACAGTGGGAGCGGTTGGTCGTCTACCTGGAAGACGGCCGACTGCGTCCGGACAACAACCTGGCCGAAAACGCCATCCGCCCCTTTGCCGTGGGCCGCAAAAACTGGCTGTTCTCAGGCCATCCGCGCGGAGCCGACGCCTCGGCCACCATCTACTCCCTCATCGAAACGGCCAAGGCCAACGGGCTGGAGCCATACCGCTACCTGCGCCACCTCTTCGAGCACTTGCCGGCGGCAACCACTGACGCCCAACGCAAGGCCCTCCTGCCCCAGTACAGCGATCCTCAAAGCCTCATCATACCTGCCTGAGCTTATCCTGCTTCCTGCTCGCCCTAACAAGACGCGCCTTATTGAGCGCTTACCGCAAGCCAGGCACTGGCCCAGCCCCTGGGGGTGCTATGGCCGGCCTTGACCCGCATCAGCAGGCCGAGATTGAAACCGGCCACATGGAGAAGATACCGTTTCTGGATGTTCTCCTGCCCTCTGATCCAGGCCCGGCGCATGCCGCCGGACCGGTCCAGCGTATGACCGCCGCGACGCTGTCCCAGTGGCACGACACTTTCCTGGAGGCCGGGAATCGGGTCTCAAGCTGCAACCGGTAAGGGAATTCACTGAAGTCGGCCGGCTCCGGGAGAAGATCGGCGAGCAGGCCATGGAAAACGAGCTGCTTCGCGAAAAGATCGCTCGGCTGGAGCAAAACCGCCCTTTGGCCGGGGGAGGTCGAGGAAATGAGCCAAGCCGCCTCGGCCTCCACGGGGAAGAACTACGGGCTGGCGCTGGTCTGCCGTGTCTGGGCGCTCCCTCGTTCCACGGTATACTGGCGACGTCGGCGCGCGGCCGAGGCTGTTCCTGCCAAACGACGTGGCCCTCAAGGCGGGCATAGCGATGTGGTCCTGGTTGAGCACATCAAGGCCAAGATTGGGGAAAGCCCTTTTCACGGTGAGGGGTATCGCAAGGTCTGGGCTGGCCTTCGGGACAAAGGGATCAGGACTTCCCCGGCGCGAACGCTGCGCCTCATGCGCGAAAACGCGCTTTCGGTCTACAAGCGACCTGGCCGCCCCCATGGCCCCAAGGCCCATGACGGAACGATCAAGACCCAGCGGGTGGACGAGATGTGGGGCACGGACATGACCGCAACGCTGACCATTGAGGAAGGCAACGCCGCCATATTCTTTGCTATCGATTATTGCTCACTGGAAGTGGTCGGCATCCATGCCGCCAAGCGCGGCACGCGGTTCGAGGCCTTGGAGCCGATCCGGCAGGGTGTGCGCCACAGTTTTGGTGCTTTCGGCCAGGGCGTGGCTCGTGGACTGACTTTGCGGCACGACCACGGTAGTCAGTTTATCGCCGATGACTTTCAGCAGGAAATCGCCTTTCTCGGCATCAAGGACTCGGCGTCCTACGTGCGCGAGCCTCAGGGCAACGGCATCGTCGAACGCTTTGCCCGTATCCTTAAGGAGAATCTTCTCTGGATTCGCAGCTTCCGAACCGTCGAGGAACTCCGGTTGGCGCTTTTGGCCTTCAAGGAAACCTACAACCGCCAGTGGCGGATCGGGCGGCACGGCTACAGGTCGCCGACTCAGGTCAGGGAAAAGCAGAAAACCGAGTACAGCGAGGTGCAGAGAGAACTAGCGAAAATCATTGAGTGTGCCAAGCAGGTACTTGTCTTTCGCACCCGTAACAGGGGCTCAAATCCCCTTGAGGACGCCCACCAAATCAAAGGGTTATCCTTCGGGATGATCCTTTTGTCTTGTGGGACCCACGACTGGACACGATTTTCAAAATTCCGCTGGCGTACTTGGGAATTTTCCCTTGGATTCAGCGTGCTGGACGCGCTATGGAGGATAAAACGTCAAGGGCGACAAAGTCTGCTCTTGTGGAACGACATGCTATAATTTTCATCAATTTAGGGTGTTCGGAAGTGACAGCCCAGGAGTTACCGCAGGCTGGCATGGCCGGTCGGCGAGGGGCGAACTCCTCGCCCCCAGGGCTTGCCGCCACCGTTGGAGTGGCCCGGGAATTCACAATAACGCAGGAGCTTTTACGATGAAAAAGGCCCATTTGAAGAAGCTGGAAAAAGCCGCCAATTTTTTGCGCGAAGTGTATGACGATCTGGAAACCGAAGGCAGCGACGATTTTGACGAGTTCGGCCCCCGGCTGGATGAGGCGGCCGCCGCGATAGAAGACATTCTTGAGGATGTGGAATCCGCCTCCAAGGACGATGACGCGGACGAAGGGTTTGAAGTGGAGTGATGGACTGCGCGGTATGAAGAAAATACTCGCCACCGTTTTTGCCTGGCTGGTCGGCGGCGCGGTTCTGGTCTACCTGGGCGTGGTCGGGGTAGGGACGGGCAGTTGCAGTCCCTGAGTGGCCATGGGCGCATCGGGAGTCGCGGGTTACGGCTCCTATATCCTGGCCAAATGGTTCGGCAGGGGAAAGTCCAAGGACCGGGACCAAGGTTCGCCGCCGCGCTGATCGCCGCACGCGTCTGACGGCGTTCGGGCGCGCGCCGTGCCAGGCGGCTTGGCCGCCGGTCCGCACGGGCAGTCCTGAAGCGCGTTGCACCGTCGCCGGAGGACGGCGGCGACTCCCCTGAGGCTTGCACCGCGCGGTCCCCGGCCCTTGCCAAGTTTCCGGGTTCGGGTATCCTTTCTGGCAACGTCTCCATACCGCCGGACCGCAAGGGAGCCTTGCCGATGCGTACGAAACCTTCCCTGCTTCGCGCCGCCCTGCTGGGGCTGTGCCTGCTTGTGGCTATCCCGGAAATGGCTGTCTCGGCCCAAAAGGCCACCCAGGCCGCGCCGGCTCCCTCGGGCCGGGTGAACCTGGAATTCGGTCAGGGCGGCTTCATTCTCAGCACCTCCGGCGGCAAGGGCGTTTTGACCTACAAGGGCCGACGCTATCCCTTTGCCATCGGGTCGGTGGGCTTTGGCGGCATCGGCGTGTCCAAGGTCACCGCCGTGGGCGAAGTCTATGACCTGGGGCGGCTGGAGGACTTCGCCGGGGCCTACGGCCAGGCCCGGGCCGGCTACGCCATGGGCTCGGGTCAGGGCGTGCAGTGGCTGCAAAACGCCAGCGGCGTGGTCATCAAGTTGCGCACCGTCACCAAGGGCGTCTCCCTCAATCTGGGGGCCGACGGCCTGGTCATCAAATTCAAGTAGGGCGTCCGAGTGACGCCAAAAGAGCCAGGACGGCCTGCCCAGGGCAGGGCCGATCCGGGAGGCCGGGCCATGACCAGCCAGGAACAACGGGCGATCCTGACGCTTTGCCTGATGGCCGCCTTTGCCGATGGCGGCAACGACGTCACCGAGCGCGAGCAGATCCGGCGCATCGCCGAGGGCCTGTCGGCCGAGGCCGCCCAGGAGCTGTCCGGGCTGTATCAGAACGTGCTGCTTGGCCGCGCCTCCCTGGCGGCGGCGGCCTCGGCGCTGGCCGAGCCTCAGGTCCGCCAGCTGGCCTATGAAATGGCCGTGTGCGTGTGCGACGCCGACGGCGCGCAAAGCCCGGCCGAGGGGGATTTCCTGGAGCGCCTGCGGGCCGCCCTGGCCCTGGACGCCGCCACGTCCCGGGAGTTTGCCCGCGCTGCGGCGGAAGTGGCCGACGCGCCCCTGGACGCCGGGCCGGACCCGGCGGCGACGGCAGCCCCGGCCGGCCCGGCCAACGCCCCGGCCGCGGACGCCCAGGCCCTGGACAAGACCATCCTCAATTACGCCATCTTAAACGGCGCGCTGGAGATTTTGCCCCAGTCCCTGGCTTCCATGGCCATCCTGCCGCTACAGCTCAAAATGGTCTACGCCGTGGGCAAGGCTTACGGCTTCGAGCTGGATCGCGGCCACATCAAGGATTTCGCGGCCGCCCTGGGCGTGGGGTTGACCGGGCAGTTCGTGGAGCAGATCGGGCGGAAGCTTCTGGGCGGCTTGTTCAAGGTGGCCGGGGGCGACTTTTTCGGCGGCGTGGGCAGCGCGGCCACGGGCGCGGCCTTTTCCTTCGCCACCACCTACGCCCTGGGCCAGGCGGCCAAGCTGTACTATGCCGGCGGCCGTTCCACGGACATGGAACAGCTGCGCCAGATGTTCGCCTCGCTTTTGGAGCAGGGCAAAACCATGCAATCAAACTACGCCGAAGCCATCCGGGAGAAGTCCCGGACCGTGGACGTCGATCAAATCGCCGCCCTGGTGCGGGGACAGTAGGCCGACCGGAAACAGGGAGGGCGCATCATGGGGCGTTTGTCGTGGCGCAGCATTTTTCGGACGCTGGCGTTTTGTGCCGTGCTGACAGTCTTTGGCCGGCCGGCCCTGGCCGGTTCGGAGCTGTTGCGCGGGGGCACCTATTTTCTGCCCGTCTACTCCCACATCTACATCGGCGACCGGGCCAGGCCGTTTCTTTTGGCCATCACGGTGAGCGTGCGCAACACCAGCCTCACCGAGCCCATGACCCTGACGACGGCGGATTTCTACGATTCCGACGGGACGCTGCTCAACCGCTACATCGACGCGCCCAAGACCATCGAGCCCTTCGGCTCCATGCGCCTGACCGTGGCCGAATCCGAGAAACATGGCGGGGCCGGGGCCAAGTTCCTGGTTTCCTGGACCGCGCGCACACCCGTGACCGCGCCCCACGTGGAAGCGGTGATGATCGGCAGCGGCGGCCAGCAGGGCATTTCCTTCACTTCCCAGGCCGTTCCCCTCAAGATCGAGCGCTAGTGGCGTCTCGCCGAAAGGCGCAGCCCGTTGGCCGCTGGGGTCGTGGCGGTTCTTGCCAAGGGCCACCGCCTGTCATGATGGGCCATAACATTGGCCCAGGCCCTTTGCCCTCTTTTCCCATGGTTGGGGTCCGGGGGGATCATCCCCCCGGTGGGTCCAGGGCAAAGCCCTGGCCGCCGGAGGCGTCCATTCAGGAACGTGAACGCGGGGACGCCCCATGAAGTTTCTCGCCGCCCAGGTCGGCTACCTGCTGCAAAACAGCTCCTCGCGCCGCAACCTGCGGTTTTTGGTCAATTTCGTCCTGACGCTCGTGGCCATGGTGGTGCTGTATTCCGTGGTGTTCCACTGGATCATGCAGCGCGACGGCCAGGAATATTCCTGGGTCACGGGCTTTTATTGGACGCTCACCGTCATGTCGACCCTGGGTTTTGGCGACATCACCTTCACCAGCGACCTGGGGCGACTGTTTTCCATCATCGTGCTGTTGACCGGCATCATCTTTTTGCTGGTCATGCTGCCGTTCACCTTCATCCAGTTCTTCTACGCCCCCTGGCTGGAGGCCCAGGCCCGGGCCCTGGCTCCGCGCGAGCTGCCGGTGGGCACGAGCAACCACGTTATCGTGGTCGGCGACGATCCGGCGGCGCTGCATCTGAACAAGAAAGCCCGCCAGTACGGCTACGCCTGCATGCTGCTGCGCTCGGACTCCAAGGCGGCCACCGACCTCTATGACCAGGGCTACGCCGTGGCCGTGGGCGACTACGACGACGCGGGCACCTACCGCCGGCTGCGGGTGGACGGCGCGGCCATGGTCGTGGCCCTGGACAACGACATGCGCAACGCCAACGTGGCCTTCACCGTGCGCGAGGTCAGCCCGGCCACGCCCATTGTCAGCAAGGCCGACCAGGAAGAATCCCTGGACATCCTGAAGCTGGCCGGCAGCACCCAGGTGTTTCATTTCACCCATCTGCTGGGCGAGGCCCTGGCCCGGCGGGCCAGGGGCGGGGACATGCAGTCCGGGATCATCGGCCGCATCGGCGAGATCGTGGTGGCCGAGTGGCCGGTCATGGGCTCGCGCCTGGAGGGTCGCACGCTTCGGGAGTGCGCCCTGCGGTCCGTGGCCGGGGTCAACGTGGTCGGGGTGTGGGAGCGCGGCCGGTTCGAGCTGCCCGACCCGGACCAGGCCTTGCCGCCTGGCGTCGTGCTGATGCTGGCCGGCACCGAAGGGCAGATCGAGAAGTTTCGGGAATTCGCCGGAGAAGCGCCGCTAACCGACGCGCCGGCGGTGATCCTTGGCGGCGGTCGGGTGGGCCGGGCGGCGGCCGGACAGTTGCGCCGCCGGGGGATCGATTACCGCCTCGTGGAGAAAAATCCCGGCAAGCTCATGGAGTCGCACCGGGTGGTGGCCGGCAACGCCGCCGACCTCGACGTGCTGGTCAAGGCCGGCATCCGCCAGGCCCCGACGGTATTTATCACCACCCACAACGACGACATGAACATCTATCTGGCCATCTACTGCCGCAAGCTGCGGCCGGACATCCAGATCATCAGCCGGGCCACCCTGGACCGCAACATCGGCGTGCTCCATGCGGCCGGGGCCGATCTGGTCATTTCCTATGCGTCGTTGGTGGCCAACACGGTGATCAATCTGCTCAATCCCGACAAGGTGCTCATGTTAAACGAGGGCCTCAACATGTTCCGCATGGCCGTGCCGGCCGAGCTGGTGGGCAAGAGCCTGGCCGAAAGCCGCATCCGACAACTCACCGGCTGCAACGTGGCGGCGGTAAGCGCCGGGGAGGGGCTGGAGGTCAATCCCGACCCGGACCGGCCACTCGCGGCCGGGACGCGGCTTTTGCTCATCGGCAATGCGGCCGCCGAACAGCGTTTCCTGGAGCGTTTCCCGTCCAGGCCGGCCACTTCCTGACGGGGCGTGGCGGCGCGGCCATGAAACCAGCTCTCCCCGACCAGAGAACCACCTCCGTCGTCCCCCCCTTTAAACTTTTCTCCATTTGGGGGGTCTGGGGGCCTCAGGCCCCCAGCCGCCGGAGGCCTCCCCCCTCTTTTCACCTCACCTCACCTCGCCTCACCCCGGCAGGGTGCAGGCTTCCATGGCGTGGCGGGCCAGGCCGGCTCCGGCGCGTTCGTACATGTTGAAGACGGCGCACACCCCAAGGGCGGCCAGTTCCTCGACTTCCTCGGGGTAGCGGGCCACGGCGGCCACATGGCCGGTGAAGCCCAGGTTTCGCAGTTGGCGGGCGGCGAACATGTTGCCGTGGTGGTTGGGCATGGCCAGGATGACCATTTCGCAGGCGTGGCCGTTGCGCAGCTTGAGCCAGAATTCGGTGTCGCAGGCGTCGCCCACGATGACGTTGCGCCCTTGTTCCCGGTTGCGGTCGGCCCGAGCCGGCACGTGTTCCACGCCCAGGACCGAATCGCCGTAGCTCTGGCGCAGTTCGTCGTAGGCTCCCATGCCGATGCGGCCCATGCCGAGGATGACGGCCCGGGTCGTGCCGAGGTCGATGGCGACTTCGTGGGGATGGGGTTTTCGGGGTTCGAAGCGGCGCAGCCAGCCGACCATGGCCCGGTAGACGGCCTCGGACCGGGCGCTAAGGGGCGCGCCGATAAGGAAGCTCAGGCTCACGGCCATGGCGATGACCAGGAGCCAGTCCGGGGACAGCGCGCCTTTGCGGGAAGCGATGGCCGCGACGATGAGGCCGAATTCCGAATAGTTGGTCAGGGTCAGGGCGGTAAAGAGGCTGGTACACGGCCGCAGGCCGAAGCGGCTGACGACCAGATGGTAGATGCCGGTCTTAAAGGGCAGCAGCAGGCACAGGAACAGGGCGGCGGCCAGCATTTCGCCGCTTGGCAGGCCCTTCATGCCCACGGACAGGAAAAAGCCCACCAGCATGAGTTCCTTGAAGCCGAACAGCGCCTTGGACAGTTCCGAGGCCCGGGGATGGCCGGCCACCAAAACGCCCATGACCAGCGCGCCGAGGTCGGGCTTCAAGTGCACGAGGTTAAATCCTTCCGCGCCCACGCCCAGGGCGTAGAACAGGCCGCACAGAATGAAGAGCTCGCCCCGGCCGGACTTGTCCATGAGCCAGAAAAACACTGGCCGCAAAAAGGGCAGGGCCAGCACGGCCACGGCCCAGACCGACGGGATCTTGCCTTCGGAGATGGCCAGGTAGAGCACGGCGAACAGGTCCTGCATGATGAGGACGCCGATGGCCACCACGCCGTAGAAGGCCGACATGTCGCCTTTTTCTTCCAGGGCCTTGACCGCGAAGACGGTGCTTGAAAACGACAGGGCAAAGCCGAGCATGAGCAGGATGGGCCAGTCCAGGGCGAAAAGCGGGCTGACGCCGAGCTGTTTGACGGCCAGGAGCATGGCGAAGGTGAAGCTTGTGGACAGGAGCATCTGGGCGGTGGAGCTGGCCCAGATGATGGGCTTGAGCAGTCCCCGGACGTCGAGTTTGAGGCCGATGGAGAACAGCAGCAACGTGATGCCGAGGTCGGCCGCCGCGTCGAGTCCGGGCGGGCGGGTCAGGCCCAGGAAGTTGTAGGCGAATCCGGCGGCCAGGAAACCGACCATGGGCGGTAGGCCGACCCGGGACAGGACCATGCCGAAGGCAAAGGCGAAGCTTACGAGAATGACCAGCATCCGATACGTCCTCGTGTGCTGCGGTTGCGGCGGCGCGTGCGGCGGGGCCCTGGCTGTGAGGCGCGCCATGGCGAAGGAGGGCTTTTCTTTCTTTTTTGAAAGAAAAGGTCAACCCTGGCCCAGGCTGGTATCCTGCCCCGTTTCGAGGATGTCTTGTCTCTTTGCTTGGAGCGCGACAGCCTGTACAAGGCTCCCGACGGATGCGGGGAAAGACCGCATGGCGTCGCCGTCCAGGTATGGCGAGTTGTTCGGATGCAACGTTTGGGTTTATTTTCCTCGGGCAGGAGTTCGGTGGTGCTATGCGCGTGGTGATGGAGTACTTGAGGGCGGCTTGGCTAAGCCACCTCTCCAGCCTGGCCGGGCTTGCGGCGGCAGGCCTGGTGGCGGCGGGCTATGTGGCCCTGGCCGTGTACGGGGGGTGGATAAACTATTCCATCGTGCCGTACCTGGATACCTACGATGTTTTGCCGATTATATTCGGCGGCGCCTCCAGCCTGGCCGGCTGGTTCGCCTTGCACAATGAACATAGAATCCTGGCGACGAAAGCCTTATTGTGGGTCGACTACGTGCTTTTTCAAGGAGCAGGCGTCTTTTTGATCGTCATGAATTTCGTGCTCATGGCGTTCATAGCTGGAGGATTTTTCTTTTTTTTGCGAAAAGCCGGAGGTTGGGGCAGGGCCAATTTGCCGTTGTATATTTTGCTCTCGGTTCTTCCAGCCTTTTCCTTCATCCAAAAAGAGAACATCGTTTGGGAATTCCAGAGTCAGTTTTTTCTGGTCTCCCTTTTGCCTATGGCTTCCTGCGCATTGCTGTTGAGCTTTTTGGAACGGCGGGAAGTTCGCGCTAACCGCGTTTTCGGGTATTTGTTGTCGTCGGCGCTGCTTGCGGTCCTTAGTGTGCTCAATATGGGCAACGGGATCCTGTTTTTTGGCGTCTATATCGTGGTGCTCTGGGCGTTTCGAATCATCGGCGGGCTGGGGCTGGCGGGTTGCTGCTTGGCCGCGCTTGTCTACCAATTGCACAGCGGCACAGGCAGCACGAATGTCCATGCCATGCTTGAAGCCTTTTCCGCCAAAACCGCAAAATTCTTGTTTTATGTCCCGTCAGCTCTTGGCAATTTTTCCGAAAAGACGTTGGGCCAGACCGGCGCGACCATTATGGGGACCTGCCTGCTGGCCTGTTGCATCTACCTTGTGTTCGCGGCCGCTCGCGCCATCGCCAAGAACCGACGTCGAAAAAATGTCACGGTGTTGGCGGCGGCCCTGGCGGCCTACGTTTGCCTTTCCGTCCTGGCCGCCACCGTCGCCCGCATCGACCTGGCTGATCCTTTCGTCTCCCGGTATTCGACCTTGTCTCTGATGGTCTTCGTCATGTGTCTGGTCGGGGTGCTGTCCTGTCTGGAAAGTGACCGGGCACGGCGAACGCTGCTTGCTGGGGCGGCCTTGGTCAGCCTGGGACTGCTTGGGCCCTGGCAACTGACGGTGTTGCAGGACATGCGCCCCATGGATAGGCTGGTCGCCGGGCTGTGCTATGCCTACGGCATTGACGACGCCGAAATGCGCGGCATCCCGCACTTCAACGCGAGCAAACTCGAAGTCGCCGTGGCGCTGATGAAACGGGAAAAGACCGGATTCGTCGCCGCCCATCCCTATGCCCTGGCGGAGATCTCCACTGAGGCCTGGACAGTGCCGCCGGGATTCGTGCAGATTGCCGGCCGGATTGATGCCGTGAAGCCTGTCGGCTCCCAGGGAAGGTACGCCTTTGTTACGGGATGGGCCTTGGAATATAAGAGGAAAAGAGTTCCTCCCTATGTCTATATTGCCGATGGGGAGAAGCGTGTGGTCGGCTTCGCCGTAGTCGGGGCCTGGCGGCAGGAACTCGCTTCGCCGCTTGGCCGGGAGGCTGAGTTGTCGGGGCTGGCGGGGTACGTGCAGCGCACGGCGCTCACGAAGACGGACAATTTGCAGTTTTATTGCCCGGCCGCCGGGCTGTAGGACCGCCGGCGGCGCGCTTTGGCCCTGGGAAGTCCGCCGCCGCCGGACAGGAACTATGCCCTGATTTTTTCGCGACGTGTCACCCAGCTTATTGTTTGGTCTCTCGGCGCGAGAAACGACACGCTGCGCCGCCGTTCCCCTGGAGACGCCCATGCCAGCCCCTTCGCCCAAACGTCCCCCCGGCCGCCCCCGCAGCGACGCCGCCAGACAGGCCATCCTCGAAGCCGCCGACGGCTTGCTGGCCGAGGTGGGCTTTGCCGGGCTGACCATGGAGGGCATCGCCGCCCGGGCCGGGGTGGGCAAGGCCACGGTCTACCGCTGGTGGCCGAGCAAGGGCGCGGTGGCCATGGAGGCCTTCCTGGCCGGGCTCACTCCCCGCATCGCCTATCCCCACACGGATTGCGCCGTGGACGACGTCGTGACCCAGATGCTGCGCCTGGCCGAGGCCTACCGGGGAGCCGGCGGTCGGGTGGTGTGCGAACTCATTGCCCTGGGCCAGGCCGATCCCGAGGCCATGGCCGTTTTTCTGGACGGCTATCTGCTGCCGCGTCGCGAGGCGGGCAAGGAGGTGCTGCGCCGGGGCGTGGCCGCCGGCCAGATTCGCCCCGACGCCGATCTCGACGCTATGGTCGATGCGCTCTACGCGCCGATTTTCCTGCGCATTCTCCTGCGCCACCAGCCTCTTGACGACGACTTCATCCGCCACGTCGCCGATCTCGTCTTTTCCGGCCTGCGACCGCGCTGAACCCGGTCGCGGCCGGCCTCTTGCGGGCGCGCCAAGGGCTTTTCCCCAGGCCTTTTATTCGTTTTCCAAATCCTGCGCGCGGCGTTGCGGCTGCCGGCTTGGTCCGGCGACGAGCGCGTCGTTCTAAGCCACGCTTGCCCGGGCGGGCCGGGGCCTGCCCGGGCAGCCTCTCGGGCCGTTGGTGATGACCTTCGAGAGGGATTTCGTTTTGGCCGTTCCCGGCCCAGAGAGCATTTGATGCGGTAAAACAGCAGGATAAAGGCCAATCGAAAAGCCTTTTAAAAGAATTCTTGACGGGCCGGAAATTCAGATTCTATACGTTACGTATCGTATAGAAAATAAACGCTGGAGCACCGTCATGCAAGACACCGTACAAATACGCCTTGGCGAGGAAACGGCCCCGGAACTGGGGCGGGGAACCATCGCCCTTCTGGCCGGCGCGGCCGGCCTGTCCGTGGCCAGCTTGTATTACAACCAGCCCATGCTGGGCATTTTGGCTGGGGAATTCGCTGCCGAGCCGTCCTCTGTGTCCTGGGTGGCCGTGTTGACCCAGTTCGGCTACGCCCTGGGGCTTGTTGCCCTGGCTCCGCTGGGGGACCGGTTCGAGCGGCGGGGGCTTATCGCCCTGACCTTTGCCGGCCTGGCCCTGGCCCTTTTCGGGGCGGCCCTGGCCCCGGGCTTGGGGACCATGCTGGCGGCCAGCCTGCTCGTCGGGGTTCTGGCCACGGTGGCCCAGCAGGTGGTGCCCATGGCCGCCCATCTGGCCGGCGAAGCACGGCGGGGAAGCGTGGTCGGCACGGTCATGGCCGGCCTGTTGACCGGCATATTGCTGTCGCGCACGGTCAGCGGCCTGGTGGCGGCCTATGCCGACTGGCGCGACGTCTACGCCGGGGCCGCTCTGGCTGCCCTGGCCGCCAGCGTCGTGCTGGTGGCCAGGCTTCCCCGGGTGGAGCCAACGACGACGCTGTCCTATGGCCGCATCCTGCTGTCCCTGGCCGGGCTCTTTCGCCGCCACGCCGCGCTGCGTCGGGCCGGAATGGTCCAGGCCCTGCTCTTTGCCGGGTTCGTGGCCTTCTGGGCCGAGCTGGCCTTTTATCTGGAACGCCCGCCCTTTTCCCAGGGCAGCGCCATGGCCGGCTTGCTCGGGCTGGTGGGGGCGGTGGGCGTGGTGGCCGCGCCCCTGGTCGGACGGCTGGCCGACCGGGGCGGCAAGGGCCGGCTGGTGACGTTGGGGGCGGCGGCGCTTGCGGCCGGATTCGCCGTCATGGGGCTTTTCCCGGGCTCCTGGATCGGCCTTGTGGCCGGCATCGTGCTCGTGGACGTGGGGCTGCAGTCGGCGCTGGTGGCCAACCAGGCCCGCATCTACGGCCTGGACCCGGCCGCCCGCAGCCGGATCAACACGGTGTTCATGGCCGTCATGTTCCTGGGCGGCGGGCTGGGTTCGGCCCTGGGGGCGCAAGCGTTTGCCGCCCTGGGCTGGAACGGGGTATGGGGGCTTGGCTTGGCCTGCGGCCTGGCCGCCCTAGCCGTGGAGCGGTTTGGCCGATGCCCGGCCTGACCTCCGGGCGACCGGAAAGTGGACGGCGGCCGTAAAAAACCCCCCGGGCGTCGGCTCGGGGGGCTTCATGATTTCGGAGCCGGGTCTTACTGGCCGGGAGAACGGCCGGGTGACTGGGACACGCCGTCGTCGTAGGGCGAATAGCCCTTGGGCACGGGCTTGCCCGGCAGGGAGACGCCCTTGGTCAGCTTGTCCTTGTCATAGAGCCGTGCCAGGGCGTCGATGTCCAGGCTGTCGGATTCCAGGAGCCTAGCCGCCGGGCCGGCCTGCTCGGTGGAATAATAACCGAGCTTGAGCGAGCCAGCCGCCGGATTGGACTTAAGCTTGATCTTGGTCTTGCCGGCGCGCCAGCGCAGGGTTTCCACGCCGCCCTCGGTCGACGTGGACGGCTTGCCGTGGCGGGCCGAGAGTTCCTTGGCCATGGCGTCCCGGCTGGTCAGGCCGTCCAGGCGCACGTAAGCGGCGAACAGCCGGCCGCCGGCGAAACCGTAAACGACCACCGGCGACTTGCCGCCGATGCGGTAGCCTTCCTGAAGATTGACGGCATAGGTCGCGTCGCCGTCGGATTTGAGAATCATGAACGCCGGAAGCGACGTCAAAGGCGTGCCGAACGCCGTTCCCGAAAATCCGTCGGCCTTGCCGGCCAAGGCTTCGGACCCCGTCGCAACACAGGCCGCCAGCACCATGAAAACGATCCACCCGCGCATATCCCCTCCTTGCCGTTTATTCTGCATTGTCCGTAACGTCTCCGGGGGCTTTAGCGCAAGGCGGCGAGGGCGCAAAAACAGATCATGGCTGGCCCGGCTGCGCCGGCCATGTCTCTGCTAAACCATCAACCAGGGTGGTTTAAACAGTTTTTGAGACACTCCCGAGATGGCCCCTTGTTGCTCATGCTTTTTCTGTTTTTGAAAACAGCATATTCAGGGAATTGTCCGTGGTTTCATGAATAGGTGTTGACTCATAACTGCTGTCTTGCTGGCTTGTGAGCATTTTTTTATTTCATTTAATACTTTGTCTGTGTTTTTTATGTCAATAAAAGGAAGGTTCTTCTGGTATGCGCGACGCAGCGAATCAACGTCTACATCATTTCTGTGAGGATATATGATGACATTGTCTGAAAAAAAAGATGCTTCATGACTAGTGTTGTTTGGCGGTGATATTATCACGTCAGCCATGCAAATGCAGTCAAATAAATTCAAATCGTTGGCGAGAGCAGCGTTGTCGATGTGCCCTATGTCGATTTTGACGTCGTATCTTGGGTGCTGTCTTAATAATATGAAAGAATTAGGAATTTTGTCTGTTATCGTGCCTATGATATTTATTATGTCGTCGTTAAATGTGCCAGCTGCTGTCAGTATTAATATGATTTTTTTATCATCAGTGGCGTAATTGTTTCTTAACGATTGTATCTTGTGTTTAATTTTTTTCTAGTTCTTTATTTCTGGCATTCCAAAGTTGAATGTATTCTCCTTTAAAAAAGGAAATTGAGTGTCGTTGTTCTCTTTGTATATTTTGTCCGAAACATTAAGTTCGAGGTAAAATAATTTTTCGATATTAAATTTTTGTTTATAATAACTTAACAGTCGGGAGTTTTTGTAATTATTTCTTTTTCCAACGCCATGCCCAACTTCACAAATACAATAATCATTATTAATTCCTGTGAGGTCGTGTGTGCCCATTGCCCCGAAAAGGCATTTTATTTTCATGGCGTGAAAAATTTTATTGTATATATAAAGATTGGGAATAATGTTTATCACCAAGATATTGTATGATTGAAATAGTGAGTGGTAGAATGGTAAATACTTGTCTTCGACTCTAGTCTTGGCGAACAACATGGATATTTTTTTGAGAAAACATCCGTTAGATCACGGACGGTTTTTAGTTCTTGCTGGGAGACTAGTGAGGTGACGTACTCATATGGGACTGTTTGCTTGTAAAAAATTGATTTAAAATATCTTGTATCGTAAGAGTTCGAGCGGTCCGGGATGTCAAATATAACAAATGGAGTGTTATTTTTTTTCAAGTACTTATATATGTCTATAAAGATGTGGTTTTCTTTTTGACTTTTGTCTCTTCTGTACTGCCTTGACTTGGTGAAAAAAGCATACTCAAATTGAGCGTGAGTAATGATTTTTTTTGTGGAAGTCGTTGAGTCTTATGGCTTTTTGTTGTTCGTCGTAGTCTTCGTTAGGTAAGACGCTACTTCCTAGATTTAATATTCTTTCAATTGCGACTTTGTACCAAGGGAATCCTAGAAAATCAACCATAAACAGATTTGTTTTGTCTTCGATGTAATTTTTAGATTCTAAAAAGAAATTATGATTAGACAATATATTGTCAACACCTGTGTGTGGCTTCATATGTCCTCGCTATGGCGAAATGAACGCAAACGTTTTTGAATTTTAGGCAATGTTGATATAAAAGCTAGCTGAAGGTGAACGTATTGTTGCCATTTTTTTGTCGTATTCAGATAGCTCCAACGTTCAATTGCTCGGTTAGGCAAGAAAAAACGCTTGATAGATCCGTAGACTTTGTCATGCAGCGTTGTGAATTCTCTTTGTGCATCTGGAATTGTCAGGCTGTGCTTTTTCCATGTTAATCCAAAGGACTCGCCAATCATCCCCTGTGCGGAGCGCCGTGCTTGCCATGGATCGGACGGATGCCTTTGGAGAGGCTTCGCTTTTCCGGGCTGCCGCGAAAAATGGCTGCCCAGTGGCTAGTGAGCGGCCGTCTTCATGCGCGCGGAGCAACGACCGCTTGACGCTTGCGCGCGAAACGCTTCAAAATTGTAGTTGCATTGACCTATGTTCCGTGGCGGCCGCCTCTCAAGCAGCGGAAGCCATCAAGGCCGCCGCTGCCTGCCAAGACGTCTTGGAAAGCTGTATCTGCAGTGAACGCCCCAGGGGAGGAAATGCGGTCACGATTGGCATAGAGCGGTTTCTCATGCCACGGAAACGGAGAGGAGCATGCCAAATTTGCCGAGGCAAGCCCTGGCCGTCGTCTCTTACTTGTTGTTCTGCAAGAGGTACCCCGTGATACTTTTTGAGTGTTCTTCGCCGTCCTCCGTAAAGATATCCTTCTCCTTTGGCGTAAATCTAAAATGACAATGGCGGCAAATGCCGTACTCGTCCATTTCATGCGCCAGATGCTTTTCTCTGAGCTGCATCATGGTGCTGGAAAGCCAGACTGAGGACAAACTGTCTTTTCCAACGTGTCCTAAGACCATTCGCTCTTGATAGTCTAGCGCACATGGCAATATTTTTCCATCCCATGTGATGAAGAACCGGTGGAAGATGCCGTTGCAACGAACATCTTTGTAATTTTCCCTTGTGTCCGGATAGGGATCTAGGTCGGGGTTGAAATGGAGGAGTCTGCCGACCATGAACATGTCCGCCAAAGGGAACTGCTTTTTAACAGTTTCCTTTAAACTTATAAGTTCTTGCCGGGATCCGTTCGACTCTATGTTTGTTTGTATTCTAACCCAGAGATTGTTTTTGTTTGCCAGCTTCTTTTTGCTTAACAACATATTTATATGGTTTTCAACTTCGGAGTACTCTTTCCCTTTCGTTTCAAAAGAGCTTGAGTGATGCGTGTCTACAGAAATTGCTAATCCTGCGATCGATGACTTGAGAATGTCATCAATCATTTTTTCGTCAAGCAATGTGGCGTTCGTTGTTAATATAATGTCAAGAATGCCTTTGTCTTTTGCATACTCAATCATGTCAAATATTCTTGGCTGCATAAACGGTTCGCCGCGAAGGCATGACTTGATGGCGCAAGCGCCATTCTCACTTATTTCATTGATAATGTCTGTAAAAAGGCCGTACTCCATGACTCCAAGGGGAATTTTGCCCACGATGTCTCTTTGCGGACAACGTGCGCATTTTAAATTGCAAATGGCAGAGAATTCAACATCAACATTCAATGGGAAGTCAGGCAAGACAATATCGGAAACGGTTTGGTCCCATATTTTGCGATATATTTGTATTTTTCATTTCTATTTTTCCCCTTAAACTCGTCCTTGAGATGGATTATCTTCATAGAGCTCTCCTGCTGTTCGTTCGTCTTCAGGGTTACAATCCCCGGCTTTCAGCCGGGAAGCTTTCTGCGAGTCGCCGCATGTTCCTGGGCGCAAGAGCAACGAAGCAACGTAGGCCCTTTGCGGCCTTGCCTCGAAGCGGCGCTTAGACCATTGTGGTCGTCGCGATGCCGCCGGACCTTCCGTCCGCAGGCCTTGAACACGCCAGAGCCCGCTGGCGGTTCTTGAGCGCATATTCTGCTTTTTCCAAAAGCAGGCGAAGATTAGCAAGAGCTTTTATCAGCGAAACGGCAAGCTCTTAGCGGTCCTCCCTTCGACATCTGGAGCTGAGATCTTGCAGCATACGCCGCCAGCGTTCGATGGCTTCGGCTATGACAGGAAAGTTCGCCTGCCGCCGCAACAACTCGGCTTGAAAACCTTTGTCGCATAAAAGCCGTTCGATCGTTTGGGGCAATTCGGCGATTTCCCTGACCACGGCCGTTGCGCCGCAACGGTTGGTGGCCAGCATGTCTTCCCGCTTAAGTCCCGGTTGAACGCTGAGCACGGGACGGCGGCAGAGCGCGGCTTCCACAAGCAGGATCGAAAACATCCCTACGACAGCATGGCTGGACCGCACGACGCCAAGCGGGTCGGGCTCCTTGCGCACCTCCGTCTTGAAGTCAGGCGACGTCTCGCTCAAGAGCGCCGCAAGCGCCGCTTCGTCTTCCTCTGGATGGGCCAGGCAAACGAAGCGCAGGCGGCTTTTGATCTCCACGGGAAGCGCCGTACAGGCACGCACCAAGGCCGGAATCACGTCGCGCTCAGTAAATCCCCAGGAATCCCGATCATTGAGGACGCGGGCCAGGGGCTGGGAAACAAACGTCAGGACGATCTCGTCCGGGTCGCCGCCAAGGGGCGGTTTTCCGTCCCGGCTGTCGCCGACCAGCGAGGACAGCCAGGGGCTGCCGAGCATATGCAGCTTCTGTTCGGGAAAGCCCAGGGCCAGCATGTCCTTATGGGCGATCTCGTCCACCACGGCGATGACGTCGGGCAGGGGCGCGTTGGCGAGGCGTTCGCCGGGCAAGGTGAAACGCTCCAGATAGCCCCACCAGCTGTCAACGAAGGCCACGCTGGGTGTCCCGGTTTCCGCCGCGGCGCGCCAAGCCTCGCGGCAGAGCAGGCCCTCGTCGGAGCGACGCAGATTGATGGTGTCGGTCAGGAGCACGTCGCACGCCTCGGGAGCAAGCCGCAGCGCGTTCAAAGGCGCGGCCTCGTGCCCCCTGGCACGGATATACGCAAGGGCCGGTTCGCGGCCGTGCCAGCGAATGTCAAAATCCGCCGCGTCCGTCAGCAACGGGAGCAGGCCGCGAAGCCCGCCCATCTGGCTGAAGCAGGCGGCAAGGCGCATGGCCTTGCCGCCGTTTTTGTCGTTTTGCCGCCGCATCAACCCTTCCTGCTCAACTCCGCGACCTTGATGACGGCGTCGGCGATGTCGTCCATGTCGGCCGTGGTCAGAGGCGGATAGACAGCGTTGATGGTGAACAGGCGTTCCTGCCAGAAGTTCTCCACCACCGGACAGGCGCCCAGGCCGTATTGCGTGGGATGGCCGTAATACGACGCCTGCCAGGGGTGGCCTTTGGGCCGGAAGATCCGGCGGGTGAAGACCGGCAACAGGTGGATGGGTTTGACGAAGCCGGTGACCGGGGGCACATGCTCTTCCCCCACTTTGCGGCTTCGGATTCCCTCTGCGTCCAGGCGGCGCAGGAATTCATCGCGGGAGACGCCCACCACGGCCGGGTCCAGAAGCATGGGATAGAGCAGGTAGTCGTGGGTGCAGCCGGGCCGCACTTGGGGGGGCGTCAGCCCGGGGACGCCTTGCAGACGGCGGTTCAGATGGGCGCACAACTCGCGGCGGGCATCCACCAGGCCATGCAGTTTGCGCGTTTGCTCCACGGCCACGGCGGCTTCCAGTTCCGTGAGGCGGAAATTGTAGCCCACCATGTTCTCGATGTTTTGCACCTCGTAGCCGTCCACGCAGTTTTCGGCATGGTTGCGCACCAGCCGCAGCCGCATGGCCAGGTCGTCGTCGTCGGTCACGGCCATGCCGCCTTCGCCGCATTGAATGGTCTTGTGCCCGTTGAAGCTGTAGCTGCCGATGTGGGCCATCGTGCCGGCCATGCGGCCATTGATGGTTGCCTTGGTGATGTGGGCGGAATCCGAGAGCACCAGGAGGTTGTGCTCACGGGCAATGGCCATGATGGCTTCCATGTCCGCCGACTGTCCGAAGAGGTCCACCACGATGATGGCCTTGGTGCGGGGGCTGATCTTGGCCCGGATGCTCTCGGGGGACATGCACAGAAAATCCGGTTCGCTGTCGGCGAATATGGGGACGGCGTCGTAGAGCAGGGGGGCCGTGGCCGAGATGACGTGGCTGTAGGGCGTGACGATGACTTCGTCTCCGGGACCCACGCCAAAAGCGGCCATGGCGGCGATGATGACCGACGTGGCCGAATTCATGGCCACGGCATGCCGCGCTCCGGTGTGTTCGCGCCACATGTCTTCCAGCAGGCGCACGCGCGGGCCGCCCAGGAAGTAGTCGCCGGGAGCGCCGATGAAGTCGGAGATGATCCCCTGGCGGATCACCTCCACCACCGCGCGTTCCTCGTTGTGGTCAAAGGTCCTGTAGGGCGGAAACGCCTTGGTGCGGACGGGCGCGCCGCCGTGGATGGCCAGGGTGGACATTGCATTGCTCCTTAAGGGATGGGCCGCGGGGGCGTGAACGGCGGCAGCTCCACCGCGGCGCCTTGAGCCATGGCCGAAGCCATGGCGGCTTCGATGATTTCCAGATCACGCAAGGCCTCGCGCCAATGATTTTCCAGCCGAAGGCCCGGATCGGTGGCGAGGCTGTCCAGCTCTCGGGCGGCGACGCCCAGGGCGTCGCCGTAGGTCCCGCCCATATTCGTGGAAGCCGGGACCAGTCGGGAAAAATTCGGAAACTGGGCAGACGGCTCCGTCCGGAACAAGGCCACCTCCTCGGCGGTGGCGTCCAGACGCAGCCGGCCGGCATCCCCGGATATTTCCAGTTCAAAGACGCTATAGCAATAGCCCAGGCGGTCCATGGCGACAAGCTGGGCCACCAAACCGCCGGGAAACTCCAGCCGCACGTCCAGACTGGGATCCTGGGGCATGGACCCCTGCTCCAGGCCCACGGCCCGCACGCGCAGGGGTTCGCCAAGGACAAACCGCAGAAGATTCACCGCGTGGCAGCCGTTGTGGCGCAGGCCGCGTACGTACTGCGCGCAAACGCCGTGCACGCGGCCAAGGCCGCCCCGGGCCACGAAGTCCCGCACGCGGCGATGGGTCTCGTCGTAGCGGCGTACGTAGTTCACCACCAGGGCGACGCCGGCGGCCTCGTAGCGCTGGCCGATTTCCAGGGCCTTGGCGGCGCTGCGCGCCAGGGGTTTTTCGAGAAACACCGCCCGGGGCCGAGCCAGGTCCAGGATGTCTTCCAGAAGTATTTCGTGGGTGTCGTCGGGGGTGGCCACGCCAAGCACCTGGGGCTGCTCGTGGCGCAGCAGTTCCCGATGCGAGGCGTAGGCCTTTTCGACGCCCCAGACCTGGGCGCAGGCCTGGCGTCGTCGGGGGTCGGGCTCGGCGACGCAGGCGAGTTCAAAGGCGTCGGAAGTGCTGAACATGCCCGCCTGGGTGAACACGGGGCCGTCCGGGGCACGGCGTTCGTCGTAGGCCGAGCCTATGGCCCCGCAACCCAGCAGGCCGGCGCGCCAGGGGGGACGGTTCATGGCTTGGACGCCTCGCCGGGGGCCGGGCGCTGGTGGCGTTGGCGGTACTTGTCGCGCTCTTGGGGGGTCCAGAAGCCGCTTACGGGCCGCACGGCGGCGTTAAGGCGCGGCCAGTCCGGGTGCGCCTCCAGCAGCCGCAGCACCTCGGCCAGGCCGAAGTCCGGCATGGCCGGCCACAACGCTTCGTACACGCGGCGGATGAGCTCCAGGTCCTCGGGCGTGTCCAGGGTCCAGCGGTGCCAGGAAAGGTCCTGTTCCTGGTCCGTTTCGGGCTGGAACAGATCGAATTCCTCCGGATGCGTGTGCAGATACGGAACCACGTTGACCTCGTTGAGCCGGCGTTGATCCGCGTCCAGGGTTTTGATGGCGCGGGCGATGCGGCGGAAGGTCTCGATGTGGTACACCTCGGCGTCCAGCCCCAAGGGCAGGCGGCGATCCATGGTGTTGCTGACGTAGTCCACGTTGCGTCCCGCGGCCCGCAGTTCCATGAAACAGCGCAGCAGCGAGGCGATCTCGCGGTGGTCGCACAAGGGGGAATCGCCCCCCAGCCGCACCACGGCCTCCATGCCGAACCGCTGCGCCGCGTCGATGCAGCGCTGCAGCACGTTCTCCTCGTCCCCACGAAAGCACCCGATCCCCAGCCGCCGGCAGCACGCTTCCACGGCGTCGTCGGCCGGAGCGGCGGTGGTGGCCACCACCACGCCGCGATCCGTGGGCACGGGGGCAAGGCGGCGGGCCATGTGCTCCAGCACGGGCAGGCCGCAGATGGGATGCAGCACCTTGCCGGGCAGCCGGGTGGAGCCCATGCGGGCCAGGATGATGATGCCGCTCGTCATGGTCATGGAAGGGGGCCTCCTTCACATCGGGTCTGTTGCATGAAATGGGCTAGGCCTGGGCCTGGGGGCCGGCGGCCCTGGCCGTGCCGGATAGGCCTGTAATCATGGGATTTTTGGAAAAATCCGTGGGAATGACGTCAGTGCGGACCAGTTCGGTGAAAAAAGGATGCAGGTCCCTGGTCAGCCGGTCACGGCTTTCGGGGTCCATGGGGGCCCGGCGCAGCCACAGGCCAAGCATCTGGGCCAGGGAGGCGTTCCACCCCCCCAAGGCCTCGACGCGCACGTCCGTGAATTCGGCTTCCTCAAGCAGACGCCGGAGGGCATAGGGCGTGTAGCGGTAATGGTCATGGGGCGCGTCGTGAATGGGCCACAAAAAGGGCGTGGTGAAAAACAGGGTTCCCCCCGGGACCAGCACGCGCCGGATCTCCCGGAGCACGGATGCGGGATCGGGACAATGCTCCAGGACCTCGGTGGCCATGGCGCAATCCGCGCCGCCGTCGGGCAGGGGGATGGAGACGCCGTCCCAGGCTAGGTCGGGCTGGCGGCGGTCGGCGTATTTGCCCGTGGCGAAATCAAGGCCGATGTAGCGCGTGATTTGCGGATTTTGGGCCAGGATATGCTCCCGGTAGGGCATCTGGCCGCAGCCGACGTCGAGCAGGGCGCCGCGAAAAAGGGGAATGGCCTGGTTGAGGCGATCCAGGATGCCCTTGCGCACCAGATACCGATCGGCAAACTTGGGCAAAAGCTGGGGAAAGAGGAAGGCATCACCACTGGCGTCGGGCGGTTGCGTGAGCAACTTTCCCCCAAGTTTCTCAACCATGCTCAGCGCCTCTGTATTGTTTGGAAAATGCGTTAATTCTTCCTTGAGGGCTTCTTGCGCAGCATGGGCGTTGTTGATGCTCAGAAAGTACCGAGCACGGAGAATTTCCAGGTTCCTGAGGCGCGCATGGCGGTGTTTCAGGATATTGGTCAATTTGAAGGCCGCGTCGTGCTGGCCCACCAGGGATTTGGCCATGGCCTTGGCGAACAGTTCCTCGTTGGTCAGGACGTCGTGGGGATTGATGGGCGCCCAACGGCCGGACGGCAGCTTGCGCAATTTCCATTCGAACAGCTCGGCGATTTCCTCGGGCTGTTTTTTGTTGTTTCCGCCAAGAGCCTGGAAAGCCCAGTCGACCCGCGCGGTCGCCTCCCGAGGGGGCACGTAGAAAAAGGGGAACGCTTCCTTGAACTCCGCGTTGAAGTCACGTTTTTTCATCTGCCGGGCGACCTTGGGATGGTTCCTGTAGAAGGGGTGGGTGTCTACCTCCACCAGTGTGAGATCGTTCTTGGGGCCGTCGAAGGATACCTTGCATCCGCAGTAGGCCGCATAGGCGAGATGCGAACCCGAAGAGTTGGTCGTTGCGAACTCGAACTGGCGCATAAGCGACTGCACCCGCACCAGCGCATGCCTGTCATAGGTCCAGGCGCCGGTGATCCAGGGGATGCCGGCCTTTTCAACAGCGGTGATCCAGTTGCCGCGGCGGACGTCCTCGCAGCCGATACAGACGACGACCAGAGAGAATTGGTCGCGAATTTGTTTGATATATTCAATGTAGGGATGCGTTTCCTCGTGAAAGGCAAGGTCTGTACATTGTGTGGTGTGCATCGGAAACACAAGGAGGCTGTCCGGAATCCTGGGAACTTCGACAGTGTCGGGATAGAGGAAAGGAACGCCCACGGCGATGGCCTTGGCGTAGCCATGGGCTTTCAAAAAGGCTTCGTGAGCTTTGGAACGAACGAGATTGTTGACGTCTTTATACTGCGCCTCGGCGAGTTGTTCAGGCTCATTGGGTTCAAACCACCCCCATCCGTGCAGCCATGTCGCCCGACCAAACAACGGCTTTGGCAAGCCAAGCAGGTCTGAAATGCAGGATCTGGCTCCGTAGTAATCAAGTTCTCCATTGTCACGCGGCTGATACTTTATAGAAGGCAGATGTCGCAAAATGGGTTGTACTTGGTGTCGCAGTTCGGATATTTCCGTGGCTTGTTGCGGTATTTTCGTATCTGACATGATTAACTCCGGAGGTTCGCCCGATCCAGACGCGGATTTGCCTGGTTAACACACCGTCCTATCCGGCTGCCTGCGAGGCTTGCTTGATGCGCCTCGTTGTCCGGGAGGGGGCGGGCTTGTCAGCCCTCTTGCCGCGCAAGAGCGCCCAACGCGGCGGGAAGGTCGCCGCAATGGTCGAAAGCCGCAGTTTCCGGAGCGTGGCTGAAAAGCGCCGGATGAGCCGCAACCCTGGGAGGGGACTCGCTGGCCGCGCCGGGCTGGGACATGCCGACGGGAAACAGCGTACGGTCCAGGATGTCCATGAACTGCAGGGACCGCAGGCCGGGTTTCAGCCCGACGGGAAGCGTCTCCAACGCCGCCGTGGCCAGTTTCAGCATCCGTCCAAGGGCTCCAAGACGCTGGTCGCTGGTATTGCCGCACTCCCGCATGTGGTTGTCTCCCAGGGACTTGCGGTGGGCGCGGTCGGCCATGCCGAAGGCCAACCCGGGCAGGTCCCCGAGGAGATCCACGGACCGCTTCAGGAACGGGGCGGCCTTGGAGGGCAGTCCGAGGTCCAACAGCAGCAGGCCAAGGTTGAGCCCCAGGGCCGGGGATTCCGGGATGACGGAAACTCGACACAAGCGGTCGAAGGCCTCTTTGGTTTGCCCGGCAAGAAGGTGGGTGTTGGCCGCTTTGATGGCGATCAGGTCCGGGTCGTAGCCCAGGTCCGCGAGGTTCTCTAGGCAGGTCCAGCGCTCCCGCTCAGGGCTGGCGGCGTACTGCTCGAGCAGGGCGGCGATGCGACGGGCGCGCGGCGAAAAGAACATGGAGCCAAACCGGCGCAGGTAATGGCGTACGGCCGGTTGGGTGAGGTGCCGATTGTCTTCCCGGTAATGTCCCTTTCCCGCCAGTTCGGAAAAAACGATGTCGAAGCCGGGAAAATAATGGACGTTGGCATGTGCCTGGCAAAATTCGTTCACCGCCGCATAGATGGTGAACTTCGAGATGTTGTTGCCCTGAACGGCGTCCATCTCCTGATAGGTGAGGCGAAGGGATATGGGACAGACGCCGATGATGATCTGCATGTTGGGATTGTACTGAAGGAGAATCTCTCGGGTCTGTTCGAGCTGGACCAGGTTCTCGTGAGTCGTCATGGAATGGACGTGCAAATCGTCATCAGCGCCGAGGGCGCCGGGATAGGGATGCAGGATATAATCCTGGGTACGGCGGTTGAACCAGACTTCATTGACACTGGGAGTCAGGATGACGACTTCGGCTTGCGACAAGGCGGTCTGAACATTGCGCTCGATGGCATTGATTTTACGCTGGCACTGTTCCTGGTCCTGGTCGAAGATCCGGTGATGGTTGAGATCCGTGTACCCCTTTATCCCGGGGTAGATTTGGTCCAGTTTGGTGAGGCGGCCTTCGAAGGCGTTGCGCACTTCTCGCAAGATGGAATGACACGAATACTTGTAGCCAGCCTGGGTCTCAAGGAGATTGAAATGGTACATGTCCAGAAAAAGCTGTATATTTTCTCCAAAACAGCTGCCGAAGTGAACCACCGGGGTGTCGTGGTCGACGAGAGGCTCGCCGGCAAGGTGCATGCGCCTGGAGCCAAGAGGCCATTGCCTGTAGACAGGATATTGATCGAAGTATTGCATGGCGTCTTCCTCGTGTGATGATCCGGGGTTCAGGCTGGTCGTTGGGATCTCTTGCAAGAAATCTGGAATCGTGTTTGGGGCGTTACAGTTCGGTTGATGCGGCCGAGCCAGGAACCGGGAACGGAAGCCTCATCGGTGTCGGTGGCGGTATGAAGGCGCCGCGCGGCCCACAGCGTGTCTCGAAGGGCCTCTGGGCAGGTCGGTCAGTGGGCTGATCCAGGCAGCCAGAGGATAGAGCCCTTGGGCCATTACGCATAGCCCTCCTGGCGTTCCAGCGCCGCGATGGGCGCATGTTCGCTGCGCAGCTGGGCCAGCCAGATCTGATCGTGATAACGGCCATGGCTCCAGATGCGCTCCCGAAAGACGCCCTCGCGCTTCCAGCCGATTTTTTCCACGCAGCGCGCGAAGGCGGGATTGAAGGTGCCGGCGAAGACGCGATGCATGTTCATGGCGGCGAAAGCGTGTCCGGCCAGCAGATGGACGGCCTCGCCCCCCAGCCCCTGTCCCCGGTGCTCGTCGCGGCCGATGAGGATGGCGATCTCCGCGCAGCGATGCACCAACTGGATGTTCACCAGGGAAATATTGCCGATGTGGACCCCGTCGGCCTTGTTGATCATGGCCAGGACAAAGCCTTGCCCCGGCCTGGCCGCCAGGGCCTGGGCGTACTGTCGCATCTGCTCCCTGTCCGAGGGAAAGGCGCGTCGCTGGGACCAGCGATTGACCTCGGGATCGTTGAGCCAGCGGAGATACTCGTCGGTGTAGTCTTCCTCAAGCACTGGCCGCAGCCGCAATCGGGCCCCTTCCAGAAAGCACAGGGTCTGTGTCATGTGTCCTCGCCTGTTGGCCGCCGGGTCTGCCTTGAAAGCATCAACCGCAATTTATGTAAAAATGCATCCTCTGACCAGCTTGTCACGCCGCACTGCAACAGCCCGAGCCGCAAGAAGGCGTCAATTTGCCGGGCCTCGTGGGGGGCGCTGGCCAGGGCCAGGGTCGGGGTTCCCAGGGCGCGCAGTTCATACAAGGTGCGCCCGCCGGCGCAGACCGCCAGGTCGCATCCCGTGAACAGGGGCAACATATCTGCCGGAGATACATGCAATTGTGAGGCCAAGGATAATTTTTCCCTGGCCTGCTCCACTGCCGAGGCTTCCCCGAAGCCAGGGCCAAGGACCACCTGCAGCCGGCAGGCGGGCGCTGCGCCGCCAAGCGCTCCCAAGGCCCGCAGCACCCGGACGGTCAGGCCCGTGGGATCGGAACCGCCGAGCGTCAACAGCACGACGGGGAGGCCTGCATCGCCGGAGCCATGATGCCGGGCGGCGGCGTAACGCTCCTCCAGGATGCAATAGGCCGGTCCCAACAGCGTCTTTTTCGCCCTGGGATACATCGATGGCTCGGCCAGCACGGAAGAATTGAGCACCAGATCGCAAGGGAGCAAGTCGCGTCCCGTGTCGTCCAACAGCGCCAGATAGGCGCCGGCCTGGCGGGCCGCCCGTATCACCTGGTCCTCGGGCGGGAAGGGCAGATCGACGATGAGCACGTCCCCGTCGGCCAGGGCCTTAAGCCATAGCTCCGGCAGGGCCACCTCCAGGCCCAGGGCCCGGGCCCGGGCGAGGCCGTCGGGCAGGGGACGCATGAGAAACGTCGTCGCCGCCGCCCCGGCGCGCAGCAGCTGGCGGGACAACACGGCGCAGCGTTCCAGATGCCCGAAGGAAAGCCCGGCCACCTTGCCGGCGTCCACCCGAAAGAGCACCCGGCCCAGGCGGGGGATGTCAGCCCGGAAAGCATTGATCATGGGCGGCGACCAGCTCTTCGGGGCCAAGGGGCGGCGTGCCGGCGGGGCAATGCGCCACCAATCGCCGCACCCGATCCAAATCCTCGGGAGTGTCCACGGTAAGACGGACGTCGGGCCGGCGCGCCGCAGGGGGCAGGGTTGGCCGCAGAGTCCGGTATTGCGAAGGATGGCGCAGGGCGTGCAGATTGATGTGTTCGCGCTCGTCGGGGGAGCTGGCCTGCAGGGCCATGCGGCGCAAGGCCTGGGCACAAAAGGCGTCTGCCCCCAGGCCCACCGGGCAGTCCCGGGGAAGGCCGGCATGTTCGGCCCCGTCCAGGACCAGCCGGAGGGCGGCCTCCACCAGTTCGGGGCAGGTCAGGGGATTGTCGGCCGTCACCCGCGCCACGGCTTGGGCGGGGAAGCGGTCCAGGCATTGCAGGAATCGGGCCAGGACGTCGTCTTCCTCGCCTTGCACGGCCTCCACGCCCAAATCGCGGGCCAGGGACGCCAGGGCCAGATCCTCCGGACGACAGGTGGTGGCCAGACAGAGCCGGCCCGGCAGGCCGCGCAATCGTTCCAGCAAAAAAACCAGCATGGGCGTCCCGGCCAGGGGCAGCAGCGCCTTGCCTGGCAGACGGGTGGAAGCCAGACGGGCCTGGATCACCACCAGGGTCTGCATGGCCTACTCCGCCAGATCCTCGGGGGTCAGGGCCGTCATGGCCGGCACCGCCCGGGCGAGCTTTCGTCCCAGCGCGGCGTTAAGATCTTCGGGCGTCATGGCGCTTTGGGGCCGACAAAAGCGCAGATCGGCCATGGTCAGCGTCTGTCCTGGCGCGAGATCACGGGCGGCGTACAGGCCCCGGCGATACAGGGGAGCGAACTCCCGGTCGGGCCGCCGGTCAAAGAAGTCCTCGGCCGGGGCCAGCATGGCCGCGTGCAGGGCCATGGTCTCCACCAAGCCGCGCAGCATGGCCGGATCGGCGGAGTGGGCGTGGTCCCCGCCGGGCGTGGCGACGTCCAGGGTGAAGTGGGTCTCGATGATCTCGGCTCCCGCCCCGAAGGCCGCCAGGCAGGCGCCCACGCCGGGAAAATGGTCGGACCAGCCCGTGGGCAAGCCGAATTCCCGCCGCAACAGCGCCATGACCTGGAGATGGCAATCCTCGGCCCGGGCCGGATACAGGGACAGGCAATGCAGCAGGCCCAGATCCCCCGCCCCCTGGCGCCGCAGACGCTCCACGGCGGCGGCGATTTCCGGCAGGGTGGCCATGCCGGTGGAGAGGATCACCGGCTTTCCCGTGGCGGCCACGGCGTCCAGCAAATAGGGCGTGGCCAGATCCATGGAGGCGATCTTGTAGGCCGGCGCGTCCGCCTCTTCCAACATCTCCACGGCCTGCACGCTAAAGGGGGTGGAGAAAAAGGCGATGCCGGCCTCGCGGGCCTGGTCCGCCAGGAACCGGACGTCCTCCCGGGACATCTCGCCTTGGCGGATGAGCTCGAAATGCGGCGCCTGGGGCAAGGCCAAGTCGTCGGCGCGGAAGGTCTGGAACTTGACGGCCTGGGCCCCGGCCTGGGCGGCGGCGTGGATGAGGGCGGCGGCGGTTTCGCGGTCGCCTTCGTGATTGAATCCCACTTCCGCCACCAGCAGGGGCAGGCCGGTGCGTTGGCGTGTGCGCAGGTCCATGGTCGGGTGCTCCCTGGGTTAGCGATCGAAGACGTAAAGGGTGTATTTGTCCGGGCCTTCAAAGCCTTCCCAGCGGTCCAGACGGCCTGCGGCCTCACGTTCGTGCCGGCGAAAGGCCTCGCCGAAATCCAGGTGGGTGAGCACCTTGGCGGGCTTGAGGCCCAGGCGGGCGTAGAGGGCGTCGTAGTCGTGGGAGACGATGTTGGTCTTGAAGGCGCGTTTTTCCACCAATTCCCGGGTGGCGTGGCTGGCGCACCATTCCACATGGATGATGCGCTTGCGGCACACGCGAGCCATCTCGGCCAGGGCGTCCATGATCTTGCTGGGGTGGATGTTCATAAACACGCCCAGGCTGAAGCCGACGTCAAACGCGCCGTCGCGCAAGGGCATGCGGCAAGCGTCGGCCTGGGCGGCGGCGATGGGCACGTCGGGCTTGTAGCCCTGCATGTTGCGCAGTTGGGGCAGGCTGAAATCCAGCCCGCCGATCAAGGCCTGGGGATGGCGCTCCTTGACGCGCTTTACGTTCCAGCCAAAGCCGCAGCCGGCTTCGAAGGCCGAGGCAAAGGGGACGGCCTCCAGCTCTTGGAGGATGAGATCCTGAAAGAACACTTCGCGGTCCAGGTAGCCCGAGGCCAGGATCTCGTCGCGATAGGCTTGGCCGCGATAGGCCCAGTAGGATTGCTGTTCGCGCAGTTTGGGCAGCGCGATGCCCAGGCGCTTGTACAGCCATTCCTTGATGCGGTATTCGACCTTGTACAGCTCCACGCCGCAGCAGGTTTTCCAATGCGGTTTGGGGGCGTTCACGGCTGCTCCTTGGGGCGGCGCACGTAGGTGTAGTCTTGGTGGGGCTGTCCGTCGAGCACCAGCTCCACCGCCTGCTTGAGGGCGCCGTGGTGGCAGGCGGCGCAGACCGGGCTTTCCAGCCTCCGGCCAGCCAGGTGCAGTTCCCGTTGCCGTCCCTGGAGCTGATCCCAGGCCTGCTTGACGCCGGTGTCGCGGGCGTTGCCCAGGACTTCGGCCATGGTGAAATCCGAAGGGCATTTCAGATACGCGCCCGAGCTGGTGATGCACAGGCGTTGCCAGAGCCGGGGGCAGACAAAGGCCGGATCCGGCACATGGGTGCCGGCGTCGAAATGCATGTCCGGATTGTAGGCCACGCGGTCCACGATGCTCTTCATGAGGGAGATGTAGGCCTGGGGATCGTGGGCGATGGAGGACCAGATGGCCTGGACGTTGAGCAGGGTGTTGGCGTTGAGGGCGTCGCGCACCCGGCGCAGGGTCCGCAGCTTCTCCAGGGACTCCTCGTAGCGCAGGGGGATGCGCACGGCTTCGTAGTGCGCGCCCAGGCCGTCGAAGCTCATGGTGATCCAATCCACCCCGGCCCGCATGAGCCCCCGGGCCAGCTCCTCCGTGACGGGGCCGCCGTTGGTGTTGATCCAGACCTCCTTGACGCCGCTGGCCTTGGCCAGGCGAACCATCTCCACGATCTCGGGATGCAGCAGGGGCTCGCCGCGCATGCTGAACTTGAGGGTGAACAGGCCGTGGCGGCCGCATTCCTCCACGATGGAGCGGTACAGGTCCATGTCCATGAACCTGTTCTCGCCGATGTCCAGGCACTGGCGGAAGCAGTGGGTGCATTTGAGCTGGCAGACGCTGGAGGCCTCGATGTCCACATTGAGGGGAAAGGACGCCGTCTTGCGCCGGGCGGGCCAGTAATTCCAGGCGTAGCGGTTGGCCAGGTAGGCCAGGGGCTTGCCCTTGCCCCGGCGCCATTCGTTGCACAGGTATTCCCAACGCGATTCGCAGCTGAACTGGACCTTGGTTTCAGAGCGTCTCATGCCTGTTCCTTTTTTTCTGGCCGCGGCGCATGGCTGGCCAGGGCTTCGTCCTGGGGAAGCGGTGAAAAGTCCGGATCCAGCAGCCGGCGGACGGTTTCCTCCACCAGGGGCCGGGCGGCCTGCTTGCATTTTTCCAAAAGCGTCTCCCGGGTGTCGCCGGGGCGCACCGCGAAAGCGACCTGATGGACGATGGGGCCGGTGTCCAGGCCCTGGTCCATCAGATGGGCGGTAAGCCCGGTGCGGGTGTCCTTGCGGACCAACGCCCCATGCAGGGGATCGGGGCCTCGGTGGGCGGGCAGCAGGGAAGCGTGGACGTTGAGCGCTCCCAGCGGCGCGGCGGCCAAGACCTCCGGAGGCAGGCGGCGCATGTAGGCGTGCAGCCAGAGCAGGTCGGCCCCGGTCTGGCGGGCCAACCGGCCCAGGTCCTGCTCGTCCTCTTCCCAGACGGGCAATCCGGCCCGCTGGGCGCGACGGCGCACGGCCATGGCGTAGGGATCGGGCTGGAGGGCTGGCCCGCGGCACACCACCCCCAACAGCCGCAGCCCGGGACAACCCAGCAAGGCGTCCAGCAGCCGCTCCCCAAGGCCCCAATGCAGGGCCGCCAACACGCGCAACGGGCTGCTCACCAGCGCCTCTGCACAATATCTTCAATGGAGGCGTCGGGATCGCCCGCCGCGCCGTGGCGGCAGTCGCGGCAACAGGGAATCTCCAGACGCCGACCCTGGAGGTGCATGCGGCGCACCTCTTCCTGTCGCGGCGAACGCCACATCTCGGCGATGGAGACGGCCCGGGCGTCGCCCAGGGCGATGTCCCCGGCGTTCCAGCCGGTGCAGCACTGGCCCACGCCATTCCAGCCCACCACGATGCGCTCCCAGGGATACTGGCACACGAAGCCTTCTTTCAGCGTCATGGCCCCCTTGAAATTGATGTAGGGATTTTTCACCATGTAGTCGGCAACTTCGCCCATGGCGCGCTGGTAGGCCTGGGGATCGTGGCGGACGGCGGGCCAGATGGTGCAGGTGCGGATCTGCGGCAACAGGGAACCGGCCTCCTGGCGCAGGCGGCGCAGCATCCGCAAACGATCCATGCTTTCCTGGAACTTGGCCGGGGCCCGGATGGTTTCGTACACCTGCCCGATACCGTCGAAGGACACGGCCACGTAGCTAACCCGGTTCTCCACAAGGCAGGCGCAGATGCGCTCGTCCAGGTAAAAGGCGTTGGTGAGAAACGAGACGTTGGGGATGCGCGCGGCGGCGTAGGCGATCATTTCCGTGATGCGCGGGTGGGTCAGGGTCTCGCCGCGCCAGGAAAGGCGCACGGAATACAGGTCGCTGGCGGCGCACTCGTCGATGAGGCGGCAAAACAGGTCGAAATCCATTTGCCCGGCGTCGGGGAGCATATCGCGGTAGCACATGGGGCAGTTCATGTTGCAGGTGCTGGCGGACTCCAGGTCCACGTGCAAGGGGAACGGCGTGACGATGTGGTAGGTGGGCGCCAGATGCCAGGCCAGCCGGTTGAAGAAGTATTCCGCGAACCGGCCCTGGCGCAAGGTGAACAGCCAGGCCCTGTCCGGGGTGTCGAAGGGATGCTGGTGGAAATTGACTTCCAGCCCGTCCTCGGTCCTGGGCGCGTCCGGCCGTCCGGCCAGAACCTCGGCGCAGTGGCGATGGCAGGCCGCCACCCCTGGCGGCAGCGTCGGCGCGAAGGCGTCCACCAGGGCGTGGTACGGCACGCGGAAGGCGACGTGGAGTCCCTCGGCCCCGGCGCGCAGGCCGGGAACCGTTTCCATACGGGACAAAAACGACGCCAGCTCGGGATGCTGCAAAATCGCCGCGGAAGGCGGCGTCTCCCACACAACCCGCAGTTCGCCGGAAGGGCCGGTATGCGTACAGCGCAGCATAGCTACTATCCGTCTCCATTCAAGCCGCGTTTGTTCCAGAAATGCAGCACGTCATGCCGGCTTGTCGGCCGGCAGCCCACGGCTCCGTAGAGGGCCGCGGCCGCCCGATTTCCGGCGTGAGCCTCAACCAGCAGTGCGCGCGCGCGGCCATGGCGCGCGATGACGGCTTCCAGCAGCCTGCGGCCGACGCCTTGTCCCCTGGCCCAGGCCAGCACGCCCACGATGTGCAGCCGGACGGCCTCGGCCTCCAGGTGCAACGTAGCCAAGCCGGCCGGCCGGCCATGATGCTTCGCCACGGCCACTTCCTGGGCAAAACCGAGGCAATGCTCGGTGATGGAGGCCCGCCAGAGGGAAACGGCGCGGGCGGAGCCTATGGCCGCGTCCAGATGGTAGCGGCTAAAATGCATGTCCCATGCCAGTTCCAGAAACGGCGTGGGATCCAAGGCGTTGGAAAAAAACGTCGTCTCGTCCGGGCTGTCCGCCGTCGGCTCGCCGGGCGGCCGGACATGCACCACCTCGACTCCCAGCGCCTGCACCGTCCAGCTGGGCAACGCCCCCTGCAACGCCGCCGGGTCGCAGATGCCGACGGGCGTCTTGGCGACAACCAGCGCCGCCGACGCGGCGGCGGACAGCGCCTCGACAACGGCGGCCGTCATGGCCTCGGGTCGCGTCGGCCATGGGCCGCGCAGGCTGGCGCACGGCAGGCCCAGCTTCTCGGAATCCCAGGACAACGGAGTGAGGACGACTTTCATGCCGCGTCCCGAGGCGGCACAGGCATGAAAGGCGACTGGGCCGGGCGCAGCATCAGCCAGTCCAGCACCGACAGATTCGCCGCGAATCCGCCGTGCAATTGGGGGTGCACGGGATGGACGAATTCCTGCCATTCCACGCGGATGCCATGCTGCAGAAAGAGTGCTTCGTCAAGGTAGCCGCGCGAGCCGCTGCCCGTGAGGTAGCCGCGTGCGCCATAAATTTGACACAGGCGCACCAGGCGCAGCGTGCCCGTGCAGTCCGGACCTTCACGGCCCGGCAAGTCGTGATCCGAGGCCAGGGTCGTGGGGGTGGCAATGCCCAGTAACCGGGCGGCCAGGGCCAGCAGTTCCAGGTTCAGATCCACAAGCCGGGAGTGGCGCTTGGCGTAGACGGCCTCCAGCAACGGGAAGACCTGCCCGAAGCCTGGGGCCTTGGCGTAGGCCGCGCGGATCATGGCCAAATGCTTGCGCCGCCAGGGGCCGTCCTCCAGTTCCACTTCACGAATGGTCTGCAGATAGCGGCCTTTGTTTTTGACCGGCACGGTGAGCCAGGCCGGCCCGGCGGCCGTCTTGATGCGGTCGCGGTGATGCCAGCCCCGGCGCAGGAACTGCACGTCGTCCAAAAACACCAACAGGCCGCTTGCCTGCCAACGGTCAAAAAAACCCAGCCAGGGCAGGAAATCGGGCTGGTGGATGGTGACGATCATGGCGTCAAATGCGGTAGCGGACGATCTCGAAGCATTCCGCGTAGTCCACGCCGATTTTTTGCCCGTCGTTGGCGTTGAGGCGGGTAAAGAAATCGATCCATTTGTAGCGCACCCGTTCCAACTCCGAGCGGTGGGCCTTGATGACCTCGATCTTTGTCGCCATGGCCTCGGAGATGTCGGAGTAGACGTTTCCAGCAAAGGTGTGCGGCGTGTCGTAGTGATTGCTGCGATACATGAGTACGCGTGGCACGCGACGAGATGCCATGATGGTGCTTTGCGCAGCAGCTTGGTGGTCACGGTGCAGGTCATGAATCCAATGGCAATACACCGTATCGATATTACGTTCATTAATCAATTTGTTTAGATGTAGCGTTGTTTCTTCATTGAATTGCAGATAGAAAGTTCTGTGGTTCAATGTCAGCAGTTCGACGCCCATGATGTCGGAGGCAGCCCGACCCTCGGCCAAGGCTTCGTCGTCCGTGCGCACCACGGCCCCGTTTGGATCCGCGTATCCTGAGTTCGTCAGCACCAAAACCGTTACGTTGTCGCCCTTGCGAACATGATTAATGAGGGAGCCGCTGCAGCCAAGCTCAACGTCATCAAAGTGCGCGCCAACCGCCAGAATATTCATTTGCACTCCTGTTGCCGAAGAAGGGCCCGCAAAAGAGCGACGACCTCATGGACCATCTCCATGGACATGGAGGGAAACAACGGCAGCGTCAACTCTCTCGCGCAAATTTCCGCGGCCACCGGGGCGCCGCGCAAGAGGTCCTTGTATGCGGTGAATTGCTGCATATCCGGATAATGAATGGAACTTTGGATGCCCTGCCCCCGCAGGCCGGCCATGAGCGCGGCGCGATCCACGCGCTTGGGGAGCAGCACCGGCATGATATGGCAGGCGGACCGGCAGCCGGCCACGCCGCCCGGCCAGGGACGGACGACGCCGGGCATCGCATCCAGCTGCGTTGCGTACGCCGCCGCCAGCCGTTCCCGTCGGGCGTTGTTGCCTTCCAGCTTGGCCAGCTGCACGCGGCCAAGAGCGGCGCTCATCTCCGTCATGCGATAGTTGAGCCCCGGCGCCAGCACGTCATAGCTGTCCACGCGCCCCTTGTGCCGATCCAGGGTCAGGGAGGTCATGCCATGGGAGCGGAACAGGCGGGCTCGGGCCAGGCGATCCGGGTCGCGCGTCACGAACATGCCGCCTTCGCCGCAGGAGAGATTCTTGTTGCTAAAGAAACTGAAGCAGGCCATGTCGCCGAAAGTGCCGCATTGCCGGCCCCGGTAGGTGGCCCCCACGGCGTGGGCCGCGTCTTCCACCAAAACCAGCCCCCGTTCCCGGCAAAGGGCGACGATGGGGTCCATGTCGCAGGGCTGGCCAGCGTAATGCACCACCAGCACCGCCTTGGTGCGCGAGGTCACGGCCCGGGCGATGGTCCGCGCGTTCATGTTCCAGTCTTGCGGCGAGGCGCAGTCCGCCAGCACGGGCGTGGCCCGGCACATGGCCACGACGTTGGCGTCCGCCACGAAGGTCAACGCCGGCACGACCACTTCGTCGCCCGGCCGCAGGCCAAGCTGGTCCATGGCGGCGTGCAGGGCCGCGGTGCAGCTGGAGACGGCCAGGCAGGACGCCCCCTGGCCGAGCATGGCGGCAAATTCCTGCTCAAAGGCCTGGGTTTCCTCGCCCATGGTCAGCCAGCGCCGGCGCAGCACGGCCAGCACGGCGTCCTCCTCCCTGGAGTCGAAGTCCAGATCAAACAGCGGCACGCGCCACATCTTGGGATTCCTGCTTGAGGAACATGGACGAATTGGCTTCGAACATGTCGATGGCGGTCATGTAGTCGTCGGGACGGCCGATATCCAGCCAATAGCCGTTGTGCCGGCAGACGTGCACGGGCTTGCCGGCGGCCATCATGTCCAGCACCAGGTTGTCAAAGCCATAGGCGACGTCGTCGGGGATGAACTCCAGGATCTTCCTGGAGGCCATGTATATGCCCATGCTGACATGGTAATGCACCACGGGTTTTTCGCGGAAGCCGTGCAGCGTGTCGCTTTCGTCAAAGTCCAGCACGCCGAACTCGGAGCGCACCTCCCGCTGGCATGTGGCCACGGTGAAGGCGTTGGCGCGCGACGTGTGGTGGGCATAAAACGTCTCGAAATTCAGATCCGTCAGCACGTCGCCGTTCATGATCAAGAAATTGTCCGGCAGATCGTCAAGGAGCTTGAGGGGACCCATGGTGCCCAGGGGTTTTTTTTCCATGGAATAGTTGATGTGCACGCCCCAACGTTGGCCGGAGTTGCAATAGGCCTTGATGATTTCCGCCTGATGGTTCACGGCCAGGGTGACGACGGTGAAGCCGGCCGCCGCCAGCTGGCGGATGACCACTTCCAGGATGGGATACGGGCCTATGGGCATCAGGGGCTTGGGCAACACCACGGTGTACGGTCGCAGCCGGCTGCCGAGACCACCCGCCAGGATGACGGCATGTTTAGACATTGTAGGCTCCCGTTTTGTAGCGCTGCAAATTTTCGCCTTCCTGGAACCACTGGGCCGTGAGGGCCAGGCCGCGGCGCAGGCCGTCGCGGCCGGCGAAGTCCGGCGTCCAGCCGGTCAGCTCCCTGGCCAGGGAGTGGTCGCACCACAGCCGATCCACCTCGCTGCCGGCAGGACGCAACCGCTCCGCGTCGCAGGCTATTTCAAATTCAACGCCCATGACCTCACCGATGAGCGCGGCGATGTCGGCGATGGAAATCTCAAAATTGCTGCCAAAATTCACCGTCTTGCCCAGCACATGGGGGGACTCGGCCATGGCCATGAAGCCGCGGACGGTGTCCGCCACGTAATTGAAATCCCGCGTAGGGGTCAGGGCGCCGAGCCTGATGCGCCGCTGCCCCGCGGCCAACTGGCCGATGATGGTGGGAATGACGGCTCTGGCCGATTGCCGGGGGCCGTAGGTGTTAAATGGACGCATGACGGCAACCGGCGTCTCAAAGGCATGATGGTAGGACAGCACGATCTGATCCGCCCCGATCTTGCTCGCCGAATAGGGCGACTGCGGCTGCAGGGGGTGCGCCTCGGTGATGGGCGTAAAAAGCGCGGTGCCGTAGACCTCGCTGGTGGAGGTGTGCACAAGACGAGAAACGCCAAGATCCCGACAGGCCTGCACAACGTTGAGTGAACCGCGAATGTTCGTATCGATGTAACTTTCCGGAGCAACATAGGAAAAAGGGATGGAAATGAGCGCCGCCAGATGGAAGACCACCTCGCAGCCGGCCACGGCCCGGCGCACAAAGCCGCTGTCGCGCACATCGCCGGCAAGAATCTCCATGTCGCCGGACGTCGCCCCGGGCGAGCAGTCCAGCCATCCCCAGCTATTAAACGAATTGTACTGCACCATGGCGCGCACGTCGCACCCAGCCTGAAGCAGCGCCTCCGCCAAGTGCGATCCTATAAAACCGTCTGCGCCTGTGACCATGACTTTGCGATTCATGCGTGTTGATCCAAATTTCTCTGTTGAGTGGCCTATGAAAGCGCGCCTTTTGGCCACGAGGCCCGGAGTCTCTCGTGGCTGTCGGGTGCAGGAGCGCCTGTGCGCCTGCGCAATATTGCTTTGCAAAAATCGATCCTAAAAATGCAAAATCCTGGGGCCACGCTCCAACGCCGCCCGGGACCAAGCCGACAGTCGTCAGAGCGACCGGCTTTCGCCGCCGGAATCGGGATGGGGCGCGCTCCGAGAAACGGCAGACCACGACCGCTAAACGCTCGACGAAGCCGGCACCCAGCGATAGAGCGTCGGGATGGATACGCCGAGATTCTTGGCCACGTCCTTGGGCGGCACGCCGCTGGCGAGGAGCTTCTTGGCCGACTCGATCTTGCTGACGGTCATCTTGGGTTTTCTACCGCCCTTTCGGCCAAGCTGACGGGCGACTTCCAGTCCGGCCCGGGTGCGCTCGACGATCAGTCCGCGCTCCATTTCAGCGAGGCTGGCCATGACATGAAAGAAGAACCGACCCGACGGCGTGCCCGTGTCGATGGAATCCGTCAGGCTTTTAAATTGCACGCCCTTCTTGGACAGCACATCAACAAGATCGATGAGCTGTTTGACGCTCCGGCCGAGGCGATCCAACTTCCAAACAACGAGGGTATCCCCCTCGCGCAACACTTCCAGCGCTGTCGCCAGGCCAGGCCGCTCGGTTCGGCTGCCGTTCCCTTTGTCTTCAAAAACCTTCCGACAACCCGTCTCGATCAAGGCCTCGCGCTGGAACTCAAGGTTCTGGTCTAGCGTCGAAACACGTGCGTAGCCGATAAGCACAAGCCCATCCCCCGTTGTTTCTTCTTGAAACTCATTTAAATGGTAGAGAATCGAGAATGTTATTTCAAGAGCTATTTTTGAGAAAAACCACGCCTTGACGCCCTTGCCGCGCGATCGAACACGCCGCTCATTTCGCAAATCTCCGTTTTCAAGAAGACGAAAGCCGCTTGGCTGGCCGTTCGAGCCCGTCCTTGGCCGCGCGCGGAAACCCCTTGGCCCGCCGTGGGCGAGGTCGAAGAACATGGCCTTGACGGCCTGAGGTGCAAGTCCAGCAGGCGGCAAGACGGCTGGAGACCTGGAGACGATGGCCTCGCAAGCCACGTTGACGGGTGTTACTGGGAGTGTTAGCGAGGCAAAGGCCGCTCTGGAAGTCTTCACGCATTTTCCAACCAATCCACAGGCGTTCAGCATGGTTGAAAAACTTGGTGGCAAGGCGTTGACGCCTCCGCCCGCCGCCCGAGACGACCCCTTTCTCTCTCCGCAGCTTTCTCCCGAATTTGCTGATCTTTATCTTGTCCGCAAAGGGATATTGGAACGCCTTGATCAGGCCATGGCTTTGTTTCGCGGCGTCCTGCTCGACGTCGGCTGCGGCCAGATGCCTTACCGGGACCACATCCTGGCCCGAAACCCGAACATCACACGCTATATCGGCCTCGATTTCGCCTCGGGCAAGTACGCCGAGCGCCGGCAACCGGATCTGACCTGGGATGGCGTCGCCATTCCCCTGGCCGATGCCAGCGTGGATTGCGCCATGGCTACGGAAGTGCTGGAACACTGCCCAGCCCCCCTGCCCGTGCTCAAGGAGATCCGCCGCGTCCTCGCGCCCGGCGGCAGCCTCTTTTTCACCACGCCTTTTTTGTGGCCCATCCATGACGCGCCCCACGATCACTATCGCTACACGCCCTATGCCCTGGAGCGCCTGCTCGCCGAGGCCGGCTTTGCCGACGCGCGCGTGGAGGCCCTGGGCGGCTGGAACGCGGCCCTGGCCCAGATGCTTGGCCTGTGGCTGCGCCGGGCCCCCATGGACGCCGAAAGCCGGGCCCGGCTGTCCAGGGATCTGCACCCCTTTTTCACCGAATTGGTCCGCACCGACGTCGTCCCCACGGATTTTTCCAAAAATCCCATGATCACCGGCCTGGCCGGCACGGCCCGAGCCGCCGCTCCCCGGGCCGATAAGGCCCCGAATGCCGGCGGTCCACGGGTGATCGTGGTTACCGATCAGTTCCCGGTCCTGTCGCAAACGTTCATCCTGGACCAGATAACCGGGCTCATCGATCGCGGCGTGGCGGTGGAGCACTGGTCCATGCAGCGCATGAACGAACCGGTGCGGCATCCAAGCGTCGATGCCTACGGCTTGCTTGAAGCCACGCGCTACATCACGTTGCCGGACGACGCGCTTCGGGCCGATCCCCGGCGGTGGACGGAAGACTTCTTGCGGGCCAACGCCATCGCCCCCCTGGACGACGTCGTGGCCGTCCAGGTGCATTTCGGGCCAAACTTCAACAAGCTCGCGCCGTTGTTCGCGGCCTATCCCGAGCTGTTCACCCTGACCTCTTTTCACGGCTACGACGGGTCCGCCACCTTCAAGGTCAAAAGCGCCGACATCTACGAGAATCTCTTCGCCAGGTCGAACGTCATCACCACCCCAAGCCAGTTCATGAAAGAGACCTTGGCGCGGCACGGCTGTCCCGTGGACAAGATCGTCGTGCATCATTACGGCAAGGACACGCGGCAGTTTGCGCCGGTCTCCCGCGAGAAAGGCCGCAAAACGGTCACGCTGCTCAGCGTGGCCCGCTTCGTCGAAAAAAAGGGGCTGGCCTACGCCCTGTCCGCCTTCGCCAAGGCTCAGGTTGGATTCGACGCCCAATACCGCATCATCGGCTACGGCCCTCTCGAAGGCGAATTGGCGGAGCTGACGCGATCCCTGGGCCTGGCCGGCAAGGTCGTCTTTCTCGGACAGCTCCCCGGCGATGCGGTGCTGCGCGAAATGCACGCCGCGGATGTTTTTGTCCTGACGAGCGTGACCGCGGCCAACGGCGACGAAGAGGGCGTGCCGGTCAGCCTCATCGAGGCCCAGGCCGTCGGGCTGCCTGTGGTGAGCTCCCGGCACGCCGGCATCCCGGAACTGGTCGTGCACAACGAGACGGGATTCTTGGCCGAGGAAGGCAACGTGGAGGAGATTGCCGGCTATATGCGGGCGCTCATCAAGAATTCCAAGCTTCGCGAGGCCTTCTCCGTCAACGCCCGGGCGCGGATATTGTGCGAGTTCGACGCGGCCACGCTCCATGACGCCCTGGCCGAGCTCCTGCTTCGGCCAAAGACCCAGGACGCTTGCCCCAAGGCCGCCGTCAGCGCCGCCAAGGCCCGGCCGGCGATGCCCAACAGGGTCTATTGCCCTATCTGCCGGGGGCGGTTCCAGCAATTCCTGCCCTTTGGCAAGCCCCCCCGTCCCAGCGCCCTGTGTCCGACCTGCAGCTCCCTGGAGCGGCATCGCGCGTTATGGGCATTTCTGGAACGGCGCACCGACTTTTTCGCTTCCCCTGGCCTGCGTCTGCTGCACTTCGCGCCGGAAGCCTGCCTGGAAGGCCGCTTCAGGGAACTGTTCAAGAATGGCTATGTCACGGCGGATCTGCTGGACCCGCGCGCCGACGTCCAGGCCGACATCACGAATCTGCAGTTCCCCGACGCCTCCTTCGACGCCGTTTACTGTTCCCATGTGCTGGAACACGTGCCGGATGACCGCAAAGCCATGCGGGAACTCCATCGCGTGCTGGCCAAGGACGGCCTCGCCATCGTCATGGTGCCGCTGCGAGGCCAGGTCACGGACGAGGACCTTTCCGTCACCGCCCCCGAGGAGCGGACCCGGCGCTATGGCCAGTGGGACCACGTTCGTTATTACGGCCTGGATGTCGTTGACCGGCTTGAGGAGGCGGGGTTTGCCGTGCAAGCCGTGGAAACGGCCAAGGCGTTCACCCCGGACGAGATGGCGCTGATGCGGCTGAGCCGCGATTGGATTTTCCTGTGCCGCAAACGGGGCAAAGCCAGGCAGGGGGAGGGTACGGAACCGCACCCCGAGGGGCGCGCCGCCGCCCAAAAGGCCCAGGCCCTTCGCGCCGCGGCCGACCATTGGTCCACAACCAGGGCCAAGCCGCGTACGCGCTGGTGGATGCACCCGGCCATCTTGCGCCATCTCAACGCCCTGGTCGGCGGCCAGGCCGAGGACGGCCCTTGGGCCGGCCTTGAGCGACGGATGCACGGCCTGTCGGACGGACGCGGCTTTGCGCGCGGCCTGTCCGTGGCCTGCGGCAACGCGTCCAAGGAATTGCGCTTGCTGCAAAAAGGCATCGTCGGGACTTTCGATCTTTTCGAAATCAGCCAGGAACGCCTGGCCGCGGGAAAAGCCGAGGCCGCACGGCAAGGCCTGGCCGACCGGGCGACGTTTCATGCCGGGGACGCTTTCGCCCTAGACCTGGGCGACCGCTACGACCTCGTCTATTGGAACAACGCCCTGCATCACATGCTTGACGCGCGCGAGGCGCTTTTTTGGAGCAAGGACCGCTTGCGCCCCGGCGGTTGGCTGGTGATGGACGATTATGTCGGGGCGACGCGTTTTCAATGGCCGGACGCCCAGCTGGAGATCGCCAGCCGGATACGCGGTTCCTTGCCGGAGCGGTTGCTGCGCGATCCAGCGCATCCCCAGCGGTCGTGCGCTGTCGCGGTGACGCGACCGCCCTTGGCCAGGATGCTGGCGACCGACCCCACAGAGGCCGCCGACAGCGACAACATCCTCCCTGCCTTGATGGAAGCGTTTCCCGGGGCCCAGACCCTTTTCACCGGCGGGGTGGTGTACAGCCTGGCGCTCCAGGATGTCATCGCCAATTTTGACGACGTCAAGGACGCGGCGCTGCTCCAGGAACTGCTCGAATACGACGCCGCGCTGGCGGTCCAGGGACAGACCCTCTACGCCTGCGCCTTTGCCCGCAAGCAGGCCGCCTCGGGCGCGCCAGGCTAACGGAAGCCGCCATGAATCCTCACACGCCGACATTCAAGCTGGCCTTTGCCGTCACCGAGGTCGGTCCCGACGTGGCGGCCGGGGACTATTTCACCGCCTTGGAACTGGGGGCGGCCCTGCGCAAGCTTATGCGCTGGGAAGTGGTCTGGCTGCCCCGCGACCAGTGGTACGAGACCGGGGACGCCAACGCCCTGATCGCCATGACCGACCATTACGATCCGACCCGGCTTGGCGCAAAGGCGGCGAATCTGGTCAAGATTTGCTGGATGCGCAATTGGTTCGACCGCTGGGCCGGCAAGCCGCACTTCAACCTGTGGGACATCCGGCTGTGCTCCTCCCAACAGGCGGCTGACCACATCGAACGCACCTACGGGTTCGCGTGTCAGGTCCTTCGTATCGCCGCCAACCACGTTCGTTTTCGTCCCCGGCCCGAGGAAAAGCTGTACGACTACGTCTTCACCGGCAGCTACTGGGACGCGCCCAGGGACATTGAGCGGATTGACCCGGAAGCCATCGGCCTGCGCTTCGCCCTGTTCGGCAAGAACTGGGAGAATCATCCCCAGTTCAAGAAGTATTATAAGGGGTTCGCCCCTTACCACGCCATGCCCCGGATCTACAACCAATCCCTGCTGCTGGTGGACGACGCCAACAGCGTGACCAAGCAGTGGGGTTCGGTCAACAGCCGGGTGTTCGATGCCCTGGCCTCGGGAACCCTGGTCATCACCAACAGCGCCACCGCTTCCGCCGAGGCGTTCGAGGGCCGGTTGCCGGTCTACGATTCCCCCGAAGATCTGCGCGAAAAGCTCACGCAATACCTGGGCGACGACCGCCTTTACGCGCAAACCCTGGACGCCTTGCGCCAGGGCGTGCTTGCGCGCCACACCTACGCCATCCGCGCCCAGGAACTGGCCAAGATCATCCTTGGCCGGCTACGGGCTGGCCAAGGTCCGCCCCAGCCCCATAGCGTCCCAGGTCCCAGGGCGTCCCAGGACGAGCCGGCTAGACGACGGTCCCTGCTTGTCTCCATTATCATCCCGGTCTTCAATCAGGCGCATTTCACGGAGCCTTGTCTCAGAGCCCTGTTTCACAACACGCCCGATGTCTGCGAAGTCATCGTGGTGGACAACGGCTCGACGGACGACACGGCCCGGCTGCTCGAACGCTGGCAGGGGCGCGTGCGGGTCCTTCGCAATGCGACAAACCAAGGCTTCGCCCGCGCCTGCAACTGGGGCGCGGCGGTCGCGAGCGCGCCCTATCTGCTGTTTCTCAACAACGACACCGAGGTGCAGCCCGGCTGGCTGCCGCCGCTGCTGGCCATGGCGGCCCGGCCGTCTGTCGGCGCCGTGGGGGGCCGTCTGCTGTTTCCCGACGGCTCCATCCAACACGCCGGCGTGGTCGTCGTGGAACGTCGTGGACACGTCTCCTTGCTGCCCCGGCATGCCTTCATGGGCGAAGCCCCGGAATTGGCCGTTCCCCGTCAGGCCACGCTCATGCAGGTCGTCACCGGGGCCTGCATGTTGGTCAACGCGGCTTGCTTTTGGGATGCGGGCGGATTCGACACGGCCTATTGGAACGGCTGCGAGGACGTGGATTTGTGCTTCAAGCTGGCCCAGCTCGACAAGAAAGTCGTTTATGAACCGGCAAGCGTGGTGATCCATCACGAAGGCAAAAGCGGCCGGGAACGCTCCGTGGGCATTCACACCAACAACGCGCGGCTGCGCAGCCGCTGGGAAGGGCTGATCGCGCCGGACCTGATCGATGTGGACGGCCAGGTCGTGCCGGCTGAAGGGCTGGAGCGCCGGATGCGGGAAGGGGGAGACCTGGCCCCGGACGCCGCCTACGGCGAGGCCATCGTGGCCTGGTGGAAGCGCTATCGCCAACGGTTTTCTCCCGCCCCAGACGCCCGGCCCTGCCGGCCCCAAGGCGCGCGCATCGCCATTCGTGTTTGCGCGCCCTCCCGGACAAGCGCCTTCTGGGGCGATACGGCCTGCGGCGACGAGCTGGCCCGGGCCTTTGCCCGGCTCGGCCACCGAGCCGACGTGCTGTTCAAGGACGAGTGGTCGCGTGGCGGGCATGACCTGGCCATCCACATCCGGGGCGCCTACCGCCATTATCCGCGGCCCGGAACCAAAAACCTCCTCTGGATCATCAGCCATCCTCAATTGATCACCAAGGAGGAGCTCGACAGCTACGACCTTGTCCTGTGCGCCTCGATGATGTTCATGCGGCAGATCGAGCCGATCACCGCCACCCCGTGCCGCTGTCTGCCCTTGGCGGCCTCCTCCGCCTGCGTTGGCGGGGGAGCGTCGCGGACGCCGGAAAGCCTGGACCTGCTTTTTGTGGGCGACAATTCCGGGCCAAACCGGCGACGGATCGTGCGGGATGTGCTGGACGCCGGCTACGGGGCGTCCCTTGGGGTCGTCGGCGAAGGCTGGGCCGGACGGCTGCCCGAGTCCACGGCGCTTGAGGAGCGCCTCCCCCTGGAAGGGCTGCCGCGTTTGCTCGGCATGGCCCGCATTCACTTAAACGAACATGCTCCAGCCATGGCCCGGGACGGATTCATCAACCACCAAACCTTCGATCTCGGCGCGCTGGGGCTGTTTCAGATCAGCAACGCGGTACCCGGCATCGAAGCGCTCGGGGTCGTCACCTATGCCGACCCGATGGATTTGCGGCACAAGATCGACTATTATTTGCACAACGAGGCCGCGCGCAAGGAAATCGCCGCGTGCTCCTTCGAGCGCTGCGCGGTCGAAACCTTTGACGCCAGGGCCAGAACAATTTTGGAGCTGGCGGCGGGCTGATCGGGACGTTTAGCCTGCCGGGCAATACATTACGGACCGGCCTGCGCGTCGATGGCATTCCATACGGCGACGCCTTCCGACCGGCAAAATGCTGGCGGCCGTAGCGGCCTTCACGTCACTTGCCTGAGCAACTCGCTCCAGGCCGCGAGATATCGATCGATGTTAAAGACATCCAGTGCCGTGAGCCGAGCCTTGCGGCTGATTTCGCGCCGTTCCTTCTCATGCTCCCAAAGCCACCGCAGTTGCTCCGCCAACTCTTCGGGGCTGTCGCCATAAAATCCGTTCACCCCGTTTTGGATGAACATGTCCACATCGTGATTTCGCAGCGAAACCGGAATGGTCCCGGTCATCATGGCCTCGCCTCGCACGCGGGGCATGGGGCAATGGCGCGTAGGATTAAAATATAGGGCGAAGTCGCCAAGATATTCGACATCGTTTTGAAATTGCGCCATGGCCAGCTCTTGGGATCCAACCGCATAGCCTGGATGCGGCGGCGGCGGCGCGGCGTATTCCAAAACATGCTTATTGCCCAAAAGCTCCGCCACGCGCCGACGTACCGCCTCGCCATGGACAAGGGGACTGTCCTCAAAGGCCTGACGCGGCAAGGTGAGACAATCCCGACTGTGCTTGCCCGGCGGAAATTCCACGGGCCAAAAGCCGTGCCAGATGACGGACGACCTGGCGAAGCCCCATTCCCTTTGGGCCTGATGCGAGGCGCAGACCACGTGGATATCGCCCAGCAGGTCCCGCAACGCTTCTCGGCTGCCCGGGACCGCCTCGTCCATGGCGCGATCGGCGTCCGCCAAATCGCCGGCAGCTCTTGGCGGCGCGCCATGACACAACGCGACCCTGGGGATATCTTTTGTGACTTCCAACATGGTGAAAAAGGCGTTGCCCCAGTCCGCGGGGGCCTTGCCCGGCGCAGGCTGCAGCACGTGCCCGTCAAAGGGGAGGATCGCCAAATCGTATTCGTCCGGTTTGACGGCCTCAAGCGGCGCGAGACGGACGTTTCGGGGCAAAGGCCGCTGGTCGTAGTCCCATTGATCGCAATGCCGCGTGCCGATGTTGGTCGCCAGAACAAACGCGGACCTCCCCATTTTAAACAAATCGTACTGGGAGTCGGCGTCCCAAGCATACGTCAAGATGCGCAGCGGTCGAGAAACATGAACCGTCACGTTGGCCCTGTCCGGGGCCGCATACCGAGCACGAGCGGCGACATGCTCCGGCGTTTCTTGTCTGGACGCGGTCCGATGCAAAAATTCCACGGTTTTTTGTTGGTAGTACTGACGGTCCACGAGGACGAGATCAGGATGCTTGACGAGAAGCTTCTCCCAATTGCGCAACATGGCCATCGCCCTACTGTCATTATAAGAATTGTCGGCATGGAGAATATGCATGGCGATGGCGCGCTCGACAAAGCGGATTTTTCCCCCGGCGAAATATATTTTTGCGCCAAACTCCTGATCCTCTACGCCATATCCAGAATCTGGTTTGGCCGAGTAACTAAATGCAGGATCAAAGTACTCATTCTTAAACAAGCTTTTCTTGAAAGAAACGTTCTTAGTTATAAAATTAAAAATACTATGACTAATAAATTGCATTCTTCCGTGAGCTGATATCAGCCCCTCAAGATTGACTAACTTTGTTTTGACAATCTCTTCGTCGATTTCACATGCGGCGAGCCAATCAAAAACAAACGCCTTGTTCAAATCAAACCGGAAAAATCCAAGCACGGCGTCGCAATCGCCAAATCGATACGCCCAGACATGCTCGCTCAGATTGGATACGCCAAAGACCATGTCGCCGTCGGCCACGAGTATGATGTCGGAGCGCGCCGCCTCGATGCCTTTATTTCGTGAAATGCAGTTGCCGGAGTTGGCCGTGTTGCGCAGGATGCGGACATCCATACGGCAATTGAGCAAGCCGGAGGCTTTTTTTTCCGTGAGCCAGGCTTGGACTCGATCCACCGTGTCGTCAGGGGAAGCGTCGTCCACGAGAACAACTTCATAGGGACGCACGAGGTCTTGTCTGTTGATGGATTCCAAAAAAGCCAACATTTCGTCGGGCTTTTTATAAATGATGCTCACCACGCTGATGACGGGCTTGGGCGTGCCGTCGTCGTTTGGGGCCGGCTGCACAAAACGGCGCAAGGAAAATGCTTCACGGCGGGCAAGCTTTGAAAGCATGGCATTGGCCAGAGGCAAGGAGTCTTCCATATTTTCAAACGGGTAATAGAGGAGCCTGATTGGCGCCTCGCCTTCCTGCCAACGCAAAAAACGCTCATAAGCATTCGTGACGGCGCAAATCCTGGTCAGGGGCAAAATGCTTTGGCCAAGGAGTCCCTGCAAATCGTCTTGAGGGTTTCCGCCAAGGTAGACAAGCGATGCTCCGCTCCGGGCAAGGGCGGACAATCGCTTTTCATCGAGAACGGCAAGGGCGGCAGCCCCCACCACAAAGCCGTCAACGTCTTCCTCAAGGGCACACCATTCTGCAACAGGAATGGATACGGCGTGTCCGTGGTCTCTTTTGAGGCACTGTCTACGCAGCGCCTCCCAGGCCAATCGCTCGCCGTCTTCAGGTTCGCCGACAAAGGCCAGCCGGCCGCCGGCGGTGTTCATGTATTCTCGGCTGAGAAAACCGCCGGCATGAGCGGAAGGCTGGCGGCCTTCGTTCACCCCATGGTGCGCAAAGTGCCGGTAGGGCGAGATTCCCGCATTGAGAATGTCTTCATTGTTTTTCAAGTAGAAAATGACGTCCAACTCCGGGCCAGGACTCAGTCGCATGGATTCGCCGTATCGAGCAAAGTGTTCAAGGGGATTATAACGAAGCATTTGAACAAAGTTTGATTTTTCTCTATAGTATGTATTGCTGAAAAAACGACATGGCGACGCGTCGAGCTCCTGCGTCAGGTAATTTTTGAGACCGTCCCGAATGTCTTTGGCGTATTCAGGTAGTTGCGACAAATAAAAAGATTCGTCAAAAAGTCCAGATGCGAGAATACTGTTATAGGCGATGCCGCGCAATTCCAGTGTAACGTCTTTATTGACGCTGATCAAGGTCGAGTCTGTTTCGAGGCGTGTAAATATGGCGTCAAGAGCTGTGCAATGGACAGCTGTTTTTTTGTCGGCCCATCGGTTCAACTCGGCCACGACCTTTGTCAGTTGCCCCATGTGGCGCGTAACGTCTTTGAGCGCATCCGCTTTGTGTTTAAAGACGTGGGCAGGCGGCGCCGTGCTCATTTTTTTTTCAACGTCTGCACCGATGGTCCGCAAACGTTGCTTGATAGTCTGCATCATCCCTGGAAAATCATTATACCGAATGCATCCCTCGGCGTTGGACAGATCCAGGTCAATGTCGCGCCGAAGATCGCGAAGTTGTCTCAAGAGGACATGTGTCGCCGCGAGGGTTTGTTTCAGGCTCTCCAGTGGTTCTTGCCATCCCCTGGCTTTAGCCTGGCGTTTGCGCTTGTGCGTTTTTTGCGCGCTACGGCGCATGGACGCGTAGAGTTCCGCGGTTCTTTCCCGCAACATGAGAAAAACAGGCTGGGGAAGCGGTTCCAAGCGAAGGGTCAAAAGGCTCAAATTGAGTTCGCGCAAAAGGGAGAACAACCCCTGGAGGACGTTCTTTTGAGGCATGGCGCTATTTCCCATTGTGGTTGAGAGCCCGATCTCCCGTGCTTCGGGATGGCAAACCGAAGGCAGGCGCTGATCGTCAAGCGCTACTTTTCGCCTCTGCAGGGAGAAATAGCGAGTTTGTCACAGGCTCATGGCCGCGTCTGGCCTGCCTTGCGGAGGAACTTTCACCGTGATCGCTTCAAATATACGTTGGCAGCAGCCGGCGTCATGATAGGCAAATGTTTTCTCCGCCCGCTGAAGGTAGGGGGGCTGCATCTGCCCATCCGCTTTAAGAGCTTCTTCCAGATGCGCAAAAAGCGTTTGTTTGTCATGACAAACCGGCCCAAAACCCATCTCGTGATAGTTAAAATATCCGCTGGCCCAGGCCTGGCTTTTAATGTAGGCGGCCTTCTCCTCGTGTTGATAATAGATGACCGGTTTGTGCATATACGCCATGTCAAAGGCCACGGAAGAAAAGTCTGTGATCATGATCTTGCTGATGCGTAGGGTTTCGCCCACGGAACCGTGGCTCTTGGAGAGCTTTTGCACAAAAGAAGGGAAGGGCATTTCCTCGAGATAATCCGAAAACCCAGGGTGGGAGAAAAAAACGACTTGGTAGCCATAACGTTCAAGAAGACTTTTCAGACGTGGATCTTCCAAAACATCTTTCCAGGTTGCGATATAGCTGGACGATAGAAAGTTTGGATTTCTTTCTCGACGTTGCCCTTTGCCGTCCCATTTGCCCACCAGGTCCGCTCGCCATGTCGGCATGACAAAAAGGATGTTTTCCTTTTTGCATGGCTGCAGCAACCGGTCGTGACGCGCCAAGCCCGTTACGCGCTGTTCTTTCGCGGTAATAAGGTAAGGCGAGCCGTCGCCGCTGATGGATCGCGCTTCATCATGCGTTGAGCTGATAAATATGTCGCAGGGGACGGTATTCAACCATGGCGACATATCGTCCTTGATCACGCCATGGGCTAGGCAAATAAATTGCGGCTTTGGGAAATCTCTGAAATATTGTTCCTCAAGCGGCGCGAAAATATAGCGATCCCTCTGACTGGAAATGAGTTTGCGGCTCAAGAGAAACAACGCGCCATGCTCAACGCTGCCATGGGCGATGAGACGGAATCCTTCTTGTTCCAGGCGCTCCCAGTCATGGGAATCCTGGTTGAGAACGAACCAGGCATTGACCTCCGGATGCTCTCGGCGGACCCAACGATACAGATGCTCGGCATTGTCGTCGGCTTCTGTATCCCTGTCAATGAACAGCCACGCGTCCTTGAACTTCCGCTGAATGACAGGAGACGTCACAAGACGACGAAGCGCGCGGACGTCAGGGGGGAAATGCGTATCGTCCAGAGGCCGTGGCGCGAAGGCCGCGCGGATTTCCGGCCCGGTGTGGTGCAAGGACGTTTCCTGCCCGGCAATGAGAAGGCGGAGTTGCGCGCCAGCCTCCGAGGGCAGGGCAAGCCAGAGGATCCGCTCAAAAATGGTAAAATGGTTATCCACATGCACTGTGCGGTTTTTGGCGTATGCCGGCGTACGCTCGTCATCGCCCCAAAGGATGACTTCTGTCGGGCGGTTGTCGCAGAACATATAACGTACCCGCAACAACTCGCTTTCCGTGTCGAACTTGTCGATCACCAACTCTTGACTCCATCCCTGGGCCCGTATTGCGCGGTATTGGACTTCACGCATAAGCGGAGCAAGCGACGCTTGGGAGTCGGCGAGTCGTTGAATGGCTGAAGGGGCGTTGCTGGTCAGGATATGATGCAGGCGATGTATTCCCGGATAGCGCAGCGGATTTTTCTTGATGACTTCCAAGCAACGGGCAAAGACCCCATGATCATGAGCGACCTGAGCCATCTGTCTGATCACTTCGCGCGCGTCCTGCTCGGTGCTCTTGCCCTGGCTTATCTGCATAAGCAGATGGCCTGGGTAGGTAAGTAGATATTCATTGAAAAACATGTCTGCGAGGGCAACTTGATCCCGCTTGGTAGCTTCTTTGTAAAATATATCGCAAATAGCAAAGTAGTTCCCGTAGTGTTCCGGGGTATACATCGTTGTCGAAAGTGAATCGGTGCGTTTTATCCAGTAATAGACGACATCGTCTATCCATACCACCCGATTTATCAGAAAAAAGACCCGCGCGAGCAGATAAATATCCTCGCCGGTGCGCATGTTTTCGCCGTTTAGAATTCCATTTTTTCGCAGCAAACTGGTTGGCCACAGCCATGTCCAGTGCGCGCAAAGAAACGGGTTGACGCCCACGCGTGAAGCCACTTCAACCGGCGAGCAGATTTCCGGAAGTGCAGATGGCCTTGTCTCCATATTGCGGATGGTTCCGTCGTCCATGACCTCGTGATGGCAGGCGCGGACTACGGCGCGATGTTTTTTGTAAGCGGCATAGCGAACTTCAAGGGAGTTTTCCGGCAAAAAATCGTCAGGGTCGGCGAAACAGAGAGTTTCTCCCTTTGCCGAAGCAATGCCAATATTGCGCGCCTCGCCGCAGCCGCGATTGTCAGGAAGTTGAATAATCTTGAAGCGTGAATCAATTGAAGCAATATTTAACATTAAAGCGACGCTGTTGTCCGTTGAGCCGTCGTCGATCATGAGCACTTCAAAATCTTTGAACACTTGGCGCTGCATGCAGTCTATGAATCGAGGTATCCACATTTCAGCATTATAGACAGGAACAACGACTGTAACCGCTGTCATAAGCGTCAACACCTTATAGAAACAATTTTAAACGTCTTCTCGGTCTGCCACGCCTACGTCACGTTAAGACAACCGCCAGCTGCGGCGGGCTCGTTGCGCCAGCGGACTGAAAGCCTGCTGTCAGGCGGCAGGCTTCGCGGCCGGTTGTTCACTTTCGGAGTCGTTTGGGGTCTCCCTCGAAACGGCGCTCCGGATGCTCCTGCATTTGCCTGCAGCCGCCCGAAAACAGAAGGCCGGTCCATCCCAATCCTACGCCGATCTTTGTAAGCGCAGATTCCGGCCCTTCTATCGTGCTCCCGTTGTATCTGGCATTCTTGTGCCAAGCAAGTAGGAGCGAGGATGTCGGAGAGCAACAGGAAGCGTCGAACACCCGCGGGGACGCTGGCTTATTGGCAGAAACAGGTGGCCGCGTGGCGCGAGAGTGGGTTGAGTCAAGCGGCGTATTGCCGTCGAGAAGCCATTTCAGCAAACGTCCTGGAACACGGCTGGCTTGCGAGCAGGGCAAGCGGGATGCCGTGCCGGTTGTCGTGGCCGTCGCGCCACAGCAACTGGCCTCCGCCTTGCCCGATGTTTATCCAGGCCGTGTCCCCTTGCGTCCGATCAGTCCCTGCTGGCCAGGGCCCGGGCCAGGGCGTCGGCCACGCGGCGGACGTCGTCCGGGGTCATGGCCGGGAACAGCGGCAGCGTGAGGATTTCCTCGGCCGCGGCCTCGGCGACGGGGCACAGCCCGGGCCCAAGGCCGAAGCGTTCCCGGTAATAGGGGTGCAGATGCACTGGGAGATAGTGGACGTTGACCCCGATGCCTTGGGCCCGCATGGCCCGGAACACAGCGTCGCGGCGTGGGACCCGGACCACGTAGAGATGGCGGGCGTGCTCGCGGTCTGCCGCGGTTTCCAGGGGGCGGGCGGGCGTGCCGGCCAGCAGGCGGTCGTACAGCCCGGCCAGTTCGCGCCGGGTTTCAAGCCATCCGGGCAGCCGGGCCAGCTGGCTTTCGCCCAGGGCGCAGGCCATGTCGGAGAGGCGGTAATTGAAGCCGAGCATGGTCATGGCGTAGCGCCAGGAGCCGGCCTGTTCGCGTTGGCGGAAATCCTGGTCGATGCCGTGGTTGCGCAGAGCGCGCATCCTGCGGTCCAGATCCGGGTCGTCGGTCAGGGCCATGCCGCCCTCGCCGGTGGTGATGTGCTTGACCGGGTGGAAGCTCAGCGCCGTGACGTCGGCCAGCCGGCCCACGTCGCGGCCTTTGTAGCGGCCCCCCAGGGCGTGGCAGGCGTCGGCGACAAGCGCCAGGCCGTGCCGGTCGGCCAGCCGGCGCAGGGCGTCCCAATCGCAGGGCTGGCCGGCGTAATCCACGGCGATGATCGCCTTGGTCCGTGGGGTGATGGCCCGCTCGGCGGCGGCGGGATCGAGCAGCAGGCTTTCGGGCAGCACGTCGGCGAAGACCGGGACGGCCCCGCAGTAAACAACGCAGTTGGCCGTGGCCGCGAAGGTCAGGGGCGAGGTCACTGCCTCGTCGCCCGGGCCAAGACCCAGGGCCGCCGCCGCGACATGCAGGGCCGCCGTGCCGCTGTTGACGGCCACGGCCCGGGCCGCTCCGGTGAAGCGGGCCACGGCCGCCTCGAAGCGGGCCACGGCCGGGCCGGTGGTCAGCCAGCCGGAGCCCAGCACGGCCTCCACGGCCGCAATATCGGTTTCGTCAATCTCCTGGCGTCCGTAGGGAAGGGAGGCGGACGCGCCGTGATCGTCGGGCTGTGGCCTGCTCATGGGCGAGGCCTCCGAAGGCGGACGTTTGGCGGGTTCATCGGGCGTCGTCGTCGAGGACGAGGTTGCGCGCCAGTTCGGCCAGATCCTCGTGGCGCAGTTGCCAGGCGTTGGAGCCGGAGCTGTACTCGAAATCCTCTGGCACGGGCGTTCCGGCCGGCGTTTCGGCCGGGCCGGCAAAATATTCGAACGACGGCCGGATGAGGAACCGGTCTCCCTGTTCCAGGGTGTTGCGGGCCTCGTCGCGGGAGATGAGCAGCTCATGGAGCTTTTCGCCCGGCCGGATGCCGATCACCTCGGTGCGGCACTCGGGGGCCAAGCCCTGGGCGAGGTCCTGAATGTTCATGCTGGGCAGCTTGGGGACAAACACCTCGCCGCCGCTCATGTTCGCCAGACAGGAAATGACGAAGCGCACGCTTTGTTCCAAGGTGATCCAGAAGCGGGTCATGCGGGGATCGGTGATGGTCAGCACGCCCTTGCGACGCATCTTGAGAAACAGCGGCACCACGCTGCCACGGCTGCCCACCACGTTGCCATAGCGCACCACGGCCAGACGCAGCCTTTGACTGCCCACATAGGAGTTGCCGGCGATGAAAAGCTTTTCCATGCACAACTTGGTGGCGCCGTAGAGGTTGGCGGGACTGACGGCCTTGTCGGTGGACAGGGCGAGCACTTTTTCGACGTCGCGGGCGATGGCCGCCGTGATCACGTTCTGAGAGCCGGTGATATTGGTGCGAACGGCCTCGAAGGGGTTGTATTCGGCCGTGGGAACGATCTTGAGCGCGGCGGCGTGAATGACGATATCCACACCCATGAAAGCCAGGGAAAGCCGATCCAGGTCACGCACGTCGCCGACGAAATAGCGCATGCAGGGATAACGGCTGGCAGGGTAGGTCTGCTGCATTTTCCATTGCTTCATTTCGTCGCGGGAAAAAATGATGATCTTGCGAGGCTTGTGGTCGCGCAGCAGGATCTCCGTAAGCTTTTTGCCGAACGATCCCGTGCCGCCGGTGATCAGGATGGCTTTGTCCTTGAGCATTTGCGGATACCTTTTACTGGAGGGCTGCGGTGTATTTTGGCGAGAAACGAAGGAATGCTAATGCAAAAAGTAGTCCGTTGCAAGCCAGTGGCCGGCCAAGGCGCATTGCGCGGCTTTTGCAGTCCCAGGGAAAGGCGGATCGGTTCGGATTTTCGTGGACACGAACTTGAGGGCGTGAAGCTGCCGCTCTGGAGGCGCGGAGAACGAGGCAAAAGCGACCAGGCGGCCCTGGGCGCGGCACAAAGTCCAGGCCGTGCCGCGCCTCGTACCTCAAGACGGTAGTTAACTTGAACGCCGACATCAAGCTTGAGCCTGTTCGATGTCCCGGGCGCAAGCAGACGGTGCGCGTCTGCTTGCGTTCATGTCTCGAATCCTGCGATAAAAGCTTTGCGCGTCGAGGCTTGCGAGGCGGCGGCTGTGAACACCCGGGCCAGGGAAATGCACATCAGCGGCAGGGCTGTGGGGCCGGGACGGCCGATAACGCTATGCGCTCTCCCGCGAGGCGCCCACGTCTTGGGAGCGGCTGCCGGAGCTGGCGGCCAGCCTCGGCGTGGTTTTTTCATGCCGTTCGATGAAACGCCGTGGCCCTTGTATTTTTTAAGGGGCGCGACATCAGGCCGCCAGCCTGCGGCCGAACGCGTTACCCGGGAGAAGGAACACTTTTGATGTTGGTTCCCCAGGACACCCTGCGCTGCTGCTGCATCAACCACGATCCGCTGATTATCGTCACCTACGGCAATCCCATGGCCGGGCCGGCCAAGCTGGCCCCGCTCCTGGCCGGCCGCCGGGTCTATTTCCTGGCCGGAGCCTGGTGGTCCTATCTCGATCTCAAGCTGCTGTACCAGACCGTCCAGGTCTACAAGGGCTTTCAGGCTGCCCATCCCGAGCACCAGCACGTGTTTTTGACCAACGATCCCGAGGAGGGCGGCCTGCTGGACAAGGTCGGCCTGCCGCATTTTTATTGCCACCACAACGCCTTTATCGACGAGAACCTTTTTAAGCCTCTGCCTCGGGTGGAAAAACGTCTGGATGCCGTCTACACCGCCCGGCTGGTGCGGCTCAAACGGCATGTCCTGGCCCGGGAGATTCCGTCCTGGGGCCTGCTCCACGGCCTCAGCCCCAACGACAGGCGCAAGGAACTGTCGTATTTGCGCTACCTGCGCCGCCAGATGCCCGGCATGGAGCTGCTTAACGGCGATCCCGAGACCGGGGAGTACCGGCTGTTTGCCCCGGAGCAGATGTGCCGGGCCTACAACATGGCCCGGGTCGGGTTGTGCCTGTCCGCCGTGGAAGGCGGCAACTACGCCGCCGCGGAATACATGCTCTCCGGGTTGCCCGTGGTGTCGACCAGGAGCAAGGGCGGGCGGGAGGCGTTTTTCGACGCCGAGATCAGCCGGGTGGTGGACGACGACAGCCGGGCCGTGGCCGAGGCCGTGGCCGAGCTGGCCGCGCGTCGGCTGCCGCCGCAGTTCGTGCGGCTGCGCACCCTGCTGAAACTCAAGGAAATGCGCGAGGATTTCATCCGCTTGGTCAACGCCATTCTCGACAAGGAAGGCCGTCCCCAGGATTTCGGCGAACGCTTCGCCAAGGTTTTTGTCCACAAGCTCTACGGCTATCCTGCTTCGCCCGAAGCCTTCGTGGCCGGCCTGGCCTGACGAACGTCCGGCCCGTCTCCCCCCCCCGGTTCCTTTTACCGCCCGGTTGGGCGTCTCGGGCGGCCCAGGAACCAGGTGGCGACGGCGGCCAGGAGCATCAGTCCGGCGATGCAGCCAAAGGCCTCGCCAAAGCCTCCGGTGCGGGCCTTGACCAAGCCCATGACGGACGGCCCGGCAAAGCCGCCGAGATTGCCCAGGGAATTGATGACCGCGATGCCGGCGGCGGCGGCCTGGCCGGTGAGAAAGGCCGTGGTCAGCCCCCAAAACGGGGCCAGCGCGCCCCAGATGCCCATGGCGGCCAACGACGCCCCGGCCAGGGAGCCGGTCAGTCCCTCGGCCCAGGCCATGACGGCCATGCCGCCAAGACACAGCCCCAGCGATCCCAGCACATGCCAGCGCCGTTCGCCCAGCCGGTCCGAGCTGGCCCCGATGGCCGTCATGCCGACCATGGCAAAGGCGTAGGCCACCATGACGAGCAGGCTCACGTGCATGGTCCGGTCCGGCCCGTCCGGCAGCGCCCCGGCCAGGATCTGGGGCAGCCACATGACCAGGCCGTACATGGCCACCACCACGCAGAAATAGACGAACCCGGCTAGCCACACCGGGCGGCTCAACAGTCCCTGGCGCAGGTGGGCGGGATGCAGGGCGGCGATCTCCCGGCGTTCGGCCTCGATGGCCGCCGTCAGGGCGGCCGCTTCCTCGGGCTCCAGCCAGGCGGCTTGCCCCGGCGTCTCGGGCAGCCGGCGGTAGAGGACCACGCCAAGGACCACGGCCGGCAGGCCCTCCAGCAGGAACAGCCATTGCCAGCCGGCCAGGCCGTAGGTTTGATGCAGGCTCATGATCCAGCCGGAAAGCGGGCTGCCGATCAGCCCGGCCAGGGGGGTGGCGGTCATGAACAGGGCCACGGCCCTGGCCCGGTGGGTCAGGGGGAACCAGCCCGTCAGATAATAGATGATGCCCGGGAAAAATCCGGCCTCGGCCACGCCCAGGACAAAGCGCAGGACAATAAAGCTCGTCGGGCCGGAGGCGGCGGCCAGGGCCACGGTGGCCAGGCCCCAGCTCACCATGATGCGGGCCAGCCAGGCCCGCGCCCCGACCCGGGCCAGGATCAGGTTGCTGGGCACCTCAAAAAGCACATAGCCCACGAAGAAGATGCCGGCCCCCAGGCCGTAGGCGGCCTGGGACAGGCCCAGGTCGGCGTTCATGGTCAGGGCGGCGAAGCTCACGTTGATGCGGTCGAGGTAGGAGACCACGTACAAAAGCCCCAGAAAGGGCAGCAGCCGCCAACGGGCCTTGGCCACGGCGGCGGTGAGAAGGGGATTGGACACGGCGGCCTCCTTGGCGGGGGATGCGAAACGACGGCCAGGAAAATAAACCGGCCGTATTGGCGGCACCTTGTCCCGTCCCGGCGGTCGGGTCAACCGGACCAGAGGGCCGGGGCAAACAGGTCGGGGCGCCCAGACAGCGGGAAAGGCCTGGGCTGTGGTGTGGCCGTAAACGGTTTGTGCTTGAGTCTTTGCGTCTTGTAATAATTCATTTCGCAGATTATTGTCAGGACAATCCCCGGCTTGGCACGTCCGTGGGACGTCGAGAAAATTCCAGACAAAGGGTGCAATATGAGTCTGAAATTCAAGTTCATACTTCCCGCTTTTTTGTTGATTCTGCTGGGATTGTCCGTGACGACATGGATAACCTATCAGCGAAGTACGGCTTCCTTGACAAGCGTTGCGTTGGAAAAAGCGCAAGTGACGGTCAATGGCCTGTTGTCGTCCGTGGAGCTGTGGGTGGACGGCGCCAAAAATGAAATCACTACGCTGTCAAAAACAAACATTGTTTTGAATTCACTGGGTGTCGACGTTTCGAAGGCCACGCAGAAAGAAACCTTGGATTTGTTTGCGGACGCCGCCTCGCGTCACCCGGCTTTTGACAGCATCTTGCTGATGAATGAAAAAGGGAACGTCGTCGTCAGCACCAATCAGAATCTGGCTGGGTCGGATTTGTCCAGCCGGGAGTATTATCAAAAGGCCATGACCGGCCAGGTTTTCGTCTCCAAGCCGCTTTTCAGCAAGGATTCAGGCGAGGCGGTCTTCGTGATTGCCGCGCCGGTGCGCCAGGGCGGCCGCGTGGTTGGCGTGGTCGCCTCGGGCGTCAAGATCGGGCGTTTTACCGAGCAATTCCTCAAACCCCTGGAGACTCCGGCCAGCTACGCCTTCATTCTGGCCCCCGACGGCCTGACACTGGCCCATCCCGAGGCCAAGCTCATCGGCAAGTACAACGTGTTCACCGAGGCGGACTATGGCCCGCGCATGGCGTCCATGCCAAAGGGCCTGCTGGACACGGTTTCGCTTGGCGTGGACAAGCTGGTGCTTTTCGAGAAAAGCCCCGCCACGGGATGGGTCGTGGGCATGACCATCAACAAGGGCGTGGCTTTTGGCGGCGCTCGGGAGTTGGGCCTACTGATCCTGGGCCTTTCCGCCGGCCAGGCCGTGCTGATCCTGGCCGGGCTGTGGCTAATCCTGACGATGAGCGTGCTTAAGCCCCTGGGGGCGCTGGTCGGCGCGGCCGGCCGCATTGCCGACGGCGACCTGGACACGCGCCTGGACGCCGACCGGGCCGACGAGATCGGCGGGCTGCAACGGGCCATGGGCCGCATGGTGGCCACGCTCAAGACCAAGATCGGCGAGGCCGAGGAGCAGGGTAGGCAGGCCCTGGCCGCCTCGGACAAGGCCCGGGAGGCCACGGCCGAGGCCGACAAGGCCCGGCAGGCCGCCGAGGCCGCCCGGGAAGAGGGCATGCTCCAGGCCGCCGCCCAGCTTGAAGACATCGTGACGGCCATCACCGCCGCCGCCGAGGCTGTGTCCGGCCAGATCGGCCAGTCGAGCCGGGGCTCCCAGGAACAGTCGGCCCGGGTGGGCGAGACGGCCACGGCCATGGAGGAGATGAACGCCACGGTCATCGAAGTGGCCAGAAGCGCCGGCCAGGCCGCGACCACGGCCGAAAACGCCCGGGGAAAGGCCGACGAGGGCTCGCGCATCGTCGATCAGGTCATTGGCGGGATCAAGGACGTCCAGGCCAAGGCCCTGGAACTCAAGGACGACATGACCCGCCTGGGGCAGCAGGCCCAAGGCATCGGCCAGGTGCTGGACGTCATCTCCGACATCGCCGACCAGACCAACTTGCTGGCGCTAAACGCCGCCATCGAAGCGGCCCGGGCCGGCGAGGCCGGGCGCGGCTTCGCCGTGGTGGCCGACGAGGTCCGCAAGCTGGCCGAAAAAACCATGCACGCCACCAAGGAAGTGGGCGAAGCCATCGCCGGCATCCAGCAGGGCACGCGCAAAAACGTGGACAATGTCGAGCAGGCCGGCCGGCGCATCGACGAAGCCACGACCCTGGCCGGCCAGTCCGGCCAGGCCCTGGCCGCCATCGTGGCCCTGGTCGGCGAAACCACCGATCAGGTCCGCTCCATCGCCACGGCCGCCGAACAGCAGTCGGCCACCACCGAAGAGATCAACCGCAGCGTGGCGGACATCAGCCGCATCGCCGGCGAGACGGCCACGGCCCTGGAGCGCTCCGACGGCGAACTGTCCGGGCTGGCCGACCAGACAAGGATGCTTCGGGGCCTTATCGACAACATGCAGGGCGGCACGGCCAAGGCCCTGCCGGCCGGCGCGTCCGGCCGCAAGGCGCTTTCGGGCCGGACGCGCTAAGCGGCCCTCGGACATTGCCCCGAAAAAAACGCCCCCCGACGGTCGGCCGTCGGGGGGCGTTTTCGTGGGCTTTAGCCCGGAACTCACTTCGAGGTGTGGGCAAAAACGCCGTCCCAGCCGTCCGGCGGCGGGTCTTCGGCCAGGGCGGCGCTGCGTTCGGCAAAGACGCCAAACGCTTTCCACGCGTACTGCCCGGCCAGGGCGGCAAAGGCCTCGGCCGCCTCAGCGAACCGGCCGGCGGCGTAAAGCTCCCGGGCCGCACCGAAGGCGGCCAGCTCCTCCCGGCGGCGCTCGGCCTCGGCGGCGGAAAAGACTGTAAAAAGGTCCACGGCCTCGTCCTTGCCCTTGACCCGCACCCGGTCAACCTCCACGAAGGCCGCCACCCCGGCTAAAAGCGGCGCGTCCTTGGCCTCCTGGTGGAGTTCCCCGGAAATCAGCACCCGCACGTCGTAATACTTGGTCAGCCCTTCCAGGCGCGAGGCCAGGTTCACGGTGTCGCCGATGACGGTGTAGTCGAAAAGCTCCTCGGAACCGAAGTTGCCGACCCGGGCCAGGCCCCGGTGCAGGCCCACGCCCGAGGCTATGGTCAGGCCGTAGTCGCGGCTAAAGACCGTGTTGAGGGCGTCCAGGCGTTGGCCCATTTCCAAGGCGGCGGCCACGGCCTGGGCCGGGTGGTCGGCCACGGCGACGGGCGCGTTCCAGAAGGCCATGAGCGCGTCGCCGATGAATTTGTCCATGGTGCCCAGGCGTTCCATGATGATGCGGGTAAGCGGCGTGAAATAGCGGTTGAGCAGCTCCGAAACCTGGGTCGGAGTCAGGCGTTCGGACAGGGAGGTGAAGCCGCGCACGTCGGAAAAAAGGACCGTGACGTCGCGCTCTTCGCCGGTCAGGCGCAGGTCTTTGGGCCGGGCCACGATGCGGGCCACCACGGCCGGGGCCACATAGCGCGAAAAGGCCCCGTGCAGGAAACGCTTTTGCCGCTCCTCGCGCCAGAACTTGAGAAAGGTGAGCAGGGTGAAATTGAGGACCAGGACCAGCAGGGGGAACAGCGGCGAGACGTACAGGCCGGTGCGGCCAAGCAGCTCCGCCGCGCCGTACCAGCTGCCGGCCCCCAGGGCGGCAAAGGGGATCAAGAGCGTGGCGGCCGGGGCATAGGCCAACAGGGCGGCCGATAAAAGCCCCATGACCACCGTGGCCGACAGTTCCACGGCCACGGCCCAGTCCGGCTGGGACAGGAAGTCGCCGGAAACGATCATGTCGGCAATGGTGGCATGGACCTCTACCCCGGGCATGGCCCGGTCCATGGGCGTGGCCCGCAGATCGCGCAGGGCGGCGGCCGAGGCCCCGACAAAGGCGATGCGGCCCTTGATCTCGCCGGGATCGACGCGCCCGGCCAAAACGTCGGCGGCGCTTAGGTGGGGAAACGTGCCGCCCGGTCCCCGGTAGTTGACCAGCAACCGGCCGCCGGCGTCCAGGGGAATGACTCGCCGGCCCAGGGTCTCGCTCCCCAGGGTCAGGGATTCGATGCCGCCCGAAGTGACGCGCAGCACGGCGTTTTTGACGCCGTAGGCTTCCATGACCGTGGCCAGGGCCAGGCTCGGGGTCAGCCGGCCCAGGTGCTCCAGCACCAGGGGGCTGCGGCGCACGATGTTGTCGCGGTCGGGCAGGGTGTTGATGAAGCCGGCGGCCGGAGCGGCCTTGGCCAGCACGGGCAGCGGACAGACCATGCGCCGGGACTCCGGCAGGCAGGCGTCGAGCGCCATGGCGTCCGGGGTCTTGGCCATGGACAGCCGGGCCGGCGGCAGGGGGCAGGCCCCTTCGGAGGCCATGCCGGCCGGACCGCCGACATGGCCCGGTTGGCCGAAGTCCTGGTAGTAACCCAGGACAAAAGGCCCGGAGCGCAGCATGTCGGCCAGCACCCGGTCGTAGTCGCTCAGGGCGTCGGGAAGGCCCGTGACGGCCGCTTCCACGCGCAGGTCGCGGCGCAACTGGCCGATGACGGCGCTGGGGCTGGCCCGGTCGGGTTCGGCGAAGACGATGTCCAGGCCCACGGCGGCGATGCCGGCGTTGCGCAGCCGTCCAAGCAGCAGGGCCACCCGGTAGCGCGGCCAGGGCCATTGGCCGTGCTCGGCCAGGCTGGCCTCGTCGATGTCCACGACCACGGGTACGCCGCTGCGCACAGTTGGCCGTTCCCGGGTGAGCATGGCGTCGTAGAGCCTGCCGTCCTGGAATTCCAGCCAGGTCGGCCGGGCCAGGTACAGGCCGGTCACGGCGGCGGTCACGGCCAGGCCGGCCAGGAGCAGCTCGGCCCGGGAGCCCAGGGCGCGCCAGACCCCGGCCACGAAGCCCAGGGGCCTGGCGGCCAGGGAGGATAAGGACTTGCCGCCGTTTGTATCCGTCATGCCCCGTGCCTATTGGGCCGGGGTCTGGCCCAGGGGCACGTCCAGAGACATGGCCTTGCTCTTGGAGCCGGAGTTGCGGATCATGCTGCCGGCGGGCGGGTCGGCCAGATCGTCCACGGGCGACCCCCGGCCGATGACCTCGATGATGTTCTGGCCCTTGTAGACGAGGAGATTGCCGAGGATGTCGTGGACCTTCCTGGCGTCGATCTCCAGCTTGACGAAGGCGTTGCCGCTTTCGTCCCAGCCCCAGCCCCGGTTGGGGCTGCGCAGGTCGATGTCGGGGATGTAGGCCCCGAAGATGGCGGCGCAGACCTTGGAGCGGTTGACGTCCTTGGTGAGCACGAAGTTTTCGGCAGTGCTGGCGCTGTAGATTTTTTCGCCGATCATGACCTGGGCCAGCTCGTCGTAGGCGTTGATCTGGGCGGCGCGCAGGGCCATCAGCGCCGGCCGGGCCGCCTCGGAGGTGGTGCCGAAGCCGAAGTTCTCCACACGCACGTTTTTAAAGCGGTGCAGTTCGCCAAGGACGTTGATAATGGTTCCAAGCTCGATGTGGCCAAAGGCCAGGGCGATGTCCTTGTCTTTGTCGTAGATCATCTTGTCCACGATCACGCCCTTCATCACCGCGGCGGCCTTGGTGTCCTCGCGCAGGTTCGGGTCCTCGGTGAGGCCGAACTTGCCTTCGCTTTTGACCTTGAAGCCGATGACCGACTCCATGAGTTTGCGTTTGAGGTCCTGGGTGGCCATCTTTTCGGACATCAGCTGCCGGTTGCCGGCGGCCAGGGCCACGCCGGCCATGAGCAGGAGCAGAACGGGAAGGAAAAAGAAGGTCTTTCGCATGGCGGACTCCTTGTCGTGTGCGGGACGGCCGGGGCGTTCCCGGACCGGGCGTCCTTGCCCGGCCCGGCGGGAGCGCCTCCCGGCGGGTTGCCGGCTGGCGGCGCTTGCGCCGGCCGGGCCGTCTCCTTGTCGGTACGAAAGCAAGAGACATGCCTGTTTGTCGTTTGGGCGCGGCTCCCGGCCGCGCCGGATCACCAGCCCAGGGCTTTTAACAACTTGTCCAGCAGCGAGGGTTCTTCCTCGGCGGGCGCGGCAGGCTGTTGTCCGGCCTTATCGGCCGCGCCCGGGTCAACGGCCGGCCCGCCGTCGGCCGGGGGGACGGGTTTGCCGTCCTTGATGGTCAACGTGCCCTGGACCGTGGCCCCCATGGGCACGTCGAGGGTTTGCAGCCGCACCGACAGCCCCGGGTCGCGGGGGGCGAAAGCGGCGTCCATGGCCTGGCTGGCCGCCGGGCCTTCCAGGCGTTTGCCGGCCGCCGGGCCGGTTTGAACCACGTTGACCTCGTCCACGGCCAAAAGCAGCCCACCGGGCGCGGCCGGATCGGGTTTGACCCGGGCGGTGTAACGCACGGTGCCGTTCTGGGGCAGGCGCTGCTGACGGGCCAGGTGGTCGGCGATTTTTTGGGAAAGTTCCTGCCGCCGGGCCTTCCAGGCATCCATGAGGGCGTCGTTGCCGGCCTTGGCCGGCAGGGTCGCCAGGATCGCCAGGGCGGCCATGAGCAGGCCGGCGAGGCTCGGGCCGAAGCGCGAAGGCATGGGACACTCCTTGCCGTTAACGAAGGCTGGTTGGCGTCGCGTCCGGCCGAAGGCCGGACGCGACGGATTGTTATTTTGGGGAGGGGGCGCGATTGTTAGAAGTCGGACGGGTCAATGGCCCGGCCGCCGCCGGTGAAGCTCTTTTCCACTTTGGGCCTGGGCGCGGGCGCGGCCTTGGGGCGACAGCGGCTCTGGGCGTCGGCCAGCCCTTGGCGGGCCAGGGCGTAGCTCGGATCCAGGGCCAGGGCGCGCTGGTAATGGGCCTTGGCGGCCGGGCAGTCGCCGTCAAGCAGGGCCAGATTGCCGAGGTAGAAGTAGGCCTGGGGGTTGGTGGAACCCAGGGCGGCGGCCTGGGCCAGCTCCTGGCGGGCCACCAGCTGGTTGCCGGTGTCGTAGCTTAAGATGCCCAGGCCCTCGTGGAGGCGGGCATAGCCCGGGGCCACGGCCAGGCCGGCCCGGTAGGCGGCGTCGGCCCGGCCGGTCTGGCCCAGGCGGACATAGCTCTGGCCGAGGTACCAATAGGCGTCGGCCATACCCGGGGCCATGCGCACGGCGGCGTCGAACTGGGCGGCGGCGTTGTTGTAGTCGCCCATGGTAAAGGCCCGCACGCCGGCGTCGTAGTAATCCTGAGCCGAAGCCTGGGGCGCGGCCACCACCACGGTCTGCTGGGGCTGGCAGGCGGCCAGGCCCATAAGCAGCACGGCGGCGGCCAGGACGGTCATGAGATGTTTGGCCATGACGGCTCTCCTTGGGTTCGGGCGTTGGCTACTTGAGCTTGTCCATGTCGGCCACGGCCTTCTGGACCAGCCGCTGGGACATGGTGTCCAGGGTCATGACGCGGGTTTCGGACTGGGACACGCCAAGCGCGCCGCCGCCCTTGGAGTTGATTTCCATCTTGTCCTCGATGTAGCCGGTGGCCTTCTGCTCGCCGGTGTTGGCGTCGAGGATCTTGTAGCGCAGGCCCACGATCCACACGGCGGCGGCCTCGTTGGCGTGGATGGAACTGGCCGTGGCGTCGGCGGCATAACCGCCCGCGCCGCCGATGGCCGAGCCGGCGATGGCCCCGATCCAGCGGCCGTCGAAGCTCTTTTTCACTTCCGAGACGGGTTCGGCCTTGAGGATGTCGAAGCGCACCAGCCAGTTGGTGGCCTTGAACTTGCCTTTCTTGAATTTTTTCAGTTGGGTGGCGTCGCCGAGGTTGGCCGCGACCTCGATTTCCTTGAGCATGGGGCCCAGGTCGGAGCGCTCAAGCACCACGTAATGGGCCTTGCCAAGCTCCAATTCGGCATAGTCGGCGATGTTGTTGCTGGTCACTTTCTGGGTGTAGGTGGCGTTGGCGCTTTTGATCTCGCCGGGGATGACCACCAGCATGGGACCGGGTTTGTCGCTGTAGGTGATGGGCTGGTACATGGCCTGGTCGGCAGCCTCGTTGGCCTGCTTCGAGGCCGAGCCGCCGGTGACGCAGCCGGTGAGGCCAACCGTCGCCAAAAGGGCCAAAACGCCGAGAACAGAAAACCGCATGATGCTCCTCCGTGTGGGGTTGGGGGTTGGGGACGCCAGTCGGTTTGCCGGAACAGCGCGCACCGGTTAGAAATTTTTGACCGCATCCAGCGGCTTGGCCGGGGCCTGTTCGCCGGAGAGGATCTTGGACGCGTCGGGGACCACCTCGGCCACCTTCTTGGCCGTTTCCTCGGACTTGACCAGTTCGCGCAGCCGCTCGGGCGGGGCCTGGACCAGGGCGGCCGGCACGGCCTGGCCCAGGCGTTCCATGACGGCCGGGGCGGCGAGCGGCGAGGCAAAGGCCAGCTTCACCACGTCGCCGTGGGCCGATTCCAGGCTAAACGCCCCCTGGCCCATCTTCTGGTTGAGCGGAGCCAGGATGGCCTTTTGCAGGAACTCGCCGAAGTTGCCGCGCGTGCCGACGAATTCCACTTCAAAAAGCGACGTGCCGCTCTTGTCGAATTCCCGGAAATCCACGTTGAGCACCGGGCGCAGGCCGATAAATTCTTTTTTGACCAGCTGGCCGGCGTCGTAGCTCGGCAGCCCGGCGATCTGGATCTGGTAGGTTTTGGCCGGGGCCTGTAAATGGTCGGCGAAGAACTCCTTGGAAAATTCGCCGCCGATGATGCGGCCGACTTCCTCCAACGCCTGATCCTCGTCGGCCCAGCTCTGCTTCTGGGGCACCTTGCTGTTGTAGTAGATTTCCTCGCCGGTGTGGTTGTCCACACACTTGATGGTCAGCGAAGTGAGCACGTACTTGGTGACGGTCAGTCCCGAGGCCGGCAGCTTGGCGCTGACGGTCTTGAACTTGGCCTCGCCCGAGATGGCGAAATCGGCGGCCTTGGCCCCCTTGCCGTCGGACTGGCGGCCGTCGTCGGACCAGATGCGGTAGCCGAAGCTCTTGATGCGTTCCTTGATGATGTTTTCGGCCACCGGCGAGCGCTCGGCCACCACGTCCGGGCCTCGGGCGGCGTCGCGCACGAAAACCGTGGCCGAGATGCGCGGATTGCCCTGTTCCTTCAGCGCCGCCATGCGCTCGTCGCGGCTCATTTCCTTGAGCGCGTCTTCCACGCCGCCCACATAGACCTCGGCCTTCATGAGCAGATGGGCGAACCCGTCCTCGCCGACCCAGGGGTCGGATTCCTTGATGATCTTTTTGATGATGCCCTGGGAGCGGGAGAATATCCGGTCTTTTATCACGGCGTAGTTCTCGACCAGGGTGGAGGATTCGACATAGGCCCCCACGGCCTTTTCGAGGATCTGGTTTTTGGCGTCGGCCCGCAGGGCGTCCAGGAGCAGGCCCTTGTCCCGGGCATAGGCCTCGCCGGCCGGGTCGGCCAGACCCTCGGCCGTGACGATGATGGTTTTTTCCGGTCCCGGGGCCTCGGGTTTGGGGGCGGCCGGCGCGTCCTTGGTTTTGGCGGCGGCCGGCAGGGCCAGGCCCAGGCACAGGGCCAGGGCCAGGATCACGAGGAGGGAAAAGCGTTTCATGGGGCGTCCCGTGGGTTGGGGTTGGCGTCGCGACGGCATGGCCTGGGAAACGGGCGCTACTTGCCGGCCTGGGCGCAAAAATCGCGGTAGAGGTTGGCCACGGCCACGGCCCCCTCGTCCTCGATGACGGACAGGGCCGCGCCGACCACGTCCTGGCCGGCCCAGGATTCGGCCGACATCTTCTGGCTGGAGAGCACCCGGCCCCGGGCGTCGGTCAGGGTCATCATGATGGTGACGGCCACTTCGTTGGCGTTGACCATGAGGTTCTTGCCGGCCCGGCCGCTGATGACGCCCCGGATGAAGAAATCCGCGCCAATGCGGCCCGAGGCGGCCAGGGCGGCGTCGGGGTCGTTGTTCAAAATGGCCAGCCGTTCGGCGGCAGCGATCTGGGCGTTGATCTGGCCCTGGGTGATCGTATTGAGGCCCAGCTGTTGGAGCTGCTGGTTGACGGCGTCGAAAAGCACGCCCGAACCGCCCAGCGACAGCTTGCCGCCGGTGCGCTCGGCCAAAAGCAGGGCGATGCGTTTGCCCTTGATGCTCTGGCGGCAGGGGGCGGACAAGGCGGCGTTTACGGTGGCCCGTTTGGCGGCGGCCGCCTGGGAACCCTTGGACTCCTCCTCGGAAAAGGAGAAGGCCCGGGCCGGGACGGCAGGAGCGAGCACAAGGAGCGCTAAGGCGAAAACGAACAGTCGGCGCATGGTGAAGTCCCTTTGCGTGGAGGGCCGCGTTGGGGTTTGGCGGAAAAAATCCGCTTCGGTCCAAGTATCCGCCTGTGAAACGGATAGCACAACATATGCCGCCAAGGCCAGTGGAACGACGCATTTGCCGCGGCCTTGTCGCGCGTCCGCTTCAGGGCAGCCCTGGCCGGGCCTGGGGCCGTTTCACTGCGCGGCGCGCGGCCCAGCACTGTTGGAAATGCCGTTTTCGGATAGGAGAGAAGACTGCCGACATTTCCTGAAATCGTTGTTCGGCCGCTGCGTCAGTTGCCAACGCCGCCAGGCGAGCCGCTTGGTCCGTCATGGCGCGGCTGTCGGCCGGCGGGAGCGGACCGCAGCATGGACGCAGCATGGCGGCTGCGCCGGCCGGCGTCAATACTGCGCCGCAGACCGGCGCGTCTCCTGGCTTGGAGAATGTCAGGATAGTGTATATGGAAACTTGCTGTGTGCAAAGCGTCGGACCATTGCGGTCAACAAAAGGCGTGGAGACGGGGAATTTGGGGTCTCGCCCAGAATACGCCGTGGACTTGTGCTTGATACGTATTGGCGTTTGTGGGCAGAACGCCAGGAGGAATCGCGGCAGACGCTAGTTTCGGCCTGAAAAAGGCAAGGCATAGCTTGCAGCGCCGTGGAGTTGTAAAGCACAGCCGTCGGCATTGCGGCGTAGAAAACCGGAAAGCCTCCGCCGCAATGGCTCTGGGACAGCGTATTGCTTGGGTTTGAGGCGCACGTTCCTGAAGACCGCGCCGCAACCAAGCCGCAGCAACCGCGCCGGCCTGCTTGCCCGCCGATGCCCGTTCCCCGCTTTCCCCATTGCAGGGGTCCGGGGGGATCATCCCCCCGGCCGCCGGAGGCACTCTTATTCTCTTCCCCATTAACTCCCGCCGCCGACGAAGCCGCCTCGGCCGGGGCGGGGGTCGAAGGGCGCGGGGGTGGGCGGGATGGTGGCGAATTCCGCTTTTTCCTGGTCCGTGAGCGCCCGCACCGAGCCTGGGAGTTTGGGGCGCAGGAACACGGCCTGGTCGGGCTTGGTCAGCACGGATTTGAGGCCATGCTGGTCCACCACCACCTGGCTTTGCTTGGTGGCGCGCAGGGCGTGGAGTTCATCCTTGACCGTCTCGGTTCGCACGCCTTTGACGGTTTTCACTTCGGTCACGATCTTGTGGTCCAGGGTGGTGCCCCGGATGCCGATGACGGCCAGCGGCGATTCCAGGCGCAGACGGGCGGGGTCGTTTTGCACGACCTTGCCCGAGACGTAGCGGAACATGCCCTTGGCCATGCGGATGGCTTGTTTGGAGGCGTCGAGGTTGGCTGGATCGTACACGAAGTCGGCCAGGAGCACCCGGCTGTCCGGGCCGATGTCCAGGCTTGAGCCGTCGGCGAAGGTGACGCGGCCCTTGTCTTCGGGGCCGGTGGCCAGGTCGTCCTCGGCGTAGACGGGATTGCCCTGGGCCAGGGTGCGTTCGGGGTCGGCCCCGCGTTTGGCCCGGATTTGCCCCTTGGCTTCGGTGAGTTCGCCGGCTTTGGGCGGGCCGGCGTCAGCGGCGGGCGGCGCGGCTGGGGCGTCGGCCGGAGCAGGAGCGCTTGGCGCGTCGGCCGGCGCAGTGGTGGGAGTCGGCGCGGCTGGGGCCGGACCCTGGGACTGGGAAGGGGGCGTGTCGTCGGCCCGGGCGGCCAGGGGGGAAAACAGCAGGCCGCCAAGGACGGCCAAGGTTGTCGCAAGCAGGGCGTATCGCATAAGCGCCGCCTCCTTTTCGGGGTTGCCCCGCGTCTTGCGGCGCGCCCCTCGCCCCGGCCGCCGGCCGGGGCGAGGGGCGCGCCGGCCGGACCGGCGTGGGCGTCATGCGGACATGCCACGAACGGGCAGTGAAAAACAATGCCTCGGCGTCGAGGGGCGGCCCGGGGACAGGCGTCGCCCGGGCCGGCCAATGCCGTTACTGCACTTCCTTGTCGTCGGCGTCCGTCCAGACGGCCACCTTCCACTGGCCGTCTTCCTTGGCCAGTTCGACGACTTCTTCCTTGTGGTAGGTCTTGGTCTTGCCGCTGGCGGTGACGGTATAGTCCCCCACGGCTTTGACTTTGCAGGTGTTGCCTTTGTATTCGACGAGTTCGCAGTTCACTCCGGCCATGTCGATCTTGAGTTTGTCGCGCCACCGGGGAGAGGATTGGGCGATGGCGAAGGCCTTGTCATATTTTTTATGGAATTTGTCGTGGTGCTCTTTGGCGAGGGTGCCGAGCACGGCTTCCTGATTGAGGTTGGCGTAGCCGTCGTTGTGCAGGCGTAGAGCCGTGACGGCTTCTTCCTTGTCCTGGTCCTGTTTTTGTTCGTCGATTTTTTTCTTGTATTCCGCAAGAATGGTCTTTTCTTTCTTGGGACTGACCGTCGGTTCCGGGACCTTCTTGCGCTTCTTGCCGTCGGCCGGTTCAGCGGCCGGGGCCTGGCCTTTGTGCTGCTTGTCGATTTCGGCCACGGCCTTTTGGATCAGGCGCTGGGCCATGGTGTCCAGGGTGATGGAGGTGGATTGCTGGTTGGTGGCCCCTAGAAACGAGTTCATGGAGGTCGTGGCTTCCATCTTGTCCTCAATGTAGCCTTGGGCCATTTGCTGGCCGGTTGAGGCATCCACGATTTTGTATTGCAGGCCGACGAGCCAGATGGCCGAGGTGTCGGCCGCCTTGGCCGAGGCCACGGTCTTGCCGACCATGGAGCCCAAGGAGCTTTTCTCGCCTTTGTTGGCAATAAGCGCGATCAATTCGATGGCCGCTCCGGCGGTTTCGCCGTCAAACCCCTTGGTGACGTAGACCGTGGGTTCGGCCTTGAGGATGTTGAAGGTGAGCAGCCAGCGGGCGGCCTTGAACTTGCCTTTGCGAAAAACCTTGAGGGCGTCGGCGTCGCCAAGGTTGGCGGCCAGGGCGATTTCCTGGAAAAACGGTTGGGAGTCGGCTCGGTCGAGGACGACGAAATTGTCCTTGGACAGTTCGATTTCGGCGAAATCGCGCAGGTTGTTGGACGTCACCTTTTGAACGAAGGCGTAATTGCTGCTCTTGATCTTGCCGGGCAACACCACCACTTCCGGCCCGGGTGCGGCGGCGTTTTCGTATTCCACGGGCTTGTAGAGGGCCTGATCGGCCAGCTCCGTGGCTTTCTTTCCGGCCCCCACGCAGCCTGACAGCAGCACCAGCGATAAAACCGCCCCAAGAATGCCAGATCGTTTCATGACGACTCCATTTCGTATCTTACAGTTATATTAGTAACGACAAATCTGCCTTTGTCTCGTTCTGAATTCTGTCCTGTGGGGAGGCTAGGAGCGTCAATAGCCACCCGCTTAAAAGGTGACGGTAATGCTTTGCCAGAGGCTTGTGGTTTTTCAGCGACGCCATGGCGTCATGAAGTCCATATTACGGCACAATAAACGTGTGCAATGTTCTTATTGTTTTTACGAGTTGAGACAAAAAATAGTACAGCCGCCTGGAATCGCGAAAAGTATCATGAAAACTGGCATGTAGTCCAAGCAAAACGTACGGCCCTTGCGGGTCGTTCCTGCTGCGCCGTTGCAGAAAATTTCGACGACTTATTGTTGATAGGGCGAATGGCCGGAGGCTGTCAATGGACATCGCTGGAGGCCAGGTAAAAGCAGTCGTCAGCCTGGATTGTGTCCGGGTTTCATACCGGTAAAGAGGGCTTTTGTAGTCTATCTGAGGGGCGCGGTGCGACGATGCGTTGCGCGTCGCCGCTGCGGAGAGTGCAGGCCGCCCCTTTTACCCCATTTGGGGGGTCCGGGGGCCTCAGGCCCCCGGCCGCCGGAGGCACTCTTCGCCTTGTTATCTCTCCCCTAATCCCGCCGAATGCCCAGTTCGCGCACCAAATGGCGCAGGGTGCGGGGGCTGATGTCGAGGATCTCGGCGGTGCGGGCCTTGTCGCCGCCGCTTGCGGCAAAGGCCCGCAGGATGGCCTGGGTCTTGGCCTGGCGCACGGCTTCTTCCAGTGTGACGGGGGCATCGGAGTGGGCGCCGCGCGGCGCGACCTCGCCGCCAAGGCGCATGTCCTCGGGCAGATCGGCCGCGTCGATGGCTCCTTCGCGGCACAAAAGCGCCAGGCGTTCGATGAGGTTTTTGAGTTCGCGCACGTTGCCGGGCCAGTCGTGGGCGGTCAGTTCGGCGAGCGCCGTTTCGGTGAAGCGCAGGCCGGGCTTGTGGTAGCGTTGGCGGTAGATGGACAGGAAATATTCGGCCAGATAGGCGATGTCGCCGCTGCGTTGCCGCAGCGGCGGCAGGACCAGGGGCACGACGTTTAGGCGGTAGTACAGATCGGCCCGGAACGTGCCCTGGCGCACCATTTCGGGCAGGGCGCGGTTGGTGGCGGCCACGATGCGGGCGGCGAACCGGATCTGTTTTTCGCCGCCGAGCCGTCGAAAGGCCCGTTCTTCGAGCACCCGCAGGAAATCCACCTGGTTGATGCCGGGTATCTCCCCCACCTCGTCGAGAAACAGCGTCCCGTCGCCGGCCATTTCGAAGATGCCGCGCTGGGCCTTGGCCGCGCCGGTGAACGCGCCGGCTTCGTGGCCGAAGAACTTGTCGGCGAACAGTTCCCCCTTGAGCACCCCGCAGTTGACCGGAACAAAGGGTTTTTTGCGCCGCCGGCTGAGGTTGTGGATGCACTGGGCCAGCAGTTCCTTGCCGGTGCCGGTTTCGCCGGAGATGAGCACGCAGGCGTCGGACGGGGCGATCTGGGTGGCGAGGTCGTAGACGGCCTGCATTTCGGCGGAACAAAAGAGGAATTCGGCCTCGGGCAGGGGCTGGCCGGCGGCGACGGGATCGTCGGCGTCGAGCGGCAAAAATTTGCCGCCAAGTAACATGCTGGAATCGATCATGTTTTCTTGCCGCCGTCAGGACGTTGCCAACAGGGTGGAGCAGGGGGACGGCCGGAGAATGCGCTATAGGCCGAAAAATGACAACGGCAAAAATTTGCCGCCGGGCGGCGAATGTTTGCCGTTCGTTGCCGCTGAATAATGATTAATACACTGATTTTATTGCTAATTCGAAAAGGCACAATCCTTGATAAGAAGGGGGGCAACAAACGGTTCGCCAGGCAACGGCGGACCCTGGCCACGGACCGTCCCGGAGCCGACGGCGCGGCGACACCACTTCACCCGGAAAAGGAGAACGAGAGGATCATGAAACGGCAAATTTTCTTCAAAGCGGGCCTGCCGGTCCTCGCGGCCGCCCTGCTCGTCGCGGTCTACGCCCTGGCGGCCCAGAACGACGCGGTCGTGGCCGACGCCCTCAACCAGGCCGGCGCGTCCGGTCCGTGGTGGATGTGGCCGCTTATCCTGCTGTTTTTCTGCTTTATCCTGGGCATCATCGCGGTGCTGGCCGGCGTTGGCGGCGGCGTGCTCTACGTGCCGTTGGTCAGCGGCTTTTTCCCCTTCCACCTCGACTTCGTGCGCGGCGCGGGCCTGATGGTGGCCCTGGCCGGCGCGCTGGCCGCCGGACCGGGTCTGCTCAAGCGCAACCTGGCCTCGTTGCGCCTGGCCTTGCCCGTGGCGCTTATCGCCTCCTCCTGCGCCATCGTCGGGGCCATGATCGGCCTGGCCCTGCCGACCAACGTCGTGCAGATCGCCCTGGGCAGCACCATCCTTTTCATCGCCATCCTCATCCTCAAGTCGAAAAACGTGGCCGTGCCTGAGGTGAAAAATCCCGACGCTCTGGGCATCGCCCTGGGCATGAACGGCGTCTACTTCGATGCTTCCTCGGGCAAGGAATACGCCTGGAAGACCCACCGTACCCTGCCGGGCCTGCTCATGTTCATCGTCATCGGCGTCATGGCCGGCATGTTCGGCCTGGGCGCGGGCTGGGCCAACGTCCCGGTGCTCAACCTCATGATGGGCGTGCCGCTCAAGGTCGCTGTCGGCACCTCCAAGTTCCTGCTCTCCATCACCGATACCTCGGCCGCCTGGGTCTACCTGAACCAGGGCTGCGTCATTCCGCTCATGGCCATTCCCTCCATCGTCGGCCTCATGTTCGGCTCCTTTGTCGGCGTGCGCTTGCTCGCCAAGGCCAAGCCCAAGTTCATCCGCTACATGGTCATCGGCGTGCTGCTCTTCTCCGGAGCCAAGGCGCTGTTAAAGGGCCTGGGCATCGGCTGATCGGCCGCGTTTTGCCGCAGATCGAACATTACCGACACGCACACGCGAGATACGGAGAAGAACAATGACCACCGATACGACCCAGACCCCCCCCGAGCAGATCGTCTACTCCAACATGCTCTTCTACGGCTGCTGGGGTTCCCTGGCGCTCATGGCCGCCACCTACCTCTTGTACGTGCTGGGCGTGCTCACGCCCCACGTGCCCCTGGACACCGTGACCCAGCTGTGGTCCCAGCCGGTCAAGACCTACCTGGCCCAGGGCAACGTGCCCACCGGCTGGGGGTGGTTCAAGCTCATCGGCAAGGGCGACTTCATCAACTTCGCCGGCATCGTGCTTTTGGCCGGCATGACCATCCTGTGCTACCTTCCCCTGGTCGGCGCCTACTTCAAGAAAAAGGAACCGATCTTCGCCGTCATCGCCATCCTGGAGATCGTGGTCCTGCTCGTGGCCGCCTCGGGCGTGGTGGGCAGCGGCGGGCACTAGGCGGCAAACTCCCTTCCATGCGCCCGGCGGTTCGACTACAAGTGAAAGCATCACGGGCGCGGATCGCCGCGGCATGGAGGAGGGAGCGTGACAGCGACGGACAAGGCGGATCTGATTGCCGCAGGGATGGTTGACCTGCCGGGGTTCCTGGACGCCCTGCCCATGGGGGCGGCGGTGTACGACGGGGACGGCAAGGTGGTGCACGTAAACCTCCTGCTGCAACGGTTGACGGGTTTCACGCTGGACGAGGCTCGGGGGCTTCCCTGCCGGCACGTGCTGCGCACGGCCACCTGCGGAAGGGATTGCCCCCACCTGCGCCAGGGCGGCTGCGAGCAGTCGCTTGTCACCGACATCGTCAACCGGGGACGGCGAAGGATACCGGTGCGGCTGCACACCAGATGCGTGCCCGACCGGGATGGCAACACCCTGTACCGCATGGACTTCGTGGAAGAGCTGGTCGAGCAGGGAGCGGACGGCATGGCGACGCGGAAATCCGGAAAAGGGGCGCTTATAGGCAAGAGCGCGGCCATGGAGCACATCCTGGCCACGCTGCCGGAGTTCGCCCGTTCCGATCGGCCCGTGCTCCTCGTCGGCGAGACCGGCACGGGCAAGGACCTCATCGCCGAGTGCGTCCACGAAACCTCGCTGCGGGCCAAACGACCGTTTTTGCGCATGAACCTCGGGTTCATGCCGGCCGATCTGCTGGAAGCCGAACTCTTTGGCCGGGCCGCCCAGGAAGGTGCCGGGCTGGAGGAGATTCGCGGTCGGTTCGCCGAGGCGGCCGGGGGCAGCATCTTCTTCCCCGAACTGTCCGACGCGCCCTTGTCCTTGCAAAAAAAGCTGGCCGCCTTCCTGGAGACCGGGGCCGTCGTGCCCCTTGGGGCAAAGGCCCCCCAGCCCATCGACGTGCGCCTGCTCTTTGCCACCCAGCGCAACCCCGACGAGCTGGCCGACAAGGGCCTGCTCGATCCGGGCTTTTACAACCATTTAAGCGCCATGCGCCTGGACCTGCCGCCCCTGCGGCAGCGCGGCGAGGACCTGCCCTTCCTTTTGGCCTATTTCGCCGAGCGCTTTGCCGAGCGCTTCAAGAAAAACGTCCGGGGCTTTTCCCCGGAAGCCATGAGCGTGCTGGCCGAGTATCCCTATCCCGGCAATGTCCGCGAACTGCGCAACATCGTCGAATACGCGGTCATGACCGCCAAATCGCCGCTCATCGTGCCGGCCAACCTGCCGGTCTACGTGCCTGTCGCGCCCGTCGCCGCCGCTGCTCCCCCTGGCCGGGGACCGGCTCCGGATGCGCCGAAAAAACCGGCCCGGGCTAAAAAAGACCCGGCCGGCAAAGGGAGCGGATCATGACCGGACATCGCGCGCTTATCGCCATTCGCGGCAATGAGGTGGCCTGGCGGTTTGACCGCACCGCCGAGGCCCTGGTCTGCGACATCGCCGAGGACGGGACCGTGCGGTCCCGCTCGGAAATCATTTTCGCCCGCCAGTCCCCCGAGGACCTGTGCGACTACGTGCTGGCCCATGGCATCGACACCGTGGTGGCCGGAGCCGTGGAAGAGGAATACTACCACTACCTGCGCTACAAGCGCGTCGACGTCATCGACAACGTGGCCGGCGAGATCGACCCGGTGCTGGCTCGCCTGGCTTCGGGCCGGCTCGCCTCGGGCGACATCCTCTTTCCCGGGAAGGAGGGCTAGGCCATGTTCGGCGACGCCATCAAACGCCAGCTTTCGGGCCTGGGCGGCTCCGACGCCGTGGTGCCCCCGGGCATGTACCGCACCCTTCGCCGCAAGATCACGGCGCTGATGCTCCTGACCGCCGCCATCCCCCTGGCCATCATGGCCTGGCTCAACTACCACGAGTACCAAAAGGCCCTGTCCCGGGAGATCCAGAATCCGCTGCGGGTCATCGTCAACAAGTCCAAGAACTCCTTTGAGCTGTTTTTGGCCGAGCGCACCTCGGCCGTGGGGTTCATTGCCCAGGCCTATTCCTTCAAGGAGCTGGCCGACGAGAAAGACCTGGCCCGCATCCTCAAGATCCTGCAGACCGAATACGTCGGTTTCGTGGACATTGGGCTGATTAACGACAAGGGCGAGCTGGTCAACTACGTCGGCCCCTACAACCTCAAGGGCCACAACTACGCCGAGCAGACCTGGTTCAATCAGGTGCGCATCAAGGGGCGCTACATTTCGGACGTCTTCATGGGCTTCCGCAAATTCCCCCACGTCATCGTGGCCGTGCGCCACAGCCTGGACTCGGGCGAGTCGTTTATCGTGCGGGCCACGCTGGACACCCACCAGTTCGACAAGATCATCAGCTCCATGGGCCTGGAGCCGGGGTCCGACGCCTTTCTCCTCAACCGCGCCGGCATCCTCCAGACCGATTCCCAGCGTTTCGGCAAGGTGTTGGACCAGTTCTCCCTGCCCATGCCGCCGCCGGCCTCGGAAGCCACCGTGCTGCAGCAGCAGGACGGCGAGGGCAACGACGTCTTTTTCGCCTACGCCTACTTCCCGGACAGCGACTTCGTCCTGGCCGCCATCAAGCCCAAGGCCCAGATGCTGCGCACCTGGTACACCGTGCGCGGCGATCTGGTCTTTATTTTCGGGGCCGGAGTGCTGGCCGTGTTTTTGGCCTCCTACAAGATCACCGACCAGCTCCTGCGCCGGATGCGCGAGGCCGAGGAGGCCCGGGAACTGGCCCTGCGCCAGGTGGAGCACAGCCAAAAGCTCTCCAGCATCGGCCGGCTGGCCGCCGGCGTGGCCCACGAGATCAACAATCCCCTGGCCGTCATCAACGAAAAGACCGGGCTCATGCGCGACCTCATCGGGCTTCGCGACGATTTCCCGGACAAGGAGCGCTACCTGCTCCTGATTGATTCCGTGCTCAAGACCGTCATGCGCTGCCGCGACATCACCCGGCGGATGCTGGGTTTCGCCCGCCGCCTGGACGTGACCCTGGAAGAGATCAACATCAACGACGTCATCACCGAGACCAGCGGCTTCCTCAATCAGGAGGCCCTGCACCGCAAGATCGACCTGCATCTCGATCTTGATCCCGAGGTGACGGGCATCGTGTCCGACCGGGGCCAGCTGCAGCAGGTGTTCCTCAACATCTTAAATAACGCCCTGGCAGCCGTGCCCGACGGCGGGCACATCGAGATCCACACCAGAGGCGACGCCGAAGGGGTCAGCGTCATTGTCCGCGACAACGGTTGCGGCATGAGCAAGGACACCATGGCCTGCATCTTCGAGCCGTTTTTCACCACCAAAAAGACCAAGGGCACCGGTCTTGGCCTGTCCATCACCTACGGCATCGTCAAGCGCCTGGGCGGCGAGATCGGCGTGGAGAGCGAGCTGGACAAAGGGACCGCGTTCACCCTGCGTTTTCCCAAACATCCCAAACACGAGGCCTAGCCATCATGCGCATGGAAGACGTCAATATACTGCTTGTGGACGATGAACGGGAATTTACCGCCACCCTGGCCGAACGCATGGAACTGCGCGGATTGACCGTGCGCTGCGTCTATTCCGGCGAAGAGGCGCTGAAAGAAATCGCCGCCGACAAACCCGACGTGGTGGTCATGGACGTCATGATGCCGGGGCTCAAGGGCCTGGACATCCTGCGCCACATCAAGGCCACCAACCCGGAGATCCAGGTGATCCTTTTGACCGGCCAGGCCGGCACCCGCGACGGCATGGAAGGCATGAAGCTCGGGGCCTTCGATTACCTGCTCAAGCCCCTGGAGCTCGACGCGCTTTTAGGCAAGATCGCCGAGGCCGCCGCCATCGGAGGCAAGGCGTAATGGACGCGTCCAAGGCCCCAAGCGCCGACGGCCGGTTTCTCGGCACGGTCACGGCCGCCGCCTGCCATGACCTCATGAACGTCTTTGCCACGTTCAATCAGGCCCTGGGCCTCATGGACGACTGCCTGGCCGCTGACGCCAAGACCACGCGCCGCACCTTTGGCATAAAGGGTGGCTTCGCCTACCGCGAACGCTTCGTGGAACTGACCGCCATGCTGCGCGGCCAGCTGGCCCGGGCCGTGGGCCTCACCGAAGCCCTGGCCCTGGCCGCCCACAGCCTGGACGGCCAAGGACGCGCCGCCGCCCCGCCCGAGGCCCTGGCGGCGCTTGTGGCCCTGGCCGAGCGGCTGCTCAAGCGGCGCAAGATCACGGCCGAGGTCGTGCCCTGCGCCGAAGACGCCCCTAGCTGGCCGCCCCTGCGCCGGGCCGACTACCTGGGGCCGGTCCTGGAGACGCTGCTGGCCTGCCTGCCCCATCTGCCCATGGGCGGGAAAATTTGTCTGTCCTGCCGGCCGGACGGGGACGCCCTGGTCGTGACCCTGGCCCCCGGGGAAGGGGACCTCTCCGAGGACGCCCTGGCCGCCGGCCTCTACGCCGCCAGGGCCGCCGGGGCCGCTAAGGCCGATGTCGCGCCCGGCAAGACATTGACCCTGGTTTTTCGGGAATCGCCCACGACACAACCGGCTTCGTGCCCGCCCCAAGCGGACGGGGCCTCATAACAGGAGACTGCCATGAAAAAGATCAAGCTGCTGCTGGTTGACGACGAGGAAAACTTCGTCAACACCCTGTCCGAGCGCCTGAAAATGCGCGACGTGCCGTCCCGGGTGGTCTACTCCGGCGAGGAAGCCCTGGAGGCCGTGGCCTCGGACGAACCCGACGTCGTGGTGCTCGACCTGCGCATGCCCGGCATCGACGGCATGGAAGTGCTGCGCAAGGTCCGGGCGGCCAAGCCCGACGTGCGCATCATCATCCTCACCGGCCACGGCACCGACGCCACCGAAGAGGAAGCCAAAAAACTCGGCGCTTTCCACTACCACAAAAAGCCCGTCGAGATCGACGAGCTGCTGGGCACCGTGAAAAAGGCCTACCGCGAGAAGATGGAGGACGCCATGGTGGCGGCCACCTTCGCCCAGGCCGGCGCGTTCGAGGAAGCCCAGCAGATTCTGGACGAGGACAAGGACTAACCGGGCCGGGACGCCTGCCGCCCGACCGCCGTCCGGCGCGGTCGGGCCGGGCGGGAGCGGGCCTTGGCGCGGGAGGGACGCATGCCGATATCGGTCCTGCTCGTTGACGACGAGCCGCTGTACGCCACGCTGTTGGCGCAGCGGCTGGCAAGCCGCGACTTCGTGGTCGTCGTCGCCGCCGACGGGGACGAGGCCCTGGCCGCGGCGGCCGCGTCCCCGCCGGACCTGGTCCTCCTGGACGTCAACCTGCCCGGCAAAAGCGGCGTGGAGGTCCTGGCCGACCTCAAGCAGGCCGGGTTTGCCGGCGAGGCGCTCATGCTCACCGGCCAGGCCGGGGTGGAGTCGGCTGTGGCCGGCATGAAGCTCGGCGCGGCCGACTACCTGTCCAAGAGCATCGACTTTGACGAGCTTGTGGCCGCCCTGCACCGGGCTTACGGCCGCAAGCTCGACCGGGCCGAGGCGGTCCGGGTTATCGAGGTGGAGCGTCTGGCCGGCCTGGGCCGGGTGGCCGAAGGCGCGGCCCACGAGATCAACAACCCGGTCAACATCATGACCACCCTGGCCGGCTGGATCGACGACCTGTGCGACGATCTGCCGCCCGAGGCGGCCGGCACGGCGGCCGAGATCCGCCAGTCGGCCCGCCAGATCACGGCCCAGGGTTCGCGCATCAAAGCCGTGATGCTTGATCTGCTCAAGTGCGGCGGGCGCTTTGACCCACGACCCATCGAATTGCCGGTGAGAAGCGCGGCCCAGGCCGTGTTCGACGACCGCACCGGCCGCATGGTCTCCCTGGGCCTTGGCGGGGACAACGCCGTGCCGGCCGATCTGCTCGTGCGCTTTGCCCCGGCCGCCTTCGACCTCGTCTGCTCGGCCCTGGTGGACAACGCCCTGGACGCCATGGCCGGCGGCCCGGGCACGGTGCGGGTGGAAGCCGTGGTCGTGGGCGGGGAGTTCGTGCTCACGGTCAGCGACGACGGCCCGGGCATTGACGAGGCCATCGCCCCACGCATTTTCGAGCCGTTTTTCTCCACCCGCGACTCCAAGGCCCACAGCGGCCTGGGACTGGCCGCCGCGCGCGGCGTGGCCCGCAGCCTGGGCGGCGACATTGCCTACGAACACCCCGCCCAGGGGGGCTGCCGTTTCATCGCCCGGTTTCCCCTGGCCTGAGCCGCCAGCGGCGGCGCGCGGTGTCGGCCTGGCCGTTTTTATCTCGCTTTTCTCGCTTTTTTTCTTGTTCAATTCCGAGTGTTGCGCTAGGCTATCTGGCTTTTCGGTATACAGTGTAAACAAAACTGCCGGCCAGCCGGGCAAATCTGTATGGTTTCTATCCAGGCCGCAAGCGCATGAAAATGCATCCGCCTGGCATCGCGGGAGATACGGCATTGGCTCGGCTTATGCTTCAGGGTTGCCATTCCGACTCCCTGGAGGACACGATGAAAACGGTTGCGGCAGGATTGTTTCTGGCGGCGGCGCTGCTCTGTGGTGGGCAGGCCATGGCGGCCTTTGGCGACGGGACCGGTTCTTGGTGGATGGACGGCGAGGCCGACGCGCCCGGTCTCGGCGGCCTGGCCTGCGGCACGTGCCTTGGCGGCGCGGGCGGCCCGGGGCAGGGCGCTACGGGCCTGGGACTTGGCCTGGGCCTGGGCTACGGCGACGGCAGTCTGCCCATGCCCCAGAACGGCACGGGTTTCGGCAGCCCCTGGACGAAGTAGTTTTACGACGGCCAATGCCGACGCCGCCGCGCCGTGGTGAGTCCTCCCACGGCGCGGCGGCGTTTTGTCTTGTGAGACCGTAAGCTGTTACGCCTAATAGTCCGCTGGGAACACGTTCTGGCGGCTAGGCCGTCAGAGCCTTCCTGACCACCTCGGCCATGGGCGTGGTTGGACGGCCTATGAGCGTGGACAGGGTGCGGCTGTCGTCGAAAAGGCCTCCCCGGGACGCGCCCGCGTCGGAATCGGCCAGCAGATCGGCCAATCCTTCGGGCAGGCCGGCATGTTTAAGGGCGGCAGCGAAGTCAGCAGGGGGCATGTCCTGATAGGCCACGGGCTTGCCGGACTGCTTGGCGATTGCCGCAGCGAAGTCGCCAAGCGTGTACGAGGCATCGCCGGCCAGTTCGTAGACCTTCCCAGCCTGATCGTCCTTGAGCAGCACGGCTGCCGCTGCAGCGGCGTAATCAGCTCGTGCCGCGGACGCGATGCGCCCCTCGCCGGCGCTGCCCAAGAGCACGCCGTACGTCAAGGCGGCCGGAATGCTCGCGGCATAATTCTCCGTGTACCAACCATTGCGCAACAACACGACAGGCAGGCCGGATTGCGCCAGCGCTGTTTCGGTTTGGCGATGCTCGTCGCCAAGGCCGAGGGGCGTGGTGTCCGCATGCAGAATGCTCGTATAGGCCAGCAGTTTCACCCCTGCTGCCTTGGCCGCGGCGATGGCGTTGACGTGTTGGGAAACACGCTGCCCTACCTCGCTTGAGGAAATGAGCAACAGCTTGTCCACTCCCGCCAAGGCGTCGGCGAGAGTCTCGGGCCGGGTGTAGTCGCCTCGGCGCACCTGCACGCCAAGGGCGGTCAGATCAGCCGCTTTGTCCGGGGTTCGCACCACGGCGACGAGTTCGTTTGCGGGTACGGACTCCAACAATTTCGCGATGACGAGGCGGCCGAGTTGGCCGGTGGCTCCAGTGATGGCGATCATGGTATTGCTCCAGTGAGGGGTTGCGAATCGAGATGCAAACCCTATATGCACCTTGCTTTCGGGAAGGAAGTACACACAAAAAAGTAAGTAAGGGAAATATGAAAACACCGCCGCCTTCAGCCGAGACGGACGCCCCGAGCGCACGAATCGTCAGGGGGGATGTCTTCGCGATTCCATGCCCTTCCAGGGAAATTCTCACCCATGTGAGCAGTCGGTGGGGCGTGCTCATCCTGGTATCGTTGCTCGACGGGACGCACCGGTTCAGCGAACTGCGGCGCAGAATGGGCGGGGTCAGCGAGAAGATGTTGGCCCAAAGCCTTAAGGCCCTGGTGGAAGACGGTTTCGTACGGCGTGTGTCGTATCCCGTGGTGCCCCCATTCGTGGAATACAGCCTCACCCCCATGGGCCATGAGATCGCGCAGCGGGTGGCCGCTCTCAAAGACTGGATCGAGACCAATCTGGACCGAGTATTGGACAGCCGCAGGCGGCATGAAGAGGCTGTCGCGGGCTGAATTTCACGGCGCATCGCCGCGTTGCCGTTTGCCCCGCCGCCCCGTACAAGGGGCGAACCAACCGGCGCGCCCTTTCGCCGCGCCGCCCACTTCCCGCAGGAGACGTACGCCATGACGCAGGAAATCCGCCCGAAAAAAGTCGCCGCCTGGGTGCTGACCGGGGCCGACGGCCGCGACCTCGACCAGCAGCTTGCCGCCGTGGACGCTTGCGGCAGCCACGCCACGGGGCGCGTCGCCCGCAATCAGCTGCTGGCCGCCCTGGGCCTGGGCCAGCCCGCGCCGACCGGCGACGAGGTGCTCCTCTTCGGCTGCTACCGCCCCTTCAGCACGCCCTACATCGTCAAAGACGTCGTGGCGCTGTTTAAGCGTCTGGGCGTGTCCCACACGTGGCTGCCGGCCGAGGACTGCTGCGGCCTGCCCCTGGTGCACCAGGCCGGGCAGCGCCGGGCCGAGGTCGAGGCGAAAATACGCGGCTGGCTGGCCGCCAACGCCGCCAAGGCGGCGGCCAAGGGCGGCAAACGGCAGGTCTTTTGCTGCTCCGGCTGCGCCCACGTGGCCCTGGCCAACTACCAACAAGGCGAGGGCCTGCCCGGCGTCTACGTCAGCGACGCCTTGCTCGACGCCCTTGAGGCCGCCGGCCGCCGGTTGGCCGTGCCGCCTGTGACAGTGGCCTATTTCGAGGGCTGCCACACCTCCACCCGCAGCCAGTACCCCACGACGCGTTTCGACTGGGGCCGCTACCGCCGGTTCCTGGACGGCGTGGACGGGCTGACGGTCATCGACCTGCCGGCCAACAAATGCTGCAAGACCCAGGCGGGCGGCATCATGGCCGCAGCCAAGGAAACCGGCGCGGCGGCGCTGGTGTGCGCCTGCTCGGGCTGCAATCCGGGGCTGCGCGCGGCCGGGGAAGGGGTGTTGCCGGTCTGGAGCTATCCCGAATTGCTGCGCCGCTGCCTGGACGGCGACGTGGCGGTCTAGGGTCGCTGTACGCGATGTTGCCTCCCGCGCGCGACACGTCGCCTGAGGCCCTGTTTCCCGTTGCAGGGGTCCGGGGGGATCATCCCCCCGGCCGCCGGAGGCATCCCCCAAAACAAAAACGCCGGGAAGGCAGCCCCTCCCGGCGTTTTTTGCGGCCCAAGGCCGCTTGAATCGCGTAACGCTAATAGGCAAAAAGCGGGAAGCTCTTGGCGAACGGCTCGACTTCCTTGCGGATTTCGTCCAGGCGCGTCTCGTTGCCCACAGCCTTGATGGCCGCGTCGATCCAGGTCACGACTTTTTCCATGTCAGCTTCGGTGAAGCCGCGCGTGGTCAGGGCCGCCGTGCCGATGCGCACGCCCGAGGTGACAAAGGGCGAGCGGGTCTCGAAGGGCACGGTGTTCTTGTTGACCGTGATGCCGGCCAGATCCAGGGCGTGTTCGGCGTCCTTGCCCGTGACGTCCTTGTTGGTCAGATCGACCAGCACGAGGTGGTTGTCCGTGCCGCCGGACACCAGATCGAAGCCGTGGGCGAGAAGCCCCTTGGCCAGGGCCTGGCAGTTCTTCACCACCTGCTGCTGGTAGAGCTTGAAGGAGGGCTTCAAGGCCTCGCCAAAGGCCACGGCCTTGGCCGCGATGACGTGCATGAGCGGGCCGCCCTGGATGCCGGGGAAGATCTGGGAATTCAGCGTCTTCCCGTTGTCCTCGCTGGACAGGATAAGGCCGCCGCGCGGGCCGCGCAGGGTCTTGTGGGTGGTCGAGGTGGTGTAGTGGGCGTGGGGAATGGGCGAGGGATGGCAGCCGGCGGCGACCAGACCGGCGATGTGGGCCATGTCCACCACGAGCTTGGCCCCGACCTCGTCGGCGATGGCCCGGAAGCGGGCGAAGTCGATGATGCGCGGATAGGCGCTGGCCCCGGCCACGATGACCTTGGGCTTGTGCTCCTTAGCCAGACGCTCGACCTCGTCGTAGTCGATGGTGCCGGTTTCCTTCTTCACGTGGTAGAACACGATGTTGAAGAGCTTGCCGGAAAAGTTCACGGGCGAGCCGTGGGTGAGGTGGCCGCCGTGGGACAGGTCCATGCCGAGCAGGGTGTCGCCGGGCTGCATGGCCGCGAAATAGACGGCCATGTTGGCCTGGGAGCCGGAATGGGGCTGGACGTTGGCGTACTCGGCCCCGAACAGCGTCTTGGCCCGGTCCCGGGCCAGATCCTCGGCGATGTCCACGTATTCGCAGCCGCCGTAGTAGCGCTTGCCCGGGTAGCCTTCGGCGTACTTGTGGGTGAGCACGCTGCCCTGGGCCTGGCGCACGGCCACGGAGACGAAGTTCTCCGAAGCGATCATTTCGAGCTTGCCGGTCTGGCGGTCGATTTCCAGGCACACGGCCCGGCCGACTTCGGGGTCGGCGATGAGCAGTTCTTCCATGGAGCGTCCTCCTTTGAACGCGTTCGGGGGGAGGCCCGGCGTGCGAGCGTCCCCCCGTCGGCGGCTACTGGGACCGGGCCGGCCCGGTCCGGGGCTATTGGGCGAAGGCCTTGAAGAGCAGGCTGGCGTTGGTGCCGCCAAACCCGAAGGAATTGCACAACACGTTGGCCACGGCCTGCTTGCGCGCCACGTTGGGCGTGCAGTCCAGGTCGCAGGCCGGATCGGCCGTCTCGTAATTGATGGTGGGCGGGATGACGCCCTCCACGATGGTCTTGACGCTGACGACCGACTCGATGCCGCCGGCCGCGCCCAGGCAATGCCCGATCATCGACTTGTTGGAGGTGATGGGCACCTTGTAGGCGTGCTCGCCCAGCAACGACTTGATGGCCGTGGTCTCGCAGGCGTCGTTGAGCGACGTGGAGGTGCCATGGGCGTTGATGTGGGCGATTTCGGTCGGGGCCATGCCGGCCTCGCGCAGGGCGCCCTTCATGGCCAGGGCCATGCCGGAGCCGTCCTCGGGCGGGGCGGTCATGTGGTAGGCGTCGCCTGACGCGCCAAACCCGGCCACTTCGGCCAGGATGCGTGCCCCGCGAGCCTGGGCATGCTCCAGGGATTCCAGCAGCAGCAGGCCGCAGCCCTCGCCGATGACGAAGCCGTCGCGGCCGGCGTCGAAGGGACGCGAGGCCTTGGTGGGATCGTCGTTGCGGGTGGACAGGGCCTTGAGGGCGTTGAATCCGCCCACGGCCAGGGGCGTGATGGTGGATTCGACGCCGCCGCAGATGGCGGCCACGGCCCGTCCGAGCTTGATGTCGGAGTAGGCGTAGCCGATGCCGTGCAGTCCCGAGGCGCAGGCCGAGGTGGTGCAGACGTTGGAGCCGCGCGCGCCGGTGGCGATGGAGATCTGGCCGGCGGCCATGTTGGCGATCATGGTCGGGATGAAAAAGGGCGAAATGCGCGACGGCCCCTGTTCCAGGAGCTTGGTGTGGGTGGCTTCGAGGGTCTCGATGCCGCCCATGCCGCAACCGACGATGACGGAGACGAGCTCCGCTTCATCGGCGGGGATCTTCCAGCCCGCGTCCTCCATGAGCATCATGGCGGCGGACAGGGCGTAAATGGTGAAACGGTCCAGGCGCTTGGCCAGCTTGGCCGCGATATACGGCTTTTCGTCGAAGTTTTTGACTTCGCAGCCAAAGCGCGTGTCAAAGGCCGAGGCGTCAAAGCGCGTGATGGGGGCCGCGCCCGAGACGCCGGCGACCAGATTGGCCCAGCTGGTGGCCAGGTCATTGCCGATGGGGGTGATGGCCGAAAGGCCGGTGACGACTACCCGATTTAAGGTCATGGCGCATCCGTCCGCGAACCGGGGCGGGCGGACAACGCGTGTCCCGCCCCGGCCCGACTGGGCGTTTGGGGCTTACTCGCCCTTTTTCTTTTCGATAAAGGAGATGGCGTCCTGGACTTTCTGGATCTGCTGGGCGTCCTCGTCGGAGATTTCGACGCCGAACTCCTCTTCCATGGCCATGATGAGCTCGGTCAGATCCAGGGAGTCGGCGCCCAGGTCGTCCACGAACTTGGCGTCCGGGTTGACTTCAGCGGCATCGACGCCGAGCTGATCCACGATGATCTCTTTGACTTTTTCAGCGACAGACATGGTTTCCTCCAAGCAAGGCCGTATTTTTTGTTACATGTACATGCCGCCGTTTAGGCCGAGCACCTGGCCGGTGACGTACCCGGCGTCGTCGCTGGCCAGGTAGCTGACGGCAGCGGCGATTTCCCCGGGGGCGCAGGCGCGCTTCAAGGGGATGCGTTCGGCAAAGGACGCCTTGACGGCATCGGACAAAACAGCGGTCATGTCGGTTTCCACAAAGCCCGGGGCCACGGCGTTGACCGTGATATTGCGGGCGGCAAGCTCCAGGGCGGCGGACTTGGTCAGGCCGATGAGCCCGGCCTTGGCCGCGGCGTAGTTGGCCTGGCCGGCGTTGCCGGACTGGCCCACCACGGAAGTGATGTTGACGATGCGTCCGGCCCGGCGCTTGATCATGATCTTGGCCGCCTCGCGCAGGCAGGTGAACGCGCCGACGAGGTTGACGCGGATGACGTCGGCGAAGTCCTCGTCCTTCATGCGCATGATAAGGCCGTCGCGGGTGATGCCGGCATTGTTGACCAGCACATGGAGATCGACGCCCTTCAGGTGTTCGGCGAAAAAGGCGGTCACGGCGGCGGCGTCGCCGGTGTCCAGGGCCAGGGCGTTGGCCTTGCCGCCGGCGGCGGCGATGTCCGCGACCACGGCGGCGGCGGCCTCGGGCTTGCTCACGTAGGTGATGATGACGTCGAAGCCGTCGGCGGCCAAGCGCTTGGCCACGGCCGCGCCGATGCCTCGGGAACCTCCGGTGACGAGAGCCGTGGACATAGACGGGTGCTCCTTGGCGCGCCAAAAGCTTGCGGGCGCGCGACGCGATGGTTGCGAGAGTTCCGGGGACGTGACGTCCCGGCCGGCCCGAGCCGGGCCGCGGCAGACAGGGCGCAACGTAGCCGAAACGCCCGGCCTGGGCAAATGTCTTTGCGCGCCGGTGCCTGGGGCTGGCGCGCGGCCGGCCTCGGCGGCCGGCCGTTTCCCGGCGTGCTTGTTCCGGCGCGACGCCAAAACGTCGTGTCGGGCCGCCTGGTTAGAACTGGAGCAGGGCCGCTCCCCAGGTGAAGCCGCCGCCGAAAGCGCCGAGCAGCACCTTGCCGCCGACCGGGATACGGCCGGCCTTCCTGGCTTCGACCAGGGCGATGCCGATGGTGGAGGCCGAGGTGTTGCCGAAGCGGGCCACGGTAGACATGATTTTTTCCGGCCCGAACTCAAGTTTCTTGGCCACGGCTTCCATGATGCGCAGGTTGGCCTGGTGCGGAATGAACAGATCAATGTCGTCGCGGGTCAGGCCGTTGGCGGCCATGAGGTCGCGCCCGACGCCGGCCATGGAACGCACGGCGTGCTTGAAGACCTCGGGGCCGTTCATCTGCAAAAAGAAATCTTCGTCGATGACGTCGCCGAGCTTGTAGGGATGGCCCGAGCCGCCGCCCTTGATGGTGAGCAGATGGCCCAGCGACCCGTCGCTGGACAGCAGGGCGTCGACCACGGCGGCCTTGCCCAGGGGCGGTTCGTCGGCCGTGACCACGCAGGCGGCGGCGGCGTCGCCGAAAAGCACGCAGGTGCGCCGGTCGGCCCAGTTGGTGCGCGAGGTCAGCACCTCGGCGGCGGCCACCAGCACCTTGGACTCGGGGCGCAGGGCGATGACCGCCCGGGCCATCTCCAGACCGTAGATGTAGCCGCAGCAGGCGGCGTTGACGTCCTGGGCCACCTTGCCCCGGATGCCGAGCTTTTCCTGCATCAGGCAGGCGGCGGAGGGGGTGTAGAAGTCCGGGGTGACGGTGTAGAGAAAGATGTGGGTGAGCTCATCGGCCTCAAGGCCGGCGTCGGCCAGTGCGGCCTTGGCGGCCTGGGCGGCCATGTCGCTGACCGTCTCGCCGGGGGCGGCGATGTGGCGCTCCTTGATGCCGGTGCGGGTGGTGATCCACTCGTCGGAAGTCTCGACGAGCTTTTCGAGGTCGGCGTTGGTGAGCACCTTTTCAGGCGCGTAATAACCCATGCCTCGGATGCGGGCGGTGTGCGTCATGGTGGGGGAAACCGTCTAGCGTTGTTCGTTGGCGGCCTGGCGGCGGGGGCCGGTCAGGTCGATGTTGGCGGCCACGGCCTCGGAGAGGTGGGAGTTGGCTTCCATGGCCACGAACCGGGCGGCCATGCGCACGGCGCTGGCCATGGCCTTGGCGTTGGAAGCGCCGTGGCAGATGAGGCAGCTGCCGCGCAGGCCCATGAGCGGCGCGCCGCCGTATTCGGTGTAGTCCATGAGCCGGGCGAAGCGTTTGAGGGCGTTTAGGGCCAGCATGGTGCCGATCTGGCCGAAAAAGCCCCGGCGCAGCTCGCCCTTGAGCACGCGGCCCATGGACGAGGCCAGCCCTTCGGCTTCCTTGATGACCACGTTGCCGACGAATCCGTCGCACACGACGACGTCCACGTTGCCGGCGAACAGGTCGCGGCCCTCGATGTTGCCGACGAAATTGAGCGAACTGGCCCGCAGGAGATCGAAGGTCTCCTTGGCCAGCTGGTTGCCCTTGCCCTTTTCCTCGCCGTTGGACAAAAGCGCCACCACCGGGTTCTCCCGGCCGAGCATGGTCTTGGCCAGAACCGAGGCCATGACGCCGAACTGGAGCAGGTGGAAGGGCTTGCAGTCCACGTTGGCCCCCACGTCGGCGATGACGGTGTGGGAGCGCTCGGACGGCAGGAAGGTGGCGATGGCCGGCCGTTCCACGCCGGGCACCCGGCCGATGGTGAACATGGCGCAGGCCAGGGTCGCGCCGGAATGGCCGGCGGAGATGAGTCCGTCGGCCGCGCCGTCGCGCACGAGGTTGCAGGCCACCTGGATGGAGGAATCCTTCTTGCGGCGCATGGCCTCGGAAGGTTTTTCGTCCATCTCCACCACCTGGGAGGCATGCACCACGGAAACCGGAAGCCCTTTCACGTCGCGACGCGACAGTTCCGCCGCGATGGCGTCCTGGTCGCCGACGAGGATGACTTCCGCCTGGCCGGCCTTGGCGGCGTGCAGCGCGCCGGGGACAACCATGCGGGGACCGAAGTCCCCGCCCATGGCGTCCACGGCGATACGCGGCTTGTTATTCGGCATCGTCCTTCCGCAGCATCTGGCGGCCGCGGTAGGTGCCGCAGCTCGGGCAGATGCGGTGGGGCAGGGTCGGCTCGCCGCAGGAGCACAGCACCACGGACGGAACCGGAACGTGGTCGTGGGCGCGGCGCATGCCTTTGCGGGACTTGGAGATTTTTCTATTGGGGACGGCCATGGCGATTACCTCGCATCCTTTATTTTGGTCATATCAGGTCAAAAACGCGCGACAACCAGGCGACATTGCCTAGTTGGAGCCGCGCGGAACCTTCAAATTGCGCAGCACGGCGAGCCTGGGATCGCCGGTCTCGGCCTGGCAGCCGCAAGGGCCGTCGGCCAGGCGTTTGCCGCAGCTGGGACAAAGCCCCTGGCAGTTCTCGTCGCAAAGGGGCTTGACCGGCAGGGACAGCAGGAACTGTTCCCACAACAAGCTGCCGGCGTCGAGTTCCAGCACCTTGCCCCGGCGGCGCAGAAGCCCCGGTTCGAGGGATTTCTCGCCCTCAAGGGGCGCGTCCTCGAACAGGTCGAAGCGCGTGGCCACGTCCAGGGTCACGTCCTCGGCGCAGCGGTCGCACGGGGTGACCGTCTTGCCGGACAGCGTTCCGGCCACGAGCACGCCCCGGCCCTGGGGCGTCACGGTGAATGCGGCGGCAAGGCCGGTTCCCGGGAGGTCCAGACGGTAGGGCAGGGCAAATTCCGCGATCGGGCCGGTCCACAGGCTCTGGTCGGAAAATGAAAATTCCCGGCCACTTGCCGGGATGTCAGTGATGTCGAGCCATAATTCGGACATGAGTTTCCCTCGCGAAGAAGAGTGTGCTAGTCCCTGGCCGTCGTCTTGTCAAGAAAAAGCTTGCCAAGGTCTTCCTTCCCATGTACCTCACAAAATTCTTTGCGTCACTGTGAAAAAACGCGCCTTGGCCTAGGCCCCGGAAGGGGTCGCGCCGCCGCGCGAATCGATTTCCGGAGGAACCCATCATGGCCAAGATTTGCGATCATTGCGGCAAAAAGCCCCAGTCCGGCAACAACGTCAGCCACGCCAACAACAAGAGCAAACGCCGTTTCGAGCCCAACCTCGTCAGCGTGCGCGCCCAGCTGCCCTCGGGCGAGGTGAAGACCGTCACCGTGTGCACCCGCTGCCTGCGTTCCGGCGCGGTGGTCAAGCCCGTGGCCAAACACGCCTAGGGCTTTCGCCGACCCCTGCCTTCTTTCAAGGGCGGTCCGCCGGGCGGATCGCCCTTTTTGCGTGGCGCTTCCCATGCCGGCTGGCGGTTGCGGGCTGGATGAGCGTTCGGCCCGCTGGGCTGAGGACGTCCCGCCTCGGGACGGCTTCGCAGCGGGCGCTGCAAGGAGAAAAAATGGACTTCAAGGTGCTGGCCGATCTCATCGAAAACGGGCTGCCGTTTCAAAAAATGCTCGGCATCCGCGTGGCCGAGATCGTCGAAGGCCGGGTGCGGCTTTTCATCCCCTTCCGCGAGGACCTCATCGGCGACGCGCGCCGGCCGGCCATCCACGGCGGCGTCATCTCCACCCTGGCCGACGTCTGCGCCGGGTTCGCCGTGTGGACGCGTTGCGCCCTCGACGACCGCATCGCCACCATCGACCTGCGCGTGGACTACCTGCGCCCGGCCACGGCCCGCGATCTCTACGCCGAAGCCACGGTGCGCCTTCTGGGCAACCGCGTGGGCAACGCCCAGGTGGCGCTGTGGTCCGAGGGCAGCCCGGACGAACACGTGGCCGAGGGCCGGGGCGTCTACAACATCCGCCGCAAGTAGCCGCCCGCCCGGAAGCCGCTCCCCCTTTCCCCTTTTCTGCAGGCGGGGGGTCTGGGGGCCTCAGGCCCCCAGCCGCCGGAGGCCTCCTGCCGCCTTTGTTTTACGGGACGGATGGCTAGGCCCCCTCTTCTTCCTCGGACGGCGGCACGACCAATACCCGGTCGATGCGCCGTCCGTCCATGTCCACCACCTCGAAGACGGCCTCGTGGGCGGTAAAACTTTCGCCCATGGCCGGGATATGGCCCAGGTGCTCCAGCACGAAGCCGGCCAGGGTGCCTGAGGCGAATTCCTCGGGCCAGGGGCGCGGCAAACCCAGCGCCGCCGCCACCTCATCCATGGGCGTGGACGCGTCCACCAGAAGCGAACCGTCGGCGCGCCGGGCGATGGCCGCCTCGGCCGGGCCGCCCAGGCCGGCCAGATCCCCCACCATGTCGGCGAACACGTCCGCCGCTGTCACCACCCCCACCACGTCGCCGTATTCGTCCACCACCAAAGCGAGCTTCAGGCCCGGGGTGTCGCGAAAAGCGGCCAAGAGGTCCAGCCCCCGCATGGTTTCGGGCAGGAAGTGGGCCGGGGCCGTGTGGCCAGCCACGTCCAGGCGGCCGTCGCGGATGCGCCCGGCCAGCACGTCCTTGGCCCGCACCACCCCGAGCACGTCGGAAAAATCGCCACGGCAGACCGGAAAGCGGGTGTGGGGGCTGGCCAGGAGTTTTTCCAAAAGCGCTTCCTCGTCCTGGGCGACGTCCAGCCAGTCGGCCCGGGAACGGTGGGTCATGATGACGCCGAGCGGCCGGTCGGCCAGACGCAGCAGGCGCTCCATGATGTCGTGCTCGGCGTCCTCGATGACCCCGTGGCGGCGGCCTTCCAGAAGCAGCCCCCGGATGTCCTCCTCGGTCACCGACGGCCCGGCCTCGCCGCCAAGGCCCAGCAGGCGCAGCACGCCCCGGGTGGCGACCCCGAGCAGCCAGACCGCCGGGCGGCACAGCACGAGCAGGCCGTTCATGACCGGCGCGGCGGCCAGGGCCAGGGTTTCGGGCCGGGCCAGGGCCAGGCGCTTGGGCACGAGTTCGCCAAGAATGAGGGTCAAAAAGGCGATGGGGACCACCACGCAGGCCAGGGACAGGGTTTCGGCGTAGGGGGCAAGCAGCGGCATGTCGGCCAGGGCCGCAGCCAGGGCCGGGGCCAGGGTCGCGCCGCCGTAGGCGCTGCCCAGCACCCCGGCCAGGGTGATGCCGATTTGCACGGTGGAGAGAAAGGCCTCGGGCTGGGCCAAAAGGAGCAGGCAGGCCTTGGCCCGGCGGCTGCCGGCCTCGGCCAGGGCGTCGAGCCGGGCCTTGCGCGAGGCGACCAGGGCCATCTCGGCCATGGCGAAAAAGCCGTTGGCCAGGATAAGGGCCAAAACGGCCGCGAGTTCGAAGGCGACGGAAGACATGGGGACTCCAAGGGGAGGGATTGCCCGGATGGGGCGGGTATGGCGAGCCTACCCCGCGCGGCGGCGCGAGGCAATGGCGCGGCGGGCGAGGCCGAGGCTCAGTCCAGCCAGAGGGTGGGGACGGGGTAGCGGCGCACCAGGGCGTCGCGGCTGACCAGCACCGCGCCCTCGGCCAGGGCGTGGGCCACGATGAGGCGGTCCATGGGGTCCTTGTGCAGGGGCGGGAGCAGGGCCGAGGCGATCATCACGTCGGCGTCCGGGGTCAGTACGGCCAGGCCCGAGGCGCGCACCAGTTCGTCTTTCCAGCCGGCCACGTCGGGCAGTTCGATGCGCCCCTTCTGGGCCAGAAGCGCCGTCTCCCAGAAGGACACCGCCGATACGGCCAGCCGTCCGGCCCGGCACAGCCGGTCGAGGCGGGCGGCGAAACGCGGCGACAGGCCTTCGCCCAGGCTCCAGAACACCAAGGCGTGGGTGTCCAGGAGATAGCGCTTCACGCCTTGTCCGCCCACAGGTCGTCCAGGGGGGCGAAGGCTTCCTCGGCCGGCGCGGTCAGGCGCGGCCGGCGGGTCATGGCGGCGCGCCAGTCGGCCGGAGCCTGAGGGGCTCCCTCGCCGGCCGGGCAGACCCGGGCCACGGGCCGGCCGCCGCGCGTGACCACCACCGTTTCGCCCCGGGAGACCTGGTCGAAAATGGCGAAAAGGTTTTTGCGCAGTTCGGTGGCGGTGACGATCATGGCCGGCTCCTTGTTGTACATGCATCATAGCTATGTACATCCCGGAGGGGCGTCAAGGCCGGCCGCCGCGCCTGCCGGCCTTGACGCCAGCAAAAAGCCCCTGCCGCGCGGGGGCGCGGCAGGGGCTAACGGTCGGATCGGCCGGAACCTACAGCGACAGCGCCCGGTCCAGGCGGGCCAGGGCGCGCTCGCGGCCCAGCACCTCGATGGTCTCGAACAGGCCGGGGCTGGCCGTGACGCCGGTGACGGCCACGCGCAGGGGCTGGGCCACCAGCTTGAACTTCAGTTCGCGTTCTTCCAGATAGCCGGCCACCGCCGCCTCCATGGAAGCGTGGTTGAAGCAGCACAGCCCGGCCAGCAGTTCGCGCAGATGGGCCAGATGGCCCCGCACCTCGTCGGTGAAGAACTTCTTGACCGCCGCCATGTCGTAGACCAGCGCCTCGTCGGCCACCACAAAGCATTCGGCCTTCTCGGCCATCTCGGCCATGGTTTGGGCCCGGGGCTGGAGCAGGGGCACGATGCGGGCCAGATAGTCCAGGTCGAGGTTGTCGAAACCCCGGCGCTCCAGGAAGGCGTTTAACAGCACGGCCAGGCGCGAGGCCGGGCTTTCCTTGATATAATGGGCGTTGAGCCACAGGAGCTTGGCCTTGTCGAACACGGCGGCCGAGGAGCCGAGGTTGTCGGCGGTGAAAAGCGACACCAGCTCCTCGCGGGAAAAGATCTCCTGGTCGCCGTGGGCCCAGCCCAGGCGCACCAGACCGTTTAACATGGCCTCGGGCAAAAAGCCCTCGACCTCGTATTCCATGACGGCCGTGGCCCCGTGGCGCTTGGAGAGCTTTTTCTTGTCCGGCCCGAGGATCATGGGCACGTGGCCGAAGCGGGGCAGGTCGAAGCCCAGGGCCTTGTAGATGAGGATCTGGCGCGGGGTGTTGTTCAAATGGTCGTCGCCCCGGATGATGTGGGTGACGCCCATGGTGGCGTCGTCCACCACCACGGCCAGGTTGTAGGTGGGCGAGCCGTCGCCCCGGCGCAGCACCATGTCGTCGAGTTCGGCGTTGTCGATGGACACCGGCCCCTTGACCATGTCGTCGACCAGGGTGGCCCCGGTGACCGGGGCCTTGAGGCGCACCACCCGGCCCGGGCCGGGGCCGAGGCCGGCTTCGCGGCAGCGGCCGGAATATTTGGGCTTAAGCCCCTTTTGCCGAGCCTCTTCACGCATGGCCTCGACTTCCTCGGGCGAGCACGAGCACCAGTAGGCGTGGCCGGTCTCCAGCATCTTGTCGATGTATTCATTATATAAATCGAAGCGCTGGCTCTGGTAGGTGATCTCGCCGTCGTGGTCCAGGCCCAGCCACTCCATGGCGTCCAGGATCGACTGGGTCATGTCGGATTGGGAGCGCTGGAGATCGGTGTCCTCGATGCGCAAAAGAAAGGTGCCGCCGAAGTGGCGGGCCAAGAGCCAGTTGAAGATGGCCGTGCGCGCGCCGCCGATATGCAGGTAGCCGGTGGGGCTTGGGGCGAAGCGGGTGACGATGGTGCTCATGGGGACTCCGGACGCCCGGGCGGGGAGGCCCCGGCCGGCGTGTGGCGTAGTGTCTTGGGGGACCCGGGCCAGGCGTGACCTGTTGCCGGGTGGGCCGGGAGGTAGCGTATGCGCAAGGTCCCGTCAACAGAAGGGCGGCCGGGAGGTCGGCGCGGCAGGGATGGGCAAAGCGGCCAAGCCGTGCTAGATGGCCGGCAACACGACGGGACCGGTTCTCAGCCGGGCCACGGAGTTCCTGAATGCTGAAAAAAACCGTCACCCTGGTTTTGTTCTTTGGCCTGTTTTTCGTCCTGGTCTCGGGGTTGGTGATGTTCACGGCCCCGCCAGCCCGGGTGGCTTCCTGGGCGGACTGGGGCTTTCTCGGCCTGTCGCGCCAGGCCTGGGAAGGGGCGCATCTGGCCATGGGCTTGTTGGTGGTCGCCGCCGGCCTCGTCCACGCCATGCTTCATGCCGACGCTTTCCTCGACCACCTGCGCGACGACGACGGCATGGTGATCGTTTTCACCAAGCCTTTTTTCGCCGGAGGCATCCTGGTGGTAGGCCTGTTTGCCGCCGCCCTGGCCGGCGCGCCGCCCATGGCCCAACTGGCGCGACTGGCCGACCATCTCCAGGAACGGGCCGCCGAAACGTACGGCGAGCCGCCTTATGCCCTGGCCGAGCGCTCGACCCTGGCCGATTTCGCCCGGCGCATGGGCATGGACACGGAAAAGGCGCTGGCGCTGTTGCGGCTGAAAAACATCAAGGCCGACAGCGGCGACCTGACCCTGGCCGAGATCGCCCGGCAAAACCGGGTGGCTCCGGGTGGCGTGTTCGAGGCGCTGAAAATGGTCATGGAGCCGTCGGGCGGCACGACCACGGTCGCCGGCCTGCCCAAGGAGCCGCCGCCGGGGCTTGGGCGGCGCAAGCTGTCCGACATCTGCGAGGAGTACGGCCTGGATCTGGCCCAAGTGCTGGGCCGGTTGTCCACGTCCGGGTTCAAGGCCCAGCCTGCCTGGACCCTGGCCGAGATCGCCAAGGCCAGCAACGTGTTGCCCATTGCCGTCTACGACGCGCTGCGTTCCGACAAGGCCCCGGCTTCGGTGGCCGTGGAAGTGGCGACCCCGACGGAGCCGGCCACGTCCGCGCCGGCCGCTGCTCCGTCCCTGCCGCCCGCCCAACCAACGCCTGCCGCCCCGGCTCCGGCCGCGCCGACCCAAACAGGCCAGCCGGCCCAGGCCCCCGTATCGCCGCAACCAGCCTATCAGCCCCAGCCGGCCGCTTCGGCCCCGTCGCCGGCCCAGCCGCCGGTTCCTGGCTACGCCCCGGCTCAGCAACCACCTGCCCCCGGCTATCCGCAATCGGCCGCTCCGGGCTACCAGCCGCCGGCCACGGGCCATGCGCCTGCAACGCCGGGCTATCAGGCTCCGGGCTATGCGCCGATGCCTCCGAGCGGCGCGACCGCGACGCCGGGGTATACGCCGGCAACGCCGGGCTATGCGCCGGCGGTTCCGGGCGGCGCGCCCGGCTACGCCCCGACCCAGCCGCCGGCCCATGCCGCCCCGGCCGCACCCGTGACGCCGCCGCCGGGCTTGGAAAAGATGATGTTGCAAAGCTTTTGCCGCGAATACGACATCCCGCTGTCCGTGGCCGTGCAGCGTCTGGGCCGGCATCGCATCACGGCCTTTGGCGACATGAGCTTTGAGGAGCTGGCGCTGGAAAACAACCGCACTCCGGCCGACATCATGCGGCTGGTGACTACGCCGTAGCCGGCGTCACCCCAGCGCAACGTGAAACGGCCGTCCCCTTCGGGACGGCCGTTTCGCATTGGGCCCATATGGGGGGCCGGGGGCCTCAGGCCCCCGGCCGCCGGAGGCATTCTTCTCTTTCTTACTTACTTACTTACTTACTTACAACGGCGGCCGCACTTCGACGCGGTTGCGGCCGGCGGATTTGGCTTGGTAGAGGGCGGCGTCCGAGGCGGCGAGCAGGGTTTCGGGTTCCAGGTCCATGTTGGGAACCACGCCGGAGATGCCGATGCTGACGGTGACGATGTCGGCGACGGGGGAGCTGGCGTGTTCGATGTTGGCGGCCCGGACGTTGCCCCGGATGATGCCGGCGATGGACAGGGCTCCGGCCAGATCGGTGCCGGGCAGCAGGGTCACGAACTCCTCGCCGCCGTAGCGGGCGGCGAAGTCGCCGGGGCGCTTGAGGGCTTCGACGATGGCTTCGGCCACCCGGCGCAGGCACAGGTCGCCTTGCAGGTGGCCGTAGGTGTCGTTGTAGAGCTTGAAGCAGTCGATATCGATCATCAGCGCCGAAAGCGGCGTGCCGTCGCGGCGCGAGCGCAGCCATTCCTTGCGGAAGGCATCTTCGAAACAGCGGCGGTTGGGCACGCCGGTCAGCCCGTCCTGGTTGGAGAGCTGTTCGAATTTGCGGGTGAGCGCTTCGAGTTCGCGTTCCCGGGCCTTGCGCTGGTCCATCTCCTCCTTGAGGCGAAGGGCCGAGCGCACCCGGGCGCGCAGTTCCATGCTGTTGACGGGCTTAGCCAGAAAATCCATGGCCCCGGCTTCGAAGGCGCGCTCCAGGCTGGCCGCCTCGTCCTTGACCGTGACGATGATGATGGGGATGTCGCGCAGCCTGGAGTCGGCTTTGATCAGGCGCGTGGCGTCGATGCCGTCCATGTCGGGCATGACCACGTCCATGAGGATGAGGTCGATGTCCGGGGCTTCGCCGCCCTGGCAGCGCTCGTCGAGGAGCGTGAGCGCTTCGCCGGCCGAACCGGCGCACAGGGGATCGACGTATCCGGCTCCCTTGAGGATGGTGGACAGCAGCAGCCGTGAGGAGTCGGAGTCATCGACGATGAGGATATTCATGCCGGTTCCGGAAAGGCGGTGCGCTTTGCGTGGCGCAGTGTGCCCGAAGACGACGGCGGTGTTGTCGGTGCTGCTGATCAAGTGTGGCCCGCGTCTGGGACGTTGTTTCTTACGATGTTGATATGCCGGATCGACGGAAAAATGCAACCGTCAAACATCGGTTCGCAGCCCCAAACGGGCGGCCAGGCTGGCCATGGCGGCCGCATCGGCCAGTTCGAAGCGCAGGGGCGTCAGGGTGATGTGCCCCTTGGTGAGAAGCGCCCGGTCGCTGTCCGGGGTCAGGGCTTCGGGCGGAATGACGCCGGTGAGCCAGTGGTAGTCGCGGCCGCGCGGGTCTTGCCTGGTGACGTACCAGTCGTTGTACACGGCCTGGGTGGGCGGACACAGAGCCAGGGGCAGGGTTTCGGCAATGGGCCGCTTGGGAAAATTGAGGTTGAGCACGGTGCGCGGGGCGAGGGCCTCCCAGGGCCGGCCGGCAATGAAGTCGGCCACGTAGGCCCCCTGCTCCAGCAGATCGACCGGGGCGAAGTCGTCGGCCGAAACGGCCACGGCCGGATAGCCCATGAGCGCCCCTTCGGTGGCGGCCGAGACCGTGCCCGAATAGAGGATGTCCACGCCGACGTTGGCTCCGGCGTTGATGCCCGAGACCACGAGGTCGGGCTTGTCCTGCATCAGCGTGGTGAGCGCGAGCTTGACGCAGTCGGCCGGGGTGCCGGACACGCCAAGGCCCCGAAAGCCGTTTTCCACGAATTCCTTGACCCGCAGCGGCGAAGCGATGGTAATGGCGTGGCCCACGGCCGACTGTTCGGAAATGGGCGCGGCCACCAGCACGTCGTGGCCGGCGTCGATAAGCCCTTTATAGAGATGGCGGATGCCGACGGCCTGGATGCCGTCGTCATTGGTGAGCAGAATGCGCATGAGGCCTCCTGCCGGCGGGATTTCCGGCCGGGGCACTATGCCCAAGGCGGCGGCGGTTGACAACCGCCGGCCGGCCGGGCAACGTCGCCGGCCAAGATGCCGCAACCGGGCGAGAACGCCCGCGATGACCCGGCGCGCGCCTACCCACATGGAAAAGAACATCTTCGTCAAGGATCTTGTCGCCGGCCAGGGCGTGGCCGAGGTGTTTTGCCTCGGCGGCGCGCGGCTTGGCCAGGCGAAAAACGGGCCGTTTTGGACGCTGGTCCTGGAAGACGTCACCGGCCAGATCGAGGCCAAGATCTGGAGTCCGGCCGCCAGCCTCTACGCCGATCTGGCCCCGGGCCAGTTCGTGCGGGTGGAAGGCCAGGTCGGGGCCTACCGCGACCGGCCGCAGGTCAATATCGAGCGGCTGGCCGTGCTCTCCCCCGAGGACGACGTCCCGGACCTCTCGCTTTTCGTGCCCACCAGCGCCGAGCCGCCCGAGGTGCTGCTGGAAAAGCTCATGGAACTGTGCCGGGCCGAGATCGCCCACGCGCCCTGGCGCAAGTTCACGGCCAAGGTGCTCGGCCAGGCCGAATTCCGGGAGCGCCTCATCGAGGCCCCCGGGGCCAAGAGCGTCCACCATTCCTACCGGGGCGGCCTGCTGGAGCACACCCTGGCCGTGGCCCGGCTGGCCCTTTCCATCTGCGACCGCTATCCGGCCCTGGACCGCGACACGCTTCTCGCCGCCGCCGTCTGCCACGACCTGGGCAAGGCCTGGGAGCTGACGTCCGGGCCTGGCCGCGACTACACCGACGCCGGGCGGCTTTTGGGCCACATTGTCATCGCCATGGAGTTGCTGGAGCCGATCCTCAAAAAAAGCGGCGTGGAGCCGGAACTGGCCCTGCATTTCAAGCACATCCTTTTGGCCCACCATGGCGAATACGAGTTCGGTTCGCCGCGCCGGCCCAAGACCGCCGAGGCCTTTGCCCTGCATTTTGCCGACAACATCGACGCCAAGATGAACCAGATTTTCGGGGTGTTTGGCGACGAGGAAGAGGCCGGGGGCTGGTCGCCCTACGTTCGCACCCTGGAGCGCTACCTCTACAATCCGCCGCGCGCGCCGCGTCCCGAAGCGCCCCGGCCGGCCAAGCCCAAGGAAAAGGACGTCCACCAGTGTTTGTTACCTTTGAAGGCGTAGAAGGCTCGGGCAAGTCCACCCAGATGACGCGGCTTTGCGCCGCCCTGGAAGCGGCCGGCCGGACCGTTTGCCGCACCCGCCAGCCCGGCGGCTGCTTCCTGGGCCAGACTCTGCGCGCCATTTTGCTCTCCCAAAAGACCGCCGGCCTTGATGATCGGGCCGAGCTGTTCCTCTATCTGGCCGACCGGGCCCAGCACGTGGCCGAGGTGATCCGGCCGGCCCTGGCCGCCGGACAGGTGGTGGTGTGCGACCGCTACACCGACTCCACCGTGGCCTACCAGGGCTACGGCCGGGGACTCGACACGACCTTGCTGCAAAACCTCAATGCCGTGGCCGCCGCCGGCGTCGTCCCGGACCTGACCGTGCTGCTTGATCTCGATCCGGCCATTGGCCTCACCCGGGCCACCTCGCGCAACGCCGCCGCCGGCACGGCCGAAGCCGAGGGCCGCTTCGAGGCCGAGCGCCTGGAGTTCCACCAGCGGGTGCGGGCGGGGTATCGCGCCCTGGCCGCTGCCGAGCCGGCGCGATTTGCCGTCATCGACGCCGCGCCTTCCCCGGACGCCGTGGCCGAGGCGGTCTGGGGCGTTGTGGGTAAGTTGCTGTAGAGAAGAAGAGGGAAGAAAAGAGAAGATGCCTCCGGCGGCCGGGGGCCTGAGGCCCCCGGACCCCCCGAAAGGGAGAAGGGGGCTTTATCGTGGGGGTCCCTAGCCCAGGGCGGCCAGGGTCTTTTCCACCGGCCGGCGCTCCGGGACAACCGGCAACGGCTCCTGGCCGTCGCGCACCGCCTCGGACACGTACAGGCCGCAGAAACAGGCCCCGTATTCGGCCACGTCCGGGGCGCGGTACTCGCAGGGGCAGACCACGTCGCGGTCCAGCTCGAACTTCCCCGAAGCCAGCCGGCACGGGCAGGCCATGTAGCCGTAGCGTTCCTTGTTGGTCAAAAGCCCGGCCATGAGGTCGAGAACCATGGCCGTGTCGGGGTTGAAGTGAAACCCCTTGGCCGCCTGGAGGGGAGCGAGCTTCTCGAAAAGTTCTCGGGCGTCCATGTTATTTGCCGCAGTTTTCCAGCATGCTCAGCAGTTCGTCGCGCCGAAATCCCACGATGACCTTGTCGCCGATGACGATGGTGGGGAAGGACAGGGCGGGATTGAGCTTGCGCACGATGTCCATGATCTGGGTCCGTTCCTCGCCGCTCAGGAAGTCGACGTGGATGCAGTCGTAGGGGATGTGCTTCTCCTCGAGGAATTCCTTGGCGTGCTTGCAGTGCACGCAGGTGCTCAGGGCATAGACCTTGATGTCGGCGGACATGGCGAACTCCTTGATCTGGCGGCGTTAGCGCGGCGTTTCTCGCATTCCGTTCCGTATTCCCCTTTCCAGACGCCGGGTCAAGTGCGAAAGGGGCCAGGTCAGCAGCAGGTACAAAAGGGCCAGGGGCAGATAGGTCTCGAAGGTGCGGTAGGTGGAGGCGTTGACGACCTCGGCCGCCTTGGTCAGCTCGCGCAGGCTGATGACCGACAGCAGCGAGGAATCCTTGATGCACGACACGAACTGGCCGGTCACCGGGGCCACGATGCGCCGGGCCGCCTGGGGCAGCACGACGTGGAGCAGGGCTTGCCCCCGGGTCATGCCCGAGGACATGGCCGCTTCCCACTGCCCATGGTCCACGGACTCCACTCCGGCCCGCACCATCTCCGAGATATAGGCCCCGGAAAACAGCGACAGGGTGAATGTGCCGATGACAAAAGGGCTGTCTACCCGCACCACCACGCCGACGCAAAAGTAGAAAATAAGGATCTGGACCAGAAGCGGCGTGCCACGAAAAGCGCCCACATACAGGGCGGCCAGCTCCGAAAGCACGAGGTTGCCCGACACCGAGGCCAGACCCGAAAGCAGGCCGAAACACAGCCCAAGGGTGATGGCCACCACGGACACAGCCAGGGTCAGGCCCAGACCGTCGAGGAAAATCGACCGGTAGGCCCAGACCGCCGACCAGTCCCAATGGTAGCGCAGGCGCGACAGCACCAGCCAGGACAGGCCGGCCAGAACGGCCAGGATGGCAAAACGCACGACAAGACGGGCCATGTCAGCAACACTCCGGAAAAAGGCGCGGGGCAGCGGCGGGCAGGCGTCCATCGGGTAGCAGGGGGCGGCGGGAGGTCTTCAAAGGCCGTCCGATCATCGGCCCTTGGGGGCGGTGAACGCCCCGGCCGGCAGGACCAGCACGTAGGGCACGCGCACACCGAAATCCCCGGCCAGCCGGGCGGCGATGTCTTTGGACACGTCGCGCGGGGCCGTGGTCAGATAGACGGCGTTGGCCTCGGTCTCGACCTGGCCGGTTTCGTTTTTCCAGCCGCCGACTCCGGCACCCAGGCGGGTGAAGCCGCCGTAGGTTTCGGCCAGCCAGGCCTCCAGGGCGGCAGCGGCGGCCAGGGCGCTTGAGCCGTCGGCCAGGGCGGTCGGCACGACGAAGAGGTGGGCGAACACCTGTTCGGTGTCGGCGGCCGCCGGCAGCGGCCGGGCGGCGAGCAGGCCCAGCAGCAGCAGGGCGGTCAGGAAGCGGCGGCAAAGCGGCATGGCGTCTCCAGACAGGCGGCGGTTGGCGGCGCCGGCGGCACGGGCGGCCGACGTGGGGTGGTCGCCGGGGCATGGCGCGGCCCTGTCGCCGCGCGCACGCGGGACAGGGCCGGCAGGATTGGGGCGGCGCGGCGTCATTTGCCGAGGATGTCCTTGAAATGCTTGGCGCGCAAGGTCTCAAGGGTGCCGTCGGCCTTGATGGAGGCGATATACATCTCGACATACTGCCACAGGTCGAAATCGCCTTTTTGCATGGCGATGCAGAAAGGCTCGTAGGTAAAGGGCGTGAGCAGGGCCTTGGTGGTCTCGGGATGCTGCTTCTGGTGCTTGGCGATGGAAATCTGGTCGTAGATGAAGGCGTCGGCCCGGCCGGCGGCCACGTCGGCGGCGCAGGCGGTCTCGTCCTGGTAGCGGTTGATGGTGGCCTTGGGGAACCGCTTGGCGGCCACGATGTCGGCGGTGGTGCCGGTCTTGACGGCGATGACCCGCCCGGGCTTGTCCAGGCCGGCGGCGTCTGTCAGGTCCGGGGCTTTCTGGACGCTTGCCAGGATGCACAGGCCGGTGGTGAAATAGGGCGAGGAGAAGGTGATGGTCTTGGCCCGCTCCAGGGTACCGGTGATGCCGGAAATGATCAGGTCGATCTTGCCCGAGGTGAGCGCCGGGATGAGCCCCGTCCACTCCATGTCCTTGATTTCGAGTTCCACGCCCAGGCGTTCGGCCAGGGTTTTGGCGATGTCCACGTCAAAGCCCACGGGCTTGCCTTTCTCGTCCACGTACTCGAAGGGCCAGAATTTGAGTTCCATGCCGACGACGAGTTTGCCGCGCTTGACGATCTGGCGCAGGGCGCTGCCTTCGTAAATGTCGTAGGGGGTTATGGCCAGGGCTGTGCCGCAGCACATGGTCAGGGCCACGAAGGCAAGGCACACGACGCGTATGAAGCGGATCATGGCGTTTCTCCGGGGTTGGGGTTTGGCTTGGGCGGGAAGTCCACCATACAGGAATGCCTAGCAGAAAAACGGCGAAAAGAAACCTGCTGGCGGCACAAGAGTAGGGTAGCCTGGGAAACGGGGCAAGGAGGAAGGGACATGCCTGGACGGATGCTGTGGCTGGCTTTGGCGATGACGGCGTTATTGGCCGGCTGTTTTGCGCCCAGGGCCGAGACGGAAGCCCGCAATTGGCGGCCCGACGGGCCGGGCGGCCGCACCCTGTCCCAGCTTTTGGCCCTGTCGCCCGGCATCGCGGCCACCACCTGGGAGTCCTTTGACGGACCGGGCGGCGCAACGGAGGTGCGGCTGACGGCGGAATACGCCGTGCCGCGCCTGACTGCGGCCTGTCCCGCGCCGCTGGCCGGCCAGGACGCGGCGGCCCGGGCGTTTCTCGTCCTTGGGCTGACGGTTTCCCCGGCCGGGGCGGTGGATTTCGCCTATGCCGAGGCCCGGGGCTACGCCGCCTCGGGAGCCTGGCAATCGACGCCGCTGGATATCGGCGTCATCGCCGACCTGGTGGCCCGGGCCACGGTGCTGCCCTGCGCGGCCCTGGCCTTGCCCAAGGGATCCTGACGGTTGGCCGGCAGTCTCAGCCCCCCTCTTGGGCATTGCCTGTCAGGCGGCATTGGCGCATAAGGAAAGCGGTTTCCTCCTCCCTTAACCGCCCCGAGGTCAGCCTTTGCCAGAACATGCCGTGCCCGATGCCGCCAAGACCTATGACGAACTCCTGACGGAGCTTGCGTCGGTCCGGGAAAAAGCCCGCCAGCAAAAGACGCTTCTTTTGACTTCCATGGATTTTTTCCATCGCTGCTCCCGGACCCCCTTTGAACCTTACGCCATCGATTGGATAGAAGGGCAGGTCGAGACGGTGCTGGGCCATGATGCAGGCACGATCAGGGCTTCGGGTTGTTGGCTGTATTTTGTCCATCCCGACGATGCCAACCGGGTCGGCCTGCTTCTGCAGTCCCTCAAGCCTGGCGACGTGGGCGAGCAGGAGTTCCGCTTCGTGCGCAAGGATGGCGGCGTTCGCTGGGTAACCGAACGGTATCGTTGCGAATTCGACGCGGCCAACAAACGGTATGTCCTGTACGGAGCCATCAAGGACATCACCGACCGCAAAAAGGACGAGGCCCTCATGCGGGCCATGTTGGCCAACCTTCCCCTGGATTTCTGGGCCCGGGACCTGGCCGGGCGGGTCATCCTGCAAAGCGACATCAGCCAGGCCCTGTGGGGCGATCTCACCCAGGCCTGCGGGGATATGGACGTGTCGCCCGACACCCTGGCCCGCTGGCGGGCCAATGCCGCCAAGGCCTACGCCGGGCATCGGGTCGACGCCGAGGCCGAATACCGCCTTCCCGGGGGCAACGAAATCTTCTGCCACGAAATGCTGGCTCCCATCCGCAGCCGGGGGGAGATCGTGGGGATCATGGGCGTCAACGTGGATCTCACCGATCGCCGGCGCATGGAGCACGACTTGCGTGCCGCCAAGGAGGGAGCCGAAGCGGCCAATCAGGCGAAGTCGGAATTCCTGGCCAACATGAGCCACGAGGTCCGCACGCCATTAAACGGCATCCTGAGCACGCTGCAGTTGCTGGGGACCACGTCCCTTGACGCCGAGCAGCAGGAATGCCTTTTCGCCGCCATCAAATCGTCCCATCGCCTGACCCAGCTGCTGTCCGACATCCTTGATCTGACGAAGATAGAGGCCGGCAAGCTGCCTTGCCGGGAGAGTCGGTTCGAGTTTGGCCAGTTGCGGCGGGCGGTTCTGGAACTGTTCGCCAAGGCCGCCAGCGACAAGGACGTGGGCCTGGTCTTCACCATAAGCGACGACATGCCCCGCTGGCTGGTGGGCGATGAAGTCCGGTTGCGGCAAATCCTGTTCAATCTGGTGGGCAATGCGGTGAAGTTCACCCTCCAGGGCCAGGTGACCGTCGAAGCGAAGGCCCTGCCGTCAGCCGGCGGCGACCGGCTGCACGTGCTTTTTGTCGTCAGCGACACCGGGATCGGCATCCCCGACGACCAGTTGCAATATGTCTTCGAGCCCTTCAGCCAGATCGAGGGCTCCTATACGCGGCGCTTCCAGGGTGCGGGGCTGGGGTTGTCCATTGTCCGCAAGCTGGTGCGTATGCTTGGCGGCGAGCTGGCCGTGGACGGCACGGAAGGGGGCGGGACCACGATGTACTGCTCGATTCCGCTCAAGCGCCACGACGCGGCTGTTGACGCTTGCGCCCCGGCGGCCTTCCGGGCCGGCCAGGCCCGGGCGCTCAGGATTCTCATGGCCGAGGACGAAGCCGTCAGCCTCATGGCCGGGAGGCGAATGCTGGAGAAGGCCGGGCACCATGTCGTACCGGCCCACAACGGGCAGGAAGCTCTCAAGCTTCTGGCTGAACAGACCATCGATCTGATTTTGATGGACGTCCAGATGCCGGTTCTCGACGGTGTGGCCGCTGCCCGGCGCATCCGGCAGGGCCAGGCCGGCCCGGAAAAGGCCGGCGTGCCCATCATCGCCGTCACGGCCTACGCCATGCCGGGCGACAAGGACAAATTCCTGGCCGCCAGAATCGACGACTATGTGACCAAGCCCATGGGCCTTGTGGAATTGGAGGCCGCCATCGCACGGGTTGTGGCCGCCGCCCCCCCGGCTTGACGCCCGAGCCGGCCTGAGGCGTCGGGGCCGGCCTCGCCGCGCCCGTCCGTCATTATTTGCCCTTGCTGGCCTTGATGGCTTCCTCGAGTTGCTCGAAGGTCGGGCGGTAGTGGATGGGGATGGCCCGGCGACCGGCTTCCAGGGCCACGGGCGGCGGGTTGCCGCCGACAAACGACCCCAGCGACGCCTTGGCCACCAGCAAAATGTGCTCGATCTCCTTGGCCCTAAATTCCAGGTTGGTGGCGATGGGCGCGACAAAGCCGTAGGCCAGCAAAACGCCCATGAACGTGCCGACCAGGGCCGCGCCGATGCTGTGGCCCAGCACTTCGGCCGGTTCGTTGAGTTTGCCCATGGTGATGACGACGCCCAGAACGCAGGCCACGATGCCCAGGGCCGGCAGACCGTCGGCGATCTTGCCGATGCTGTGGGAAGGGATGAGCAGTTCGTGGGCCGTGGCCTCGATGTCGGCGTCCATGATGTTGTCGAACTCATGGGCTTCGATGTTGACCGTGGAGAAAATCCGCATGGTGTCGCAGATGAAAAGCAGCACTTCGTGGTTTTTCTTGTTCTTGGCGAAGTCGCTGAAAATCGGGCTTTCGGCCGGGCGTTCCACGTCTTTTTCGATGGCGACCAGGCCTTCGCGGCGGATCTTCATGTACAGGCCCGACAAGGTGACGAGCAGGGTGGTGTAGTAGGCCTTGCTCGTCACCATGCCGCCAAAGACGGTGAACACGCTTTTGATGGTGTGGGACAGCACGTCCTTGGGCGAGCTGATGACGAAGGCCCCGAGCGCGCCGCCGGCGATCATGAGCAGTTCCGGCGGGGCGGCCGACAGGATCAGGTCGAAGTTGCCCTTTTCCAGGATGAAGCCGGAAAGGATACAGCCCAGAACGATGATGGTGCCGAGTATTACGAACATGGTTGGTCCTGTCTTGCGCCCGGCCGTTAGAACTGGCCCTCGGTGGACTTGTCGTAGATGGTGTTGATCTGTTTTTCCAGCACTTCGCCGACATCGGGGGTGCGCGGCGGGGCGGGCTTGGCCGGCGCGCCGGAGCCAGCGCCGCCAGCGCCGCGTTCGCCTTCCCTGGGCGGGCGGAACAGCAGCAGGCTGATGCGCCGGTTTTTGGGGTCGTAGGGTTTGCCGGGCACGTAGGGCCGGGTGTCGGAATAGCCCGTGACCTCGGCCACGGCATCGGGATTTAAGCCCGCGCCGACCATGAAGCGACGGGCGGCCAGGGCTCGGCCGGCCGAAAGGTCCCAGTTGGAATAGGCCCCGGAATAACGGTAGGCGTCGGTGTGGCCCTCGATGGCCACCTTGACGCCTTCCTTGCGGATGACGTCGGTGACGGCGGCCAGGATGCGCTGGGCGTCGGGTAGTAAGGCCACGCCGCCGAGGTCGTAAAGGGGCCGCTCGGCCTTGTCCATGATCTCGACGCGCACCTTGTCCTTGTCCTGGGTGACGGACACCTGTCCGGCCAGTTCGGGCACGGCTTTTTCCAGCGCCTGTTCGATTTGCTGCTCCAGGGCCTGGGCCTGGGCGGCGGCGGCTGCCTCGGCCTTGGCTTGCGCCTTGGCCAGGGCGTCGGCCTCGGCCTTGGTCTTGGGCGCTTCGTGTTTGCCGCCGGCCATGTCGCCGACGTTTTGGCCCTGGCCACCGGTGGGCTCCTTGCCGCCCCGGTCGATGGCCACGTCGGGCCGTTCCTCGCCGGTGCCGACCACGGCCGCCGGCGGCCCCACGCCGCCGACATCAAGCAAGGTGGCCGACGGACCGGGGTTGTTGAATAAGCTGAATTCGTTGAAATAGTTGGCGATCTCTTCTTTCTTTTCCTGGGGGGCGTTGCTTAAAAGCCACATGAGCAGGAAAAACGCCATCATGGCCGTGACGAGGTCGGCATAGGCGACCTTCCACGAGCCGCCATGGGCGCCGGCCGAGATCTTCTTGATCTTCTTGATGATGATGTTTTTTTTGTGTTCGGCCTCGGCCATGACCCCTCCGTCGCCATCCTATCGGCCGCGCGGGCAAATCCGTTAGGGGACGGTCGTCTAGGGCCGTTTGTTACGCAGGTGCGGGGGAAAGGGCAACCGGGCTTTGCGGAAAGGGGGGAGTGGGCGTCCGGCTGCGGGAAGCCCGTGGCGGAAACGCCAAAAAGGGCGAAGGGAACAATCCCTCCGCCCTGGAAAGCTTGGGTGCGGTGACGCCTTAGGCGGCCGCGGCGGCCTCGACCGGCAGCACGTGGATGCGGGTCTTGACCTTGTTGTTGCGGGTGTACTTCTCGAACTTCACCACGCCGTCGATGAGCGCAAACAGCGTGTAATCACGGCCCATGCCCACGCCCGTGCCGGGGTGGAACTTGGTGCCGAGCTGGCGCACCAGGATGTTGCCGGCCAGAACCGACTGACCGCCGAAACGCTTGACGCCACGCCGTTGACCGGCGCTGTCGCGGCCGTTTCTGGAGCTGCCGCCTGCTTTTTTATGTGCCATGTCGCGACTCCTTCAAAATATGCGCTAGGCCTGGATGCCCGTCACCTTAAGCTGGGTGTAGCCCTGGCGATGGCCCTGCTTCTTGTGCGAATCCTTGCGGCGACGCTTGTGGAAAACCACGATCTTCTTGCCCTTGACGTGCCCGGCCACTTGGCAGGTGACAGCCGCGCCGGCGACGTAAGGCGCGCCGATCTTGGCTTCGCCGCCGCCGATCATCAGCACCTTGTCCAGCACGTATTCCGAGCCGGCTTCAGCAGCCAACAGATCCACGGTGATGGTGGCCCCTTCCTGGACCTTATACTGCTTGCCGCCAGCCATAACGATTGCGTACATAATGTCGACCTCCGATGGGGAAGACGGTCCCTTTACCGCTGCGCCGCCGCGTCGTCAAGCTCTTTTTGCGGCAACGACGACCCGCTGGCCAAAAGTCGCTCCCGCCGGGCCCGCAAAACGTCCAAGACGGCGATGTCGATGCGCAGGCTTCCCCGCCCCCGTCCCAGCTCCACCCCGGGCTTGGCCAGCCCGTGATAGTCGGAGCCGCCCGAGGCGGCCAGCCCCAACTTGCGGGCCAGGGCCAGGTATTCCAGGGTCTGGTATTGGGAGTGTTCGGTGTAAAAAGCCTCCATGGCGTCCAGGCCCGCCTCGCGATAGCGGGCCACGGTCTCGGCCAGGGCCGGGCCGGAAAGCCCGAGCAGATACGGATGGGCCAGCACGGCCAGCCCCCCTTCGGCGTGGAGCAGTTCGATGGCCTCGGGCAACGGCAATTTGTCCTTGGGCACGTAGGCCTTGCCGTAAGCGCCGAGAAATCTGGTGAAAGCTTCCTTGAAACTGGTCACCGCGCCCATGGCCAAAAGGGCCTGGGCAATGTGCGGCCGACCGACGGCCCCTTGCGCCAGGGCCGTGACGGACTCATATTGAAGAGGCACGCCCAGGGCGGCGAGCTTTTCGAGGATGCGTCGGTTGCGGTCGTGGCGGCGGGTGCGCAGCCAGTCCAGGCGCTCGGCCAGGGGGCCGGGGGTGTCGGGCAGAAACAGCCCGACCAGATGGATGCTGCCGCGTTCGTCGGCCACGGACAGCTCGACCCCGGCAATGACCTCCACGCCGTGCTCGGCTCCGGCGGCCCGGGCTTCGGGCAGCCCGGCCAGGGTGTCGTGATCGGTTATGGCCACGGCGGCCAGCCCCTTGGACGCGGCCATGGCCACCAATTCGGCCGGGGTGGCCGTGCCGTCGGAAGCGGTGGTGTGGGTATGCAGATCAATAAGCGACATGGAAGACCCTAGCCCGGTTGGCTGGCCTTGTGAACCTCCATTGCGCCGGGGACGCGATTTGGCTATGAACCAGGGCACGTTTGCACAAGGAGACCGCCTGTGAGCATCCATCCCGATCTGCTGACCATCCTGGCCTGCCCCAAATGCAAGGGCGCGCTTACCGTTGTGGACAACGAGGCCGGCCTTTTCTGCCCGACCTGCGACATCGTGTTTCCGGTTCGCGACGACATTCCCATCATGCTGGTGGAAGAAGCCGTGGCCAAGGCCGACTGGGACGCCGGCAAGCGTTCGGCCAAGGACGACGCCGCCAAGTAACCACGTTCCGGGGACCCTCTCCCCGGACAGGGAGCGCTATGGCCAAACTGCACTGGACCCCGTGGATGGCCCTGGCCGAGATCGAGGGCCGCACCGAATGCGGCCTGGACCAGATCGCCCAGGGCAGCCGCGACTGCGCCCCGGTCTGGCAGCCTGCCGCCGATCTGGTCGAGACCGAGGACGCCTTTCGCGTCACCTTGGAGCTTCCGGGCGTGGCCCGGGAGGACGTGGCCGTGGAGGTGCGCGGCCGGGAACTGATCATCCAGGGCCTGCGCCGCTTCGAGAAAGACTGCCGGGGCGAGGTCTACCACGCCCTGGAACGCTCCTACGGCCCCTTTGCCCGGGTCTTCGAACTGCCCCAAGGGGTGTCCCGGGCCGACGTGACGGCCGTGATGAAGGACGGGCTGCTCGACGTGCGCCTGCCCAAGCTCGGCCCCGAACGCCTGCGCCGCCGCATCCCCATCAGCTGACGCCAGACCGCCAAACCGCTCCGCCAAGGAGGCTTGCCATGGGTCGCATCGCCCCGTGCACGAAGTCTTTTTCCCTTTTGCTTATGACCTGTTTCCTGGCGCTGGCCGCGCTGCCGGCCAGCGCCAGGGCCGCCTCCAATAGGGCGGCCCGCACCACGCCCGTGGTCACGGCCGTGGCCGCCGTGGCTCCGGCCGTGGTCAACATTACGGCGGCCAAGACCGTCCAGCGCCGGCCGAACATGGGGCCTTTTTTCGACGAGGAGTTCTTCCGCCAGTTCATGGGGCCAGGCGGCCTGCCGCGCCAGGAGACCCAGGAAAGCCTGGGGTCGGGCGTGATCATCGACGGCAAGGCCGGCCTTGTGCTGACAAACGCCCACGTCATCGCCGGCGGGGCCACCATCAAGGCCCGGCTCCAGGACGGCCGGGTCTTGGACGCCGCCCTGGTCGGCGCGGACGCCGACTTCGACGTGGCCGTGCTGCGCCTGTCCGGCGGCGGCAACCTGCCCCAGGCGGCCATGGGCGATTCGAGCGACATCATGATCGGCGAGACGGTCATCGCCATCGGCAATCCCTTTGGCTACGCCCACACCGTGACCACGGGCGTGGTCTCGGCCGTGGGCCGGTCCCTCAAGCACGAGGGCGGGGCCTACGCCGACCTCATCCAGACCGACGCGGCCATCAATCCCGGCAACAGCGGCGGCCCGCTGGTCAATCTGGCCGGCGAGGTCATCGGCATCGACATGGCCATCCAGGCCGGGGCCGAGGGCATCGGGTTCGCCATCCCCATCAACAAGGCCCGGCGGGTGGTGGCCCAGCTCGTCGAGGGCGGCCGGGTGACGCCGGCCTGGCTCGGGCTTTCCGGCCAGGACGTGGACGCCCGGGCGGCGCGGTATTTTGGACTCAACCGTCCCAAGGGGATGCTGGTGACCGAAGTGGCCCAGGGCTCGCCGGCCGACAAGGCCGGAATCAAGCCCGGGGATCTGATCCTGTCGGTCGGCGGGGCTGAACTCGACGACAAGGGGCAGTACCGGGGGGCGCTGGCCACCTCCACCGTGGGCGAGGCGTTGGCCCTGACCGTGCGCCGGGGCGAGCAGGAGCAGAAGATTTCGGTCGCGCCGGCCGCCTTTGGCGAGCGCGAGGCGGCCGGGCTGGCCGCTTCACGCTGGGGCCTGGGCGTGTCGTTCGGGCGCGGGGTGACGGTGGCCAGCGTGCGCCAGGGGTCGCCGGCGGCCCGCCTGGGCCTGGCCCCGGGCGACGTGTTGGTGCAGATCGGCGGCGAAAAGCTCGGCGGGCAGGCCGATTTCACCCGGGCGGTTTACGTCAATCGCTTAAACCGCACCATCCTCGTCATGATCGAGCGGGGCGGCCGGGGCTATTACGCCAAGATGGGCGTGGAATAGCCCGGCGCTCAGGAGCGAACACATGGATAACGCGACGGAAAGCGCCTCGCCGGACTGCCCGGTCATCCGCATCGCGGCGGCGGTCATCCTGGACGACGCCCAGCGCACGCTGCTCGTCCGCAAACGCGGAACCACGGCCTTCATGCAGGCCGGGGGGAAAATCGAGGCCGGCGAGGCTCCGACGGCCGCGCTGCGCCGGGAGTTGCGCGAGGAACTTGATCTGACATTCGATAGGGAGGCATCGCGGCACATGGGTCAGTTCACGGCCCCGGCGGCCAACGAATCCGGCTGTCTGGTGGAAGCCGAGGTTTATCATGTGTCCGCAGGCGGGGCGCTGGCCCCCCGGGCCGAGATCGAGGAGGCCGTCTGGGTGGACCCCTTTGCCCCGGGCGACTTGCCCCTGGCTCCGCTCACGCGGGATGCCGTCCTGCCCCTGGTCCGTAGGCTGCTCGCCGCCCAGGCGCGTTAGCGCCTTTCAACGCAGCCGCCGGGCATAGCGCTCCGGCAATCCCCGCTCAATGATCTTGCGGGCCGTGGCCTCGACATCGTAGGCCACGGCCCGGATTTCCAGCACGCCCGACTCGGTGTCGTAGAGCCCGTACTTGGCCCGGTTGTCGCCGTCGCGCGGCTGGCCCACCGACCCTACGTTGACGATATGGCGCGCCGCTGCCTCCAGCGGATTGTCCCCCACCGACAGCTCGAAACGGTCCACCTCGCGGCCGCGCAGGCTCGCCCCCTCCAGCATGTGGGTGTGGCCGACGAAGGACACGCGCTCGGGCGTGCGCAAAAAGGCCCGGCGCAGGGTCGTCTCGCCGGCCTCGAACAGATAGCTCGTGGTGTCGTTGGGTGGCAGCCCGTGGACCAGCCGGCAGCCGGCCACGGGCATGGAGGCCGGGTAGTTGGCGATGCGGGCCAGGGCGGCCGGGGAGAGGAGTTCACACGTTCGCGCGAGCGCTTCCCGGGCCTGGTCGTTGAGTCCCCGCCGCCGGGCCGGATCCACGGCCGCCCATTCGTGGTTGCCGCGCACGCTGGGAATGCCGCGCGCCGCGAGCACCTCCAGCACGGCCTCGGGATCGGGGCCGTAGCCGATGTTGTCGCCCAGGCTGGCGGTGATGCCTGGGCGGTGGGCGTCCAGGTCGGCCAGGACGGTGGTCAGGGCTTCGAGATTGCCGTGGATGTCGGCGAGCAGGGCCAGAAGCATGGGCAAATAGTGGCACGTCGCCGGGCGGCCGGCAAGGGCGGCCCCGCCAAAAAGACGGACGCGCCCCCGGGGCCTATCCACCCGGGAGCGCGTCATGTTCTTGGAGGGATGATGCGGGGGTTATGCGGAGGAGACGTTTGGGAGATTTGTGTGCCTTAGTTGAAATACTTGTTTTGCAGCCACTGCTTGATGGCGCCGGTGGGGGCGTAGACGCCCTTATTAAATCCCACCTCGGCCATGAAATCCTTGGCCAGATCCTCGGGGATCTCAAACGAGGCCAGTTCCACGCAGTCCTCGGAGTTGCGCCGCACCAGCGACAGCTTGGGTTCGCCGGTCCAGGTGTTGACCACGAAATACGTGGAAAAATCGTTCTTCGAGGTTACGGGCTTATGCTGGGCATGCCAGGAGTTGTTTCCCCATTCGAGATACAAAGTCACGGCGTCTTCCGGGGTCATGTCCCAATCGATGACGAGTCCGGACAGGTCGTGCTGCGTCTGCATGCGTATCCTCCAGGGCGCGGGTTTCGCGTGTTGTTGTCTGCAACCGATATGAGACAAATCTAATCCATTTTGTCCTCTGGTCAAGCAGGAAATGGCAAAATACTGGGACGAGGGCCGAAAATTAACCGTATCCTTCTAAGGATATTTATGAAAAATCTGGCTTCCAGGGTGACGCGGATCGGTCTATCTTGCCGGAGGAAGGCAATTGGGCCAACCTTGGTCCGGCCTTGGGCTGGAGGGGACGAGCGTCGGCTGCCCGCCACGGGTGGCCGGCGGGATCGCGGTAACGACGAACTGGTGGACCGAAGCGGGACTGCCGCGTCGGGGGAGGGTGAGGCGTGACGCATCCGAGACCGAGGGCGGGCAAGGGGCTGGCGGCCAGGCGTGGGGCGTTGGGTGGAGAGGCCGGCCGGCCGGCGTTGCGGCCGCGGCCGTGGGCAACGGTCCTGGCCCGGCTCCTTGGGGGGCTGTGTCTGGCCTGTATGGTCCTGGCTCCGGCGGCGGCCCTGGCCGTGGAACTCTCGCCGCCTGAGGCCCGCTACGTGGCTGAACGGGGTGTGGTCACCCTGTGCGTGGACCCGGACTGGCCGCCGTTTGAGACCATCGACGCCGCCGGCCGCCACGTCGGCATCGCCGCCGACCTGCTCGGGCTGGTGGCCGAGCGCACCGGCCTGCGCTTTACGCTTGTGCCCACCGCCTCCTGGGACGAAAGCCTTGAAGCGGCGCGCCAGGGCCGCTGCCGGGCGCTCAGCTTCCTTAACCGGACGCCCCAGCGCGAGCAGTGGCTTGCGTTTACCCGGCCGCTTTTAAGCGACGTCAACGTTTTTATCACCCGCGAGGAACATGCCTTCATTGCCGACCCGGGCCGGCTTGCCGGCGAGACCATTGTCTTTCCCTCGGGCACGGCCATGGAGGAACTGATCCGCCGGGACTACCCCAATCTCCACATCCTCACCACGGCCAGCGAGGACGAGGCCATGGCCATGGTGTCCGACCGCCAGGCGGACATGACCATGCGCTCGCTTATCGTCGCCGCCTACACCATCAAGAAGCGCGGACTGTTCAATCTCAAGATCGCCGGCCAGCTCCCGTACTATTCCAACAATCTGGGCCTGGGCGTTGTCGGCGACGACCGGACGCTGATTGATATCCTCAACAAGGGCATCGACACCATCACCACGGCCGAGCGGGCGGCCATCGAGAACCGGCACGTGTCCATCAACGTCCAGACCGTGACGGATTACGGGGCCTTGGCCAAGGTGCTGGGCGCGGTATTGGCCTTGGCCGCCCTGGGCGGGGCCTGGGCGATCAAGGTCAAGCGGCTCAACACGGCGCTGCGCCGGGAGATCGAGCGCCGGGAGGAGCTTGAGCGGATGCGCGAGGACGTGGAGCAGATCATCCGCCACGATCTGGTCACACCCCTGTCCGGGCTCATCGGCATTCCGGAGCTGCTGGAAACCGAGGAGAACCTCACGCCCCAGCAACGGGAGCTGTTGCGCCACGCCGCCACCTCCGGCCGGCGTATGTTGGCCACCATCCGCCTGGCCGGCGATCTGGCCCGGATGGAGAAAGGAACCTATCACGTCGCCAAGGCCGACTGCGACGTGCTTGGGATCATCCGGGACGCGCGGGTCAATCTGGACAAGCTTTTCGCGGTCAAGGGCCTGGCCTTCGCCGTGTCCCTGGACGGCCGGCCGGCCGGGGCCGAGGACCGCGCCCCGGCCCGGGGGGACGCCAACCTGCTGGGCAACCTGTTCGAAAATCTGCTGAAAAACGCGGCCGAGGCCTCGCCCCAGGGCGGGGAGGTCGCGGTCGACATACGACTTCCCGAGGGGATGGTCGCCGTGCGCAACCGGGGGCAGGTGTCGCCGGACATCGTGGACACGTTTTTCGAGAAGTACGTCACCCGGGGCAAGACCTTCGGGACCGGGCTTGGCACCTATTCGGCCCGGCTCATCGCCCGGGCCCACGGCGGCGACGCGGTCCTGGAGCTCGGCGAACCGGATCATGTCACGGTGCGGGTCTTGCTGCCGGGCCTCAAGGACGCGCGTTAAGGGCGGAAAATGCCGCCGGACGCCTCAAGGCGCGTGCCCCTGGCGTTTCGCCCCGGAACCAACATGAGCGTATTTTTTACGGATGACGCCGTGTTGTCGGTGGGCGTCCGTCAAGCAGGCTCGGTGCGCGTTTCGTGGACGCGTCTCTAGCCGCACAGCCTGCAGGCGGCCAGGGCGGCCTGGCCCCGGGCGGCCACGGTGTCGGGCACAAGCTCCCAGCCGTCAAAGCGCGTGAAGGCGGCCGGATCGGCGGCGGCCCGGGAAAGGGCGGCCAGCAAGGTCTTGGCGGGCTCGGGCTTGATACGCTCGATGGCCAGGGCGGCCAGCCCACGGGCCTCGGGGGAGCAGTCGCTAAGGGCGGCGGTCAGCTCCGGCAGCGCCCGGGCGGCCAGTTCCGGCGCGGCCTGGGCCAGCCGGGCGATGGCCCACCAGGCTCCCAGGCGCAGGGGCGCGTGGTCGATGAAGGTGCAGTCGCCCGCCATGTCCTGGACGTAGGAGATCAGGATGCGGTGGTAGTCGGCGGCAAGGGTCGGCGTGCGGGCCAGGGTTTCGCCCATGCACTGGGGGATGCCCCAGGCGATGTTGCCCGACTCCTCGTTGACCCGCCACATGAGGTTGCGCCAGACCTCCCGGGCGTCTTCCAGGCGAGAGGCGGCCATGTCGGCCATGGACGCGCCAAAGGCCACCACGGCCCGCCAGCCGATGACGGCCTCGGGACTAAGAAGCAGGGAGAACAGCGGCCCCTGGCGGTTAATCGGCGCGATGGGGGCCAGGGCGGCCAGGGCGGCCTCGGCGGTGGGCAGCGCAAGGGCGGCGCGGACGTCGGACATGAGGCGGCGGCGGGAGGGCATGGCGGCGCTCCGAAAACGCCTCGCCGACGCCATGGCGTCGGCGAGGCGGCAAGTGACCCGTGTCGAATCGTCGCCGGAAGCGGGCGGCGTTTTGCTGTCAACGCACCGAAACCATGGCCTGTTCGTGAACAAGGCCATGGGAGCTTTCAAGGGCGCGGCGTTAGGCCTTCAGGGCGGCTTCGATCTCGCGCACCATGTCGGGATGCGGCTCGTAACCGGTGGCCCGGGCCTGGGTGACCAACTCCTGGGCCTTGGCGAAATCGCCGCGTTCCATGGCCACCAGGGCCAGGTTGTTGATGGCCGGCCCGAACTGGGGTTCGATGGCCAGGGCCTTCTGGCTGAAGTTCTCGGCCGCTTCCAGCTTGCCCTGCATGAAAAGGGCGCTGCCCAGGGTGGCCAGGGCCTGGACGTACTTCTCGTCGATCTTAATCGCCCGGCGCAGGGCCTTTTCGGCCTTGTCGATCTCGCCGCGCTGCAGGTGGACAAAGCCGATGTTGCCGTAGGGCACGGCGAAAAGCGGCCGGGCCCGGCAGGCCTTCTCGTTCCATTCCAGGCAGGCGTCGAGGTCGCCCTTGTTCATGGCCAGGCCGCCGAGCTGCACGTAGCCCTCGGCCAGGCTCGGCGAACATTCCACGGCCTGGTGGAATTCCGCCTCGGCCTCGATCAGGCGTCCCTTGGCCACGTAGGCCGTGCCCAGGTTGTAGTGGGACACGCCGCAGCCGGGGTTCTGGGACAGGCGTTTTTTAAGCTCGTCGATGAATTCGTCGGGAGTGCGGGCGGTGTAATCCATGGATGATCCTTCTCGGCGTTATTTGGTTGGCCCCAGCTCGGCGTCGAGGCCTTCGCGGACCAGCAGTTCCTTGTACCATTTGCAAAAGCTGTACATGCCCCGGTGGCGTTCGGAGCCGGACATGACCCCGACGCACAGCTCCCAGGCCCCTTTGGCGAATTCTTCCGAGGCCCCGGGCACGGTGGTCAAGAATTCGGTCACGAGTTGCTGGCTGGTGCGGCGCGAGGCGTCCTCGCGCAGGTCCAGCGGGTCCATGGGCTCCTGGAAGGGGTCCCAGTTGTCGTAGCCGATCTTGTCGATGAACTTGCGGCGACGGGGTTTGACCTTGTCGTAGATGGCGCGCTTGAGTTCGGCCAGCTCTTCGGGACTGTGGGCCATGCGTCTCTCTCGTTTCTCAAAAATACGAACGTATCTTCAAGAGAAGTCATAGTTGTGGCGTGGTTCCGGCAAGATGCCGGGAGCGCGCCTCGTGGCGCGACGCTATTCCGCCTTGCCGCCGGACTCGCCGTCCGGGCCGGGCAGGACCCAGGACGTGCCGCCGGTGCAGGAGGAACAAGCCGGTGAGCCGGCCTGTTCGCCGCAGGAGCCGCAAGCCGAACCGCCCGGGGCCGGAGCAAAGGGATCGGAGGCAGCCGCCCATTTGGTTTCCTGTTCGTGGAGCTTGACCATTTCTTCCTCGGTCAAAAGGCCCAGGAACTCGTCGTCGAAATCCGTGACCAGGGCAAAGGACACCGGCACGAGCATTTCGGCCATCAGCGGCAGCTTGGTGGGGATGGAGGCCACCAGCTCCTGGGACAGGGCCACGAGTTTGTCCTGGAGTTTTTCGATCTTGACCGTGGGATAGCGGCCGCCCGGGGTGAAGCCGGCGGCGCCGCAGGTACGGGCCTCGCCGGAAATCTCCAGGGGCACGCCGTAGAGCCGGCAGGTGAGGGGGCGGCTTTTGTAGAGGATGCAACGGTCGTCGTCGCCCAGAAGCGGGCAGCGGATGCGCTCGCGGGCGATGCTTTCGAGGATCTCGCGGGTGGACACGCCCTGCTCGTCGGCCCGAAAGGCCTTGCGCTTGAGCTTGGCGGCGTCGCGGTCGGCGGCGTTGGCCCGCTCCAGCACGGCGTCGCGGGCCGGGCCGGGCGGGAAGGCTTCGTTGAATTTGCGGTTGAGGTACAGGGCCTCGATAAAAGTCAGGTCGAACAGGGCATGGCAGCAATCGCTGCACCCTTCGCCGCAGCTGACCATGTCCGGGCACAGGGACGCGACCTTGGCAAAGGCGGCGTCGGCTTCGGCGGCAATGGCTTCATAGCGGGCAAAGGCGGGGGAAAAATCCAACTGCATCGGCGGACTCCGGCGGCCGGGGCCAGCGCCGCGCCTCCCCGGTGTCCGGCGGAGGGTCGGGCGGCCCGGGCTCAAGACGGCAACGGGAGCGGGACTTTCGCCCGCTCCCGTTGCCGGTTGATATTGCTATGCTTTGCTACTGCTCTTCGACGATGATGGCTTTCTGGTCGCACACCTCGACGCAGGATTCGCAGCCCAGGCATTCTTCCATGTTGACGGCCACGGCCTTGCCGTCCCGCATCTCATAAACTTCCACCGGACACACGTCCACGCATTCGCCGTCGCCAATGCATTTTTGCGTGTCGACAATGACGCGATATCCCATAAGCACCTCCGCTTCCCACTTCGTATGAAAAAAATTTTGTTGTCATGACGAAGGGTTAGTCAGGCATGGCAGACACGACCCAGAAGGATCAGGCAGGCTTACCGTCGCGTCCGTCCCGTGTCAAGGCGGCGCGAACCGGCCGGCCCCGGCAGCGGGGCTGCCGTGACTTTTTTCTGTATTGTGGGGGCTCCTGTCGGAGTCTTGTCGTGGGGCGTAACCGGCACGCCCTTGGTTCGTCTTGGTATCATGCTGAAAAGAGGACGTTTTTTTTATTAAAAAGGGGCTAAAGTTCCTGTTGGGAAATGCCGAAAAGCGTGATGAAGCCGTAGTTTAACCTTTTGACGCAGGGATGCCTGAAAGCCAGGGAAGGCCATGGGCAAGCTAACCTATCTTCGACCGCGCCGCGGCGATATCCAACCGGTTCTGGTGCTGCTCACCTCGCACAGGCTCGATTGCTTCCTCGTCTGCATCCGTTGTCTGGAGCGCTACACCGACTGTTCCCGGTTCAAGCGCATCTACATTGTGGCTAACGCCTTGGCCCCGGAACACTTGGCCATGGCCAAGGGCTTCGTGGCCCGCCACGCCAACGCCGTGCTCCTGGAACGCGGGCCGCGCGGCTTGGTTCCGGCCGTGCTGGAGGCCCAAAACGAGATCTACGCCGCCCACATCGACGACGTCATCATCAAGATCGACGAAGACCTGTTCGTCACCCCTCACTGGCTCGAACACTTGATCGACGGCTACCTCGACCACGCCGAACGTCCCGACGTGCCGCTGGTCATGCCGCTTGTGCCCATAAGCCCGCCCGGACGCCACGTCCTCAACCGCTTCCTGCGCCTGTCCTACCCCTCCGAACGCCACATGTTCGTCGGACCGCCCATCGAGGAAAACTGGGTTTACCATCGCTGGATGTGGGAGAAGCTCGTCCACGAGAATCTGGCCGAGGTCTACCTGCGCGACGCGCCGCCCAAGTATGCCTACGTGGGCTACCTCACCATCAACTGCGTGATTTTTGACCAGCGTATGATGCGGCTTGTGCTGCCGTTCCCCACCACCAAGGTGGCCGGCCAGACCACCACCGACGAGAAGGCCGTCAACCTTGCCCTGGCCGCGGGCCACATGAAGGTGGCCGTGCTCGGGCGCAGCCTGGCCCATCACTACAGCTTCTCCAAGTGCGAGGACTACCTGCGCTCCCACATGCCGCTTGAGCGGGTGTGGCGGTTCATGCAGGGCCTGCCCGACGCGCCGGTGGTCGCGCCGCGCCGACGCTGGCCGGTCGTGCCCGGGGAGCTGAGGCTCCTCAAGGTGGGCGGGTAGCGGCCCGCTCAGTCCGCCTCGGTCCGGGAGTTGCCGGACTAGCCCTGGCAGGATAACGTCTTAAAAACGCGCACGGCGCGGGAATGGTCCCGGCGTCGGGCGCGTTTTGTCGTTAGCGACAACGGCCCGGCGGCGGGCGCGGGAGATGCATGGACGCGACAACCTACCCCGACCGGCAGGCCATCTATCCCGTGGCCGGCCACGACAAGCTGGTGTTCCTGGAAAACGTGGTCAAAAACCCCAACATCCAGGTCGGACGCTATACCTATTTCGACGTCACCGGCACGCCCGGCCAACGCGCCGAGGATTTCGAACACCAAAACGTCCTTTACCACTTCGATTTCATCGGCGACAAACTGCTTATCGGCGCGTTTTGCGCCATCGGCAGCGGCGTGCGTTTCCTCATGAACGGGGCCAACCACGCCATGGACGGCATTTCCACCTATCCCTTCGCCATCTTCCGCCACGGCTGGGAAAAAGCCGGCCTGCCCGACGGCCATCGCGGCGACACCGTGGTCGGCAACGACGTCTGGCTGGGCTTTGGGTCCCTCATCCTGCCGGGCAAGCGCATCGGCGACGGCGCGGTGGTGGCGGCCGGCAGCGTGGTCACCAAGGACGTGCCGCCCTATGCCGTGGTCGGCGGCAACCCGGCCCGGATCATTCGGCAACGGTTCCCCGAGGACGTGGTGGCCCGCCTGCTCGCCCTGGCCTGGTGGGACTGGCCCATCGACAAGATCAGCCGCCACGTGGCCCTGCTCGCCGCCGGCGACGTGGACGCCCTGGAACGGGTGTAGGTGGGGCGAGGCGGGGGAGGAGCGAAGAGGGGGAGAAGATGCCTCCGGCGGCTGGGGGTCTGAGGCCCCCAGACCCCCCGCATGGGAGAAGGGTTAAAGGTTTTGGGCGCAGGGCGGCTCTCCGGACGAGGGGCGCAGCGGGATGAAACGTCGGCTGGCGACGATGCAGAAGGAGCGGGGCGGATGCGGTCTATCGGAAAGTACGCGATTCACGGGGTGCTCGGACGCGGCGGCATGGGCGCGGTGTTTCGGGCCTCCATGCCGGTCATCGGCCGCATGGCGGCGCTCAAGCTCCTGCGGCCCAACGAACTGACCCTGGGCCTGTGGGGCGAGGAGCGGGTGCGGCGGCTTTTCCGCGACGAGGCAGCCCTGCTCGGCGGGCTGCGCCACAAAAACCTCGTCGACGTCTTCGACTATGACGAGTCCGGGCCGTGGCCCTTTTTCGTCATGGAGTACTACGGCGAATCCCTGGGCTCCATCATCGGCGAAACTTACCGGGTGGAGGCCAAAAGCCGCCGCCTGCCCGTGCCCCGGGCCTGCTCCTACGCCGCCCAGCTCCTGGAAGGCCTGGCCCGGCTGCACTACGCCGGCATCGTCCACCGCGACGTCAAGCCCTTCAACTTGCTGGTCAGCGAGGGCGACGTGCTCAAAATCACCGACCTTGGGCTGTCCAAGGTGCGCGGCGAGGCGTTCGGCGGTCCGTCCAACGTCAAGGTCGGCTCGCCGTACTATGCCGCCCCGGAGCAGGAGGACGACCCGGAGCGCGCCGACGCCCGTGCCGACCTCTATGCCGTGGGCGTGACCCTTTTTCGGATGCTCACCGGTTGCCTGCCCGAATGGGGCGAGTGGGCCGCTTCGCAACGCGTGCCGGAGCTGGGCGACGATTTCGACGGACTATTGGCCTGCGCCCTGGCCGAGAACCCGGCCGGCCGCTTTGCCGACGCCCGGTCCATGGCCGAGGCCCTGGACGCGGCTTTGGCCGCCTGGCGGCGGCGCATGGACGGGGTGTGCGCCGCCGCGCCCGAATCGCTGTGTCCGCGTTGCGTGCCGGACGGCGCGGCCGCGCCCCGTAGCGAGCCGGCCATGGTCGATGCCCGGGCGGCCCGGGCCGCCTTAAGCCTGGACGAACTCTGGCGGCCCCTGGCCTACTGGCCGGGGCGGCTTGCGGACACGGGAGGCGGGGTGGTGCTGGACGGGGCCACGGGGCTTTGCTGGGCGCGCCAGGCCGCGCCCTACGCCGTGACCTGGCCGGCGGCGGCGGCCTATGTGGCGGCCCTCAACGCCGCCCGGTTTGGCGGCTTTGCCGACTGGCGGCTGCCCACCGTCCCCGAGCTTATGACGCTGTTATCCCCAGAACCCGTGGGCGAGGGCTATTGCCAGCCGGCGGCACTGTCCCAGCCCGTGCGCCGGGTCTGGAGCGCTGATCGGGCCAATTACGTTTCGGCCTGGGTGGCCGATGTGGAGCTGGGCTACTTGGCCAAGGCGGACTTCTGCTGTCCGGCCGCGGCCCGAGCCGTGCGCGGGGCGTGAGGTGCTGCCGGAAACTCCACCGGGCACTGCTCCTTGGTCGGCAGTCGATGGCCGGTGAGACGCTTGTAGAGGAACTCTTCCACCGGCTTGCCGCCGAGTTTTTCCAGCGGGATCTCGGCCCGGGCCGCGCCCCGGTGGCCGCCGGCCGAGCCGATGTCGCCGAAAAGTTTGGCCGCCATGTGGCCCATGTTGCGGCCGATGCCGTCGCCGCGAAAGACCACCACCACCATGCCCTTGACCACCGCCGCTAGCATGTTCCACGACAGGCCGTGGACCCGGGTGAAAAAATCCGCCAGCATGACCAGGATGTCCGGACTCTCCAGGACGTCCATGTAGACGAAAAGCCCGCGCACGCCCACGAAGCGCATTTTGCGAAACGCCTTGGAGAAAAATTTCAGCCAGCGGCGATGGTATTCGCTGGAGATGATCTTGCGCACAAGCACCATGTCGGCGTGCTTGGTCAGCGCGCTAAAGGCCCGCACGTCGGCTTCGATGAAGTGGCGCTCGAAGCTCTGGGTGTCGGTCTTGATGCCGTAAACCAGCGCCGTGGCCAGGAGCTTGCCCGGCCGGATGCGCAGCCCCCGCAGGTATTCGGCCATGATCGAGCTCACCGAGCCGTAGTCCGGCCGGATGTCGCAATATTCGGCCTTGCAGGGCTGCTCGGGCAGGACGGGATGGTGGTCGATGACGATGGAATAGTGCCGCCCGGCGAAGGCAGGATGGTGGTGGGGCTGGGAATCCACCATGGCGAAGCGGTTGTAGGCGGCGCACAGGCCCGGCTCGAAGGGGACCGATGGGATGCGCAAAAACCGCATCATGGCCAGGTTGTCGGGCCGCTTGACCTCGTTGACGTGGGCGATGCCCACGGTCTCGGCCCGGTAGGCCATGATGCGCCGCAGGGCCATGGCCGAGGCCAGGGCGTCGGGGTCAGCGTTAATAAGGATCAGCCAGCGATCGCCCCGGCCGATGGCCTGGTTGAGGTCGGCCCCGGCCTGGGACATGGTGCGAGATGGGCTCATGCGGCGTTTCCCTTGAGCTGGATGGACAGTCCGGCGGCGACCAGGCGCACGTCGTGGGCGGCGGCGGCCACGGCCTGGTTCAGCGCGCCAAGGGCATCGACAAACCGGCGCGTGGCCGGGTCGGCGGCGATGGGGCCAAGGCCCGTTTCGCTGCTGACCACCACCAATCGCGGGCCGTCCGGGGCGGCGTAGGGGGCAAGTCCCCGGGCCAGCCGGACGCGACGGTCCGCATCATCGCCATGACAGGCAAAAAGCCAAAAGTCCAGGCTGTCCAGCAGCACCGTGCCGCCGTGGGCCGATTCCCGGGCCAGGACGTCCATGGCCTCGGCCCCGGTCTCGATGACGGCCAGCTGCGGATCGCGGGCGCGCTTGTGGGCCAGGATGCGTTCCCGGAAGGCGACGTCCAGGGCCTTGCCCGTGACCACCACCCTGCGCGGGGCCGGACCCTGGGCCAAAAGCTCCTCGCCCAGGGCCGATTTCCCCGAGCGCACGCCGCCCAAGACGAGCTGGATCACGCCGCGCCACCGCAGGCCGGAGGTGTCGCGCCCGAGGCGATGGCTTCCACACAGGCCAGACCTTCGACCAGATGCATGGGGGCGAAGATTTCCAGCACCACGGTCTGGGGCGAGAGATTGTTAAACATCCAGACCAGCTCGTCGCGGCCTTCGGGCGACAGGCAGGTCAGGGTGCGGTGCAGGTGGCTGCGGCCCTTGGGCGGCCCTTCGGGGCCAAAGGGTGAATAGATGTGGAGCATCCGGGCGCGCGTCGCCAGTTCCGGGTCGTCCTTGGGCAGCTTGTGGCCCATGGCCAGCATATGCCCCAGGTCCAGGCACAGGCCGCAGCCGTTGGCCTTGGCCAGGGCCAGGGTTTCGGCCGGGGACACGGCGTCGGTGTTTTCCAGCAGCAGGGCGGCCGGATCAAAGCCGGCGGCGGTGTAGGCGGCCACAAAGTCCTTGAGCCTGGCCGGGTCGGTGGGCGGATGGAGCACGTAGGCCCAGGGCGACAGGTGGGCGGTCATGGCCAGCAGCCGCTCCATGACGGCAAAGGCGGTTTCGCCGCCCAGGCTCCAGGGCAGGTCCAGGGGCAGATGGAGGTGATAGACAAGGCCGTAGGGCTTCTGGGGCAGATCCTCCGGGCCGTAGGCCAGGCAGGCGTGGAGCTCCAGCAGATACAGGCCGACCTCGGGCACGGTGCGGGCCAGGCGGCGACAATTGACCAGGGCGGTTTCGGGCCACACGCAGCTCGGCGCGGCGATGCGCCAGGAGAACGGAGACTTGCTTTTTGCGAACATTTGGAAATTCTAGGATATAAAAGTTACAGGTTAAGGCTTGAGGGTTTTGCCCGCCGGGAGTATGGAATGCGGGTTGCCGGCACGAGGCGTTCCCCGTCTGGCCGGCCAGGTTCCCGAAGTGAGTGTAGTATGCGACAACTTCGTGATTTCGTGCAGCATTTTTTTAATCCGCTGCATGTCTACTGTAGGCTCAAAGACCTTGGCGTCAAGGCGCCGGCAGCCCACCGTTTCACGCGGGCCTACGAGCGCCTGCTGTGGCGCCACATCTGGTAGGCCTTACTTTCCGAAAAGTCCAAGCTGTTTGGCTTCCCGCACGGTGTGGGCCCGCAGGGCCAGCTGGCGCACCCCGCCAAGGGGCAGGGCGTCCAGAAAGCGCGACCGCTTGAGCCTGAGCTTGCGGCCGTAGAGTTCCCGGCGCAGGGCGTGGGACAGGTAGAGCCGGCTTTTGGCCCGGGTCAGCCCCACGTAAAAAAGCCGTCGTTCTTCGTCCTCGTCCATGCGTCCGGCCGGATGGCCGGGCTTGCCGCTCAGGAAATCCGAGCCGGCAAAGGGCAGCAGTCCGTCTTCCAGGGCCGGCAGGAACACCGCCCCGAATTCCAGCCCCTTGGCCGCGTGGATGGACATGATCCGCACCTTCTCGGCCCTCGCCCCCACCAGCTCCAGCTCGTTTTGGGCGGCCACGTAGGCCAAAAGCCCCTGCCAGCCGCCATGGGCCTCGTAGGCCCGGCACAGCTCGCGAAACGGCCCTCCCTGCCAGAAAAGCGCGTCAAAGGGCAGAATGCCCTCCAAAAAGGCGGTCAGCCCGGCCGGGCCTTTTTCCAGCAGCCGCTCGGGGATGTCCGGCGGCGTGCCGGCCGTTTCCGGGGCCGGGATGCCGTAGGGCAGGCCGGCGGCAGCGAGCAGCAGCCGCACCCGGGGTTCGTTGAAAAAGGCCTCGGCCTCGGGCACGGACACCGGCAGCCCCACCCGGGACAGGGCCTGGCGCAGGGGGCCGATGAGCCCGGAAAAGCGCACCAGCACGGCGATGTCGCCCGGGGCGAGGTGCTTTTCCGAGAAGTCGCGGGAAAGCGTCAGGGACGAGCCGCCCACAAGCCCGGACAGGCGCTGGGCCACCCAGTCCGCCTCGGCTGCCGCCGTGGGCGCTTCGTAAAGCTCGATGCGGCAATGGGCCTGCACCTCCGGCCCGGCCCGGGAGGCCAGGGCCGCGCGGCCCCGGAACACCCCGGCGGCCAGGGTCAGCAACGGGGCGGCCGAGCGGAAGTTGTCGGATAGCGCGATCTCCGTGAGATCGGGCCAAAAGGCCCGCAGGGCCTCCCGCACGCCGCCGGTTGCGCCGCGAAAACCGTAGATGGACTGGTCCGGGTCGCCGATGGCGAAAAGGCTGGCCCGGTCGCGGCCGCACACGGCGGCGATAAGCGCCAGTTGCAAGGGGGTGAGGTCCTGGACCTCGTCCACCAGCACATGGGTCCAGGCCGGACGCGAGCGGCCCGAGGCGATGGCGGCCAGCCAGCCTTCCAGCAGATCGGTGAAATCGGACAGCCTCGCCTGGCGCTTGGCCTCGGCGTAGCGGGCGGCGTAGAGGCCCGGGCCGGCCATGCCCTGGGGCGTGAGCACGGGCGGGGCCATTTTCTCCCGGGCCAGGGACAGTTCCTGCCAGGCGCTCTTGGCCCGGGACCGGGGCAGTTCGGGATTGGCCAGATCAAACAGCCGCCTGGCGGAATCTTCCGAGAGCACCACGGGCTCGCTGCCGCCGGCCTCGGCCAGGGCGGCCAGGGCCAGGGCGTGAAGGGTGTCGGCCCGGGGGATGTCGCCGCCGGCGTCGTCGCGGGCAAGCCGTTCGCGCAGTTGGGCGGCGGCCCGGCGGGTGAAGGTGACGGCCAAAATCTTGTCGGCGGCCACGCCGTGGGAGAGCAGTTCGCGGATGCGGGCTAAAAGCGTATGGGTCTTGCCGGTGCCAGGGCCGGCCACGGTCAGCACGTGGCGGGCGGCGGTTTCGGCGGCGCGCTTTTGATCCGGGGTGAGGCCGCGCGGCAGCGGCGCGGCGGGGGCGGCGGCGCGGGCCAGGGATGGGGCAGGGGGAGGTTCGGCCGGGGCGTCGCCGTCGGGGCCGGCGGCGTCGGCCTCCCGGGCGGCCGGCCGGGCCATGGGCGCGCCGGCCCGGAAGCGGCCGGCCTTGAGCTCCCGGCGCTCCTCGTCGGAAAACACGGTGATGCGGCCGTACTGGCCATCGTAGCCGGCCTGGCGCGACACCTGGCCCTGGCGCATGCGGCGCACGGCCTCGCCCAGGGCCGGATGGACCCGGCGCAGGTCTTCCACGGGCGCGTCGCGAAGGATGGCGATTTCCGTGCCGAAGCGGGCGAAAAGCGTAGTCAGGAGATTTTTGACCTTGCCGGTCTTGGGCCCAACGCCCAGCACCTCGCCGGCCACTTCGTCCAGGGGGATAAGCGAGGTGAAGCCCGGCGCGCCGTCCGGGCGCGCCGGCGTCTCCCGGTCGGCCAGCTCCAGGACGCGGTGCAGCACGCCCAGGGTCAGCGGCTTGCCGCACTTGGGGCACAGGCAGCCCAGGGCCTTGGCCTGGGCCGGCTCCATGGCCACGCCGCAGTCGCGGTGGCCGTCGAGGTGGTATTTGCCTTCCTCGGGGAAAAATTCCACCGTGCCGGCAAAGGCCGTCTCGCCGGCCTTGCCGCGCAAGGCGTCGAAGATGCCGGCGTAGGAGGCCGGGCCGGTGAAGAGGTTGCATTCCCGGCCGAGTTTTTCGCCGGAATGGGCGTCGGAGTTGGAGATGAGCCGGATACGGTCCAGGGCCGAGAGCGTCCAGTTCATGTCCGGGTCCGAGGACAGGCCCGTTTCCATGGCGAAGATTTCCCGCGACAGCGAGCCGAAGCATTCCTCGATGGAATCGAAGCCGGACTTGGAACCGAAAAGCGAAAACCAGGGCGTCCAGATATGGGCCGGCACGAGGAAACACAGGGGGTCGGTTTCCAGGGTCAGTTCCAGCAGATGGCGGCTGTCCAGGCCCAGGATGGGCCGACCGTCGGAGGTCAGGTTGCCGACCTTGGCCAGCTTGGCGTTTAAGCGCTCGGCCGCCTCGAAGCTTGGGGCGTAGAGCAGGTTGTGGACTTTGCGGACCTTGCCGCCGCGCTTGTAGATGGAACTGATCTCGGCCGAGAGCAGAAACCGGGTCGAACCGGCGAAGCGCGTTTCGGGCAGCCAGGGGATTTCCTGGGCCAGTCCGGCCGGGTCGGTGAGATGCAGCAGCCCGTCGTCGCCGGGAGCCAGCGCCTCCTTGAGTTCCTCCAGCCAGCCGGGGTGGGTGAAGTCGCCGGTGGCGACCACATCCAGGCCTTTGACTTCGCCCCAGGCGGCGAGGCAGCGGGGGGTGAGGCCTTTGCTGGTGGCCCGGGAATGGCGGGAGTGGATGTGCAGATCGGCGAGAAAGGACATGGGGGAAAGGTACAAGGATCGGCGGCCTGCGGCAAGGGGCGGCGGGGGCTGTGGGGAGCCTTTGCGGCGGCGTTTGGGTGACGCCGGTGACAACGGCGGGAGGCCGGCGTGGACCATGGCGGCGTCGGCCAGCCAGGAGCGGCTGTGGCCGCCGGGCACTGGAGGAGGCCAGGGGACGCGGCTTGGAGCGTCATGACAAAGGAAACGTCCTCACCTGTTCCCTGGCCGCCAGGACCGGAAGTGCCTTAGGCGCTGTTTAGAGCGTCATAAAGGAATCGTCGTCGCTCTTGATAATTGCACGGCAAAGGCGCCATCGACGACGCAGGCTCTTAATTGCGGCACATAGGTGGCCACATGCGCGCTTTTCAGGTGCGCATCCAGGGCCTGTTGCGAGCTCCAGCGCTCAATGGTGAGGAAGGTGTCTTCGTCGATGAACGACTCGTATTGCTCGCACCCTTCCTCGTGCGCGGCATACGTGTGTGCAGGATGTTCGCGACCTTTCTGAGCCTCTCGTACGCATTCTCCAGAATGGTCGCCTTGACGATCGCGATGATCATAAGCGTTCCTCTCGTTGTTCCAAGGGGGCCGAAGCCTTTTGGAATTTTCCGCTGTAACGAGCTGACGCCGCAGTGGCGCGGCGGAGCATGGGGCTCCCACAGACGGTTTCAGCGCCCCGTCTCCCCTTCGCACCATTCCTGCGCCAGGGCCTGGGCTTCTTCCGCGAAGGCCTGCCTGTCCTCGGCGGTTGAGGATTCACTGAGCCCGACGGCCCGGATGAATCGCGGCGGCTCCATGCCGTACGCCTTCATGAAGAACGCATACTGCTCGGTCAGGTATTGGTACGCGTCTTCCCCCTGGCCCTGGGAGAAGATGAGCAGGGCTTTCTTGCCCGGGGGCAGCCGGCAGGGATCGGGACGGCCGAAGAAGTTCGGCTTCAAAAAGGAGAACGTACGGTCGAGGAAGGTCTTAAATTGCCCGGATACGTTGTGGTAGTAGACCGGGGAGGCCATGACCAGGACGTCGGCCCCGTGGATGGCGTCGAGCACCTCGGTGAGATCGTCCCGCAGGACGCAGTGTTCGAGGGTTTCCTTGCAGGCCATGCAGCCCTGGCATCCCCTGAACCCCATGGTGTTGAGGTGATAGGTGAAAACCTCGGCCCCCAGCGACTGCGCCTTCTCCGAGAACACCCGGGCGATGGAACTGGAGTTGCCCTTTCTTCTGGGGCTTCCCAAAATGGTGATGACCTTCATTTTACCCTTCTTGATGTTTAGATTTCGAAATCTTTCGAATTAAAGGCCCAAAAAAACTACCCGTCCAGGAGTGCGCGCAGGGCTTTGACGGCGTTGTCGTCCACCCAGAACAGCATGTCTTTGCCGTCTCGTTTCATGTGGATGAGGCCTGCCTGCCGCAATTCCTTGAAATGGTGGGAGACGGTGGATGGCGCAAGGCCAAGGCGCTCGGCGAATTCCCGCTGGCAATTGCTGAAGTTCTCGACCGGCCCCGTGACGATCTGGCCGGCCCAGCAAGTGGAAAGGGTCTTGAAGATGCGGAGACGATGCGGGTTGGAAAGGGCCTTGAACATGCGGGCCGCGTCTTCCAGTTCCTGCTCGCTGCGTTCCGGCGCAGTGTTCGACATGTTTCGAACTATAGAGGACTCGCCCGGGGGTGTCAACAGGCTTGCCGCCGCGCAACCACGGCAATACGCCGCCAACGCTCACTCGCCGTGGTCGCGCGGCGGTGGGCTTGAGCGTGCCGCCCGGCGTGGCCGCAATGCCTCGGCCGTCAGTGTTTGGTGCAAAAAAAAACGGGGGGACGCTTTCGCGTCCCCCCGGAGCAATCGGATCGATTGCGCGGACTGCTTATTTGGCGGAGTCGCCGGAAGCAGCGCCGTGCATCTTGATCTCGACCTTCTCGGTCAGACCTTCGTAGTACTCGCGCAGGATCACGAGGACTTCGTCACGGCCGAAGTGGTCGGGGATCTCGCCGCCCTCGGACAGCATCTTGCGCAGCTTGGTGCCGGACAGGATGACGCGGTCTTCCTTGGTGTGCGGGCAGGTGCGCAGGGAGGCCATGCCGTCGCACTTGTAGCAGTAGAAGGTCCAGTCGATCTTCAGGGGCTCGCACAGCAGATCCTGGCCGGGCTTGCCGCCCTTGGGGATGCGGTCGAAGATTTCCTGGGCTTCGAACATGCCGTAGAAGTCGCCGACGCCGGCGTGGTCACGGCCGATGATCATCTTGTTGACGCCGTAGTTCTGGCGGAAGGTGGCGTGGAGCAGGCCTTCGCGGGGACCGGCGTAACGCATGTCGAGGGGGTAGCCGCCCTGGATGACGTTCTTTTCCACGAAGTAGTACTTGCACAGGGTGTCAATGCACTTCACGCGGACTTCGGCCGGGATGTCGCCGGGCTTCAGGTTGCCGATCAGCGAGTGGATGATGACGCCGTCGCAAACTTCGATGGCGATCTTGCACAGGTACTCGTGCGAACGGTGCATGGGGTTGCGCAGCTGCAGAGCGGCGACGGTGCCCCATCCGCGCTCGTCGAACATGGCGCGGGTTTCGGCCGGACGCAGGTACACGCCCTTGTACTTGGTCGGGTACTCGCCTTCGGACAGCACGTTGACCGGGCCGGCCAGGCAGACGTCCTTGCGCTCCATGACCATCTTGACGCCCGGATGGTCGTCAAGAGCGATCTTCCAGAACTTGTCGTCGGCGGAGTCGTCGCCGGCGCCCTTGTAGACCAGCTCGGATTCCCACTTCTTGTCGGCTTCGGTCAGCTCGTACTTCTCGGTGACCTTCATGGTGGCGTAGATTTCGCCGTTGCGCTCGAGGGTGATTTCCTCGCCCTCTTTGATGCCGGCGGCTTCTTCCTTGGTCACCGCCAGGACGACCGGGACGGGCCAGAAGGTGCCGTCGGCCAGGGTCATCTTCTCAACGGAGCTCTTCCAGTCGGCCTTGGTCATGAAGCCGTCCAGCGGCGAGAAGCCGCCGATGCCGATCATGATCAGGTCGCCCTTTTCCTGGGCGGTGATCTGCACTTTCTTGAGGCCGGCGGCCTTCTTCAGTTCGGCTTCCTTGGCAGCGCCTTCCATCAGACGGATGACCAGGCCTTTGCCTCCATGCGGCGGAACCAATTTGGACATGTAAAGCCTCCTTACCGGTGATTTTGTTAAAGTTTCCGCGTTTCAACGGGGGCCGGCGATTTTCCGGAACCGGTTGTCCCCATGAGTGGGCTCCTTCATACACCAGCCCCCAGGGAATACCAAGTGAAAAATGTGTCAAAGGACACGAAAATGTCCCCGTACCACTCGCCGGCAGGCGGATTTTTTGTCCGGCCCCGACCGTTCCCGGGACGCGTTTCCTGCGCCGCATTGACCTTGGACACGGCTTCCTTTATGACGCGGTTCGATCAATCGCGCGCTTCTCTCAAAGGCACCCCCCGCATGGACACGTCCCGCATCCGAAATTTCAGCATCATTGCCCACATCGACCATGGGAAATCCACCCTGGCCGACCGCATCCTCGAACTCACCGGCGTCATCACCGCCCGGGAGATGCGCGAGCAATACCTCGACCGCATGGACCTCGAGCGCGAACGCGGCATCACCATCAAGGCCCAGACCGTCCGCATTCCTTATAAAGCGGCCGACGGCAAGGACTACATCTTAAACCTCATCGACACCCCGGGCCACGTCGATTTTTCCTACGAGGTTTCCCGCAGCCTGGCCGCCTGCGAAGGCGCGCTGCTCGTCGTCGACGCCACCCAGGGCGTCGAGGCCCAGACGCTGGCCAACGTGTTCCTGGCCCTGGACAACGACCTGGAAATCATCCCGGTCCTCAATAAGATCGACTTGCCCAGCGCCGACCCCGAAGCCGTCAAAAAGGACATCGAGGAGGCCATCGGCATCCCCTGCGCCGACGCCGTGTCCGTCTCGGCCAAGACCGGGGCCAACGTCGGGGCCGTGCTCGAACAGATCATCGCTCGCATCCCGCCGCCCAAGGGCCAGGCCGACGCGCCGTTTCGGGCGCTGGTCGTCGATTCCTGGTACGATTCCTACCAGGGCGTGGTGGTGCTTTTTCGCGTCATGGAAGGCTCCGTCCGCCTGGGCCAGCGCATCCGCATGATGTCCACCGGGGCCGACTTCGAGGTCATCCGCCTGGGCGCGTTTTCCCCCGGCCCGGTCGACATCCCGTCCTTTGGCCCGGGCGAGGCCGGTTTCTTGTGCGCCAACATCAAGACCCTCACCGACGCCCGGGTGGGCGACACCGTGACCCTGGCCGAAAATCCCGCCGCCGAGGCCCTGCCGGGATTCAAAGAGGTCAAGCCCATGGTGTTCTGCGGCCTCTACCCCGTGGACGCCGCCGAGTACGAAGTCTTGAAAGGCGCGCTGGAAAAGCTGCGCCTAAACGACGCCGCCTTCACCTACGAGCCCGAGACCTCCCAGGCTCTGGGCTTCGGGTTCCGCTGCGGATTTCTGGGGCTGCTCCACATGGAGATCATCCAGGAACGCCTGGAACGCGAATTCGGAGCCAACCTCATCGCCACCGCCCCCTCGGTGGTCTACAAGGTCGAGACGCTCTCCGGCGCGGTCATCCCCGTGGACAACCCCAGCAAACTGCCCAAGACCCAGGAGATCGCCGCCCTCTACGAACCCTTCGCCCGCCTGGAGATCCATACCCCCAACGAGTACGTGGGCGGCGTGTTCAAACTGTGCGAGGAAAAGCGCGGCATCCAAAAGGACGTCCGCTACCTGACCGCCACCCGCGTCATCATCACCTACGAGCTGCCCTTTGCCGAGATCGTCTACGATTTCTTCGACCGCCTCAAATCCGCCACCCGCGGCTACGCTTCCCTCGACTACGAAATCGTGGACTATCGGGCCTCCGATCTGGTCAAGCTCGACATCATGATCAACGGCGATCCCGTGGATGCCCTGGCCGTCATCGTCCACCGCGAAAACGCCTACCACTACGGCCGGGCCCTGGCCCTGCGCCTCAAGCGGGTCATCCCCCGCCAGCTCTTCGAGGTCATCATCCAGGCCGCCATCGGCACCAAGATCATCGCCCGCGAGCGCAACGCCCCGGTCGGCAAGAACGTCATCGCCAAATGCTACGGCGGCGATATCACACGCAAACGCAAGCTCTTGGAAAAACAGAAAGAAGGCAAGAAGCGCATGAAGCGCATGGGCAACGTCGAACTGCCCCAGGAAGCCTTCCTCGCCGCGCTGCGGGCCGGGGACGATTAGTCCCGGCCCGTCCGCCTTTTCCGCGCGCGCCCTCGCGACGCGCCCCAACACCACCAAAAAGGAACCGCGCCCATGAATCCGAGATGGCAAAAAGTGCTCTTGGAATACCTGGAAGCCCTGGCTGTCGCCCTGATCCTGGCCTTCGTCATCCGCACCTTCGTGGTCCAGGCCTTCAAGATCCCGTCGGGGTCCATGCTCGACACCCTGCTCATCGGCGACCACCTGCTCGTCAACAAATTCCTCTACGGCACCCGCATCCCCTTCACCGACAAGGTGATCATGCCCGTGGAAGACCCGCAACGCGGCGACGTCATCGTCTTCGAGTTCCCCGAAGACACCTCCAAGGACTTCATCAAACGCATCATCGGCCTGCCCGGCGACGTGGTGGAAATGAAGGACAAGGCGCTTTTCCGCAACGGCGAAAAGCTCGTCGAACCCTACATCAAACACACCGACCCGAACGCCCAGCAGCGCCGCGACAACTTCGGCCCCATCACCGTGCCGGCCGGCAAATACTTCGTCCTTGGCGACAACCGCGACGAATCCTACGACTCCCGCTTCTGGGGCTTTGTCGACAAGGAAAAAATCCGCGGCAAGGCCTGGGTCATCTACTGGTCCTGGGACGGCCCCTCCGAAATCCGCTTCGACCGCATCGGCCGCATGGTGAAGTAGTACCAGAATAAGAGTGCCTCCGGCGGCCGGGGGCCTGAGGCCCCCGGACCCCCCACATGGGGAAAAGGGGGGAGGGGTGACCTTGGGCAACACGCCTGGGACGCAATCCATGAGAAAGAAAGGCCAGTGGCTTGGGCTGCTGGCCTTGACCGTTTTGCTGGCCGCCGGCTTTTCTGCCCTGGAGCTGCCGGCCGCCCTGCTGCTCGGCCCCATGGTCGCCGGCATCGCCGTGGCCCTTGGCGGCGCGTCCATCCGCCTGCCCGATACGCCCTTCGTCCTGGCCCAGGCCGTCGTCGGCTGCCTCATCGCCCGGGCCGCCTCGCCGGCCGTGCTGCCCGAATTCCTGAGCCACTGGCATCTGTTTTCCCTGGTCATCCTGGCCGGCATCGTGGCCAGCGCCGCCATGGGGCTGGTCCTGTGCCGCCTGCGCGTCATGCCCGGAACCACGGCCATCTGGGGCGCGTCCCCGGGCGGAGCCGCCGCCATGGTCGTCATGGCCGACGCCTGCGGGGCCGACGCCCGGCTCGTCGCCTTCATGCAATACCTGCGCGTGCTGTGCGTGGCCCTGGCCGCCACCGTGGTCGCCCGGGCGGCCGGCGGCAGCGCCCCGCCGCACCAGGCCACGGTCTGGCTGCCGCCGCTGACCGCCGGCCTGGCCCCGGCCCTGGGGCTCATCGGCCTTGGCGCACTGGCCGGCCTTTGTACGCGCCTGTCCGGCGGAGCCATGCTCGTCCCCATGTTCCTGGGCGCGGCCCTGCGCCTGACCGGACTCGTCGAAATCGACCTGCCGCCCTGGCTTCTCGCCGCCGCCTACGCCGCCATCGGCTGGCGGGTGGGCCTGGGGTTCACCCAAAAGGTCGCCCTCTACGCCGCCCGGGCCGTGCCGGCCATCCTCGTAGGCATCTTGGCGCTCATCGCCTTTTGCGGTGGGCTGTCCTGGCTTCTGGCCAAGACCACCGGCATGGACCCGCTGACCGCCTACCTGGCCGCCAGCCCCGGCGGCATGGACTCCGTGGCCGTCATCGCCGCCAGCTCGCCAGGCGTGGACTTCGCCGTGGTCATGACCATGCAGACCATGCGCTTCTTCCTGGTCGTGCTCCTGGCCCCGCCCATGGCCCGATTTCTGGCCGGCCGCGCCGAGGCGCGGGGGGGGGAGGAGAAGAAGGAAGAGGTGAAGGCGGAAGAGTGCCTCCGGCGGCCGGGGGCCTGAGGCCCCCGGACCCCCCGATAGGGGAAAAGGGGTAAAGGGAGGGATTAGGGGCGCAGTGGGTCTTTTTGGGAAGCCGTGGCGATGGCCTCGCCGAGGCAGTTGAGAAAGGCCGCTTCGGCCGGTCCGGGGGCGCGGCCGGCCAGCCGCATCACCGTCACCGCCGCCGTGAACCCCGGCTCGGCCCAGGGGATAAGCGCCAGTTCGCCGCCGGGCGACAAGGCCGCCGCCGCCAGCCTCGGAGCCAGCCCCATTCCCAGCCCCGCCGCCACGCAGCGCGCGAGTAGCGCCAGACTGCCGCATTCCGTCACCGAGGCCGGCACGGCTCCGGCCCGGTCCAGCCCCTGCTCCAGCCGTTCCCGAAATCCCCAGACCTGGGGCGTGACAAAGAGTTCGCGGCCATACAGGTCGGCCGGCCCGACGGCGTTTCGGCCGGCCAGAGCGTCCCCCGGCGGCGCGATGGCGACCAGCGGTTCGCGGTGGATCACCGTGGCCGCGATGCCCTCGGCGGCGTAGGGCTGGCCGAGGATGACGCCGCAGTCGACCACGCCGTGGCGCAGGTCCCGGGCCAATCCGGCCGCCGAACGCTGGGCCAGGATCAACCGCACCCCGGGATGGCGCGCCCGAAAAGCGGCCAGCACGGCCGGCAGCACGGCCAGTCCCAGGCTTTCCGACAGCCGCACCGTGAGTTGTGGCCCGTCCTCGCCGCCGCCCGTCAGCCGTTGCCGGGCCTCGGCTTCGAGATCCAGCAGCCGCCTGGCGTAGCCGACAAGCCGCCGGCCGTGTTCGGTGAGTGTGGCCCGGTTGCCGGTGCGCGAAAAAAGGGGCACGCCCACGGCCTCCTCCAGGGCCTTGATGCGGGCTGTGACGGCCGAAGGCGACAGGGACAGTTCCTCGGCCGCCCGGCGCAGCGACCCGGCCGAGGCCGCCGTCAGAAAGGCCTTGAGCTGCCAGGGGTCGAGCATGTGCATGTTTTTGAAACCTCGCGTGCCGAATTAGGCGTTTGCCAGGAAAAATAGACCGGATTAGGCTGGCGGGCAACGTTTGGGAATTTGCAACACGGCCCCAGCCGTGAACAGGAACGGAAACGGATCATGGCTTTGTCGCACCTCGTGCTGCTGTGGCTGGCCGCCTTTGCCGGCGGTTTCACCCAAGGCTTGGCCGGTTTCGGCTCGACCCTGGTGGCCTTGCCCATCCTGGCCCTCGTCCTTGATCTCAAGGTAGCGGTGCCGGTGTGCACCACCCTGGCCGTGACGCTCAACCTCGTCATGGTCGTCCGGCTGCGCGGCCATGTGCGGCGCGGCCTGCTCGTGCTGCTCATCGTCTCGTCCCTGCCGGCCATGCCGTTTGGGGCGTACATTTTGCGGGTCGTTTCCGGCGATTGGTTGAAGCTTGTGTTGGCTGCGGCGATTCTCGTCTTCGTGATCATGCAGGGTCGGCCCGGCGCGCAGGTGTCCACGGCCGGCCGGGGCCGGGGCTGGGGCGTGCTGGCCGGGCTGGTCGCCGGGGGCATGGGCGGGGCCATCGGCATCAACGGCCCGCCCATCGTGGCCTGGATGAGCCGGCTGGGGCTGCCCCGCGACGCCTTGCGGGCCACGCTGGTGTCCTATTTCTTCCTGGCCGGCTGCGGCGTGGTGACCTCCCAGGCCGCAGCGGGGCTGGTGACCAGGGCGGTGCTTGGCCGCACCGGGTTGGCCTTGCCGGCCTTGGCCGCCGGCATTTTCGTCGGCATGAAGCTGTGCGGCCGGGTGGGCGAAGCGGCTTTCCGCCGCATCATCCTGGCCATCCTGGCCTTCAACGCCGTCACGCTCCTGGCCCAGGGCCTCGCCGGCCTCCTCGGCCGTTGATCTCCCTACCGCCCCTCGTTGCACCCCCGTCATTTACTTAAACCCATTTGGGGGGTCCGGGGGCCTCAGGCCCCCGGCCGCCGGAGGCCTCTTCCTCTCCCCCTTGGCTTGGCTGGGCAAAACCGGTAGAGTGCGCGCCTTTGGCTTGCCTGACGGCCGCCTGTAATCGCGTAACCCTATGGCCGTTTCGGCCGTGTAGTCCTATATCCATGTTCGTCAGCATAAATCCGGCCACCAGCCAGCCTTTTGCCTCCTATGAGGCCCATGACGCCGCCGCCATGGCCGCGATTCTTGACGCCGGCCGGGCCGCCTGGCGGCTATGGCGCGACGTGCCGTTGGACGAGCGTTGCCGGGCGCTTGTGCGTCTGGCCGATCTTTTCGAGGCCCGGGTTCCGGAGCTGGCCCGGCTGGCCAGTTGGGAGATGGGCAAGCTCAGGCCCGAGGCCGAGGCCGAGGTGCGGCGTTGCGCCCGGGCGTGCCGGTTCTACGCCAAGATGGCCCCGCGCTGGCTGGCCGACGAGGCTGTGCCGTCCGAGACCGGGCGACGCCTGATCGTCTACGATCCGCTGGGCACGATCCTGGCCGTCATGCCCTGGAATTTCCCGTATTGGCAGGCGATCCGGGCCGTGGCTCCGCTTTTGGCCGTGGGCAACGCGGCGGCGATTAAGCCCGCGCCCAACGTCATGGGCTCGGCCCTGGCCCTGGAGGCGCTTTTCCCCGAGGCCGGTTTCCCGGCCGATCTGGTGCGGGTGTTGCGCCTGCCCGAGGGGCTGGTGGGCCAGGCCATTGCCCATCCGGCCGTGGCCGGGGTGACGCTGACCGGCTCGGCGGCGGCCGGCGCGGCCGTGGGGGCCTTGGCCGGGGCGGCGGTGAAAAAGGCCGTGATGGAGCTGGGCGGGGCCGACGCCTTTATTGTGCTGGCTGACGCCGTGTTGGACGACTGCTGCTCGGCGGCCGAGACGGCCCGGATGCGGGTGTGCGGCCAGGCCTGCATCGCGGCCAAGCGTTTCATTGTCGAGCGCCCGCTCTATGACGATTTCACCCGGCGGCTGGCCGAGCGTCTCGCCGCCCACCGGGCGGGCGACCCCGACGACCCGGCGGCCACGGTCGGTCCCCTGGCCCGGCTGGATCTGCTGGAAAATCTCGACCGGCAGGTGCGCGAGAGCTTGGCCGCCGGGGCGCGGCTGGTGGCCGGCGGCCATCGTCTGGACCGGCCGGGCTATTTCTACGCGCCAACACTTTTGGCCGACGTGCGGCCGGGGATGCCGGCCTTTGACGAAGAGCTTTTCGGCCCGGTGGCGGCGCTGATCGCGGCGGATGACGCCGAGGACGCCTTGGCCCTGGCCAATGCCTCGCCCTACGGCTTGGCCGGCAGCGTCTGGACGGCCGACGTGCCCCGGGGCCTGGCCCTGGCCCGGCGGCTGGAGGTGGGCATGGCCACGGTCAACGCCGTGCCGCGTTCGGATTTCCGGCTGCCCTTTGGCGGGGTCAAGCGTTCGGGCTACGGCCGGGAGCTGGCCCGGCACGGGCTTTTGGAATTTGCCAACATCAAGACCATCGTGGTGGAGGATTCATGAGCGAAGAGATTGTCCCGCAGGACATCGAGGCCCAGGTGGCGGCCATTGAAGCCGAGATGGCCGAACTGCTCGAGCGCAAGGCGGCGGCGGAAAAGCGCGCCCGGGATTTCATGGCCGCCGAGGACCACAAGGCCGGGGTCAGCCATGCCCAGGAGATTTTCGCGGCCAAGCAGGAAAAGCTCATGCTCGACACCGAGTGGGAGATCGCCCGGCGCAAGAAGAACCGCCTGCTCATGCCGCAGTAGCGGCGCGGTGTTGTGGGGAGCGCGTCCAGGCTATGCAAACTACTAGTCGAGAAGCCCAGGCCGGCAAAGCGACGCGCGTTGTCGCGGCAGCCGCGTCCGGGCTTCGCCCTGGGCCGGACCGGCGCGGCCGCCCAGGCTCCACCGCCGGCCCTCGCCCGGAAAGGGCAAGGGGCGGAGAGGGGACCGGGACAAGGATTTGTACCGCCCCATGAGGCGCGGCCCCGGCCATGGCCATCTCCGGGTGTCCCTTGCCTGCAGAAGCCGAAAGGGCATTGGCTAATATTCCTATTTTACATGGTTTTTTGACAACTGGCCGGCCGGGTACAAATTCCTGGCCCCCTTGTCCGGGACTTGGCGGCCGGGGTAAAAGTTTTTGCACCGCGCATAGCCCCGAAACGGCCTATTGCGGGCTGGGCTGCTTGAATAACTTTTTATTATGTATTGATTTTATTGGATAAAATTATTATATTCCGGCGTTGGCACGGCTGTTGCTATTAGAGAATCATCCTTCCTCCGAAAAGGACATTTCTGAAAGCGGCTCCGGGATGGCGACCTGGAGCCGCTTTCATTTGTTGGGGCCGAGTCGTTGGGCGGCTTGGGCAACAAAAAACGCCGTCTCGGCTTGGGACGGCGTTTTTTTGTGAGTCGGGCGCAGAGGCGCTATTTGGCCGGGAACTTGTTGCGGCAGGCGCGTTCCACGCCCCAGGCCTGTTCGTCGCGTTCGGCCGCGCCGGTGTTGGAGATGATGCAGTCCAGGGCGGCCTGGGTGAAGTCCTTGCACTCCGACGCCTTGGGATCTTGGTAGCGGCATTTGCAGGCCCGGCGCATGATCATGCCGCCGTCCTGGGAGAGGGCTTTTTTGGCGTAGAGCATGGCGCAGTCGGGATAGTTTTTGGGAGCAAACGATTGGGCCGCCGCTGGCAAGGCCGTCAACAGCATGAGGATAACAGCCGAAAACAAGCGAATCATCCGGTCTCTCCTTGTTGCAGTGGGCCGAGCTTGGCGCAAACGGGCAGGCGCGTCAACCAAGGGGGCGGGCTGGGCCTAGGAAGCCGGAGGGCGGGCCTCAATGGCAAAGAGGGCGTCTTGGGCCGGGGTTGCCTGCCGGGGCGGCGGCAGGGCGGCTTTAGCCCGTATGGCCGGGGCCGGCGGAAGATCGAGGGGCGCGGGCAGCGCGGCGTTGGCGAGGCCGGCGTCGGTGGCCGTCGGGGCCGTCTGGGCGGCCGGAGAGGGCGCGTCGGCAGCCGGCGGCGCAGGCTGGGGCACGGCGGGCGTTGGCGGCGGCGCAGTAGGCGCGGCCGGCACGGGGGCGGCTGGTTTGGCCGGGCGTTTGGCGGGCTTGGGTTTGGCCGGCAGCGTGGCGTCGGGAGCCGGCGTGGGCGACGGCGTTTCGGGCTGGTCCGGGGCGGCCGGAAGCGGGCTGCCCGGCGCGGGTGCTACGGGTTTGGGGCGCTTGGCCTTGGCCGCTGGGGCGGTTTCGCTGGCCGGGGGCGGGGCTACGGTCGACGGCGCAGCCGCTGCAGGCTGGTCTTGGGCAGCGGGTTGGGCCGGTTTCGTTGCCTTGGGCCGATGGCCATCGTCGCTGGTGGGCCGGGCCGAGTTGTCCGGTCCGGGCCGCCGGCCGGGCGCGTTGTCCCTGGCCGGATTGGCCGGCTGGGCCAGGCCCAGGCCCAGGGCCTTGGCCGCGGCGGCGTTGCCGGGATCAATGGACAGGGCGCGTTCGTAGGCCCGCTTGGCCTCGGCCGGCTTATCCGCCAGGGCGGCGGCCAGGCCTTCGTCCTCGGCCAGGCGCGACAGGAAAAATCGCGCCCCGGCCGCGTTCGGGTCCAGGCCAAGGGCTTGCCCCCAGGCGCTGGCGGCCAGATCGGCCTTGCCCTGGCGACGGTAGACCAGCCCCAAAAGCTCCAGGGCGGCCGTGTTGCGCGGTTCCAGTTCCAGGGCCGCCTCCAGCTCCAGCCGGGCGTTGGCCGGGGCGTCGAGGTTCCAATAGACCAGCCCGCAAAGCACGCGCACCAGAACATCGGCCGATTCGGCCTGCTGCACCTGGGCCAGGCCGGCCAACCCTTCGGCCGTACGCCCGGCTTGCAGGGCGCACAGGGCCAGCCCCAGCCGGCCGCGCAGGTTGCCGGGGTCGGCTTTCCCCATGGCGGCAAATCGGGCCTTGGCTGCTTCGGGCTGGCCGGCCAGCAGGTCAAGGCTGCCCAGGCTCCACAGGGCGAACAGGTCGTCGGCCCGGGCGGTCAGGGCATTGTCCAGTTCGGCCCGGGCGGCGCGGACGTCGCCGCCTCCGGCCAGGGCCAGGGCCAGCCGGGTGCGGGCGTAGGGATTGTCGGGATCGGCGGCCAGGATGGCGGCAAAGGTCTGGGCCGCCAGTTCGTAGCGGCCGCGCATGAGGGCCTCGGTGCCGAGAAACAGCCGGTCGTTGCCCGTAAACGCGCCCAGGCCTGCCGGGGCAAGGCTCAGGGCGGCCGCGAGGACCAGCATGGGCAGAAAGCGCATGTGCGGGGCTTGGCAAAGCCTCGGCTGCCTGTCAAGACCGGGTATGGCCGGCCGGGGCGGTTTGGTGTAGAGGACGAAACCGCCTTGCCCCGCCCCGGGGGCCGGGCCGCGCGAGGATCGCCATGCCGCAAAAGCTTTTTGCCATCGCCGGGCTTGTCCTGGCCGCCGCCCTGGCCGGGACGGGCTGCGTGCGCCAGGAAGCGCCGCGCCAGCCCGTGGCCACGTCCTATCCGTCGCCGGATTTTCCGCCGGCCCAAGGCGCGGCCGGCCCGGCCGCGTCGCCGCCGCCGGCCGCGGGCACGCCGCCCCTGGCCGAACGCCCTCTGGCCGCGCCGGTCGCCCGGCCGGCCGTTCCGGCGACAGCGTCCCCGGCCGCCGTTCCGGCGAGTCCGGCCGCCCTCTCGGCCATCGACGCCGATGGCAACGGCCGCATCACCCTGGAGGAATGGCGAAATTTCCAGGAACGCGAGTTCCGCCGCCTGGACCGCAACAACGACGGCGTCATCAGCCGCGAGGAAATGGCCGCGCCAAGCCCCTCCCGGACTGCCACGGCCCGACCCGCGCCCTGACCGGCCGCCTGCCGTCTCCCCTTGTCATCATCAAACCACCCAAGGAGCGCCGCCATGCCATCGCCCGTGATTCCCGTTCCCAAGGGATTTTCCTTTGCCACGGCCTCGGCCGCCTTCAAGTACACCACCGGCCGCGACGATCTGGCCCTTATCGTCAGCGATTCCCCGGCCGCCGCTGCCGGCGTTTTCACCCAGAACCTCTTCCAGGCCGCCCCGGTCACCGTGGCCAAGGCCCAGCTGGCCGCCTCCGGCGGCCATGCCCGGGCCATACTCATCAACGCCGGCCAGGCCAACGCCTGCACCGGCGCGGCCGGCATCGCCGACTGCCGCGAGACCCTGTCCCTGGTGGCCAAGGCCACCGACCTTTCCCCGGAGGAGATTCTGCCGGCCTCCACCGGCGTCATCGGGGCGCGGCTCAAAATGGACAAATGGAAGGCCGTGGTCCCCACCCTGGCCGAAAATCTCGGCCAGACCCCGGCCATGGCCGCGGCCAAGGCCATCATGACCACGGACAGCTTCCCCAAGATCGCCTGGGGGACGCTCACCACCGAATCCGGCGAAGTGCGCGTGCTCGGCATGGCCAAGGGAGCCGGCATGATCGCCCCCAACATGGCCACCATGATCGGGGTGCTTTTGTGCGACGCCAAGGTCGGTTCGCTGTGGTGGCAGGAGGCCGTGGCCGCCGCCGCCGACCGCAGCTTCAACAGCGTCACCGTGGACGGCGACACCTCCACCAACGACTGCGTCCTCGGGCTGGCCAACGGCGCCTCGGAAGTGGTCATTGACTCGGCTGAGGGCCGGCAGGCCCTGCTCGCCGTCATGGCCGAGGTCTGCCAGACGTTGGCGGCCATGCTCGTGCAGGACGCCGAGGGCGGCACCAAGGTGCTGCGCATCAAAGTCACGGGCGCTGCTTCCCCGGCCGAGGCCGAGCTGGCCGCCCGGGCCGTGGGCAATTCGCCCCTGGTCAAGACCGCCTTTTTCGGCCGCGACGCCAACTGGGGCCGCATCGTCTGCGCCATCGGCCGCTCGGGCGCGGTGTTTGATCCCGACGACGTGGCCGTGCGCATCGGCGGGGTGCCGGTCTTTGAGCAGGGGATGCCCGTGGCCGACGACCTCGACGCCTTGCTCGCCCCCCACATGCGCCGGGGCGAGATCCCCGTGGACATCGAACTGGGGGCCGGCCCGGGCCGCTACCTGCTTTTGGCCTCGGACCTGACCTACGACTACATCAAGATCAACGCCGACTACCGCACGTAGCCGCCTTGCCGCCCGCCCCGCCCCAAGGCGGGGCGGGCGTACCACGAGAAGCGCCCATGACGACGGACGACCACGCCACAGTGGACATGAGCGACCGGGAGCGGGCCACGCGCCTGGCCGACCTGGTCTTCGAGGCCGGGATGCTGCGCAAGACCCCGCGCACCGGCTACCAGTTTCTTGGCACCGGCTCGGAAAACGTGGCCGAGCACAGCTTTCGCACGGCCATGATCGGCTTCATGCTGGCCGGCCAGGCCGGGGCCGACCCCTACCGGACCATGGCCATGTGCCTGTTCCACGATTTGCACGAAGCCCGTACCGGCGACTTCAACTACGTCAACAAGCTGTACAACACTTGCGACTCCCGGCGCGCCCTGGCCGACGCCCTGGCCGGCACGGGGCTGACCGCCACGGTCATGCCGCTGCACGACGAGCTTGAAGCGGCCCAGACCCTGGAAGCGCAACTTGCCCAGGACGCCGACCAGATCGACCTCATCGCCAACTTGAAGGAAGAGCTTGATCTCGGCAACCGCTACGCCGCCGCCTGGATTGAGGCGGCCATGGCCCGGCTGCGCACCGACGCGGGCCGCGCCCTGGCCAGGACGTTGGCCGAAACCGATCATGCCGAATGGTGGTTCAACGGCCCGGACCGGCAATGGTGGAACCGCAAGAACGGGCACGCCCCCAAGGACTGACCATGCGCGCCGCCGTCATCTCCGACAGCCACCTCGCGCGGCCAAACGCCTTTTTCGAGGCCGTTTACGCCGAGTACCTCGCCCCGGCCGATTACCTGATCCACTGCGGCGACCACACCGGAGCGGCCCTGTGGAGCTACCTCATCCAGCATCCTGGCCACATCTCCGTTGCCGGCAACTGCGACGGCTTCGCCCTGGGCGGCGATCCGCCGGCCCTGGCCGAGCTGGTGCTGGAAGGCGTGCGCGTGGCGGCGGTCCACGGCTGGGGGCCGCGTCCCGGCCTCTCGGCCCGCATCGCCGAGGCCCTGACCGGCCGCTTCGACGTCATCTTCTTCGGCCATTCCCACGCCGCCGAGGATACGACCTACGGCGACACGCGGCTTATTAATCCCGGCGCGCTGACGCCCGGCGGGTCGCTGGCCCTGGTGGATTTCGACAAGAACGGCTGTGACGTCCGGTTCGTGTCCCTCTAGAGTCGCGTCCGGGCGTTGTGGGAGCGCGTCGCGTCAGGCCCGGCGTGTCTACGCTTTGACGGCAAAGCCCATGTAGGAAACCGAAAGGTCGTTGCCCTCCCTGAAGTCCAGTCTTTTCCCAAGCTCCTGAAAGGTCAGCAGTCCTTTTGCCCGTTGCCGCAGCCCCAGCCAGCAGGCGAGCGGGTTGCGGCTGGTGGCGATGCCGCGCTGTTCCCGGGGGTCAAGGTCGTGGCGTCGCAGCATGGCCGCGACTTCGGCGGGCTTGAGGAATTTGTCCCATACGTGGGCCTGGACCGGAACGCCGGCATCGAAGACGGTCGTGGAGGGCCAGTCCTGCATCAGTTTGATGACGGCAAACCAACTGCGCAGCGTCCGGTTGACGGTGTCGTAGAGGAGCAGGCCGCCGGGCTTGAGCACCCGGGCCATCTCCGCGATCACGGCCGCCGGTTCGTCCACATGCTCCAGCACATCGCAGCAGGCGACGGCGTCGAAGGCTTCGTCGACAAACGGCAGGGCCTCTCCGCGCCCAACGCGGTAGACGATGTCGAACCCTGCCTCGGCGGCATGGGTCCGGGCCGTTGCCACGGATTCCGGCGCGGGGTCGACGCCGGTCACCCGCAGTCCCATCCGGGCGAATTCCTCGGCCAAAAGCCCGCCGCCGCAGCCGACGTCCAGCATCGTGGCCCCAGTCTTCCCCAGCAGGCCTTCCTGCCGCAGCACCCGGGCAAAGTAGTTCGCCCGGGGCGGATTGATGAAAAAACGGATGGTGCTGTACGGGCCGGCGTCGTCATCCCACCAGGCATGGCCCAGGCGGCGGTACAGGTCGTTGTCCACGGTGTTCATGTCAGGCTCCGACCAGAAAGCCGTGGGCGGCAAAGAGCGTCGCCAGGAGCATGACGAGTCCAACCAGCAGAGCCTCGGTCCCAAGACCCGCCGCACTCGCGCCCATGGCCCGTATCTGGCCCAGCAAGGGGCGTCGATTGAGCCAGGCATGGCCCACGGCGGACGCCACGAACAGGAGGCCAAGGGCGTTGTGGGCGGCCATCCAACCATGCCGCTCGGGCGTCAGTGAAGCAAATCCCAGGTAATGATTGGCGATGCCGGTCACGGGAAGTCCGAGTCCGGCGAGAATGAGCATCAGGTTCACGAAAGCGCGCGCATTAAACGGCCTTGTCCGATGACGCATGGTGTTCTCCTTGGGGTATCGGTTTGCGACGGCGGCTGGGGACTTGCCTGGCCAGGAGCGCCGGACAGCGGCGTGGCCGGCAGGACCGGCTCACAACGCTTTGTCGTTGGGAAACGCGTCCAGGAAATCGCGCAGCTGCGTCAAAACCTCCACGGCCGTACGGACGTTGTCCGGGCCGACGGCTGCGGCAAAAGCCTTTTCAAGGGCATGGCTGCGTTCATGCAACGCCATGAACAGCTGCATTCCCTGGGGTGACAGGCGCAGCCAACTGCGCCGGCCGTCCTGTGGGTCATCGCAGCGCTCCACAAGTCCTTGCGCCTCCAGCTCCTTGATCTGGCGCGTCACGGCAGCGGCATTGACGCCCAGGTTGCGGGCGAGATCCATGATGCCGACCGGTTCGCTGGCCGTGGCAAGAAGGCGCATCAAGGCGACGCGCGCGGCTGGCTGGCCGATTTTTCGCGAAAAACCGGTGACGAGCATCTGATGGGTTCGAATAATTTCCCGCAGCAGGTGCGGTTCGTTGCCCTTGTGGCCGAGGTGTGCGGGGGGTGGCGTGGTTTGCGACATGGAGGCACTATAACCATATAGTTGATCATGTCAATGACCTGGTCAAGTATATAGGCCTCGCAAAGCAAAGGGCGAGGCCAGGACGGATTGTCCTGGCCTCGTCGGCTTAAATGCGCACCTTGATGACGGCCAGCAGGTCGTTGACGTAGCCGTCGCCGCGTTTGTACTCGCGGTAGCCGCAGGCGTGGGCGCAGCCCACGGCGTAGAGCCGGTCGCCCTCGGCCACCAGATGGGAGGCGAGCTGGCCGCAGGCCAGGTCGCAAAACACCCCGGCCAGGTCGACCACGTCGCCCGGGGCGTGCTCCGGGTTGGTCGAGGCCACGACGCGGCCGCTCGTTTCCACGAACATCCCTTCCGACCCTTCCAGAATGTCCCCCGAGCCGTCCCGGGGCAGGCAGTCGTTTAACATGGACAAGAACTGCGGCTCGCTGTCAAAGACGATGCCGATGCCGCCGATGGTCGCGCCGGGACTGGTCAGCGAGGTGATCGGCGCGCTGTAGATGTAGGTCGAGCGGGGTTGGCCGCCGGCCTCGTAGAGATCGGTGGCCTCGAAATCCGAGACGCGGTAGAGTTGGGAATCGGCGATGGCCAGGGTCTCGGAGACGTAGCGGGCCGAGACGATCCGGCCTTCCTGGCGGTGCTCGTCGGGGTTGGAGCAGGCCAGGATCCGACCTTCGCGGTCGTAGACGAAGAGGTTGGTGTACACGGTGTAGAGGCTGTTGATGTAGGCCAGGATCTCGCGCATCCGGGCCCGGTCGGCCTCGGCCAGGCGGGGTTTGTCGAGGAAGCGGCGGAAATCCGAGGTCAGGGCCCACCAGCGGCAGTCGTTGGCCCGCTCGTAGAGGTTGCGGTCCATGATGTCGATGGCCAGGGCGGCCAGGAACTGCACGTCGTGCAGGCGCGAGGCCGTGACCAGCTTGAGCAGGCCGCCGGTGGATTCCTGGAAGACGTGCTGCACCTGGTCGCCGATCTTTTTGACCTCGTTGAGGACATGGGGCAGGGCTTGGGCCTCCACGCGCTCGGACGGGTCGGCCTGGACGGATTTTTTGGCGGCCATGATCTCGCCGTTTTGCACCACCAGTTCCAGGTCGGACAGGACGTTTTCCGAGGCTTCCTCCACCTGCACCAGCCGGCCGGAGAAAATGGCGTTTTGGCGGATGGCCGCCTCGTCGAACCGATGCCCGTTCACGCCGTTGCGAAAGGCCGTGGCCACCCGTTTTTGCACGTGGCCGTACCAGGGCAGGCCGAAAAAGCCCTGGTAGCCCTTGGTCGGCAGGGTCTTGGCCAGATAGGGTTCGCCGACCAGCTGGGTCATATGGAAATCGTCGCGCAGGGCCAGGGGATAGGCGCGTCCGGCCGGGGCGCGGACCGGGTCGCTGGTGGCGATGGCCCGGCCGTCGCCGTCCAGGATTTCGATGATCATGTCGTCGGAGGAGCGCTTCAAGCTCTCGAAGATGCCTTCCATCTCGCCGACGAAGTCAAAAAGCAGGGTCAGCACGCCGATGGGTGCGCCGGTGTCGGGCTGGCGGATGGCCTGGGAATAGGCCAGCACGTCGCCGCGCCCCGGGGCCAGGTCGGTTTCCCGGTAGGTCTCCACGTACTCGCGGCAGCCCATGGCCTCGGCCAGCAGGGGGTCGGCGCTGCGGGTCAGGGGATTGTCCCGGTCGAGGTGGGCGCGCACGACGCCGTCCGTGTCCATGACCACGATTTCCCAGTAGACGGTGTACTTGTTGCGGTATTCGAGCAGGCGCTCCTCGATGATTTCGACGGCGTCGCGGGAGAAGTCGCCGGCCAGAAGGAAGCGCACGATGTCGTCGTCGGTGGCCAGAAACCCGACGTCGGCGGTGCGCTCGAACAGGTTGCGCTTGAGGATGTCGATGGCCACCTGGGCCACGGCCGCGATTTCCAGGACCACCTTCTGGGTGTTTTCCAGCACCAACGTGTCCACCAGGTTTTTTTGCAGGGCGGCAAAATTGTCCTGGGTGGTGATGATGAAGTCGATAAGCGTCTGGGCGATGCGGCTGCAATTGATCTTGCCGGTCAAGGTGGCCCGGGTCCACTGGCGGTCGAGACGCCCCAGCACGTTTTGGCAGTCGCCGACCGAGGCCATGGCCCGAAGCAGGGTCTGTTCGTGGCGCGTAACGAGTTCCCTGTCCATGAGAACCTCCCTGGGCGTGGTGGCCGTCGCTCGCCGGCCCAAACGTCTTAGGGCGGGCGACGGAGGCTGTCCGGTCCGGCACGACACAACCATGCCCGGGCAGGAACATGCCTGACGAGTGAATTCCGGTTTTGTGAAAAAACCGCGTTTGCGACGGCCGACGCGCCAACGAAAGCCGCGTCGGAAACCGTCTGACTTGAGGTGCGAAACACGCAGAGGAGGGGGCCGTTGCGCCAAAAAAGTCTCGTTTGCCGCTCCCGCAACCGAAAAAATGACTTTTTTGCGCCTCGACAGGGCGAGAAAAGCACCTCTCGACAAAAAAGTCAACGTCTGCGATGGAAGTCCCGGGCCGACGCCCTGGAATAGGGCTGTTGTGGTCGCAATGGTTACGGTTATGCGACAAATCGTGTTGCGCCCTCACAGGCAGGCATGGCGGGCGGAGACGTGGCGGCGTTTCACCTGAGGCTGGAGCAGGAATGTTGCGCGGCCTTAGTTCATCCTTGCGATGGAATCGTCACCTGGGGTATGTTGGTATAAGGCCTCTCTAGAGTCTGGGGCTCCGGCGAGCAAGTGCAATATCGGCAATGCAGTAGTTGAATGTCGAAGGTGGCGTCAAGGCGGCCAGCGGGAATCTGGGTCATGACAAAGGATGGGACTATGCGATCCATAAAATTCAAGATCATGTTGCAACTTGTTCTGGTCATTTCCATTCCCACGACCATTGTATTGGGAATCATTTTCAATACCATCTATGACGACACCGTGGCCCTGCACGTCGCCTCCATCCGCAAGGAAATCGGCCAGTTGGAAAACGCCATGACCATCTTCATGGAGCAGTCCAAGCAAAACGTCACCTTCCTGGCCGGCGATCCCTTGCTGCCCCAAGCCGACGCCACCCTGACCTCCTACGCCGCCACCACGGCCAAGACCAAATCCGTGCCCCGGCCAGACGACCGCCTCGGCCAGGACATCACGGCCCTTTTCGCCCGGGTCCAGGCCACCCATCCGGCCTATGTGGAAGTGTTTTTCGGTTCCGCCGACGGCGGCTTCGTCTCCAGCGTGGCCGGCGAGATGCCGGCCGGCTACGATCCGCGAAAGCGCCCCTGGTATCAGGAGGCCATGCAGACGCCGGATCGGACCATTATTTCCAAGGCCTACATGTCCACCACTGGCGAGGCCGTGGTCAGCGTCACCAAGGTGGTTTCGGATAAAGGCAAGCTGGTCGGGGCCGTGGGCGTCGACATCTCCCTTGGGGTGCTGACCAAGATCGTCAAGGACATCCGCATCGCCAAGACCGGCTACGTGGTCTTTGTCCAGGGCGACGGCGTGGTCATCTCCGACCCCAGCGACGACAAGCGCAATTTCAAAAAGCTCGCGGAGATCGGCGTGCCGGCCATGGAGCGGGCCTTTGCCGGGCCCGACGGCCATCAACTCCTGGACATGGGCGGCAAGCGGTATTTGGTCCAGACGTCCACGGTCTCCGGCCTGGGCTGGAAGTTTCTGACCTTCGTGGACTACGAGGAACTCGTCGGCCCCATGAAGAGCCTCATGTGGAAGGCGGCCGGCGGCTTCGTCCTCATCCTGGCCGCCATCTGCGGCATTTTGCACTACTTCCTGCACACGGCCATCTTCCGGGCCCTGGGCCGCATTATCGGCCACCTCAAGGACATCGCCCGGGGCAATTACACGGCCCGGCTGACGAACACCCGGCGCGACGAAGTGGGGCAGGTCTACGAGGCCCTCAACCAGACCTCGGCTACACTGGAGGCCAACATGGCCGAGATCGAGGCCAAGACCGCCGAGGCGCAACACAAGGCCAGGCAAGCCGAAGAGGCCGCCGCGCGGGCCGAGGAAGCCACGGCCAAAGCCGAAGCCGCCCGGGTGGAAGGGATGCTCCACGCCGCCGACAGCCTCAAGGGCGTGGTCGGCATCGTCTCCACCGCCTCGGCCGAACTGTCGGCCCAGATCGGCGAATCGACCGCCGGGGCCGAGCACCAGTCCGGACGCATCAACGAAACGGCCACGGCCGTGGAGGAGATGACCGCCTCGGTGCTGGAGATCGCCCGCAACGCCGAAGTCACGGCCCGGCTGGCCGAGCAGTCCAAGGCGGCGGCTTCCGAGGGCGGCCGCCAGATGGAGCGGGTCAAGGCCGATGTCCACGGCATCAGCACGGGCTTTCAGGAAGTCTATGATTCGGTGTCGGATTTGAGCCGCAAGGCCGACGGCATCGGCTCCATTGCCCAGACCATCGAGGACATCGCCGACCAGACCAATTTACTGGCCCTTAACGCCGCCATCGAGGCGGCCCGGGCCGGCGACGCCGGGCGCGGCTTTGCCGTGGTGGCCGACGAGGTCAGAAAACTGGCCGAAAAGACCATGACCGCCACCAAGGAAGTGGGCGAAGCCGTGGCCGGCATCCAGCGCGGCGTTGGCGGCACGCTTTCGGGCATGGACCGGGCGCGCCAGATCATCGAGCAGTCCCTTGGCCGCACCGACGAGGCGGCCAAGGGCTTGGCCGCCATGCTCGACCAGTTCGCCCAGTCCTCGGATCAGGTGCGGGCCATCGCCACGGCGGCCGAAGAGCAGTCTTCGGCCACCGAGGAGATCAACCGGCACATCGAGGAAATAAACGGCATCGCCTCCGAGACCGTGGGAGCCATGCGCGAGGCGGCCCGGGCCGTGGCCGAGCTGGCCGAACAGGCCGTGGTGCTCAAAAAGCTCATTGATTCCCTGGAGTCCCAAAGCGCCGCCGTCCGGCAACTGCCGGGCTAGGCGCCGTTCGCCAAAACATGTCTCTGACATTGTAAATAAAAGCAATAATTACGACATGTCGCTGCGTTGGCTGAGGTCAGGGCATTTCCTGAACAGAACACGAAGTTGCGGCGAGGCAGCCCCGGCCCCAGCCAAAGGGCCGGGGCTGCGACATTCGGGTCGGGGCCGTCCGGCACACTGCCGGAACATGCCACCGGGCACGGAACTAGTTGCCAGTCGGCAGGAATTTTCCTATCCGTTACATGTAACAGTCAGGCTGCCCGCCGCATGGGCTGAGGCGGTGGCGTATACGTGAGCCGCATGTTTCCAGTCGTTTCGGGAAATGGAATAATGCCAATATGTCCATGAAATTGCATGGGAGAGGCCGCAATGACAACCATCCGTTCACTGCCGCTTGTGATGCCTTGTCGCTCCCCCCAAACGCGACGCTTGACGCCAGCGATCCGGGCAAAGCAGCCATGGCGCTTGTTCATGAGGATAAACACGGGCATTGTTATTGCCGCAATGTTGTTGTGCGGGTGGCCGCTCGTCGCCCACGCGTTGAATATCTATTTCGACACGAGCGCCTACAGACAAAACGTCTGGATTGTCATCAAGGGGCCGTTTACAGGCTCCTACAACGGAACGAATTACAATCTGGCCGCCAACGCCAATTCTGCCGGCATCGCGCTGGTCGGGGACAGCGTCCCGCTTGTGGTCACCACCGCCAACAGTTCGGCCATATTTGTGTGCTATGACAATCCGTCGAGTTTTCCGTCCTCCGGAGAACCCTACTATTTCACCTCGCCCCTCCGGTACCAGCCCTTTGAACTGACCATGACCGGCAGCGACAGCGACAACGGCAACCTGACGGCCATCAACTACTTCACCGCGCCTCTTGGCATCGCCAGCTACCAGAACGACCCCATCGCCCAGCCCGGCCAGACGCCTCTGCAACGCATCGGCTGGAAGGCCGGGACAGGCGTCATCGCTTCCTGGTTCAGCTCGCCTGCCATCAATACGTCCAACGCGGTCGTCAAGGTGAACGGGCAAATCATCCGTTATATCGGCCCAAGCTCCTACGATCCCAACAATGCCTCTTTGCCCAATCCCTGGCCGTCTTTTCTTCCCTACACCCAGGCCATCCACAGCGCCTCCACCACCTTCAATCTCAACAACAGCGTCCAATACAACCTCAGTAACGGCACCAACGTCTTTCACCTGAACCTGACCGCCTCGGCCGGGGCAGACGGCTCCCTTTCCGCTACCGGTTCCATTACCGTAAGCATCCTGAACAGCCAGGCCGCCCCGATCGTCTATTCCAACGTCGCCGTCTCCGTGCCGGCAACCGCTCCCGCCAGCTTCAACGCCGTCATCTACGGCGGCAACAACATCGATTACACCGGCTCCCCGCCCTACCCGGACCACGCCCTGGGCTACGCCACGATCACCGGCGTGACCGATTTCAGGACCTATGTCGGGAACAATTATTCGACCCAGTCCGGCGATCCGTATATGCCCTATACCCAGTTCATGGACTTCATCTTCGGCGAATTGGCCACAAGCCTCCTGGGCGGTTTTGTGCTGAGCCCCTACGGCTCTCAGCCAAGCTCCGACTGGTGGACGCTCGGAAAGGCGTTCTCGCTGGTCCAGTCCAACCCGAACTATTACAACAAGTACGCCAACGTCGTGTACACCTTGTCCAATAATGAAGTTTACAGCACCTCCTACACGGACAGGTTCGGCAAGGTGTCCATCAACAGCGTGAAGTACGGCGGTGCTTCGGTTAATTCCTGGGTCGTCGGCATCGGCGCGCCGTTGCCGGCCAGCCTGGCGACCGCGCCGCAAAACCTGCTGCTGCTCGACCAGAACTGATCGCGCCGCCGGCCCTGTTTCCCAGGAGGCCCAGGCCGTCAGGCAACAGTCCGTCCGGCCGGGGCGGCGCTGGGGCACTCCGCGGCCCCGGCGCGCCGGGCCGGGCAGACGTAAACAAGGACGCCCATGCCCCGTCTTTTTGTCGGCATCGGCCTGCCGCCGGCTCACCAGGCCGTGGCGGCCGGACTTGTCGCGCGCCTGCGGCCGCTGGCCTGCGGCCCGGCCACCTGGACCCGGCCGGACAATGCCCATCTGACGCTCAAGTTCCTGGGCGAGACCGATGCCGCCCGGCTGCCGGACATCACTGCGGCCCTTGGCCGGGTAGCCTTTGCGCCGTTTCCCCTGGCCGTGGCCGGCGGCGGGTTTTTCCCGTCCCCGTCCCGGCCCCGGGTGGTATGGGCCGGGCTGGCCGAAGGGGCCGACTCTTGCCGGACCCTGGCCGCCGCCGTGGACGCGGCCCTGGCCCGGATCGGCTTCGCCGTCGAAGCCCGGCCCTTTGCCGCCCATTTGACCCTGGGGCGGCTTCGCGACGCTTCGCGCGGGTGCGATGTCCGGGGGATGCTGGCCGTGCTGGGCGAAACCGTCTGGCCGCCGGCGACGGTGGAGGCGTTGACGCTCTACGAATCGACCCTCGGTCCCCAGGGGCCGCGCTATGTCGCGTTGGCCCGCTTTGCCGGGCAGGAAGCCTAGTCTTGCCAGATGGCCGGCTACGGGCCGCCTTTTCGCCGATCTCGCTGCTCTGCTGTTGCCTTTCGTGCGGACCAAAGCCCTGTCGGTCCTCTTATCGGGCCGGAGGCCGCAAAAAAACCGCCCGCGCGGGACGCCGCGGGCGGTTTCGGAACAGTCCTGCGGACGCCGGGCGCGTCCGGGCCGGGACAACTACACGAGGTAGTCGCCCCGATTGAATTTGAACTTCTCGGTAACGGTCATGACTTCCATTTCGTTGACCAGGGAACCGAGGCCGGGGCTTAGGCCTTCGGGCAGATCTTCCTTGAGCTGCCGGACGCCGTTTTCGATGTTTTCCAGGACGCCGTACGCCTGCTTGAGGGAATCGCCGCCGCTGTGGGCGGCCAGCGTGTCGGCGTAATCCTCCCACTTGGCCAGCAAGGTGTCCATGTTGTTCATAACCGCGCGCTCTTGTTCGGTGATGTCCGCCACGGCGTCGGTTTCTTCGACGCCCTGAAGGCTGGCGAGGTCGATTCCGGCCAGGCTCGACAGCGGCGGCGCAGCCAGTCCCGTGGACTGCGTCCCGCCGGCCGAACCGGTTTCCTTGGCCAGGATGGCGGCGAAGGCGTCCGAACTCTCCCGGGTCCCCGTGGACTGTTCCGTGGTCTGCCGCAGGGCGGTCAGTTGGTCGGTCTGGATCTTCATCGGCCTTCCCCCCCGTTGACGTTTGCCAGTTACAAGCAAAAAACCTGCCAGAGAGGTCTTTTGGGCTAACGCGCCGGATTTTCAGTCAAAGTAAATTTTATGGGCGGCATTTTTTGCCTCTTCGCTCCGCCCGCGTCCATTTCATAAGACACCGCAAACGCCTTGTCTATTGGCGGCCACTTTGGCATCCTGGCACAAGACGGATCGTGCCGGTCTTTTCGGCCGATCCGGCCGGAACTTGAGCGCGGGAATGGCCCACGCCCGGAAAAAAGGAGCGCCCTATGGCCAGCGTCAACACCATCGTGTGCGCCGTGGATTTCTCGGAAGGCTCCCCCAGGGTGGCCGAATATGCCGCCACCCTGGCCAAGGCCACCGGTGCAAGGCTCGTGTGCGTCTACATTGCCCCGTCCCTGGCCGAATACGTCGGCTTCAACGTGCCTCAGGCGGCCCTGGACAGCTTTGTCGGCGACGTGGTCTCCTCGGCCGGGCAGACCATGGACGCCTTCGTGGCCGAGCATTTCGCCGGCTTGCCGGCCAAGGGGCTGGTCCTGGCCGGCTATCCGGCCGAGGAAATCCTGGCTGCCGCCGAGGAGCAGCAGGCCGACCTCATCGTCATGGGCACACACGGCCGTACCGGCATCGACCGCATCATCTTCGGCTCCGTGGCCGAAAAGGTGGTCAAGTCGGCCCGCTGCCCGGTCCTGACCGTCAAGCCCCGCGAGGAAGCCTAAGGCTCTACGGTTGGACCATGGTGCTTGCTGGGGGGATGAGAGAAGAGAAAAGATGCCTCCGGCGGCCGGGGGCCTGAGGCCCCCGGACCCCCCACATGGGCCAAACCTCGGCGTGATGGAATGCGTTCCGGCCCTGCGTCGGCAGGGCAATCGGAATATCCCTTCGGGGACGGCCGCTCTGCGGCCGTCCCCGTCACCTTGCCGCCTGCCCGCCACCCCCGCGGCCGGGCAAACATTTTTTGGAGCAGCCCCATGCAGCCCAGCGACCGGGTCCGGGAAGAAGTGCGCGGTTTCACGCCCTACGCCCCCGGCCTTTCCATGGAAGAAATCAAGGAAAAATACGGCCTGTCCCGGGTCATCAAGCTGGCCAGCAACGAAAACCCGCTGGGCGCTTCGCCCCTGGTCAAGCGGGTGCTGGCCCGCAAGGCCGACACCGTCTTTCGCTATCCCCGGGCCGGCAATCCGGCCCTCACCGCCGCCTTGGCCGCCCGCCACGGCGTGCCGCGCCAGTGCGTCGTGGCCGGCAACGGGTCGGACGAGATCATCGACCTGCTCGTGCGCGTCACCTGCCGCCCGGGCCGGGACAACGTGGTGGCTTTCGATCCGTGCTTTTCCATCTATGTTCAGCAGACGCGCCTGTGCGGCGTGACCCTGCGCCAGGCCAAACTCGGCGACGATTTCGCCTTTGACCTGGGCGCCCTGGCCGGAGCCTGCGACGACGACACCGCCCTGGTGTTTTTAACCAACCCCGACAACCCCTCGGGCTACGCCGTGCCGGCCGACGACGTCCTGGCCCTGGCCCGGACCATCCCCAAACGGGCGCTGTTGGTGGTGGACGAGGCCTACGCCGAATTCGCCGAGCCCGAGGCCGTCTATTCCACCATGGCCCGGTTTAACGAGACCGACAACGTGGTGGTGCTGCGCACCTTTTCCAAGCTCTACGGCCTGGCCGGCCTGCGCCTGGGCTTTGGCGTGCTGCCGCCGGACATCGCCGACTATCTGCTGCGGGTGCGCCTGCCCTTTAGCGTCAACCTGCTGGCCGAGGCCGCCGGCCTGGCCGCCCTGGAAGACGTGGATTTCGTGGCCGCAAGCCTGGAGGCCGTGGCCCGGGGCCGCACGCTTTTGGCCGAAAAGCTGGCCGCCCTGGGCTGCAAGGTTTTCCCGTCCCAGGCCAATTTCCTCATGTTCACGCCGCCGCTGCCGGCCGCCGACGTCTTCGAGGGGCTTTTAAAACGCGGCATCATCGCCCGGGCGCTCAAAAGCTACGGCTTGCCCCACATGCTGCGCGTCAGCATCGGCAACGACGAGGAAAACGATGCTTTTCTGGCCGCCATGAAAGACATCGTCGACAGCGGCTTCTAGAAGTCGCCCAAACGCAGAACTGATTTGCACAGCCGCCGATGGCGACATCGGCTCTCCACGGACGCCCATGAACACAGCCGACCACGCCGCCGCGCGGCGCATCATCACCATCGACGGCCCGGCCGGAGCCGGCAAGACCAGCGTGTCGCGCCGGGCGGCCGGAGCCTTGGGGCTGCCCTATCTCGACACCGGGGCCATGTTCCGGGCCCTGGCCCTGCGCCTGGGGCCGGGCGGCCACGAACTGCCGGAGAGCGCCATCGAATCGGCCCTTGGGGCCATGGCCTTTGACCTGGCCGGTCGCGGGACCGACACGCGACTGCTTATCGACGGCGCTCCCCTGCCCGAGGCCGCCCGCACCGAGGCCGTGGGGGCCATGGCCTCGAAACTGGCCGCCCTGCCCGTGGTGCGGGCCGGCCTGCGGGCCGTGCAGCAGGCCCTGGGCCGTCGCGCCGACCTTCTAGCCGAGGGCCGGGACATGGGCACGGCCGTGTTTCCCGAGGCGGCCTGCAAGATTTTCCTGGACGCCGCCGCCGAGGTCCGGGCCGCCCGCCGGGTGCGCCAGCTAGAAGCCCTGGGCGCTCCGGCCGACTATGATGAAATCCTGGCCGCCATCGAAGCCCGCGACCATCAGGATCGCACCCGGGCCGAGTCGCCCCTGGCCGCCGCCGACGACGCCGTGGTCATCGACACCTCGGGGCTGACGGAAGACGAGGTCCTGGCCGCCGTGACCGCCGCCGCCCGGGCCGCCGCGCCGTAACGCCCCGGGCCCATCCAAGGAGTCCCCATGCTCGACCGGTTCAAGAAAAGCCTGCGCCAGGGCAAGGGCTTCGCAGCCGAGGCCAAGTCCCCGTTTCCACAGCAGCCGGTTTTCGCGCCCTATGTCATGGTGTACACCTTAAGCGGCGACGGGGTGACCCTCCGCCGTTACGACGGCCTGGATAAGGACGAACCGTTTTTGCCTCAGGGCTGTGTCTCCTGGGTGCGGGTGGTCGGCGTCCACGACCCCGACTTGGTGCGGGCCGTGGCCCGGCGGTTTTGTCTCCATGCCCTGCTGGTCGAGGACATCCTGGACACCGGGCGTCGGCCGGTCATCGAGGACTACGACGAGCACATTTTTATCTTGCTGCGCCTTTTGACCTACGACCGGGCCGAGCAGCGCGTCCTGGCCGAGCAGGTGAGCCTGGCCGCCGGCGAGGGCTTTGTCCTCACCTTCCAGGAACGCGAGACCAATCTCTGGGACGACGTGGCCCTGCGCCTGGAAAAGGGCAACGGCAAACTGGCCAAGCGCGGCCAGCCCCATCTGACCCATGCCCTGGTTTCGGCCATTCTCGATGAATACATCCTGACCCTTGGCCAATTGGCCGAGGAGATCGAGGGATTCGAGCAGGAACTCCTGGCCGGCTCGGGCGACAACGTCCTGGCCCGCATCTACCACCACAAGCGCGAGGTGCTGTTCCTGCACCGGTCCTTGTGGCCCCTGCGCGAAGTGCTCGGCCGCTTCGTCAAGGACGAGGCCATCGCTTCCGATCCGGCTTCGGCGGTTTTGTGGAACGACATCCAGCAGGACGTGTATCAGGTCCTCGACGCCGTGGAGACCTTGCGCGAGATGCTCTCGGAGATGGTGGGGCTGTCCATGACCAAGGCCGAGTTGCGCATGAACGCCGTGGGCCAGTATCTGACCCTGGTGGCCACGATTTTTTTGCCGCTCAACTTTCTGGTCGGCTTTTTCGGCATGAATTTCGACAATCTGCCCTTCAAGAGTGAGGAGTGGGGCATCTATGCCCTGCTGGGGCTGATGGGCCTGACCGTCGTCGGCATGACGGCCTACTTCTATCGCAAGCACTGGCTGACCGGGGCCTCGTCGGGCGAGGCCCGTTAGGGTCGCCCCATTATTCGGCCGGCGGCAGCTTCGGCTTGGGCGGAAACTCCGTGAAGTAGCGCTCCACGAATTCGTCGATGACGAGGTCGGGCTTTTCGGCCTCCACCACGGCCTTGTCAAAGACCCGCATTTCGCGCGGCGTGGAAGGGTAGGGCCAGACGTAGACCGCCTGGCGGAAGTGCTCGGAGAGAAAGGGCATGAGTTCGTGGGCAAAGGAGTCCCGAAAGACCACGGCCGAAGGCAGCGAGGGGTCGCCGGTGCTCATGGTCACCGTGGGCTGGAAAAGTGCCTTGGGGATTTGGGGATTGGGCACTTCCACGGCCCGGCGCGGGGTTTTCGGCACAAAGGTCACCCGCTCCTCGGGGAAACGGTCGCTTAGGGCCAACATGCTGGCCAGACCGCCGGTCAGGCCCGGGGTGATGCTGATGTCGTAATCCCCCCGGATGGTGGGCGCGAATTCCGGCCGCCACCGGGCCAGGCGCAGCATGATCTCAATATAGCCGGCAAACGCGCCGTAGGTCGTCCAGTGGGTGTCGGTGCGGTAGTAGGCCAGGGCTTTTTCCTTGACCGTGCGCATGGCCGGGCGCAGGTCCAGGATATTAACGCCGGCCGACGCCAGGGCGTCCACGAGCTGGTCGGTGCGGTCCCGGGGACTGGTCTTATTGTACTGGGCCGGCAGATGCTCGGGATAGACCGTGTGCTTGTTGGGCGCCACCACCAGCAGATAGTGGATGCCCCGGGCGGCCAGCCAGTCCTGGCGGTCGCGGTAGACGGCCACCCAGCGGGCCAGGTCACCTGGGCTGTACAGCCGCGTGGCCCGGTAGTCCTCCACCACGTTGAGCTCAGGATTCTCCTGGGCCAGAAAAAGCCAGTTGTCCTTGCCCCGGATCACGGTGTGGTAATGGGAGCTCGCCTGCAGGATGTCCAGGTCAAGGAGATTTTGCAGGCGCACAAGGTTTTTGCGAAACCCGTAGGTCTTGTCCAGAAATCCCCGCTGCAGCACGTTGAAGGCCTTAAAGAGCTGGGCGAACGAAATTTCTGGCAGCGGGGCCGGGTCGTTTTCCATGAGATCCACCGGCGGGGCGATATGAAAAACGCCGTCCAGGGCCGGCAGCGTAATGAACACGAGAAAAATGAGCGCCGCCGCCGTGGCTGTGGCCTTGCGCCAGCGGCTTGAAGTCTGCGGCGTTGTCATGGCGTTGCCCCATCCCGAGGTGCGGGCTTGGCCGATAATCCGCTTTGTACGCCCAGTCGCCGGAACGCTCTGTAGAAATGCAGCATGTTCAAATTGGTGCGGCCTAGAACTGGAAGTAGATGAACGGGTTGTGGGTGCCGCTGGCCAGGGACATGGCGCACAGCACAAAAACCGTCGGCAACACGATCAGGCTGGCCAGGGCCTCCAGGCCCAGGTTGACCGCCGCACCGGCCGGCCGCGCCGCCAGACGCTCCTCCCGCCACCGCACCACCCAGGGCACAATAGGCGTGACGCCGATGACGGCCAGGCACAGCACAATGACCACCTTGGGGTTGAGGAACAGCCCCATGTGCCACACCACCCCCGAGCCCTGGCCGAAGCCGGCCATGGCCTGGAGGAAGGTCAAGGCCTGGGGCAGGGTCTCGGCCCGGAAGAACACCCAGGCCACCATGACCACCACCATGGTGTAGGCGTGGGCGATGACCGCGTTGCCCTGGGTTAGGCGCTTGCCCAGGGGGAAGCGCTCCAGTACCGAGAAAAAGCCGTGGAAAAGGCCCCAGATGACGAAGTTCCAGCTGGCCCCGTGCCACAGGCCGCACAGAAAGAAGATGGCCACCAGGTTGCGGTACATCTTGGCCTGGCCGTCCCGGTTGCCTCCCAGCGGAATGTAGAGGTAGTCACGAAACCAGGTGGACAGCGAGATATGCCAGCGACGCCAGAATTCCTGGATCGACTTGGAGATGTAGGGGTAGTTGAAGTTCTCCATGAATTTGAAGCCGAACATGTGGCCAAGGCCGATGGCCATGTCCGAATACCCCGAAAAGTCGAAATAGATCTGCAAAGTGTAGCACACGATGCCAAGCCAGGCCACGGGCGTGGTCAGATGCTCGGCCGGGATGGCAAAAATCTTGTCCGCCGGCAGGGCCACCACGTTGGCGATGAGCACTTTTTTGCCAAGGCCGATAATGAAGCGGTTAATGCCCTTTGAAAAGCGTTCGATGCCCACGGTGCGGTGCAGCAGCTGGGCCGCGATGTCCTTGTAGCGGATGATGGGGCCGGCCACGAGCTGCGGGAACAGCGAGATGTACAGGGCCGTGCACGGCAGCGACATCTGGGGCGGCGTCTGCCGACGGTAGATGTCCATGAGGTAGGAAATGCAGTGGAAGGTGAAAAAGGAGATGCCGATGGGCAGATGCACCTGCCCCACCGTCATGGTCGGCAGCCCGATGCCGCCAAGCACCAGATTCATATTGGCGACGAGGAAATTCGTGTATTTGAAAATGATGAGCAACAGCAGATTGAACGCGATGGCCACGCCCATCTCCACCTTGGCGTTGCTGCGCTCGTGGGCCTTGTAGATCCAGATGCCAAACAAATAGTTGGCCACGATGGACAGCAGCATGACGACGACGTATTCGCCCTCGCCCCAGGTGTAGAAAAACAGGCTGGCTGCCAAAAGCACCCAGTTGCGCAGATGCGTCCACCGGACGCTGGCGAAATACAGGGCCAAAACAATGGGCAGGAAATAGAACAAAAAGGATGCGGAGCTAAATACCATACGGTTGGGTGGGGGGGTAGGGGGTTGCCCGACGCCGCGCTTTCGCGCGCGCCGGCCTGGAGGCCTTTTGTCGGGGAGGCCTTGCCCGGCGTCTCTCGCGGGTGATCGGTCTTACTCAAGGACTTGCGCTTTGACAACTCCCGGCCTTGGCAGACCGCCATTTTCCAGCTACCAAGCTCCATGCCCTCCCAAAACCGCCAACCGACCGTCGACGACATTCGCCGCCTGCTCGCCGAACTCGATCCCGCCAGCATCTGGCGGCCCGTCCATGGCCCTGACGGCGAGCGCATCGCCGCCGCCGGCGACGGCCGGGAGATTCCCGAACTCGACGAGTATATCGGCAATCTCGACCTGGCCGGCAAGAGCGTGGCCGATCTTGGCTGCAATCTCGGCTACTTCGCCTTTCTGGCCAAACGCCGTGGCGCGGTCAGGACGCTTGGTCTGGACATCGACCCCGAGGTCATCCGGGTGGCCTGCGCCATCGCCAGGCTCCACGACACCCCGGACGTCACGTTTACGGCCTGCGATTTCCTGCGTGTCGTCCCCGAAACCCCCTGCGATCTGGCCATGCTCATTGATTTCATCGGCCGCCAGATCATCGCCAAGGGGCGGGTCAAGGCCGTGGTCGCCGCCGCCAGGAACTGGGCCTCGCGCGAAATATTTTTTACCCTGCGCCCGGTCTACGCCCTTGATGATCTGCCCGTCACCCGGGAAACCCTGGAAGCACTCTACCCCGGGTTCGTCCATGACGACGCCTTTTATCTGGCCGAATTCGTGGCCCACGAACTCGGAACCCAGTGGTCTCTTGCCTGTCTGCCAAACGGCTCCTTCGCCGTCTCGCCCACCCAGCGCCGCTTCAAGGCCGCTTTGCTGTTCACCAAAATTCCCGGCTAATCCCCGACAGGGCGACAGGGCGGCAGGGCGCTGCTCTGCACCCGCACGGGCGCTGCCCGTGACCCGGCAGGGCGCTGCCCTGCACCCGCCGGGGGGATAATCCCCCCGGACCCCCTGGCCGTCTGTGGCGGGCGGGGGGCCGACAAGCGGGCGCGGCAGGCGCGGCGGGCGTGGCAGGAGGAGGGGTTGAAGCTCCTCGTGGCGAGGCGTTACCGGGCCACGACGCGGTCGCGGCCGCTTTGTTTGGCGTCGTACAGGGCCGTGTCGGCCCGGGCGACGAGGCTGTCGGGAGTGTCGTCCGGGCCGGCGACGGCGACCCCAAAGCTGCAGGTCAGGCTCCCCACGGCCGGAAAGCCATGGCGGGCCACGTCGCTGCGCAGGCGCTCGGCCAGTTTGGCCGCTTCGGCGACGTCGGTGCCTGGGGCGATGATGAGGAATTCCTCGCCGCCGTAGCGGCCGAAGGTGTCGTGGTCGCGCACATGGGTCGTCACCAGCCGGGTCAGCTCGGCCAGCACGGCGTCGCCGGCCGGGTGGCCGTAGGCGTCGTTGACGTTTTTAAAGTGGTCGATGTCAAAGATGATGACGCTTAAGGACGCGGGATGGCGCTGGCTGCGGTGGAATTCCCGCTCCAGGGCCTCGGCCAGGCCGGCCCGGTTGGCAATGCCGGTGAGCGCGTCGGTGGCCGCCCGGATGCGCAGGATGCGCCGTTCCTCGGCCAGGGGCGTGATGTCGGTGAACGTGATGATGGTGCGGTCGAGTTCGGGGAAGCCCACGGCCGAGACCAGAAACGTGCGTTCGCGCTCCCCGCTGGCCGGGGGCGGGGCGAAAACGGCCTGGTGGGTGCGGCCTTCGCGCAGGTCCAGGAGCTTTGTCCAGGCCAGGTCGGCCGGATCGAAGGCCCGTCCGTCGAGTTCCAGCACGCGTCCGGCGTGGCGGCTGTCGCGCAGGGCGGCCAGATCGGTCGCGCCAAGGAAATCGAGGAAGGTGCGGTTGACGTAGTCCAGGCTTTCGCCGCCAAGGGTCAGGATGAAGTTGGGGTTGATGTCGAGGATGAAGCGGAACATGCCGGCCCGGGCTTCGGCGGCCCGGGCTTCGAGCAGGACGGCGGCCTGTTTGGCCAGAAGCTTGAGCAGGCTGTCGGCGTCCAGGGGTTTGATCACGTAGCCGTCGATGCCGATCTCGATGGAACGCAGGAAGAATTGGGCGTCGCTGTGGGCCGTGACCAGGATGACGGGCACGGACGGGTCCATGGCCTTGATGGCCTGGGCCATGTCCAGGCCGGAAAGCCGGGGCATGTTGATGTCGGTGACCACGATGTCGGGGCGGTCGTATTTGAAGGCGTCCAGGCCCTCCATGCCGTCGGCGGCGGTGCTGACGCGGCCGGCGAAGCGCGACAGCAGAAGGCTCAACTGCTCCCGGGCGAAACGGTCGTCCTCGGCCACCAGGATGTGCAGGGAACGCAGGCCGCGAAGGCCCTGGGGCAGGTTCTTGCGTTGGTTCATGGGGCGTCTCCGGAGCGGTCGCTGGTGTGGGCTAGGGGCAGGGCGGCCACGAACCGGGCGCCTTCGGTCCGGTTGGCCACGGTCAACACGCCGCCCATGTGGTCGGCGACGATGATGCGCGACATGTACAGGCCAAGGCCGGTGCCGTCCTGGCTGCCCTTGGTGGTGTAGTACGGGTCGAATATCCGGTCGAGGATGTCCGGGGGAATGCCGCCGCCGTTGTCGGCCACGGCCACCACGGCCCGGCCCAGGCGCTGCATGACCCGGATCTCGATGCGGCCCCGGACCGGCTTTCGGGCCAGGATGGCGTCCTTGGCGTTGCCCAGGAGATTGAGGACCACCTGGGCGAATTCACCGCGCGGGCCGTGGACCACCGGGTCGTGGCGGGCGATGAAACGGACCTGGATGCCGTGCTGGGCCAGACTGGCGTCGATAAGCAGCAAGGCGTCGCTTATGGCCGCGACCACCCGGAACGGTTCCGGTTCCCGGTCGGGTTTGAAGAAGTTGCGGAAGTCGTCGATGGTGGCCGACATGCGGCGCAGGATGTCGTAGGCCTGCCGGTGGGCGGTGTCCAGGGCGGCGGTATCCTGGCATACGGCCTCGTATTCGAAACGCAGGTTGGCCAGAAGGATGCTCAGGGCGTTTAAGGGCTGCCGCCACTGATGGGCGATGTTGCCGATCATTTCGCCCATGGCGGCCAGTCGGGTGCGGTTTAAGAGCAGAATGTCCTTTTGCCGGTTTTTCTCGGTTTCCTCGCGCACGCGCCGGGCCAGATCGCGGTTGAGCGCCGAGATTTCCTCCTGGCGGGCGGCCAGGGCGGCGGTGACGCGCTTTCTCTCGGTGACGTCGCGGATATTGGCCAGGATCTGGTGGCCGGACCCGACCAGGATGCGCCGCAGGTAGATCTCGACGTCGATGAGGCTGGCGTCGTGGGGACGCCGGGCCTTCCATTCGAAAAAGCGCTCCGCCCCGGCCAGGGCCTCGCGCCAGGCGGCGGTCAGCCAGGCCTGGGGCATTTCCGGCGCGGACAGGTCCCGGTCGATGCGAAGGGCCGGCAGTTCGTCGCGGCGCAGGTCGAAAAGCTCCAGGGCCTTGTCGTTGACGTCGATGACGGCCCCGTCCTGGTCGTGGAGGAAAATGGCGTCGTAGGTGCTGTTGAAGACCTTGCGGAAACGGTCCTCGGACAGGCGCAGGCGTTCCTCGCCGGCCCGGCGTTCGGAGATGTCGCGGAAAAAGGCCAGGATGGCCGCGCGTCCGCCGTAGGTGACGGGCTGGGCCGATATGTCGGCGTGGAAGACCTCGCCGCCGCGTCGCCGGCAGGGCACGTTTTCCTGAAGTCGGCGGCTGCCGGCGGCGATGTCGGCAAAACGCCGCCGGGCCGCCTCGCGCTCCTCGGGCGGATGCAGGGCGCAGGGTTCCAGGCCGGCCATTTCCGGGGCGGTGTAGCCGAACATGCGGCAGGCGGCGGCATTGACCCGCACCATGGTCCGGGCGGCGGCGTCGGCGATGATCAGGCCATCGGAAGTTTCGTTGTAGATGGCTTCCAGTTCGGCGTTGGTTTCGCGCAGCCTAGCCAGAGCGTCGCGGTAGGCGGTGATGTCCCGGGACAGGGCGACCAGTCCCCGGGGTGAGCCGTCAGCGTGAAAAAGCGGCGCTTTGGTCACGTCGTAATGGCGCATGGTCCCGGCCGGGGCGGCCATGGAAAAGCCGTAGACCGTGCCCGAACGGCTGGCCCAGGCCCGGGCGTCGGTTTCGGCCCCGGTGGCAAAAACGTCGGGGTCCAGGCCGGGAATCGCGGCCAATTCCCGGTCCGTGCGCCCCTGCCACTCCAGCCCGGCCAGGCCGTAAGCCTCGATCTGGGCCTGGTTGGCCACGATCCAGCGGCCGGCGGCGTCCTTGAAGCAGACCGGGTCGGGCATGGCGTCGAGCAGGGTTCGCAGGCGCTGTTCGCTCTCGGCCAGTTCCCGGGCGGCCCGGCGGCGTTCGGCGCTTTCCAGGGCCAGGCTCAACATGTCCGAGAGCGAGCCGGCAAAGGCGATCTCGTCGTCGGACCAGCGGCGGGGTTGACCCAGATGTTCCAGGCACAGCACTCCGGTGGTGCGGCCGCCGAACCGGAACGGCGCGTCCAGCAGCGCGGCGATGTCGCGGCTTTTGAGATACCCCTGGTGAAAGGCCCGGGTCAGGGGCGCCACGGCGGCGTTGTCGGCCACGATGACCCGTTCGTGGAGCACGGCCGCGAAATAGTCGGGATAGGCGGCGCAGACGAGTTCCAGGCCTTCGTCGGCCCGGGCCGTGCCCTGGCCGATCTGGCAGACGAGACGGTCATGGGCCGGGGTGAAACGCCAGATGCCGGCCCGGCCGACGCCCAGGACGGCCATGGCCCGGCGGAGCAGGGCGGCGGCAAAGGGCGTGAATTCGCCGCTTTCCAGGGAAGGCGCGCCGCTTAGGTCGAAGATGGCCCGGGCCTGGGCCCCAAGGCGCACCATGCGGCCGGTGAGTTCCTGCTCGCGGCGGTTGATCTCCTGGAACAGCAGCTGGGACGGCCGGTTGATGCCGACCACCAAAATGGCCTGGCAACTGAGGCCATAGCCCAGCACCTGGAGCAGCCGACTGGTCATGAGGTCGCCCCCGGCCAGGGCCTCAGCCGCGCCGGCGGCGGCCAGGGCGGCCATGGAGGCGACCAGGAGCCTGGCCAGCACCGGCGGCATGGCCAGGCGATCGCGCCAGATGCCCGCGCCGGCCGTCAGGAAGAGCACGGCGGCCAGCCCTCGGGCGGCGGCGGCCAGGCGCTCGCGTCCGCTGGCTTCGGCGGCGTTGGACAGGCCCCAGGCGTCGAGGTAGCCCAAGGCCAGCAGGACCAGGATCAGGCTGGCCGTGAGTCCGGCCAGACAGGCTCCGGCCGCCGCGACGGACAGTGTCCGGCCCCGGATAAGCCAGGCGCCGCCGGCCAGACCGGCGGCCAGGGTGAGCTGGCTTACGGCGTGCAAGCCGACGCTGAAATCGCCAAGGTAAAGCTCCGGCATGGCGGCCAGGGCCAACCGCGCGCCGTCCAGGGCGGCCGCCGCCAGAAAGGCCATGCCGAGCACCAGGAACACCCCCTGCTCCACCTGCCGGCGGGCGTTCCAGATGACCAGAAACGTGGCCATGCCGGCCACGGCGCAGGAAAGGTCGGCCAGCACCGTCAGCAGTTGGCGGTTTGCCCAGCCCAGGCCGGCCAGCACGGTCAGCACGGCGGCCAGGAGCAGCAGATCGGCGCGCAGGGGAAACGCCGGTTCGGGGGGCAAGGCGGTCGGCGACGGCGTCATGGTCATGGAAGCCGTCTCGCCTGGGCAACGGGTCGGGACGCGTGGCGCCCGGGATCGGGAGCGCATCCGCGCGAGTCCTTATGCGACGACCTGGACATGCTGGCTGGCTCCGTGGCCTGAAGTTGCCGAGATTGATACAAACTTTCATTTTCTACGTCGGTCGGGAATGGGCGTCAAGCCGGGCGCTTGGAACGATCCACGAAAAGTTGACAGGCTCGATGGCCGGCGCGTATTGTCAAGGGAATCAGCTGATTCATAGGCTCTTGGCGGACGCCCGAAGGGTGGGCCGCCGCAGGGGAGTTTTGCCATGTCGTGCCATGTTCGCCGTCTGACCGTCGCCTGTCTGGCCCTGTGCCTGGGGCTTGCGACGGCCTGTCAGAAACAGCCAAGCCCGCCGCCGCCCGCGCCCGCGCCCACAGCCGGCCAACGCCTGGACGCGGCCCGCCAGACCGTGCTGGCCGGGGATTGCGCCCGGGCCTTGCCGGAGCTGGAAGCCTTGACCCGCGAGCTGCCCCAGTCCGGGGAGACGTTCTTGCTGCTTGGGCTGTGTCGCGCCAAGCAGGGCCAGTCCGACCGGGCCGAGGCGGCCCTGGCCAAAGCGTCGTCCCTGGAGCCGGGCAATCCGCGTCCCCTGGAGGCGCTGGGCATCCTGCGCTACGGCCAGGGACGCCGGCCCGAGGCCAAGGAAGCCCTGGGCAGGGCGGCCGACCTCAAGTCGGCCAATCCCCAGACCTACTACTACCTCGGCAACCTTGCCATGCAGGCCGGGCAGTGCGTCCAGGCGCTGGATTACTACCGCCTGTCCATGGTCAAGGACCCGGCTTTCGGCGACGCCTTCAAGGAATACCGGGCGGCGGCGGCGGCCTGCTCCAAGTCGGCGCGGCCGACCGTGCCGCCGCCTGGGGCCGCGCCGAAGAAGCCGGCAGTCCCGGCCGCTGCGCCGGCGGCGAAAAAAACGGACGCCAGCCCGCCGGCCGCTCCCGCGTCGCCGTCAGCCCCGGCCGCGCCGAAAAAGGCGGCGACAAGCCCGCCGGCCCCGGCCGCGTCGCCCACGCCGGCTTCTCCCTCCAGTCCGCAATAACGAATCCCCGGTCGAAATCTTCGGCCGGGGATTTTTTTCTTTGGGATTCTGGGCCGGTGGTCTCCAGGCTGCGGCGGCCCGGCTCATGATCGCCGGAGCAACGGCGAGGCCCTTGAACTCTCGGGCATTGGCCGCCCAACTCGCCGGCCCCCACCCAAACCCCTTTAACCCTTTTCCCCTTTTGGGGGGTCTGGGGGCCTCAGGCCCCCAGCCGCCGGAGGCATCTTCCTCTTTCTCTTCCTCTTATTTTCTCACCCTTGGCCGCAGTCCGACGGGTCGCCGCGCAGTTTGTCCAGGCCGTGGGGGATGGCGGCCATGACGGCGGCCAGGGTTTCGCGCACGGCCTTGGGCGAGCCCGGCACGTTTATGACGATGGCCCGGCCCACGGTGCCGGCTGTGGCCCGGGACAGCATGGCGTGGGGGGTTTTGCTCAGGGAGGCCATCAGCATGGCCGTCTCGAAGCCGGGCAGGCGTTTTTCGATGACGCCCAGGGTGGCTTCGGGGGTGGTGTCGCGGGGCGAAAGTCCGGTGCCGCCGGTGGTGACGATGCAGTCAAAGCCCTGGGTTACGGCCAGATCCAGGAGCAGGGCGCGTAGCTCGGCCGGTTCGTCGGGGATGAGGTGCCCCTGGGCCAGGGCGAGGGGCAGGGAGGCGGCGCAGGTTTCGGCGATGGCCGGGCCGGCGGCGTCGGCCCGCAATCCCTGGCTGCCCTTGTCGCTCAGCGTCACCCAGGCCAGGGTCAGCCCCTTTTTCGTGACGGCGAAGGGGGTCTGGCCGGCCGGGAGGACGCCGGCCTCCAGGGCCTTGGCGGTGTAGAGCCGGCTGGCCGGGGCGTCGCCGTCGCCGGGAACCGGGGCGACGCCGACGAGCATGAGGGCCGGTCCGGTCGGCGGGGTCAGGGTCAAGCCAACGGCCAGGCGCGGCAGGCGGCCGGCGGCGACCAGGCGCGGGGTGAAAAGCGCATTGTCGGCGTCAAGGACGGCGACGCGCTCGCCGGCGGCGAGGGTCAGGGGGGCGGCAACGAGGAGAGAGGCTTCCATGGCGGCATCCTTCGCGGGCCTTGCGGTTTTTAGGTGGTTGGGTCAAAAGCGTGGCAACGATACGTCCGGCATGGACGGCTTATCAAGCGAGGAAACCGGATGAAAGGCATCATCTTGGCCGGCGGGTCCGGCACGCGGCTCTATCCCATCACCCGGGTGGTGAGCAAACAGCTTTTGCCCATCTATGACAAGCCCATGATCTACTACCCGTTGTCGGTGCTGATGTTGGCCGGCATCCGGGAAGTACTCATCATATCGACGCCGACGGATCTGCCGCGTTTTCAGGAGATGCTTGGCGACGGCAAGAGCCTTGGCATGTCGTTTTCCTACAAGGTGCAGCCCAAGCCCGAAGGCCTGGCCCAGGCGTTTGTTTTAGGCAAGGACTTCATCGGTTCCGACTCGGTCTGTCTGGTCCTTGGCGACAACATCTTCTACGGCCAGGGCCTGGCCACGGTGCTGCAGCGCTGTGCCAAACTCACCGAGGGTGGCGTGGTCTTCGGCTACAAGGTGCGCGACCCCAAGCGCTACGGCGTGGTGGAGTTCAGCGCCGACAAGCAGGTGATCAGCATCGAGGAAAAGCCCGAGCAGCCCAAGTCGAAGTACGCCGTGACCGGGCTGTATTTCTATGACAACGACGTGGTTTCGGTGGCCGAGGGCCTGACGCCTTCGGCGCGCGGCGAGTTGGAGATCACCGATCTCAACAACGTCTATCTGAAACGGGGCAAGCTCAAGGTGGAATTTCTGGGGCGCGGCTACGCCTGGCTCGACACTGGCACCCACGAATCGCTGCTGCATGCTTCGAGCTTCGTCCAGGCCATCCAGGAACGCCAAGGGGTGCTCGTGGCCTGCCTGGAAGAGATCGCCTACCGCATGGGCTACATCGACGCCGCCCAGGTGGAACGGCTGGCCAAGGACATGCTCAAAAACGACTACGGCCAGTATTTGATGGACATGATCCACGAAGCCTAGTGTAGCGTCCCTTGAAAAACGATAGTATTTTTTTAGAAACAATCATGGTTTAGCTACGTTGCCTACGAAATGCCTTATGCGCTTTTCGTGGACGCGACACTAGCGCCGCATCCCGTGCGCCCAGGCTTTGCCCGGCGCGACAGCGAGCAACGAGGACGCCATGCACTACGACATCGTGTTTCATCTCGATCAGGGCCAGGACGAGCTGAACATTGCGCTGAGCAACATCGCCAACTACTTGAAGGCCTTGGCTAGCGAACAATTCACCGCCGTGCTGCTGGTCAACGGCCCGGCCATCAAGCTCATGGTCAAGGACGCCGACAACTGCGCCAAACTGACGGCGCTTTGCGAACAAGGGTTGGAGTTGCGGGTGTGCAACAACGCCCTGACCCATTTCGGCATCGCCCCGGCCGAGCTGTGCCCTTGCTGCCGCATCGTACCGGCCGGGGTGGTGGAGCTGGTCGATCTGCAGCGACAGGGATTCGCCTACGTCAAGCCCTAGGCAAAGGCCGCCCGACATGCACGCCACCCCCGCCCAGATACTCCAGAAGCACAAGCTCTTCAGCAAACTCAGCGGTCAGGTCGTGTGGAATCTGGCCGAGGAAGCCGGGGCCGGCGAAGGCCAGCTCGACGCCTTCATGGATTTTTTCGAGGGCCAAAAGGCCCGGGCCGTCGCGTTGCTGGAAGCCCTGGCCCGGGACCCGGACGGCTGGCTCATCCTGGAGTTGGACGATCCGGCGACCGCCTGCCCGGCTTGCTCCCGGCTGGCCGGCCTGGCCGTCCCGGCGAACCATCCCGAACTGCTCGACTACTTGCCGCCCTTTGGCCTGGGCTGCCGCCTGACCGGCCGGCCGGGCATCCCGGATCGGCAGCAAGCCGTCGCCGATCTGCCGCCGCCCCCGGTCCACAAGCTGTGCTGCGACGCCCGCTCCCTGACCCGCCTGCTGGCCGAGTTGCCGGACGCCGCCGACACGGCCTGACCCCGGCGGCCAGCCGTCGAGGGCCTGGGTCTCGCCGTCCGGCCAGAGCTTTGCCGCTTCTCACGGACCACGGTCCGAAACGGGCCGGCCCTCCCGATCGTGCCTTCACGCCGGTCGCTCGCCGACCTACAAGTGTACACCTATAATTTATCCATATTTTGCCGGTCACCAATGAACGAAGATTTAGTTTTACGAATTCCACTCTCCCTTATGCAATATTATAAATTCCCCCTGGATCCACTCTTTGGGATGAGTCTTTTAAATATGAGCATGTTATAATTAACTATCTTTTCTTTGCCGCCGCTAAAGCAACCTGCAGCCTCTGCAGTCGTTATACTTTCCATGCTGTGAAACTCCCACCCACCTACCGCCTCCTTGTTAATGAGCAACCCAAAATCAGCGATAGCTTGATCAGCATCATTCTGTGTCTTTATGCTTAAAACCATGGGCGCAGAAACTGTCTTATACTCATAATCCATACAGAACCTCCTTCGAAAGTTTCCAATACTTTTATGGATAGTCTACGCCGCCATTTGGCGGTCTACAACGTACCAGACGCTTCGTTGAAAGCCATAATCCAGTGAGCACTCCAAATTTTTGTACTGCCAGCACCGTATACTCAGAACAGGTTGGCTCAAAGCGACAGCGCAAATGCAAAGGAGACTCTTGACGTTGATACCAGCGAACGCAGAGTATAACAAAAGACTTTATCATTTTACCGATCTCCGCCCAGCAATAATGCTGTTTTTAGATATAGTCCAGAGAAAGTCCCAGCTGACAAAATATGCCGCCCCCCAAACGGCAACGGCCGCCGGCCGTCCGCGACACAGGCGGACAGCCGACGGCCGTCGTTCGGGCAATGCCCTTGGGGCCGGCGTCCCTGACAGGGACGCCGGCACGAGCCTAAGGCCCGATGTAGATGGGCGGCAGGTTGAGCTGGATGCCCGGGGCCGGCGGCGGCACGGGGCGGCAGGCCCCGCCGCGCCAGTAGGTGCCCGGCGGGCAGGCCGGCACGTACGGGTACGGATAGGGGTAGGGGTAGTAGCCCGGCGGCGGCGGCGGCGGCACGGCCACGGGATAGGGCATGCAGCCCCGGGGGCCGTCCCAGAAGTAGCCCGGCGGACAGGGCGGGCGGGCTTCGGCCTCGCTCGCCGCGACCACGGCCGCAGCCATGAAGCCGGCCAGCAGGCACAGACAGAGCAGTTTTCGCATAACCATCTCCTGGCTTGGGGCAGGCCGCAAGACGCGGCCAAGCCTCCGAATCTGGCTTGTGGCACACTCCAGAGGCCTTGGCAAGATGGGCGATTTACGGGCTTACGGAGCCGGCCGGCCGCCCAGGCTGATCTGATTAAGCGCCGCGCCCAGGCGTTCCATGGCTGCCTCGTAGGCCGCCCGGCCGCCGGCTTCGCCGCCGAGGTAGGCGGCCAGGGACGCGGCCGCTTCCCGGAAAGCTTCGTAGTAGCCGATTAAAAGCGTCAGGTCGCGCCGTTCCTCGGGGGCAAGCCTTCCCATGAGCCGGTCCTTGAACACGGCCAGGGTCACGTCGACGTAGTGGGTCATGTCGGCCAGGGCGCGCCCGGCCTGTTCCCGGCCGATAAGCCGCTTTTCCGCCCGCCCGGCCAGTCCGGCCAGGGCCTCGCGGCCAAGCCACAGCCCCTGGCCGGCCAACATGCCGATGGTTTGCAGCATGACCTCGCGACCCGGGTCCTGGGCCGGAGCCGATGGCTGGGCGGCCGGTCCCGCCCCGGGCGCGGCCGGTCGCGGCCCCGGGGCCGGCCCAACCGACATGCGGGAAGCGGCCAGGGCCGGCGACGCCCCGGCCAGGCTTGCCGCCAGACACAGACCCCAGGCCAGCCGCCGGCCGATCCCCCAAACGTATATTTGCATCTGCCCAACATGGCCCAAGGCCGCCCGGGGCGCAACCCCTTGCCGCGCCCCGCCCCCATGCCTATCTCCGGGCTATTGCAAGGAGAAAACCCATGCGCATCGACCGCGACTGCAACGCCGACCTGCTCTTTGAACTGCGCTACGAAGCCGCCGGCCGTCGCCACACGGTCCGCCACTTCGGTCGCAAGGCCAATTTCTGGCGCGACATCTTCCCGGCCGACCTCGGGGAACGCCTCCTGGGCCTTGCCGCCGGCCAGTCCGTCGAAGTCCGCCTCGCCCCCGGCCGCGACCTGCCGGTCCGCGACCCGGCCAAGGTGCTGCCCCTGGACCGCCGCCGCTTCGCCCCGCGTCCGGTGGACGGCCGCCGCCTGTCCCCGGTCCCGGGCCGGTTCTATCCCCAGGGCGTCCTAGAAGGGCTGGCCGGGGTCTACCCGTCCACCCGCACCCCGTTTCGCCTGCTGGCCGACGACGGGGCGTCCCTGGTCTGCGACTGCAACCATCCTCTGGCCGGCATCGAGGCGAACCTTACGGCCACGGTCCTGGATGTGCGCCCAAAGCCCTGTGAAACTGGCGGTTCGCTCCATGTCTGGCTGGAAGAACTCCTCGACGGCCCGGGCATCGAAACAGGCCTGGCCGGACAGACCGTGCGGTTTATCGCCGAACCCGGCGACTTGTCGCGCCCTGACGAGGGGGCGGACACGGCCTTTTACGCCGCCCCGCGCCTGGTTCCCCACATCGACGCCAAGGCCCGGGAGCGCCTGGCCGCCCACTACGCCACGCTCCTTTCGCCCGGCGACACGGTCCTGGACCTCATGGCCTCCCATCTTTCCCATCTGCCGCCGGAGTTTCCCCTGGGGCCGGTCACCGGCCTTGGCCTCAACGCCGGCGAACTTGCCGCCAACCCGGCCCTGGCCGAGCGGATCGTGGCCGACCTCAACGCCGACCCGACCCTGCCCTTCCCGGATGCCGCCTTTACGGCCGTCGTGTGCGCCATGTCCGTGGAATACCTCGCCGCCCCGGCCGACGTGCTGGCCGAGGCGGCCCGGGTGCTGGCTCCGGGGGGCGTGCTCGCCATCAGCTTCTCCAACCGCTGGTTTCCCCAAAAGGCCGTGCGGCTGTGGAGCGAACTCCACGAATTCGAGCGACTGGGCTTCGTGGCCGGGCTGCTCGAAGCCACGCCGGGCTTCGGCGAGATCGAAACCCTGGCCGAACGCGGCTGGCCCCGCCCGGCCGACGCCCGGGACCGGTTCTGGCCGCTGCACCAGCAAAGCGACCCGCTCTACGCCGTCACGGCCCGGCGCGTCGCGCCTTAGAGACGCGCGCGGGAAGGGACGGGACATGCCTCCGGCGGCCAGGGCTTTGCCCTGGACCCACCGGGGGGATGATCCCCCCGGACCCCTCGACGGAAAAAGGGGGCAAGGGGGGTGAGCGTTGCCGACGACTGGAAGGGGGTTGGGGAGAGCGAAGGCAATCGGGATTGCCGTCCGCCCGGACCGCCCGCTCCCACATCCCGCGAAAGGGGCGACCGAACGCCAAAAAGGCCGCTCTCCCGGAGGGAGCGGCCTTTGAACATCGGGTCGGACCGGCGGACGCCGGGCGCGGCCTAGTGGTCTTCTTTCAGAAACTGGCGGATACGGATGAAAGCGACGGTCACGATGATGGCCATGTACACATAAATGGCCGTGACCCCGAAGAAGCCTTGTTCGGTGGAATGGCCCATGTTCGTGACGAGTTCCGAAACCATGCTCATAGCCTTACTCCTTCGGGTCGATCGTGAAATTGGTGACGATGTCCATACGCCGTCCCGGCCGTTTTCGTCAACCGTCGCGTGGCGTTTGGCCGTCCCTTGATCCGCGCGGCAATCTGGAGGGATGCCGGCCGGGCCGCTTCCGTTTTTTCCCCAGGCAGTGTATCTGTTACTCTGGTGAGGTAAGCGTGGAGCAGCCCAGTCCCCTCCCCCCTGCAAAGGGCTTTTGGATCGCCCCCATGGCCGGCGCGGCCACGGCGGGGGTGCTTGCCGTGGCGTTGGTACTGGCGGCCGGCTGGTATCGTGAACATTTATGGCTGGTCTGGGCCCCCGGCGACTTGCGTCTTTTTTATGCGGTATTGGCGCTTTGCGTCGGGTTGCCGGCGGTGTTGGTGGGATTTTGCGCCGACCGCCAACTCCGGTTGCGTCAGGCCCTGGCCGGCCGCGAGGCCGAAGCGGCCCGCATCAGCGAAACCCTGGCCCGCACCCAACGGGGGCTGGTGGCCCTGGGCGCGGTCAGCCACGAACTGCTCCGGGCCACCGACCGTGACAGCCTGATCCAAAACATCTGCACCATCTTGGTGGAACAAGCCGGCTACAGTCTGGCCTGGGTGGGCTTGGCCGAACCCGGTCCAGACAAGCGGGTTCGGGTGGCGGCCTGGGCCGGACAGGACGGAACCTGGCTCGACGCCCTGGGCCTGCGCTACGATGACTCGCCCCAGGGCCGAGGCCCCACGGGCACGGCCATCCGTCTGGGGCAACCGGTCATTGTCGCCGATATGCACGAAGAGGCGTTTTTCCGCGACTGGCCGGCCCGTCCCGAGGCTCTGGGCCGCTATCGCAGCGCCTTTTCCTTTCCTCTGCGCCAGGCCGGACGTGTGGCCGGGGCGCTGACTATCTTCGAGCTGTCGCGACGGGATTTTGGCGACGAGGAACTCCGGCTGCTCACCCGCATGGCCGACGACGCCTCCCACGGTCTGGAGCTGTTGCGCCTGTCCCAGAGCCGGGACCGCACGACGACCCTGTTGCGCCAGGCGCTTCGCATGGGCGCGGCCATGTCGCGCACGGCCCTGGATCTGGCCGGCGGCGGCCAGGACCTGCGCGAGCTGGCCGCCCGGACCCTGCGCCACGCCCTGTGGCTGACCGGCAGCCCCATCGGGGCCATCGGCATGTCCTCGCGGCCCACCGGACGCCTGGACTGGCTGGCCGTGGCCACGGCCGACGGGACCATCCGCTCCCTGCCGCCCGAGGACTGCACCCTTTTTCCCGACGACGCCGGCCGGTTCGCCGGCCCCTTTGCCGAGGCCATAAACGTCGGCAAACCCGTTATGGTCAATCATGGCGCTGATCTCGACGGCTACGGCCCGCCCGATGCGGCGTTTTTGCGGGTGTCGCGGTTTCTGGCCATGCCGCTGCGGCGCGAGCAGCGCGTGGTCGGCGTGCTGCTGTTGGCCGACGCGCCCAGGCCCTACGCCGAACGGGACATTCGCGGCACGGGCCGGCTGGCGGTGCTCTACGGCATGGCGGCGGCCCGGCGGCGCATCGAGAAGGATCTGATCGCGGCCCGGCGGCGGGCCGAGGCGGCCAGCGAGGCCAAAACCCAGTTTCTCGCCAACATCAGCCACGAGCTGCGCACCCCCATAAACGGCATCCTGGGCATGGCCCAACTGGCCGTGCTGGAGGGCGGCACGGCCGGCCAGAACGAATACTGGCAGACCGTGCGCGACGCCACCGACAAGCTCATCGAAATTGTGGACAATTTGCTGGAACTGGCCAACGTCGAGTCCGGGTCGCTATCGCCCATGCTGCGGGAATTCAGCCTGCGCCGGCTGGCGGAATCCCTTCGCGGCTCGTTTTCGGTGCGTGCCGGCCTGGCCGGCCTGTCGTTTAGCTTCGACCTTGACGGCGCCTTGCCGGACAAGCTTCTGGGCGATCCCTTCCGGCTGCGCCAGATTCTCTCCAACCTCATCGATAACGCCATCCGTTTCACCCCGTCGGGCAGCGTGACGGTGCGGGTGCGCCGGCTGGAGCCGCTGGCGGCCGTGGCCCAGCGGCGGGTGCTGGTGGCGGCGGATTTCAGCGGCCTGTGCCTGGAGTTCGCCATCTCCGACACCGGCATCGGCATCCCCGTGGCCATGCAGGCGGCCATCTTCGAGACGTTCGTCCTGGCCGAGGAGCCGCTGACCAAGCGCTACGGCGGCACGGGCATGGGGCTATCCATCGCCCGGCGGCTGGCCGAGCTCCTTGGCGGCAGCATCCGGGTGGAGAGCCGGCCGGAATACGGCAGCACGTTCTATCTGGCCGTGCCGCTGTGGCTGGCCAGTCCGCCCATGGACGACGACGGGGGTGAGGACCGCGAACCGGTGCGGCTGCCGCGGCTGCGCATCATGGTTGTCGAGGACGAGGCGGTGAACCGCCTGGCCCTGGCGAGGGGGCTTCGCAAGCTTGGCCACGACGTCATCGAGGCGGGCAACGGCGAGGACGCCTTGCGGCGGCTGTCCATGGAGCCGGTGGACGTGGTGGTGATGGACATCCAGATGCCGGTGATGGACGGGCTGACGGCCGTGGCCCACATCCGCAACGGCGAGGTGCCGGGCACGAACCGGCGCTTGCCGGTGGTGGCGTTGACGGCCTACGCCCTGGAAGGCGACCGTGAACGGTTCCTGGCCGCCGGCATGGACGAGTTCGTGACAAAGCCCTGCGACATGGACGCGCTGCTGCGGGCCGTGGCCAAGGTGGTCAAGGACAAGCCGGCGGCCTGAGCGGTCAGGCCGCCGGTGCGAACGGACGCAGCGTCGAGGGAGTTACGGATTGCCCTGCTGGGCAGGCTGCGTCTTGGTTCCTCGTACCTTGTCAATGGCCGACGCCTTCACCGAGTCGACCACGGCTAAAACGAAATCCTCGGAATAGCCGGCCACAAAGCTCCAGAAGGCCAGTTTGGCCCACTCGCTGAAACTCAACCCGGATGATCGGTACATGTCGATGATCGTGCCGCTATATTGCGCGGGATCATCTGTTTTGAAATTAGGAAATATTGGCGACGAGACGATTTGCGATAAAAAGAAAAAGTAGAGAATGACGGCCAAAATTCCGCCGATAAGTGGGCTTATATACAGGTGCAGCAATGACGTTGCATACAATTCAAGCGCTTCCTCGTCCATTGTCTGAAGTCGGCGGTGTATGCTGATAAATCCGCCGACGCCTCCAATCAAAAAGACCACCAGAGGAGTTGAAAGCGGAAGCCCCAAGAAATATGTCCCTGTCGTCCAAACCGTGAAGGCCGCAGCCACGTAAAACAGGCCAAGGAAAAGCTTGACTGTTACGAGTTTAATTTTTTCTTGTCGAATGCCCATTGCTGCCTCCTGTGGAATAAGTTTGTTTATTTCATAAACTCTATTCTCCTCCTGTTGTCTAGCTCGTCCGCTGCCGGTCCAGCCCCCGCAGATTGACCGCCTCAGCCAGATGCTCCACCCGAAGCCCGGCCTCGCCGTCGAGATCGGCGATGGTGCGCGCGATGCGTAGCACCCGGGTATGCGACCGGGCCGACAAGCCCAAGCGCCGCACAGCACCCTCCATGAAGCCGTGACCCTCTTCCGACAGCCGGCAATGGGCCGAGAGATGCCGCCCGGACAGCCGGCCGTTGACCGTAAACGGCAGCCCGGCGTAGCGCGCCGCCTGCACCTCGCGGGCGGCCAACACCCGCTTCCGCATGGTGGCCGAGGTTGTGGGCGAAGCCTCGGCCCGCAGTTCCTTATACGGCACCGCCGGCACTTCCACCTGCAAATCGATGCGATCCAAAAGCGGCCCGGACAGCCGCGACCGGTAGCGCCGCACCTCGGCCTCGCCGCAGGTGCAGGCATGGCGCTCGTCGCCCAGATAGCCGCAGGGGCATGGGTTCATGGCGCACACCAGCATCACGTCGGCCGGGTAGGCCAGCGACACCGCCGCCCGGGCGATGGTCACCTTGCCGTCTTCCAGGGGCTGGCGCAGCACTTCCAGCACGGACTTCTTGAATTCCGGCAGTTCGTCGAGAAAAAGCACCCCCCGGTGGGCCATGGACACCTCGCCTGGCCGGGGGTAGGAGCCGCCGCCAATCAGCCCGGCGTCGGAAATGGTGTGGTGGGGGCTGCGAAAAGGGCGCAGTGTCAAAAGCCCCTCGCCGTCCAGGCGGCCGGACACCGAATAGATGGTCGTGACCTCCAGGGCCTCCTCGAAGGACAGGGGCGGCAGCACCGTGGGCAGGCGCTTGGCCAGCATGGTCTTGCCCGAGCCGGGCGGGCCGATAAACAGCAGGTTGTGGCCCCCGGCCGCCGCGATCTCCACCGCCCGCTTGGCATGGTCCTGGCCCTTGACCTCGCTGAAATCCAGCAGCCCCTCCAGGCCGGGCGCGGCCGGGGCGAACGGCTTGGGGGCCACTGGCGACAGTTTCTCCTCGCCAGTGAAAAAATGCAGGGCTTCCAGAAGCGTGGCCGGGGCAAAGACGTCCAGGCCTTCCACCACCGCCGCCTCGGCGGCGTTGGCCGCCGGCGCGATAAGCCCCCGCGCCCCCAGCCGACGGGCCAGGGCGGCCAGGGGCAATACCCCAGGCACGGACCGCAGTTCGCCGGTCAGCGACAGTTCGCCGGCCATGAAATAGCCGGCTGCGGCCTCCGGGGAAAACGCGCCGGTGGCAGCCAAAAGCGCCATGGCCAGGGGCAGGTCGTAGGCCGAACCTTCCTTGCGCATGTCGGCCGGAGCCAGATTGACCGTGATGCGGGCCGGCGGGAGCTTGAGGCCCGCGTTTCGTAGCGCGGCCAGCACCCGCTCCTTGCTCTCCCGCACCGCGCCCTCGGCCAGGCCGACCATGGAAAACGACGGCATGCCCTGGCGCGACAGATCGACTTCCAGAGACACGGGATAGGCCTCGACGCCAAGCAGTGCGGCTGTTCGGATAGAGGAAAGGCTCATAAGCGTTGGAAAACCGATACCGCGCCTGGACGCTCCAGGCAAGGTTTTCGCCGGCCCGGGCTTTTCATTTTATACTGGCGATGCTACCTGTTATGCCGCGACAGTAAATTGTTCTGCATGACACGGGACGGCAAACGGCCAACGACAATGAAACTTCCCCGGTACTTCCAGACCCGCTCCGTGGGCGGCGCGGTGCTCATGACGCTGGTGTGCGTCAACACGCTGCTGTTGGCCGTCTTCGGCTGCATCGACTATTATGGGGAAAGACAGCGGCTGGAAGACGAATTACGTTACGATCTCCGGGTCGTTGCCGAACAATTGTCGGCCAACATGGCCGAACCCCTGTGGTTCCTGGAGTCTGGCAACCTCGCCCGGCTGTTGGACGCGGCCATGAAAAACGACCGGTTGGCCGCCGTGGTGGTCTATGAAGCGGACGACGGCGATTTTCTGGCCGGGCGCAGCCGCGACCGGAGCTGGCGCGCCTCGGCCGTGACGGCCAGGCCGGCCCTGGACAACGTCATCATCGACAGCCGGCCGGTCTATTTCGGCGAGGCCCTGGTCGGCGCCGTCGAGGTCCAGATGACCCGGCGCTATATGGATGACGCCCTCAGGCAGACGCTTTGGCGGGTGGTCCTGCGCATCCTGGCCTTAAACGCCGCCCTGGCCGCCGCCTTGGTCCTGGTGCTGCGCCGCCAGCTCATCCGTCCCCTGGCCAGCCTGGAACGCTACGCCGTCGAGGCCGCCGGTCGCGGCGAGACGGCCGTGCACCCCGAGGGGCTTCGCGGCGAACTCGGCAGCTTGTCCGCCGCCATGCAGGACATGGTCCGCCAGCTCACCGCCGCCCAGGACAAGTATCGGTCCATCTTCGAAAACGCCACCGAGGGCATCTTCCAGACCACCTTTGACGGCCGGCTCCTGGCCGCCAACGCCGCCCTGGCCCGCATGATCGGCTACGCCACGCCCCAGGAGGCCATGGCCTCGATCACCGATCTTTCCCGGGAGCTGTACCAGGACCCCAAGGACCGTGCCCGGCTCCTCGACCAGCTCCTGGCCGAAGGCGCGGTGGCCGGTTTCCAGACCCGGTTCATGCGCCGCGACAAGCAGACCATCTGGGTGCTGGTCAATATCCGGCTGGTGCGCGACGCCGACGGGCGGCCGTTGTATAATGAAGGCACGGTGGTGGACGTCACGGCCCGGGTGCGGGCCGAGCGGAGGCTGGAAATCCTCAATCGCCACCTGCGCGAAGCCGTCAAGGAGCGCACCGGCCGCTTGGCCGTCAAGGCCGCCGAGCTGGAAGCGGCCAACGAGCGCCTGCAAGAGCTCGACCGCCTCAAATCCGGCTTCCTGGCCACGGTCTCCCACGACCTGCGCACCCCGCTGACTTCGATCATGGGCTTCGCCAAACTCATTTCCAGGGATTTCAACAAATTCTTCGCCCCCTTCGCCCCGGGCCACGAGCGCCTGACCCGGCAGGCCGAGCGCATCACCGCTAACCTCGGCATCATCGAAAACGAAGGCGAACGCCTCACACGGCTGATCAATGACTTTCTCGACCTGTCCAAGATCGAGTCCGGCCGGGCTCAGTGGCGCGACACCGAAGTGGACGTCTCGGCTGCCCTGTCCCGGGCGGCCAATGCTGTCAGCGCCGATTTCGCGGCCAAGCCCGAGGTGCGCTTCACCATGGCCCTCGAAGGCGGCTTGCCGCCGCTTTACATCGACCCCGACCGGCTGACCCAGGTGCTCGTGAACCTGCTTGGCAACGCGGCCAAGTTCACCGACCAGGGCGAAGTCAAACTGGCCGCCGCCGCGTCGGACGGCCTGCTACGGGTGGTGGTCACGGACACGGGCCATGGCATCCCCAGGGAATCGCTGGAAAAGATCTTCGACAAATTCCATCAGGCGCAAATCGGCGACACCATGGAGGAACACGGCCGCCGCCAGGGCACGGGCCTGGGCCTGGCCATCTGCCGCCAGATCGTCGAGCACTACAAGGGCCGGGTCTGGGCCGAATCCGAGCTTGGGCGCGGCAGCACGTTCATTCTGGAGCTGCCCCTGGCCGGACCGCCGCCCGCCGAGGACGGCCAGGACCAGCCGGCCTGAACCGCCCAACGCCTCACGCCGCGCCGGTCGTTCCACGGCCGGACAACAAGAAACCGCCGCCGCCCCTGTCCGGGACGGCGGCGGTCGTCTTACGATGGCCCAGAGCTACTCGCCGGTTTTGGCCGGCTGGACGCAGCCCGGCCGGGCGGCCAGGGTCTCGCCGGCGATGCGGATGTCCGTGGCGTCGCCCACCGCCCCCATCTTGAAGAACTTGCCCGTGCCCACATGATACTCCAGACGGTTGATGGCGAACTGGGCCTCGTAGCCGGTGACGTCCACGCAGGGCATCATGGGATGGGGCTTGGTCCCGAGCAGGCGCACCGGAATGGTCACCTCCCTGGTCACGTCCTTGATGGTCAGCTTGCCGGTGACCCGGGCCAGCCGCGTGCCGGCCGAGACGATGCGGCTGCTCTCGAAACGCATTTCCGGGTAGACGGCCGTATCCAGGAAATCCGCCGTGCGCAGGTGCTTGTCCCGGGCGGCCACGCCCGTGTCCACGCTGTCGGTCTTGACGCTAAAGGCGATGCGCCCGTCGGCCGGCTTGCGCGGCGGGATGGCGACGACACCGGACACGGCGTCAAACCGGCCGGCCACCGGGGCCACGATGTGGCGTATCCAGAAGGTGGCCGAGGTGTGGGCGCTGTCCAGGGTCGCGCCGTCCACCACCGGCCCGGCTTCGGGCTTGGCTTCGGGCTTGGCCGGGGCGGCTGGCGCGTCGGTCGGGGCCGGAGTCTCGGCGGCCGCCAGCAACAGGAAGTCGGCGGCCGGCCCGGCCTGGGCCGAGGCAGGCATGGCCGTCAGCGCCAGAACGGCCAGGGCAAAGGCAACGATGGTGCGACAATACGACATGAAAGCGCCTCCTTTAGGTTTCCGGGAGCGTGAAAAGGATATCCTGGGCCGCAAACCGCCACTTGGGCGGGGCGACGGCGACGCCGGGGCGCAGCCGGCCCACGGCCATGATGAGCGGAATCCAAAACTGGTCAGGCACGCCGAAGGCCGCCTTGACCGCGTCGTGATCGAAGCCGTCCATGGGATGGGTGGCATAACCGGCGTCGGCGGCGGCGTACATGAAGGACATGGCGAAAAAAGCCGTGTTTTTGACGGCAAAGGCCAGGGACTTGTCCGGCGTCGCGCCGTAGAGGCTTTCCGTGGCCCCGGCGAATTCGCCGCGCTGCTCGGGCGTGTAGGCCCCGGACTGCATCAGGTACGAGAACTGGCGCTCGAAGGACGGCGAATACATCTTCCAGGCCTCCCGGTCGGCCAGAAATAGCAAGATGACCGGGGCTTCGGTGACCTTGGGCTGGTCCCAGGCCAGGGCGCGCAGCTTGGCTTTCTGGGCAGGATCGCGCAGCACGGCCACCCGCCAGGGCTGGAGATTGAAGCTCGACGGCGAGCGGGCGGCGGTTTCCAGCAGCGCGTCCAGGGTATCCTTGGGCACGTCGGCCTTGGTGTCGAAGAAATTGATGGCCCGGCGGGCCGTCATGACGTCTTTGAAATCCATGTCTCCCTCCTTTTTCGGGATGCTGCCTATGTGCGCCGGGAAAGCGCCCGCGTCAAGGCCGCAAGCGGACTGACGCTACCGCGCGCGCCACTTGACTAATGCGGCGGGGGGAGGCATGCAGGGCGGACTTTTCTCTTTTCCCCCAGACAAAAAGGACTCCTCCATGGCCCTCAACGTGACCCAGAAGATCATCAAGGACCACCTTGTTTCCGGCGAGATGATCCCGGGCGGCGAGATCGCGCTGCGCATCGACCAGACGCTGACCCAGGACGCCACCGGCACCATGGCCTATCTCCAGTTCGAGGCCATCGGGCTGCCCCGGGTGCGCACCGAACTGTCCGTGAGCTATGTGGACCACAACACCCTGCAAATGGGTTTCCGCAACCCCGACGACCACGCCTACCTGCGCACCGTGGCCGCCAAATACGGCATCACCTTCTCCCCGGCCGGCACGGGCATCTGCCACCAGCTGCACCTGGAGAATTTCGCCAAGCCGGGCAAGACTCTGGTCGGCTCCGACTCCCACACCCCCACGGCCGGCGGCGTGGGCTCAATGGCCATGGGCGCCGGCGGCCTGTCCGTGGCCCTGGCCATGGCCGGCGAACCCTACGTCATCGCCATGCCCAAGGTGGTCAAGATCCACCTGACCGGCAAACTGCCGGGCTGGGCCACGGGCAAGGACGTCATCCTGCATCTTTTGGGCAAGCTCACCGTCAAGGGCGGCGTGGGCAAGGTCATGGAATACGCCGGGCCTGGCGTGGCCACCCTGTCCGTGCCCGAGCGCGCCGTCATCACCAACATGGGCGCGGAACTCGGGGCCACCACCTCGATCTTCCCGTCCGACGAGGTCACCAAGGCCTTTTTCACGGCCATGGGCCGGCCCGAGGACTACGTGCCGCTCACCGCCGACCCCGACGCCACGTATGACGAAGTGGTGGAGATCGACCTGTCCGCCCTGGAGCCCCTGGCCGCCGCGCCCCACATGCCCGACCGCATGGTGCGCATCGCCGACCTCGACGGCATGAAGGTCGATCAGGTCTGCATCGGCTCGTGCACCAACTCCTCCTACGCCGACCTCAAGGCCGTGGCCCAGATCCTGGCCGGCAAGCGCATCGATCCGACCACGGACCTGCTCATCTCCCCGGGTTCCAAGCAGGTGCTCAAGATGCTGGCCGCCGAGGGCCTCATTGATCCGCTGCTGGACGCCGGCGCGCGCTTGCTCGAGTGTTCCTGCGGCCCGTGCATCGGCATGGGCGGCTCGCCCACTTCGGCCGGCGTCTCGGCCCGCACCTTTAACCGCAACTTCGAAGGCCGCTCCGGCACCCAGGACGGTCAGGTCTATCTGGTCAGCCCCCAGACGGCGGCCATGGCCGCCCTGCGCGGGGCCTTCACCGATCCGGCCACCTGGGGCGAGGCCCCGCAAAAGGCCGAGTTTCCGGCCGAGGTCCCCAGCATCCGCCACCTGTTCCTGACGCCCCCGGCCGACGGCTCGGACGTGGCCATCCAGCGCGGCCCCAACATCGCCCCGCTGCCGCCCTTTGGGGCGCTGCCGGCCGCCATCGAGGCTCCCGTGGCCCTCAAGGTCGGCGACGACATCACCACCGACCACATCCTGCCGGCCGGGGCCCAGATCACGGCCCTGCGCTCCAACATCCCGGCCATTAGCGAATACATCTTCAGCCGGGTGGACGCCGACTTCGTGTCGCGCATCAAAAAGCTCGGCAAGGGCGTGATCCTGGGCGGCGAAAACTACGGCCAGGGCTCCAGCCGCGAACACGCCGCCCTTGGCCCCCGTTACCTGGGCGTGGCCGCCGTGGTGGCCAAGTCCCTGGCCCGCATCCACCGGGCCAACCTGGTCAACTTCGGCATCCTGCCGCTTCTGCTCGTGGACAAGGCCGACTACGACCGCATCCCGGCCGGAGCCGACATCCGCCTCGAAACCGCCGCCATCGCCCCGGGCCAGCCTTGCCCCATGACCGTGGCCGGCGTGGGCGAAGTCATGGTCATAAACGACCTGACCGCCAAGGAACTCGACATCATCAAAGCCGGCGGCCTGCTCAACCAGGCGCGCAGGGCCCAGGCCTAACGCGCGCCGCCCCCGCGCCAAGGAGAATCCATGCTTGATCCCATGCGGAAATATGCCCAATCCTGGGGCATCAAGATCGTCTTCGGTCTTATCATCATTGTCTTCGTCTTTTGGGGCGTGGGCAATTTCAACGGCGACAGGGCCACGGTCCTGGCCACGGTGAACGGCCAGCCGATCCTGATCAAGGACTACGAAAAGCAGTACCAGGAGAATTTGCGCCTGGTCAAAAACAAGAATCCCAACGTCACGGACAAGGATCTGCAGGACGGCGGTTTCCGCTGGCAGGTCTTCACCAACATGGTGACCACCAAGCTGCTGGAAGACCAGGCCAAGACCCTGGGCATCGCCGTGACCGCAGGCGAACTGCGGTCCGAGATCGCCAAGATTCCGGCCTTCCAGAACGAGTCCAAGCAGTTCGACGCCAAGCGCTACGAGAATCTGCTCAAGGCCAACGACGTCAGCCCCGGCGAGTTCGAGGCCGATTTCCGCCAGCAGCTGCTGCTGGAAAAGCTGGCCGCCTTTGTCGGCCTGCCGGCCCAGGTGGCTGAGGCCGAAGCCCGCTCCATCTTCGACTTCATGCGCGAACAGGCCATCATCAAGTACATCCCCTTTGCCGCCACCGACTTCACCAAGGGCGTGACCATCTCCGACGAACAGATCGCCAAGTATTACGAGGCCCGCAAGGACGAGTTCGCCACCCCGGCCCAGGTCAAGATCGACTTCGTGGAGTTCACGCCCAAGGCCATGGCCAAGCCGGCCGAGATCACCGACACCGACATCGAGGCCGACTTCAAGGCCAACCAGAAGAAGTACGAGCGCCCCGAACAGGTGCGCGTGCGCCACATCCTCATGATGCTGCCCCCCGACGCCCCCCAGGAAGTGGTGGACGCGGCCGAGAAGCGCCTGAAGGCCATGGCCGACGACGTGCGCAAGGGCAAGGACTTCGCCACGCTCATTCCCAAGGACCCGGCCAACGCCGACGGCATCATCGGCGAGGACTGGGCTTGGTTGCCCAAGGGCAGCCTGCCCAAGGAATTCGCGCCCTTCGAGGAAAAGGCCTTTACGCTCAAAAAGGATGAAGTCAGCGACCCGGTGCGTACGAGCCTGGGCCTGCACCTCATCCAGGGCGGCGAGAAGCAGGCCTCCGGCCAGCGCGCCCTGGCCGAGGTCAAGGACGAAATCCGGGCCGATCTGGCCGAACAGCGCGCCGCCGACAAGCTGACCAAGTCCCTGGACGCGATCCAGGAGAAGCTGTCCTCGGGCGAACCCCTGGAGGCCGCCGTGGCCGCCGAGAAGCTGGCCGTCAAGACCTCGGCCTTTTTTGCCAAGGACGCCCCCCCGGCCGAGCTGGGCCTGTCCGAGCCGGCCGTGGAAGCCATCTTCGCCCTGAAAAAAGGCCAGACCGCCGACGCGCCCCTGTCCACCCAGGACGGCTTCGTGGTGGTGCGGGCCGCCGAGGTCAAGGAGCCCGGGTTCGAGCCTCTGGACGCCGTCAAGAGCGTCATCAAGGGCCGCCTGACCGATGAAGAGGCCATGAAGCTGGCCAAGGCCAAGGCCGAGGAAACGGCCAAGGCCATGGAGACCGAGGACGGCCTCAAAAAGGTCCTGGCCGACTACAAGGACAAGATCCAGACCTCCGCGCCGTTCACCCGCCAGGGCTTCATTCCCGGCCTTGGCATGTCGCCGGTGCTGGCCCAGACAGCCTTCGAGGCCAAGGGGCCGGGCTGGTTCAAGACGGCCTTTGGCGTGTCCGGGGCCTATGTCGTCGCTGGTCTGGACAAGACCGTGCCGGCCGACATCTCGCTGTGGGACAAGGAAAAGGAACGCTGGGTGGCCACCCTGACCCAGTCCAAGCAGACCGAGCTCTTCCGCGCCTACCTGCAGACCCTGCAGGAAGCCGCCCGGGTGGAGATCGTCAACGACGCCATCCTGGGACCGCGTCCGGCCCAGGGCGGCGGCGGCAAGACCGTCCAACTCCAGTAGCGTCTGTTTCTCTCGACCAGACCGTGGGCGCGTCCGCAAGGACGCGCCCTTTTTTTCCGCCAGGCTCAAGGCACGGCAGTCTCCCCCGCCAAGGGCATTTCCCGCAGCCGGCGTCCGCCTCCTAGTTCACTGCCATGGCGAACCCGACGCCAGGAAAACCGTCACGCGCTGGCATGACAGGCCGTCAGGCAGCCTGGCGCGCGATTTCGGCCTTTTCTGCGTAAAGGAACACGACGGGCGGAAATGGAGGCAGAGCATTGGCCAGAGCCAGGAACACGACGTGCGCATGCCGACAATCAGGAACGCGGTAACCGTTGGGAGGCAGTCTCGTAGCACCAGGAATGCCCGGACGAGCCGGTGAAGAGATCGGGAAGGCGGCAGGGTGCTAACGTTTTTGGGCTGGAGGGAACGCGGCGACAGGGCTGCCCTGGGACGGGCCATAGGGGATTCAGGCGCAGAGACATGACCAGGGCAGGGCAAGGCCACACAAGCGGCGTACGGCCAAAATGGGGCCGGAATTGGGACAAGACGCGGATAGGGCGCGGATAGGGCGGCCCTGGTCTCCAGGGCCGCCGGAACAGTAAGGTGTCGTTGTGCCGGGCTACTGGCTGTGAATGGTCAACTGCGACCCGGCTTGGAGCGCGCCGCCGCTTTTGATGTTGTTCCAGGCCATGAGCGAGGACGGGTCCACGTTGAACTTCTTGGCGATACCCCAGAGCGTATCGCCGGGGCCGACTTTGTAGTTGACGGATTTGCCGGCGGGCTTGGTTTGTTTTTCGGTAGCCTGTTGCTTGGCGGTCGGGGCGGCTGCGGTCGGCTGGGGCGCGGCCTGGGCAAAGGCTTTGGAGGCGGCCGGAGCCGGGGCGGGCTGGCCGAAGGTTTTGGCGGCGACGGGTTGGGGCGCGCCTTTGGCGGTGGGCGTCTGGGGCGCGGCTGCTATCTGGGCTGGGGCGGCCGTCTTGCCGGGCAGCGCGAGTTTGTCGCCGGGGCGCAGTTTGTCTTTGCCGCCGTTGGCGGCGACGACTTGTTTGGGATCGAGGCCGTTTGCCCGGGCGATGGCGTGCAAGGTGTCGCCGGCTTTGACGGTGTAGCTGGCCGAGGCAGGGGCCGGCGCGGGCTGGGGCAGGGCGGCGGCGAGCTGGGGCGCGGCCGGGGCTGCCTTGGCCGCCTTGCCGGGCACGGTGAGGCGTTTGCCGACCAGGAGATCCTTGGCCGAGCGCATGTTGTTGGCGGCCATGAGTTCCTGGGGCGAGACGCCGTATTTGGCGGCGATGGAGCCGAAGGTTTCGCCCTTGGCCACGGTATGGGTGGCGCTGGGGGCGGCCTCGGCCAGGGCTGGGGCAGGCTTGGCGGCGGGCGCGGCCGGAACGGGCGCGCCGGGCACGACGATCCAGGAGCCAAGCGTGAGGCGGCCGGCGTGCTTCATTTTGTTGGCGGCCAGCAAGTCCTTGGTGGAGACGCCGTATTTGCGGGCCACGCTGTCCACGGAATCGCCCTTGGAGACGCGGTGTTTGATGGGTTTGGACGAGGCGACCACGGGTTTGGGGGCGCAGGCGTCGGGGCCTTCGGCCAGGGCGGAGTTGTCGGCTCCGGAGGCGCTAAGGGCCACGCGCACGGTTTGTCCGGGCGGCAGGGTCTCGGGCAGGGAGGCGTTTAGCTGGCGCAGTTCGGCCACGGGCATGCCGGTGCGCCGGGCGATGGCCCACCAGGTGTCGCCGGCCTGGGCGGTCAGGGTTTGCGCGCCGGAGGACGGGTAGTTGCCGGGATTTTGCAGGAAGGCCAGGGCGACTTGCTCCTTGGCCACGGGCACGTAGACGTTGACGGTCATGTCCGGCGGGCTGATCTGGCGGCGAAAGCCAGGGTTGTATTCGCGGAACTGTTCCCAGGGCATGTTGCAGGCCTGGGCCAGGGCGGCCAGGTCGGTGCCCCCCGGGGCCGGCACTTCCTTGAGGTTGGGGCCGGCCTGCCAGTTGACCTTTTTAAAGCCCAGGGTCTCCAGGTTCTGGAAGATTTTGAGCACGGCCAAGAACTTGGGCACGTAGTGCCGGGTTTCTTCCTTGAGCAGCTTGGGGTCCTTGGCGATGTCGAAGAAGTCGCACTGGCCGCTGGCGGCCATGACTCGGGAGATCTTGCCTTCTCCGGCGTTGTAGGCGGCCAGGGCCAGATTCCAATCGCCGAACATCTGATAGAGCTTGGTCAGGTATTTGGCGGCGGCCACGGTGGATTTGTAGGGGTCGCGACGTTCGTCCACCCACCAGTCCACGGTGAGGCCAAAACGGCGGCCGGTGTAGGGCATGAACTGCCACATGCCGCCGGCTCCGACCGGGGAGTAGGCCATGGTGTTGTAGCCGGATTCGATGAACGGCAGGGCAATGAGGTCGGGCGGCAGGTTGTAGCTGGCCAGCACGGCGCGCACGTAGGGCAGGTGCGGTTCGGCCCGGCGCAGCCAGGTGTCCATGGAGCCGCGTTTGTCGATGGAGAAGTACTGGAGGAAGACCTGCACTTCCTCGTTTTCCTTGACGTCGAGGTCGAACTGAATGGCCCCGCGGGAGGCCAGGGCTTTTTTCTCCTGTTCGGTCAGCGGCCGGCCGCGCTGGAGATTTTTCAGAATCTGCGAGGTGTCCCAGAGCTCGGGCTCCAGGTTGGCTTTCATGTCGGCGTTGGATTTGTCGTATTGCTTGTCGGCGCAGCCGGCTGACAGCAAAAAGGCAGGCAGGAGGACGAAAAGCAGGAGGTATCGGCCCATGCACCTTACTCCAAAAGGAAAAAAGACCGGCGGGCGGACGCGGCCGGCCCTGTATGGGGATCGACGAAGGTCGTAACGGTCCAAAAAGACTAACAATTCCAAACTATTTAGTCCAAAGTGGACGAAAATGCAAGGAAAAAAAAGTCTTGTGGTCCCGGCCAGTTTGAGACATTTTGTGGCATGATCAAAAATGAAACCTCCCGCCGGCCGTCCACAGACCGCCGGTCTTTTGCCGATGTCCTGTCCACCCCCTCCGGGGAACGCGGCCAGCGCCGCTCTGCTGCTCTTGCCGGCTCCAAGGGCGGCTCCGGCCGCCCCAGCGGACCGCGTCCCGCCGGCCGTCCCGGCCAAGGCGGCCAGAGCGGCCAGGGCCGTCCCCGCCGCGACGATGACCGCTCGGGTTCGGGCGGCCAGGGGCGTCCGCGCCGCGATGACGACCGCTCCCAGGGCGGCCAGGGTCGCCCGCGCCGCAACGACGACCGGCCCGGTCAGGGCGGCCAAGGCGGCCAGGGCCGTCCCCGTCGCGATGACGACCGTTCCCAAGGCGGTCAGGGGCGTCCGCGTCGCGACGACGACCGGTCCGGCCGTCCGTCCGGGCCGCGCGGCCAGGGGCGTCCGCCCCGCTCCGATGACCGTCGCTCCGGCCAGGACCGTCCCCAGGGCCCGGGCAAGCCCCGCTTCGACCGCGACGACGACCGCCGCCCGCCGCGCCAGGACCGGTTCGAAAACGACCGCCGTCCGCCGCGTCCCGAACGCTTCGAGGACGACCGGCCCGCGCCGCGTTCGGTCGCGCCGACGGCTCCGGTCGAACTGCCCGAGGACATCCTGCCCGGCCGCAAACCCGTGCGCGAACTCGTCGAGCAAAGCCCCAAATCCGTGGACGACGTGCTCCTGCGCCAGGGCCTTCGCGGCGCTGACGTGGACGCCATCGTGCGGGCCTGCGAAGCGGCCGGCGTGCGCTACCGCTTCATGCCCGGCCTGGACATGGACCGCCTCTATCCCGGCAACCACCAGGGCGTCATGGCCCGGTTGGCCGCCGGCCCCCTGGTCAGCCTGGAAGACGTGCTGGCCGCCGGCCTGGACGCGCCGCTCCAAGTGATCCTCGTCCTCGACCGGGTCCAGGACCCGGGCAACGTCGGCGCCCTGGTCCGCACCCTCTACGCCCTGGGCGGCGGCGGCATCCTCGTGCCCAAGCACGAAGGCGCGCGCCTGGGACCGGGCGCGGCCAAGGCCTCGGCCGGAACCCTGGCCCGGCTGCCCCTGGCCAAGGTCACCAACCTCTCCCAGGCCCTGGATGCGGCCAAGGAAGCCGGCTACACCGTCATCGGCGCGGCCGGCGAGGAAGAGGCGCAAAACGTCCACCTCGCCAAACCGCCGTTCCCCCTGGCCCTGGTGCTGGGCAGCGAAGAAGAAGGCATCCGCCCGGGCATCCGCAAACGCTGCGACGCCCTGTGGCGCATTCCCCAGGCCCGGCCCATCGATTCCCTCAACGTCGCCCAGGCCGGTGCGATCATGATGGGGCGGATGGCCGCGTTTTTGGGAATGGGAGAGGGGTAAGACGGGGGAGTGCCTCCGGCGGCCAGGAGAGGCGCTGCCTCTCCTTGACCTCTCCGCTGGGGGCCTGAGGCCCCCAGACCCCCCATCTGAAGAAAATGGTGAAAGGGGTTTCGACGAGGAGCGGCCCTCTGGGCGTCGGGAAGCTCGAATGGACGTTTATGGCGCTGACAGGTAACACCGTCGTTCCGGCGGCCGTGCCGCCGTCAGCGTCAGTCGTCGCCGCACTCGGCCAGGGAGGCGGCGCGGCGCGGGCGTTGGACCGTCCAGGGCGCTTCCCAGTCCGGCGGCACGCAGTACGCTTCCTCGGGCAGGATGACCCGCCAGGCGTGTAGCCGCAGCGGCGTCGGCCCGCCGCCGTACTTGGCGTCGCCGACCAGGGGATAGCCCCGGGAGGCCAGCTGGGCGCGAATCTGATGGGTGCGCCCGGTCTCCAACCGCACTTCGACAAGGCTTGCCGTGGGCGCGCGACTGATCAGCCGAACCTTGGCCACGGCCTCCTTGCCGTCCTCACCGGCCGTGACCCGCTCGCGGCCCGGCCCGCCCGACTTGGCCAAGGCGTCGCGCATGGTCACCCACTCGTTTTCCTCGCCTAAAAGCCACTTGCCCCAGACCCAGGCGAAATAGTCCTTGCGCAGGGTGCCGTCCTGCATGGCCTCGTGCAGGGCGCGCAACCGGCGGTACGACTTGGCGACAAGCAGCAGCCCGGTGGTGTCGCGGTCCAGACGGTGGGCCGGCGTGGGTTTGAAGGGCGCGTGGGGGGCGTGGGCGTGGAGCAGGGTGGTCAGGGCGAAGGTGTGCCCCGAGCCGGGATGCACGGGCAGGCCGGCCGGTTTGACGACCACGAGCAGTTCGTCGTCCTCGTGCAGGATTTCGAGGGCCGGCATGGCCCGGCCGCCGGTCCGGTGGGCTGCCGACGGGGAGGTCTTCACCGACAAGGGGCCGGGCTTTGGCCGGCCGGTCGGCACGGCGGCCAGCTCGGGCGCGCCCAGAGCGCCGCCGGCCGGGCCGGCTTCGTCCAGCTCGAAGGGCGGCACGCGTACGACCTGCCCTTGGGCCACGCGGTCAAAGGGTTTGCAGCGTTTGCCGTCCAGGCGCACCTGGCCGGTGCGGATGCATTTCTGGAGCGCGGCCAGGGGCAGGCCAGGACCAAGACGCCGGGCCAGATACTGGAGCAGCTTCTGTCCGGCCTCGGCGGCGGTGACGGTGATGTGCTGGACGGGTGTTTTCATGCAAGCGCGCCGCCGGCACGACCACGGCGCAATCCTTCCGGCTTAACGCATCTCCCCCTTGGAAAGTTTTTGGGGAGGAGAGCGCGAGAGGAACCCCTTTTTTCAAAAAGGGGTTCCTCTCGCATCGTCATCTTCTTTCTCTTCTTTTCGCTCTCTACGGCGCCAGCTTGTAGCGGTTGCTGTCCACGATGAGCATGACCATGGAGTCCGGTCCCAGGCCGTTATGGTCCTGGGAGGACATGGTGTAGACGCCGGAGACGCCGACCACGCGTTCGAGCTTTTCCAGAGCCGCCCGCAGCGCCTCGGGCTCGGCCTTGCCGGCCTTTTCCAGGCCGGCCCGCAGCAGGGTCAGGGCGTCGTAGGCGTAGCCCGAGTGGGTGTTGAGCGGGAACTTCTCCTGGATGCCGTTATCCTTGTAGGCCTTGATGAAGGCTTCGATGACAATTTTCTGGGGATCTTCGTCGGGCAGGGATTCCGGGGCCATGAGCTTGGTGCCGGGCATGACCGTGCCGCCGGCGGCCTCGCCGGCCAGTTCCAGGTAGGTGGGGCCGGGCTGGCCGTGGCACTGCACCAGAAGCGGCCGTTCGCCGGGCAGGGCGGCGAAGTTCTTGGCGGCGATGGACCCCGCCGGTCCGATGGTCCAGACCACGGCGGCCTGCGGCTTGGCGGCTTGCAGCTTGAAGGCCTGGGCCGAGAAATCCGTGCCCTTGGGATCGAAGGTTTCCTCGGCGATGATCTCGATGCCGTACTTGGCGGCGTTGTCCTTAAGCTCGGTCAGGCCGTCCTGGCCGAAGGCGTCCTTGGAGCTTAACACCGCGATTTTCGAGATGTTCTTGCCTTTGAGGTAGTCGTAGATCTTGGCCACGGCCGTGGCGGTGCGCTGGGGGGCCTTGAAGGTCCAGTCGTAGGGGCCGAACTTGCCGCCGGCCACCACGGCGTCGCCGCCCACGGTCATGATGACCGGGACGTGCTTTTCCTCGGTGTACTTTTTGACGGCCAGTCCTTCGCCCGTGGAGGTGGGACCGATGATCGCCAGCACCTTGTCGCCCTCGACGAGCTGGCGGGCCTGGCGCAGGGCCACGTCTGGGGAGGATTCGGTGTCGTAGGCGACGAGCTTCACGGGCCGGCCGAGGATGCCGCCCATATCGTTGATTTGTTTGACGGTCATTTCGGCCACGAGTTTGCTCGGGGTGCCGACCACGGCGGCTGGTCCGGACTGGGCGAAAAGTCCGCCGACGACGATGGGTTCGCCGGCTGGCGCGGCGGCGTGGGCAGCTGCCGGGCAAAGCAGAAGGGCAGCGACGAGCAGGAGAAATTTGGCCATGGGGAAGCCTCCGGTGCGGTCTGGTCTGATCGAAAGCGGCAGGGAATTTTTACCGCATCGGAGGCTGTTGTAAATGATTTTTCGGCAAGGTCTGGGCCGGCGGCCCTGTGGGGGGGCGAAAAAAACTTAGCGCGAGGCACGCCAGTAGCCGGCGAGCAGCGCCGCGCCCAAAAGTAGCCCGTTGACCAGGGTGCGGGCGTCGCCCAGGACCGACAGCCAGCTCATGGCCGTCTCCAGGACAAGGGCGGCCAGGATGGGCCGCAGGAGATTGCCCGGGCCGCCGATGACCAGGAACAGCAAGGCCTTGAGCGAGAGTTCCAGATGGTACTGCTCGGGGCTGATAAAGCCGGTGTAGTGGCCGTGGATCACCCCGGCGGCGGCCGACAGCCCTCCCCCCAGACCAAAGGACAGGGAGCGCACGGCGGCCCGGTCCACCCCCAGGCTCGACGCCGCCTGGGCGTCGCCACGGCAGGCGGCCAGGGCCCGGCCGAGCCGGCTGTCGCGAAGGGCCAGGAAAATATAGGAACCCAGGGCCAGCAGGCCGGCGAAGCAGAAAAACGTGGCCCGGTCGCCGGAAAGGGAGCCCAGAAGCGGCAGGGCCAGACGGGCGTTGGCCATGTGTCCGGCCGAACCGCCGGTGACGCTTTCCAGGGTCAGCACGAGGTTGGTGAAAACCAGCGACACGCACAGCGTGGCCATGGCCAGGAAGCCTTCGCCTAGCCGTTCCATGGGGCGGCTGAGCATGGCGGCCAAAAGGCCCGTGCCCAGCACCACGGCCGGGACGATAACAAGGGTCGCCTCGGGGAAGCGGTCGTGGAGCAGCACCGAGCCGAACGCTCCCAGGCCGGCGAAGGCGGCCTGGGCCAGGGAAATCTGGCCGCCAAGGCCCAAGCAGAAATTGAGCGCCAGGACATTGACCGCCAAAAACAGGTGCTGGTTGACGGCCAGGAGCTGAAAGCCGGGCGTGGCCAGGCCGACCACGGCCAAGGCGGCGAAAAACAGGCCAAGGGAGAGATTTCTGGGCACGGTCATGGCGTCAGGGGCGTTCGTCGTGTTCTCGCGGCGCGGCCACGAGGAGGATGGTGATAAGCACGTAAATGGCGGTTTCCTTGAATTCGCCCGAGACGGTCAGCACCATGGCCGCCTCGGCCAACCCCAGAATGATGCCGCCGGCAAACACCCGGCCCAGGGAGGTGTAGCCGCCGATGGTGGCCGCGGCGAAGCCCTTGAGGCCAAGTCCCAGGCCCATGTCGTAGCGCAGCCCGGTCTGCGGCCCCACGGCCAGGGCGGCCAGGGAGGCCAACGCTCCGGCCAGGGCAAAGGACAGGGCATGGCAAAAGACCGTGTCCACGCCCTGGAGCCTGGCGGCCACGGCGTTTTGGGAGGTGGCCCGAAGCGCCCGGCCCAGGCGCGTGCGGCCCAGAAACAGCCCCAGCACGATCACGGCGGCCACGGCCAGGGCCAGGGCGGTGACGGTGTCGCGGCCGAGAAAAAACAGGCCTAGCCGCAGGTCGGGCAGAGGCAGCAGGCGCGGCGGCATGAGGGGATTTTTGCCCCAGCACAGGATGGCCACGCCCTGGAAGACGAGGCTTGCCGCCACGGTGAGCATGAGCTGGCGCAAGGGCGTGGCCCGCAGGGTCAGCCCCAGGGTGGTGGAGAAAAGCGTGCGCCCCAAGAGAAAGCCGGCCACGGCGGCGGCCAAGAGGGCGGCGGCCGGTGGCAGCTGCATGACGCCGGCCAGGCTCATGATGGTCAACCCGCCCAGGAGCAAAAGCTCTCCCTGGGCGAAGTTGATCAGCCGGCTGGCCGAAAAGATCAGCGAAAAGCCCAGGGCCATGACGCCGTAGACGGCCCCCAGGGCCAGTCCGGAATTGACGATCTGGGCCAGATACAAGGCGAGCAAGGCAACCTCGAAAACCAGGGGTGGACGAAAAAAAACGGGGGAACCGCCGCACAATGCGGTTCCCCCGTCGAGACGTCAAGTGGAACGGGCTATTCGCCGGCTTCCTTGTCGATGCCGAACTCGCCCGGCTGGCTCATGCCCGAGGCGTCGAGCTTGTAGGCCAGCACGATGGTGCGGCGGGCGTAGACGCCGGCCGCGCCCGGCCAGGTGTTGAGGCACACCACCATTTCCTTCTGGCCGTCGTTGTCGATGTCGGCCAGGGCGTAACCGGTGACCGTGCCCTTGATGCGGCGGGTCTTCCACAGCAGGTTCATGCCCACGCCGTCCCAGTACAGGGCGTGGATTTCGCCCTGGGAGAAGGTGCGGAAGGTCTCGAAGAACTGGGCGGCCAGGGAGATGTTCTTGCTGACCAGCACTTCGTAGCGGTCGTCCTTGTCCAGGTTGGCCACGATCATGGGCAGCGGAATGTAGTAGTAGGTCCAGAGGTGGTCGGTCTTGGGCTTTTCCATGGGGGCCATGAGCGGGTCGTATTCCAGCCCGATGGCCGAGCCGCAGTACTGCTCTTCGGTGGCGGCGATGCGCTCGCCCTTGGCCGTGTAGACCACGATGCGGTCCTGGTCGTCGTTGATGATGACCTTGTAGCCGCTCTTTTCCGGCAGATAGGCGAAGTTGAAGGGGTTGGCCTTGGTGGGCAGGGGCAGGCGGGTGGACAGCTGGGGCTGGCCGCCGGCAAAGATGACGTTGTGCACGCCGGGAAGGAACAGTTCCTTGGTTTCGCCCTTGGAACCCACGAGCTGGCGGTTGAAGTCCGGGGCCACGGCGGCCACGTTGAGGTAGAGTTTGATGTCTTTGTAGAGTTCCGTCAGCTTGTTGCCTTCCAGGGACAGGATAAACGAGCGCGGTTCCTTGAAGTAGCTGGTGGAGACGATGATCTCGGCCTTGCCGTCGCCATTGATGTCCATGGCGCTGATGTTGAGCAGATTGAGGTTCGGCGAGGTCGCGTACTTGGCGATGGGCATGAGCTGGCGGTCTTTGTAGTTGAAGACCTCCACGGAATTCTGGGCCAGGATGGCCACTTCCTGCTGCCCGTCGCCGTTGAAGTCGGCGATGGCGATGCCGCGCGAGACCAGCGGCATGGACTGGCTGCGCCACACGCCGGCGGTTTCGGTGGGGCCGGCGTAGCGGAAGCTCGGGTTGAGATAGGCCTTCTGGCCGTCGGCCCCGGTCTGGTTGACCACGAAGTCCGAGTTGAGCTGGCTGCCTGGCGCGCCGCCCTGGGAGCCGGAGGCGGCCTGGGACGGGCGCTGGAAAATCTCGTTGTTGAGGGCCTGGGCCGTGCGCTCCATGGCCGGGATCAGGTCGGCGATCTTGGCGGACAGGGACTTGGGCCATTTCTTGCCGTCGCGCCCCACCACCATGATGTCCACGCTGGCCTGTTCGCCCGAGATGGTCACCGAGCCGTAGGCCAGAAAGTCCACGCCGAGTTCGGCGGCGGTCTTTTTCGCTTCGGCCTCCGAGGCCGGAGCCTTGGCCAGCTTGGCGCCGGCCTTGGCCTTGTCCATGGGGGCCAGATGGCCCGGCCAGTTCATCCGGGATTCGAGCATGCTCTGCACGCCCTGGCTCAGATACTGGTATTTCTCGGGGCCGTGCACCGTAAACGGGGCCACGGCAAAGGTCTTGACCTCAGCGGCCAGGGCAGTCGCCGGCAGGCACGTCAAGGCCGCGACCAGCAGGACAAGGCGACGAAAAAGCGTCATAAGGGTTCCTCCGGGTCCGCTTGGGGACCGTGTTGTCCGGGGATACGGCTGCGGCCGGGACAGGCCGGTACGCCGCGAGGCCTGCAATACTATCATGCCGCTGGCCTTGCAAGGGCTGGCGGCGCTGTTTCCCGGGTCCGGTTTCCGTGCAGTCGTCGCCGGCCGTCTTCGGTTACACCGCCAGGCGTCGTTGGCGAAGGCTTTTGGTTACATGGCTTGAAGTGTCACAAAAATGTCGCGCCAAGCCCCTTGCCTCGGGCGGCGTTGCGGGCTACCCCGGCCTCGCCCCCCGGAGGTTGCCCGTTCCTATGTCCCGCTTCCTGCCCTTGACTGCCGCCTTGGCGCTCTTGCCCATGCTCCTGTTCGCCTCGATCCCGGCCCCCGCCGCCGACCTGCCGGCCCCGGCCGAGACCGTCACCGTGGCCGCCGACCAGACCCTGCGCAAAACCGACCGTCGCCTGCTCGGCATCAACCTCGACTATTTCATCGACCACGACGCCAACCGCCCTCAGGGCGCGCGGCCCCTGGCCAACGCACTGGCCGAGCTTGGCGTGGGCTCGCTGCGCTACCCCGGCGGGGCCAAGTCCGATATCACCCTCTGGGCCGCGCCGCCCTACCGCAAACCCCACCCGACCCTGGCCCGCCTGGGGCCGGACGAATGGCCGGCCAGCGACCGCCGCGTCTACAATCTGGCCGAGCATCGCTTCAATACCACGCCGCTGGATTTTGACGCCTTCATGGCCCTTTGCCGCAAAACCGGAGCCGAACCCGTGGTGGTCATCCCCCACGACGCCATGTACAAGCCTCCCGCCCCCGGCTCCGTGGCCCCGGACATGGCCACGCTGTTGCAAAACGCCGTGTCGCTGGTGCGCTACGCCAACATCGAGCGCGGCTACGGCGTCAAATATTTCGAAATCGGCAATGAGTCTTATTTCTACGTTTATGACGGCGGTTCGCGGGCCAAGGACTACGCCCGGGACCTCAACCTGTTCGCCGCCGCCATGAAAGGCGTCGATCCCTCCATTTTCATCGGGGCCAACGGTCCGGTGGGAGCAAACGACGTCGGCAGCCTGGACAACATGATGGGCGACCCCACCGTCTGGTGGCAGGCCGTCTTTGCCGAGGCCGGCCGGAATATCGACTTCGTCTCGGTCCACGAATACCCCTGCTACGAATGGGGCGGCTACGATCCCTACCGCACCCAGAGCGCGCCCATGCTCGGCGTGGGCGAAATCGACAAGGCCGCACGGGCCTGGGGACCGCCCGGATTGGCCGGGCGCCTGCGCTATCTGCTCACCGAAATCAACTCCGCCGACTGGTCCGGGCACCCCAAAAACCTCGGCTGGAAGCACGAAAACACCCTCGGCCACGCGCTGGTGCTCACCGACATGCTGGCCCAGGCCCTAAGCGACCCCCGGGTCGTCACCACGCAGATTTGGGCCACCCGCTGGCTGGGCAACAACCAAGCCCCTGAACTCTGGGACGCCCTGGACAGCCATAACAACCCGCTGCCGACCGGCACAGCCCTCAAGCTGCTGGCCGAGCGCCTGGGAACCCGCGTCGTGGCCGCAACCGACGCCCCGGGCGTTCGGGCCTTCGCCACCCGCGACGACAAACGCAAGACCCTCTCCGTCTTTCTCATCAACAAAGACACGGCCCGAACCGTCGCCGTGCGCGTCGCCGGAGCCAAGCCCGGCAAGGCCGCCGCCCACGCCGTCTGGAGCGGCGCAGGGCCGGACGACAAGGCGCCGCGCCTGGTCTGGCGCAACGCCGCGCCTGTGGCCGGCAACGAAGTGACCGTGGCCCTGCCGGCGGTGTCGTTGACGATTTTGACGGTGCCGGTGTCGTAGGGGGGGGCGTTGGCATGGGGTTTGACGGGGAGGAAGAGGCCTCCGGCGGCCGGGGGGCTCAGCCCCCCGGACCCCTGGTATGGGGGGCTGTCGGTCGGGCGGGGATGCGTCGGCGGGCGCGGCACGAGAGCAAAGGGGGCCGGAATTTGGCCTTCCTCCCCCAGGCGGAAGCCACCTGGGGGAGGAAGGCCAAATTCCGGCCCCCAACTCGCCAGCGAAAAGGGCTGTTTTGGGCGCGAGCAAAGCCTCGCGCCCAAAACAGCCCTTTTCGCATAGGGAGAAGACGGATCTGTTAGGCTAGCCGGGCGGATTCGATGTTGTCGAGGAACCACTGGTAGGTTTCGGCCAATCCGGCTTCCAGACTGATGGTGGGGGTCCAGCCCAGGGCCTTTAAGCGGCTTATGTCCACGAGTTTGCGGGGCGTGCCGTCGGGCCGGGACGGGTCGAAAACGATGTTGCCGGCGAACCCGGTGACCTTGGCCATAAGCCGGGCCAGATCGGCGATGGCGATTTCCTGGCCGGTGCCGATGTTGATGATCTCCTCGTCGTCGTAGCGCTCGAAACAGGCCACGGCCGCCTCGGCCATGTCGCGCACGTGGAGAAATTCGCGAAGCGCCTTGCCCGTGCCCCAGACCGTGACTGCCGCGTCGCCGCGCGTCTTGGCTTCGTGGAAGCGGCGCATGAGCGCCGGGATGACATGGGAATTGACCGGCGTGAAGTTGTCGCCGGGGCCGTAGAGGTTGGTTGGCATGAGGCTTATGGCGTCAAAGCCGTATTGGCGGCGGTAGGCCTGGCACATTTTGATGCCGGCGATCTTGGCGATGGCGTACCACTGGTTGGTTTCTTCCAGGGGGCCGGTCAAGAGCGCCGATTCCGGCATGGGTTGCGGGGCGAATTTGGGGTAGATGCAGGATGAGCCGAGGAACACGAGCTTTTGCGCGCCGCTTTTGTAGGCCGCGTCAATGACGTTGGTCTGGATGAGCAGATTGTCGCGGATGAAATCGGCCGGATAGGCGCTGTTGGCGTGGATGCCGCCGACCTTGGCCGCGGCCAGGAACACGGCGGCCGGCTTGGCGGCCGCAAAAAAGGCGCGGACGTCGGCCTGGCTGGTCAGGTCGAGTTCCCGATGGGTGCGGGTGAGGACGTCGTGGCCTTTGGCGGCGAGAACCTTGGCGATGGCGGAGCCGACAAGGCCCCGGTGGCCGGCGACGAAAATGGGGCCGGCGGCGGCTTCATGGGGCGTTTTCATGGACGCGACAGGTAGCACGACCGGGCCGGGCTGCCTAGACCGCCGGTCGGGGAAAATCTCGCCGAATCAGCCGGGCAGCAGCGTGGCCAGCGTCTGGCGCAAGGTCGCGGCGGCGCGTCTGGCCGGGGCAATTTCGCCTTGGCGGGCGGCGGCACAGGCGTGCTCGGCGGTCTGGGCTAGCTCGGCCAGGCCGAGGTTCAACAGATTGCCCTTGAGGTCATGGGCGGCCTCGGCGCAGGCGGCGGGGTTATGGCTGGCCGCGGCCTGGTCCAGGCGGGCCAGGGTCTCGGCCAGGACCGGTCCGGCCACAGCCAGGGCTTCTTCGGCCTCGGCCGCGAGCAGCTCGTGTTCCCCAAGCAGGAAGACCAGGGCGCGGCGTCTGGGATCTTGCATTATGTCCAGGTCCGGTTGGGCGCGGCGGCGATTTCGGCCAGCACGGCCTCAAGGTCGTTTATGCGGTAGGGCTTGGAGAAATAGGCGTTCATCCCGGCCTGGCGGCACTGGGCGTCGTCGTCTTCGGTGGCCTGGGCGGTCAGGGCGATGATGGGCGTCGTCACGCCGTGCTCCCGCAGCCGGCGGGAGGCTTCCAGGCCGTCGAGGATGGGCATGCGCACGTCCATGAACACGACATGGTAGGGAGCGTCGGCATCCCGGGCGGCCAGCACCAGACGCACGGCTTCCTGGCCGTCGCTGGCGAAGTCGGCTTGGCCCACGCCAAGTTTTTGCAGGATTTTTTGCAGCAAAAAACGGTTGTAGGGGTTGTCCTCGGCCACCAGGGCGCGCAGCCCCCCGAAGTCGGCGGCCGAGGGCAGGGGCAGCTCCGGCCGGGTGTGGGCGGCCTGGGGCTCGGGCAGGGCCAGGGTGAAGGAGAAGACGCTGCCGCGCCCGGGGCTCGTGTCCAGCTCCAGGCCCGATCCGCCGAGCAGCTCCACCAGCCGGTTGGAAATGGACAGCCCCAGGCCCGTGCCGCCGGGGTTGCGGGCCACGGCGTCATCGGTCTGGACAAAGGGCTCGAAGATGCGTTCCCGAACCTCGGGGGTGATGCCGGGGCCGGTGTCGTGCACGGCGAAGGTGACGCGCGGGGGACCCTCGTGGCCCAGGTTGGCCGTGGCGCGCCTGGCCGACAGGGTCACACGGCCGCTGGGCGTGAACTTGATGGCATTGGACAACAGGTTGAGCAATATCTGTTTCAGGCGCACCGGATCGCACAGCACCACCCGGGGCAGGGACGGGTCGCGTTCGATGGCCAGGGTCAGCCCCTGCTGGTCGGCGGCCTGGGCCATGACCCGGCGGACTTCCTCCAGGAGCCGGTCGATGTCCATGGGCGCGGGCCGGATTTCCAGGCGGCCCATCTCGATGCGGGAAAAGTCCAGGATGTCGTTTAAGATGACGAGCAGACCCTCGCCGGCGGCCCGCATGGTTTCGACGCATTCCCGCTGTTGCGGGGGAAGATTGGCCCGCAGCAGCAGTTGGGACAGGCCCATGATGGCATTGAGCGGCGTGCGGATTTCGTGGCTCATGTTGGCCAGGAAGGCCGATTTCATACGGCTGGCTTCCTCGGCCTGAACCTGGGCCCGGATGAGGTCGGAGACGTCCACGAAGGATTCGATGCCGCCGGTGATCTGGCCGTCGGCGCCCAGGATGGGGGCGGCGTTTTTGAGGATGGTGAGACGCTTGCCGCCTCGGGCGGCGATGGTGGATTGACGTTTTTGCACCGCGCCGTCGCCGGGGGCGGTCGAGCAGGGGGAGAGCGGCGATTCGCGCAGCAGCTGGACCCGGGGCCGGCCCAGGGCCTGGTCCCGGGTATAACCGGTGATGGCCGTGAATTCGTCGTTTATCGTCACCACCACATCGTCGCGGTTGACGATGCAGATGGCCGCGCCGGCGATGGTGATGACTTGTTCCAGGAAGCGTTTTTCGCGCTCCACGCCAAGCCTCGCCTCGACCAGCGGGGTGACGTCGATGAGCGAGACAATGAGGCCGGCGAACATGCCGTCCTCAATGACGGGCTGGAGCTTGACCGTGACGTCGCGCGCCCCGATCCGGCTTTCGAAGGAGACCGGCGCATGGGCCACGCCGCGGCGGAAGAGGTCGAGGAAGGCGGCGGCCTGGTAGTCCTCGGTATCCAGGTCGAGGACTTCGAGGCGCGCGCCCAGCACTTCGGCCCGGGAGCGCCCGAGCCAGGTCAGGTAACGGTCGTTTATTTCGGCGATGACGCCCGAGGGCGCGATAAAGGCGATGGCCTGGTCCAGGGCGGCGATGATGGAGGTGAGCCGGGCCAGGCGTTTGTCGGACGTGGCGTTTTGTCCGGCCCGGACCGGGCGTGCGCCGGGCGGAGAGGCCGCCCGACGGCGACTGGGGCGGCTAGGCCGGTTTGGAGTCGGCCGCCGCGTGAAAGACATCGAGGCGTTCCTTGTAAGGAGGGTGTCCGAAAAAGGCCGAGCCCGAAACTAGGACATCGGCTCCGGCGGCCAGCAGGGCGGCCGTGTTGTCCGGGGTCACGCCGCCGTCGACTTGGATGCGGAACGCCAGTCCCCGCTCCCGGCGCAGGGCGCTTAAGGCCCGGATCTTGTCCAGGCAGAAGGGGATGAAGGACTGGCCGCCGAATCCCGGGTTGACGGTCATGATGAGCACCATGTCCAGCTGGGGCAGCAGCCATTCCACGGCCGAAAGCGGCGTGGCCGGATTGAGCGCCACGGCCGGGGCCGCGCCCAGGCGGGCGATCTCGGCCACGGCCCGTTCCAGGTGGACGGTGGCCTCGGCGTGGACGCAGATAAGGTCCGAGCCGGCCGCCCGGAATTCGGCCAGATAGCGCTCGGGCCGCTCGATCATGAGGTGGGTGTCGAAATACAGCCGGCTCGTTTTGCGCATGGCGGCGATAAGCGGCGGCCCGAAGGTGATGTTGGGCACGAACTGCCCGTCCATGACGTCAAGGTGGACCCAGGATAATCCGGCCGCTTCCAGGGCGGCCAGTTCGTCGGCCAGCCGGGCGAAATCCGAGGACAGAAGCGAGGGCGACAAAATAAACGGCGGCGTCATGGCGGCTCCGGCTGAAGGATTGTGACGCGCACGGCGTCTTGATCCCATGGATAGACCGCCGGCCGTTCCGGGTCAAGGCAGGCGAGGTGGCGGCGGGCCGTTCGGGACCGTTGTCACAAATCCGCCCGAGGCGTATGCCGGAAATGGCGCGGAAACGGACGGCGGAACCGACGTCACGCGTTCTTGTCCCCCGCGTCACCGGACCGTAACGGAGCCTTTCTACCTTCACCACGTCACCTGGGGCAATTCGCGCCAACCTTGCGCGACCATCACTTTTATACGGAGGATTCTCATGAAAAAGCTTATTGGCATCGTGGCCGCGTTTCTGATGATGGCCTCTACCGCTCTGGCCGACACCACCATCAAGGTCGATGGTTCCACCACCGTCCTGCCCATCATGCAGAAAGTCGTCGAAGCCTACATGAAGGCCCATCCCGACGTGAAGATCTCGGTTTCCGGCGGCGGCTCGGGCAACGGCATCAAGGCGCTCATCGACGGCGCCACCGACGTGGCCATGGCCTCCCGCGCCATGCAGCCCAAGGAACTCGACCTGGCCAAAACCAAGAACATCGCGCCCAAGCAGATCGTGTGCGCCGTCGACGCCATCGTGCCCGTGGTCAACCCGGCCAACAAGCTCACCGAGATCACCACCGACCAGCTCAAGGACCTCTACATGGGCAAGATCACCTCCTGGAAGGACCTGGGCGGCGACGGCCCGGTGGTCGTCATCTCCCGCGACACCTCCTCGGGCACCTACGAGAGCTGGGAAGAGCTGGTCATGAAGAAGGAGCGCGTGTTCCCCGGCGCCCTCATGCAGGCTTCCAGCGGCGCCGTGGTTCAGGCCGTGAGCAAGAACAAGAACGCCCTGGGCTACGTCGGCATCGGCTATCTCGACGCCTCCACCAAGGCGCTGAAGGTCAACGGCGTCGAGCCCACGGCCGAAAACGCCAAGGCCAAGAAGTTCCCCGTCTCCCGCGACCTCTACATCTATACCAACGGCGAGCCCGCCGGCGCGGTCAAGGGCTTGATCGACTTCCTGCTTGGCGCCGAAGGCCAGAAGCTCGTCAAGGAAGCCGGCTTCGTCTCGATCAACTAAACCCCGCCCGCCCCACGAAGAACCCTTCGCGCCCCGGACCGCCAAAGCGGGCCGGGGCGCGCTCCCGGGAGAGACGCCATGGCCATGTCGCGCCAGTCCAAGGACAACCTGATCCGCAACGCCTTTTTCCTCACGGCCTTAAGCTCCATCGTGGCCCTGGCCTTGATCATGCTCTACCTCTTCATCGAGGGCCTGCCGATCTTCAAGATCGTCTCGGTGACGGACTTCCTTTTCGGCCACTACTGGTATCCCACTTCCGAACCCCATGAGTTCGGCATCTTTCCGCTCATCGTGGCCTCGCTGGCCGTCACGGCCCTGTCCTCGGCCATCGCCATCCCCCTGGGCGTCATGACTGCCATCTACCTGGCCGAAATCGCCAGCCGCCGCACCCGCGACATCTTCAAGCCCATCGTGGAGCTGCTGGCCGCCCTGCCGTCCGTGGTCATCGGCTTTTTCGGCATGGTGGTGGTTGCGCCCTTTATCCAGGAAACCTTCGACCTGGCCACCGGGCTTAATCTTTTCAACGCCGCCATCATGCTGGCGTTTATGTCCGTGCCCACCATCTGCTCGGTGTCCGAGGACGCCATCTACGCCGTGCCCCGGGAACTCAAGGAAGCCTCCCTGGCCCTGGGGGCCACCCATTTCGAGACCATCTCCAAAGTGGTGTTGCCGGCCTCGCTGTCAGGCATCTCCACCGCCGTCATGCTCGGCATGTCCCGGGCCATCGGCGAGACCATGGTCGTCCTCATGGTGGCCGGCGGCGCGGCCATGATCCCCAACTCGATTTTCTCCCCGGTGCGGCCCATGCCGTCGAGCATCGCCGCCGAAATGGCCGAGGCCTCCTTTCGCGGCGACCACTACCGGGCGCTTTTCGCCATCGGCATCGTGCTGTTCCTTTTCACTCTGGCCTTTAATCTCATCGCCAGTCACGTGGCCGAAAAGCACAAGCAGGTCGGCGCGGCCACCCTGTAAGCGACCAGGAGCGACATCATGAACCAGACCGCCCTCACCCATGCCGGGCTGGCCCGCCGCCACCGCACCCAAAAAATCATGTGGGGCGTTTTCGGGGCCTCCTCGCTCATCAACATGGCCGCCCTGGTGCTCATCTGCGGCTTTCTCCTCGTCAAGGGCCTGCCCGCCATCAGCTGGTCGTTTTTAACCGAGATGCCCCGCGACTCCATGACCGCCGGCGGCATCCTGCCCTGCATCCTGGGCACCATCTACTTAAGCCTGGGAACCATGTGCGTCGCCTTTCCCCTCGGCGTGGCCTCGGCCGTCTACCTCAACGAATACGCCCGGCCCGGCCGCACCCTGCGGCTGATCCGCCTGGGGATCAACAACCTGGCCGGCGTGCCCTCGGTGGTCTTCGGCCTTTTTGGCCTGGCCTTTTTCGTCACCTTCTTCGGCCTGGGCGTCAGCCTCTTGTCGGGCATCCTGACCCTGTCCATCCTCGTGTTGCCGGTCATCATCGGCACGGCCGAGGAGGCGCTCAAGTCCGTGCCCCAGACCTACCGCGAAGCCTCGCTGGGCCTTGGGGCCACCAAGTGGCAGACCATCCGGCTGGTGGTCCTGCCGGCGGCCATGCCCGGCATGCTCACCGGCGCGATCCTGGGCCTTTCCCGGGTGGCCGGCGAAACCGCCGCCATCATGTTCACGGCCTCGGTCTTTTTCACGCCCTACCTGCCCACCAACATCACCGATTCGGTCATGGCCCTGCCGTACCACATCTACGTCCTGGCCACGGCCGGCACCGACATCGACAAGACCCGCCCCCTGCAATACGGCACGGCGCTGGTGCTCATCGTCCTGGTGCTGGGCATGAACCTCGGGGCCATCCTCTACCGGGCCAAGCTGCAAAAGAAGCGGTAGTACGCGAAGAGAAAGCCAGAAAGATGCCTCCGGCGGCCGGGGGCCTGAGGCCCCCGGACCCCCCAGTTGAAGAAAGGGGATAAGGGGGGAGGCAGGAGGGTGCGTTTGGACGGTAGGTTGGTCCGAACCGGCACGGCAACGAGCCGGAAAAGATGAAAAAAGGCGGCGTGGACGCATAAGGCGTTCCGCCGCTTTTGGTTTGGCCCGGGACTCCGGGCCGGGACTTGTCCGCAAACGCCGGTCCGATGGGGCCGCCGGTCGCCGGGGGGCGGCCGGCCAGATCGTCGGCCCGGCGAACCAGGGAGGCTTCCCATGACCGATGGCGGCGACGCGACGGGACGCAAGAACTACGTCCTGGACACCAACGTGCTCATCGAAAACCCGCAATGCGTGCTCAAGCTGCGAAACGGCGTGGAAAACGCCATCCACATCCCCTACCACGTGCTCATGGAGTTGGAGGCGCTCAAAAAAACGCCCAAGCTGCGCCATATCGTGGCCAACGTCATCGGCGTTTTAAGCGACAACCGCGACCGCATCCATTTCATCCAGAACGACAAGAGCCACTCGGCCTTCACCGACATCGTCGACAACCACATCCTCGACGAAATCCAGGCCTCCACCATCGACGATCCGGTGCTCGTCACCAACGACCGGATCCTCAAGCTCCAGGCCGAGCTGCGCGGCATCAAAAGCGAGGAACTGCGCGATTCCAAGCCCTTCGAATCCGAATCCCAGCGCTACACCGGCTTCGTGGAAGAGGGCGAGGAACCCGTGCCCAACTGCTTCAGCTGGCGCGAGGGCAAGCCCGTGCTCCACGCCCCGGACGGCGAACGGGTCATCAGCCACACCTGCGACGTCTGGAACGTGCGCCCGCGCACGGTCTACCAGAACCTGGCCCTGGAGCTCATCATGGCGCCCCACATCGACCTTGTCTCCATCCAAAGCGAGGCCGGCTACGGCAAGACCTTCCTGGCCCTGGCCGCCGCCCTCTACGCCGTGCAGGAGAAAAAGCAGTACGACAAGATTTTCGTCTTAAAGCCCACCATCGAGATCGGGGCCAAGCTCGGCTACCTGCCCGGCGACGTCTCGGAAAAGATGGAACCCTACGTGAAATACGTCTTCGACCTGCTGGTCAAGCTCCACCGCTGCCGGGCGGCCAACAAGGTGTTCCTCAACCCCAACGACGAAATGCTGCGGGTCAATCCCAAGAAGTTCGAGATCCTGCCCCTGGCCTACGTGCGCGGCATGAACATCGAAAACGCCTTCGTGGTCATCGACGAGGCCCAGAACCTGGCCCGCTCGGAAGTGCGGGCGCTTCTGACCCGCATGGGCGAGGGCGTCAAATGCGTGGTCCTTGGCGACACCTCGCAGGTGGACAACCCGTATCTCAACGAAGCCAACAACGGGCTGAACTGGATCGTGCGCAAGTTCAAGGGATTCCCCAACTACGCCCACATCGTGCTCAAGGGCGAGCGCTCGCGCGGCCCCATTACCGATATGGTTTTGAAGTCGAAGTTGTAGGGAGAGGGAAGACTGGGGATGCCTCCGGCGGCCGGGAGGGGGTAACCCCCTCCCGGACCCTCCCTGATTGGGGGCCGGGCAAGGTCCCCGGAAAGCGCCGGGCGCGGAAAGAGGCGGGCCTGCGCGCTCTGGCCTATTCCCGGGGCAGGGCCACGCTGACGGTGGTGCCGGCGGCTTCGGACACGTCGAGGCGGATGGTCCCGCCCTGGCATTCGGTCATGAGCCGGGCCGAGTAGGTGCCCAGGCCATTGCCCTTGGTTTTGCCGGCGGTGGCGTATTTCTCGAAAAAGATCGGGATGATTTCGGCCGGCGGGGGGCTAGGGTTGGCGATGGCGAAGCCGGCCTGATCGCCGGCGGCGAAAAAGCCCACCACAACCGTGGCCCCGGCCGCTTCGGCTTCCAGGGCGTTTTTGAGCAGGTTGCCGGCCGTGGTCTGGACGAGCAGCGCATTGCCCAGGGCAAAGACCGGCGGCTGAGCCGGCGGGAAGGCGACGGCGACGCCCCGGGTCCGGGCCAGGGGGGCGAGCATGTCCACCACCGTGGCCACGATGCGGGCCAGATCGATGCGCTGCAGCTCAGGCCGGAAGGTTCCGGTTTCCATCTTGTAGAGGTCCAGGGAAAGGTCGATCTGTTCGAGCATGAACCGTCCGGCCTGCTCGATCTCGGCCAGGATGTCGCGCTGCTCCTCGTTGACGTCGCCCAGGGCGGCCACCAGTTCGGGCAGATTGACGATGCTGCCAAGGGGCGCTTTGAGGTCGTGGCGCATGATGCGCTCCACGTCCTCGCGCACGTTTTCCAGTTCCTTGCGGGCGGTGATGTCGTCGAAAATCCAGATGGAGCCGGCCTGGGGGGCGGCCGGATCGATGAGGCGGCCGTGGACGGCGCACCACAGCGTGCGGCCGTCGCGGTTGCGGAAGCGTTCCTCCACCGAGGCTTCCTGCCCGGCGGCCACGGCGGCCAGAATTTCCCGGCGCAGCGCGCTACGGCGCTGTTCGTTTTCGTGGATGTCCTCCAGGGGGCGGCCGGCCAAGCCGTCCGGGTCCAGTGCGAAAAGCGCGCCGAACCGGGCGTTGGCCCGGATCACCCGGCCGTCGTGGCCCAGGTGCACGATGCCCACCGACGAGGCGTTGAAGATGGCCTCCAGCTCGGACATGAGCCGGGCCAGGCGTTCTTCGCGGGCCTTTTGCTCGGTGATGTCCTCCTTGACCGCCACGTAGTGGGTGACGACCCCCTGGTCGTCGCGGATGGGGGAGATCGACGAATCTTCCCAGTACAGTTCGCCGTTGCGCTTGCGGTTGCACAGTTCCCCGCGCCAGATGCCGCCGGTCCGGAGGGTGTCCCACATGGCCTGGAAAAAGGCCCGGTCGTGGACGCCGCTGCTTAAGACCCGGGGCGTTTCGCCCAGGGCTTCCTCGGCGCTGTAGCCGGTCAGCGCCGTAAAAAAGGGGTTGACGTATTCGATGGCGCCGTCGGCGTCGGTGATGACGATGGAGGCCGGGGACTGTTCCACGGCGGCGCGCAGCAGGCGCAGGCTGCGTTCCTGTTCGTGCTGGAGGGTCACGTCTTCCACCGAGGCGATGACCGGGGTGGGGGCTTGGCCGGCCGCGACAGGGTTGAACATGGCCCGCAGTACCCGGGTGCGGCCGCCCAGGACCGAAGTGTAGGGGCCTTCCATCCGGGTCGCGCTTCCGGCCAGGGCGGCAGCCAGGGCCTGGCGGGCGGTCTCGGGCATCCGGGCCAGGACGTTGGCCCCTCGGGCCATGTCTTCGGTTGTGCCGATGATTTCCAGGAAGCGGGCGTTGCATTTGAGGATGGCGCCGTCCGGGGCGAAGGCCACAAGGCCCAGGGGCGAGTTGTCGAAAATAATGCGCAGGGTGCTTTCCTGCTCGGCCAGGGCCTGCTCGGCCTGGTTGCGGCTGGTGACATCGATGCAAAAGCCTTCCAGACGCACGGTCTTGCCGGCGGCGTCGCGCACGGCCCGGGCGTGCAGCGACACCCAGATGACGCGGCCATCCCGGGTCCGGCGGCGGGTCTCGTGGCCGGACAGGGAGCCGCGCTGCGTTAGCAAGGCCATCAGCCGCCGCCGGTCGGCCGGGTCGACGTACATCTGGCTTTCGATGTCCGTCACCTGGCGCAGCATGTCCTCGGGGTCGGCGTAGCCGTACATGCGGGCCATGCAGGCGTTGACCGTGAGATAGCGGCCCGTGGGCAGGGAGGTGAAAATGCCGATGGGCGCGTTGTCGTAAAGGTCGCGCAGGGACTGCTCGCTTTGGCGCAGGGCGTTTTCGGCGACCAGGCGGTCGGTGACGTCGTAGACGTAGCCGCCGACCCCTGTCTGCCCGCCGGGCAGGGGCACGGGGAACTTGCGCACCTCGAACACCCGGTCGCCCAGGGTTTCCAGGGCGGTGAGCATGGCCGTCCCTTGCTGGGCGGCCAGATCCGAACGGCGGCATTCGGCGAGCAGCTCCGGCGGCATGACGGCGGCGTCGTCGCGGCCGATGACGGCCTCGGGAGGCAATCCGTAGAATTCGCACAGGTTGCGGTTGACCACCAGGTAGCGCAGGTTTTCGTCCTTGAAAAAAGCCATGCCGCTGGTGGCGTCGATGAAGGCCCGGTAGCGGGCATCGCTTGCGCGCAGGGCCTCGTTGGCCGTGGTCAGGGCGGCGGTGCGCTCGGCCACGGTGCGTTCCAGGTCTTCCTTGGCGGCGTCCAGGGCGGCCGTGGCCCGGGCCACGGCCTCGGCCAGCCGGGCCGGCCAGGACAGGAGCAGGAACAGCGCCGCCGACAGCACGACCCACGAAGCGAAACCACCGGCCAACAGCGGCGGCGGCACGGGCAGCCGCGTCCAGCCGCCGGCCGGCACGGCGGCCAGTTCCCAGGGGCCGCCCGGGGTCTCCAATTGCGCCAGGACCGGGTTGTCATGAAATACGGAAGGGTCGCCAGCCAGGAGTCGTGTGGTTCCTGTGTCGGGATCGGTGGCCCGCACGGCCAGCCGCAGCCCCGAGGCCGGGGAAGCGGCCAGCTGGAAAAATTCCTTGGCGTCGAGAATGGCTGTGGCCAGGCCCCACAGCCTGGGCGGCGCGTCGTTTTCGCCCGGCAGCCGGACCGGCAGGCGCAAAATGAGGCCCGTGCCGCCTTGGAGCAGGGGCACAGGGCCGTCGAGGACCGGGGCGTTGTTGTCGATGGCCCGATGCAGGGCCAGCATCTGGACCCTGGGCAGGCTGTCGGCCAGACGCAGGCCCAGGATGCCGCCGTTATTGATGGTCGGGTAGACGTGGGACACGGTCAGGTCGCGGGCGAGCTGCAAGGAGCGCACATCGGGCAGGCCGGCGGCCAGTCCCGAGGCAAAGACGGAAAAATCTTTTTCGCCCACCTCCGGCCGGGCGGCGGCCAGGGCGGCCAGGGCGCGCAGGATGACCAGGCGGCCGGCCAGGGCGGCGTCCAGGGCGAGCCGGGTCTCGGACAGGAGCAGACTCGCGTCGGCGCGTTTCTCAGCGGCGTAACGGTCGGCCTGGGCCCCGTAGATGAGCAGGCCGGCCGGCAGCGTGGCCAGAGCCGCGCCCGCCAGGGCAACGGCGGCGCAGATCACCGTCCTGAGGCGGGCCTTGACCATGCGGGAAACGTCTCCTCCCTGCCGCGAAAAGGGGGGCCGGCCCGGGCGGCACGGACCCCGCAGCATGGGAAACCATAGCCTCGGCGGCCGGCGCGTGGCAAGGGGATTGGTTGGATGGCCCGTTCCTCACAGGAAAAGCCAGACGGCGGCCAGGCCCGACAGGCTCATGGTGATGGTATAGGGCAGGGCTTGCTTGACCATTTCGCCGTAGGACAGGCGAATCAGCGGGGCCAGGGCCGAGGTCAAAAGAAACAGGAACGCGGCCTGGCCGTTGGGCGTGGCCACGCTGGGGATGTTGGTGCCGGTGTTGATGGCCACGGCCAGCCGGTCGAAGTGAGCCAGGGCGGCGACAACGGCCGGCCGGGCGGCCTCGGGCAGTCCGGCCAGGGCGGCCTGTCGGCCCACGGCCGGATCGGCCAGCCGGGCCAGGAAATCGGCCCCGGACAGGCCCAGGCCGGGCACGGCATCCAGGAGCTTTACGAAATGGGCCTTGGTCTCGGTGATATAGACCGTGGCCACGAACACGTTGTCGCTGATCATGGAGAGCAGGCCGTTGGCCAGGTAGTAGGCGGCGGTCTGGGTGCGGCCGGAAAGCGACAACACGAAGTTCGTCACCGGGGCGAACAGGTGCTGGTCGTGGATGACCGCCACCACGGCGAAAAAGACCACGAGCAGGGCGGTAAAGGGCAGGGCTTCGACAAAGGCGTGGCCGATGCGGTGCTCTTCGGTCACGCCGCAAAAGGCGGTGAGCAGGATGATGATGGACAGGCCGATGACCCCGACCTCGGCCAGGTGCAGGGCCAGGGCGGCCACGAGATAGACGGCGGCCGCGCCCTGGACATAGAGGCTGGCCCGCTGGCGCTGGGTCATGGCCGCGTCGCGTCGGGCGTCTTCGGCGGCCAGCACCCGGCGCACCTCGGCCGGCAGCTTGAAACCGTAGCCGCACAGGGCGAAGCGTTCGACCAGGACGGTGGTGGCCAGGCCCACGAACAGCACCGGCATGGACACCGGCGCGACCTTGAGAAAAAACTCCCCGAAATGCCAGCCCATTTCATGGGCAATGAGCAGATTCTGCGGTTCGCCGACCAGGGTGCACACGCCGCCAAGGGCCGTGCCCACCGCGCCGTGCATCATGAGGTTGCGCAAAAAGCCGCGAAACTGGGCCAGATCCCGGCGGCAGGCCTCGTCCATGGCCGCTTCCTCGCCCAGCCGGCATTTCCCGGCCGAGGCGTGGCGGTGGTAGACCTCGTAAAAGCCGTAAGCCACGGCCATGATGACGGCGGTGACGGTGAGCGCGTCGAGGAAGGCCGAAAGAAAGGCCCCGGCGAAGCAAAAGAGCAACGACAGGGCGATTTTTCCCCGCACCTTCATGAGAATCTTGGTGAACACGTACTGGAGCATGTCCTTCATGAAGTAGATGCCGGCCACCATGAAGATCAAAAGCAGGATCACCGGGAAATTGTGGGCGGTCTCATCGTAGAGGGCCTGGGGCGTGGTCAGCCCCATGAGCACGGCTTCCAGGGCGAGCAAGCCTCCGGCCGGCAGCGGATAGCAGGACAGGGCCATGGCCAGGGTGAAAATGAATTCGGCAATGAGCAGCCAGCCGGCGGCAAAGGGGCCGGCGGCGGCCAGCAGGATGGGGTTTATGACCAAAAAGGCAAGGATGGTCAGCTTGTACCAGTCCGGCGCGTTGCCAAGCACGTTGGCGAGAAAGGCCCGGGGCAGTGTCCGCGGCATGGGCGAGGCTCCTTGGCGTTGGCGGTGGCGGGGAAAAACCGCCGCATCCTAGCCCAGGCCGCCGCCAAGTCCAAGGCGCTCGGACTTGCGGGACAGCTTTGCCAACACGCTGCCCCGACGTGATTTTTTTTCTTTCCTTCAAGTCGGGGCGGTTAGAACGGGAAACTTGTTTTCTCACGCCCCGGTTGCGGCCGCCGATTGATTGGCTCTGGCCTTCTTCCCAGCCTGGCGCAGAACCTCGGCCAGGGCATCGACGTCGGCCGGCTTGTCCAGCACGGCGAAGGCGCCAAGGGCCAGGCAGGCCTGGCGTTCTGCCGGGCCGGCCGCTCCCGAAAGCACCACCACTTCCAGGTCGGGCCGGGCGGCCTTGGCCCGGCGCAGGGCTTCGAGGCCGTTTATGCCCGGCAGCCGCAGGTCCAGCACCAGCACGTCCGGGGCCTCCCCGGCCACGGCGGCCAGGGCCGTCTCGCCGTCGAACACGACATGGACCCCGATCTGGCGCAGGCTCAGGCGGTCGGACAGCGTCTGGACGAAATCCCGCTCATCATCCACCAGCAGCACCCGGGACGGCATGTCGAAATCCGCCCGCCGATAAATGTCGGACTGGTAGAAGCCCTTGCCCACCTTGACCAGCACGTCGGCCACGCCGGGCACGGCGGCGGCGATGGCCCGCAGCTCCCGCTCCAGGCTCGACAACAGCAGCACCTTGCGTTCGATGGTGAGGCTCACCAGCCCGTCGTGGGCGGCCACGCGCACGTCGTGGCCCTTGGCGGCCAGGGCGGTCTGGACCTTGGCGGCCAGGAGAAAATCGGCCGCGGCGGCCCGGGTGGCCTCGGTGGGCTGCACGGCGGCGTCGCCCAGATGCCCGACGAGGCAGTCCACGGCGGCCGCCAGGGGCAGCTTGTCCATGGGCAGGACCATGTCGAAGAGCATGGGGTCCCAGGGATCGGCCGACCCCGTGGCCCGGGCGGCCAAGGCGACCCGGTCGGCGTCGGCTGCGGCCAAAAGTTTGCGCGCGCTCTGGGCGTCGTGGCCGGCCTCGGCGGCCAGACGGCGTCTGGCCGGGGCGTCGGCGATCAGGCAGGCCCGCAGGATGTGGCCGATGGCGCGCGGCGGCAGCAGGGCGCAGCCGCCGACCAAAAGCAGCGCGTCGTTTTCGGCCAGCCGTTCGGCCAGGACCAGACGCAGCCAGGCCAGAGCCTGGTTGGTTTCGTGGGTGAAGCGGTCAAAAACCGAGACCTTGGCGGCAAAGGCCCGGGCCACGGCGGCCGGCCCCAGGCCCGAGCGCTCCCCGGCCTGGCGGATGCAGGCATCATCTGTGACGACGGTCAGGTTCGCGGCCGCCGCCAGGGCGTCGGCCACGGCTTTTTCCTGGCAAAACGCGCCGTGAAACAGGGAAACAACGGGCATGGCGACTCCTTGACGGCCGCCCGGCGGCCGGGGGCCAAACGACAACAGCGTCCCGCTTGCGGGAGCGGACCTGGGCGGCATGGGCCGCCGGGGGCTGATTCCTTCACCCGGCGGTCCGCGTTGTCAAGACCGGCGGCAGTAAGCGCTCCGGGCCGTTTGCGCGGTTCGCGCGTGGAGGGCCAAGAGCATGGACCGATTTTGGGAGCCGTTGTCTCGACCGATGGCCTTTGCGTTGACGCCTGCGCGCCGTTTGTCTACCATCTACGTATGGATGCCGCTCCATGCCTGCGGCGCTTTGGCCGCAACACCGCAGGAGGCCTTACCCCATGAAACTCACCACGCGAAGCCGCTACGGCACGCGCATGATCCTCGACATGGCCCTGCACGGGCAAAACGGTCCGGTGCGCATCAAGGACATCGCCGCCCGCCAGGGCGTGTCCGTGAAATACCTGGAGAAACTCGTGCGCGACCTCAAGGAGGCCGGTTTCGTGCGCAGCCGGCGCGGGCCGCGCGGCGGCCACGAACTCGACAAGCCCCTGGACGCCATTTCCGTGGGCGACATCGTGCGGGCCCTGGAAGGCGACCTGTCGCTGGTGGAGTGCGGCGACGAGACCGGCCCTTGTCCACGCCAGGCCGACTGCCTCACGCGCGGCGTGTGGATGGAGGCGGCCCGGGCCATGCACGAAAAGCTTGATTCCATCACCCTGGCCGACTTGGTGGCCGGGGCCACGGGCTGCGCCCTGGGCGCGAACGCGGAAGCGGTCGCCATATAACGCTTGAACGAAGCCGCCATTGTGGCCTAGTATCGGGAAGTGTCCCAAAGACGCAACCCGTGAGGCGATGCGAGGCATGAACGGCGGAAACGACGACGGCGCAGGCGTGCTGCTGGCAGCGGCCGGGACCCGGGTTCCGGACGGGCTGGCCGGTGAGCTCGCGGCCCTGGGCCATGTTGTCGGTTCCCTGGAAGCCCCCCCGGCCCGGCCCGTGGCCGGCGTGTTGGCGGCGGCCCCGGGCGGCCTGGAAGCGGCCGAAGGCATCCTGCGCGACTGGCGGTTGCGCGGGCTGGCCGCCGTGTGTCTGGCCGACGGCGGCGACGCGGCCTTTTTGTCCGCCCTGGCCGACTTGAAGCCCGCCGCCCTGCTCCCCCTGCCGGTGTCCCGCCCGGTCCTGGCCGTGGCCCTGGCCGGGGCCGCCAGCCAATGCGGCGAGGATGTGGGCGAGCGGCTGGCCGTGCTCAAAAGCCTCATGGACGCCGCCGTCAATCCCATCTACGTCCAGGACGCCGCCGGCCACTACATCGGCGTCAACCGCGCCTTTGCCGCCTTTCTCGGCGTCACCATCGAAAGCGCCCAGGGGCTTACGGCCGGGGCGATTTTTTCCGACGAGATCGGCGACTACCTGGCCGAACGCGACCGGGAGATCCTGGCCCAGGGCGGAGTGCAGCAGTTCGAGGTGGCCCTGGAGGACGCCTGGGGCCGGGAGCGCCATCTGGTCTTTCACCGGGCCCGGTTCGAGGACGCTGCCGGCGTTCCCCAAGGGATCGTCGGCGTGGCCACCGACGTTACCGACAGCAAACGGGTGGAAAAGGACCTGCGCGACGAGCAGGAAGTGCTGCGCCGCATCCTGGCGGGCATCCGGGCCGGCATTTTCATCATCGACCCGCGCACCCAGGTGGTGGAGGACGTCAATCCCATGGCCGAGGAGCTGTGCGGCCGCGCCCGGGAGGAGCTCGTCGGCAGACGCTGCGGCGACATCGCCTGGAGCGATCCCGAAGGCCGGCCCCTGCCCACCTGCTCGGTGCTGGCCGAGCGCAACATCCTCAATGAGGAAATGCGCCTGGCGCGCCCCGACGGCCGCATCCTGCCGGTCATCAAGACCGTGGTCACGGCCAAACGCCGGGGCGAACTGCGCCTTTTTGAGATCGTCTTCGACGTCAGTGAACGCAAGGCCCTGGAACGCCAGCTGGCCGTGGCCCAGAAGCTCGAATCCATCGGCGAACTGGCCGCCGGCATCGCCCACGAAATCAACACCCCCACCCAGTACATCGGCGACAACCTGCATTTTCTTTCCACCGCCTTTGACGGCGTGAGCCAAGCCCTGGCCAAGGTCGAGGCCGTGGCCCGCCGGCTGGCCGAAGGGGCCGGCGACGCCGCCGCGCTGGCCGCCGTCGAGGCGGCCCGGGCCGAGGCCGATGTGGATTTCCTTCTCGACGAGGCCCCCCACGCCCTGGAACAGTCCGTGGAAGGCGTGGCCCGGGTCACGGCCATCGTCTCGGCCATGAAGAAATTCTCCCATCCCGGTGGCGAGGAAAAAACCGCCGTGGACCTCAACGCCGCCGTGGAAAACACCGTCACCGTGGCCAAGAACGAGTGGAAGTATACCAGCGACGTGATCCTCGAACTGGACAGGACCCTGCCGCCGGTCTACTGCCATCCCGGCGATTTCAATCAGGTCATCCTCAATATCCTCGTCAACGCCGCCCACGCCGTGGCGGCAAAGGTCAAGGGCACCACCGACAAGGGCCGCATCGTCATCCGCACCGAGGCCGACGGCGACGCCTTCAAGCTGTCCGTGGCCGATACCGGGACCGGCATCCCGGCCGAACACCGGCGCAAGATCTTCGACCCCTTCTTCACCACCAAGGAGGTGGGCAAGGGCACAGGCCAGGGCCTGGCCATCACCCACAACATCGTGGTGACCAAACACGGCGGCTCCATCGATTTTGAATCCGAGCCGGGCAAAGGGACCACCTTCACGGTGCGCGTGCCGTTCGGGGCGCCGCCGCCCGCCCCCGGCGCGCCAGGGGAATTGTCGTGAAAACCCGCATCCTTTTCGTTGACGACGAACCCAACGTGCTCTCCGCCCTGCGCCGCATGTTCCACGACATGCGCGGGGAGTGGGAGATGGATTTCGCCTCGGACGGCCCGTCGGGACTGGCCATGATCGCCGAGCAGCCCTACGACGTGGTGGTGGCCGACATGCGCATGCCCGGCATGGACGGGGCCATGTTTTTGCGCGAAGCCCAGGTCCACAATCCCGGGGCCATCCGCATCGTGCTGTCGGGCCACTCCGACCGGGACATGATCCTGCAGACCGTGCGCCCGGCCCACCAGTTCCTGCAAAAACCCTGTCAGCCGGCCGAACTCAAGGCCGTCATCGCCCGGGGCCTGTCGCTGCGCGAAGTCTTCCTCGACGACCGGGTGAAAAATGTGGTGGCCCGCCTGGACCGGCTGCCCACCGTCCCGCGCCTCTACGCCGCGCTGCTGGACGTGCTGTCCAAGGAAGACCCGTCCATGCGCGAGGTGTCCGGACTCATCGCCCAGGACGTGGGCATGTCGGCCGGCGTGCTCAAACTCGTCAACTCGGCCTTTTTCGGGCTGCGCGTCCACGTCTCCAGCCCGGCCCACGCCGTCAACCTGCTGGGCCTGGAAGTGGTCAAGGCCCTGGTGCTCGGCATTGGGCTTTTCGACCGCTTCGACAAGGAAGCCTTCCGCGACTTCGATCTGGAAAAACTCTGGAGCCACTGTCTGGGCACGGCCCGTTTCGCCCGGGCCATCGCCGAGACCGAGGCCGCCCAGGCCGCCACGCGCGAACACTGCTACATCGCCGGACTCCTGCACGACGTCGGCAAACTCGTCATGGCCACCAACTTTCCCGAGCGCTACCAGGAAGTCATCCGGGCCTGCCAGGCCGGCGAAGGCACCATCCTCGACATGGAGCACCACATTTTCGGCGCCTCCCACGCCGAGGTCGGGGCCTATCTGCTCGGGCTATGGGGCGTGGAGGACGAGGTGGTGCGGGCGGTCTACCTGCACCACGAACCGGGCCGCGACCGCCGGGCCGGATTTTCGCCCCTGGCCGCCGTGCACGTGGCCAACCGCCTGGAACACGAAATGGTGATCCTAAGCCCCGGCTACGCCATCAATCCCCTGGACGAACTCTACCTCATGGCCTCGGGGCTCGACGCCCGGATGCCCGAATGGCGCGCCGCCTGCCAGGCCGTCCTGGACCAGCCCGGCCGCGACGAGGACTGAGCGGGAGCGAAAGCGGGAACGCGAGAAGAGAGAAAAGGAAGATGCCTCCGGCGGCTGGGGGCCTGAGGCCCCCAGACCCCCCGAATAAAGGGTAACAAGGGGGGCAGGTGGTATCGCGACGGGCTAAGCGAGTCCGCAAACCTGAAACCACGCTGCGGCCGTCGTCGGCCAGGCGGCGGGGGAGCCATGGAACTGTCCGCGCAACTGTCTGGAACCTGCCTGGTGGCGACGGTCGGCGTGTCCGAAGTGGACCATACCGTCAGCGACGACTTCCGCGACGCGCTGCTGTCCCGCTACGAGCGCGCCGGGGCCGTCGATCTGCTCCTGGACCTGACCCAGGTGGCCTTTATGGACAGCAAGGCCATCGGAGCCATGGTGTCGGTGCGCAAAGCCGTGGCCGCCAAGGACGGGCGCATGGGGCTGTGCGGCTTGCACCCCCACGTCGCCAAGATCGTACGCGTGGTCACCCTCGGCGCGATCTTCGACGTCTTCGCCGACGCCGATCAGGGCTTGGCCCAGTATCGGTGAGGATGAAGACGGGAAGAGGAAGAGGCCTCCGGCGGCTGGGGGCCTGAGGCCCCCAGACCCCCCAGCCGGGGAAAGTGTTTCAAGGGGGTGGTTGGCACTTTGGCCGGATGGTGAGGGCGTCCGGAGGCGAGGCTTTCCGGTCCCTGCAACGGCGACTGGAAATGCCTCCAGTTACGCTAGGCGGTCGCCCGGAGCCAGGCGGCGCACGGCCACCATGGCCAGGTCGTCGTGGAGAATGCCCATGCAAAAGGGCAGGGCCGTTTCGATGATCTCGCCGATGAGATCGCGCGGGGCCGTGCCCGGCCGCAGCTTGCCGAGCACCCGCTCCTCCCCGAAAAATTCCCCTTCCGGCGAACGCAGTTCGGTCAAGCCGTCGGTGTAGAGAAACAACGTGTCCCCAGGCGCGAAGGTCGTGGTTTGCGGCGTCCAGGCGCAGTCCGGCAGGATGCCCAGGGCCGGCCCCTGGGACGGCAGCTCGGTCAGCCCCGAGCGCCCAAGGACGTAGACCGGCACATGGCCGGCCGAGACCACCGTCAAAAGCGGCGCGGCCCGGTCGATGCGGCACAGGGCCATGGTCATGAACATGTTGTCGAGATCGCCGCCCAGCAGCAGGTCGCACAGCATGGCGTTGAGCGAAGCCACCAGTTCCACCGGCCCCAGCCCGGCCTGGCGCAGGGATACCAGATAGCCCTTGCAGGCGGCCATGAGCATGGCCGCCGAGGCCCCGTGGCCGGAGATGTCGGCCATGAGCACGTACACGGCCGCGCCGTCGTCCCAGGCGTCGTAGAAATCGCCGCCCACCTGCTCCTGGGCCTGGTACACCGCTGCCGATTCCAGACCCGAAAATTCCAGATCCCGGGGCAACAGCTGGCGCTGGACGCAGCCGGCCAGATAGCGCTCCCGGGTGAGCAGGTCATTTTGACGGCGCAGTTCCTGGCCGAGGCTGGCGAGCTTGAGGTGCAGGTTGATGCGGGCGGCCAGTTCCGAGCGGTGGTAAGGCTTGGGCATGAAGTCGTTGGCCCCGGCCGACAGGGCCTCGGCCCAGACGCGCCGGTCGGTCTCGGCGGACAGGAAGATGATGGGCACGTCGGCCAGGCGCGGATTGGCCCGGATGCGGCGGATGACCTCGATGCCGTCCAGGCCCGGCATGACCAGATCAAGCAAAATCAGGTCGGGATGGCGGGTTTCGGCCAAATCGACGGCGTCCAGGCCCGTGGCGGCCTCGATGACGTCATAGCCGAACAGCGAGGCCACGTGCCGTTTGAGCACTTCCCGGAAGATCGCGTTGTCGTCGGCGATGAGCACCTGCGTCATGGCTTCGCCTTGTGTCGCTCCAAAACATGTCCCACCCCCTTTCCCCCATTGGGGGGTCCGGGGGCCTCAGGCCCCCGGCCGCCGGAGGCATCTTCCTCTTGCTCGTTCTCTTTTCCTACTTCGGCACCAACACGTAAGCCTTGGCCGTGCCCTTCATGAGGCCGGCCTGGTGGGCGGCTTTTTCGCCCGGGCCGAGGTAGAGGTCGAAGTGGTTGCCCCGCATGCAGCCGGTGTCCTGGGCCATGACGAAGCCGGTGAAGCGTTCGACGCCGGGCCCCGTGCCGGGCGGGTAGCCGGGCAGGTCGCCGTCAACAGCCAGAAGCGAGCCGTAGGGCATGAATCCCGGGTCCACGGCCACGCTGGCGTGGGGGGTGACGGGCACGCCCATGGCCCCCACCGGTGTGGTCTGGGAGGCCTTGAAAAAGATATAACTCGGATTTTTAGTCAGATATTCGCGCACCTGGGTCGGGTTTTCTTCCAGGTAGCGACGGATGCGCTGCATGCTCATCTCTTCCTCGGGGAAGCAGCCCCGTTCCACCATGACGCGGCCCACGCCCACGTAGCGGTGGGCGTTTTTGCCGTCGTAGAGGGCGTAGACCGTGGAGCCGTCCTCGATGTAGCTCAGCTTGCCCGAGCCTTGGACATGCAGGAAAAAGACAGCGATGGGGTCCTTGGCAAAGCCCAGCTCCAGGCCTTTGCCGGAAAGCGCGCCGGCGTAGTCGATGGCGTCGCGGCTGTGGTGTTTGCCGGCCCCTCCGGGGTTGCGGTAGATGCCCCAGACGTAGGGGCCGTGCTTGGTGCGCGAAACCTCGATGGTGGGTTCGTAGTAGCCGGTGAGCAGGGTATCGGTGGAGAGCGGAACCCAGGTGAAGTATTTGGACAGCACCGACGGATCACGGTCCAGTTCGGGCAGGATGCGGCGGAAAGTGGTCAGTCCCTGGTGGAGCTGGCCCCAGGTCAGGCGCACGCCGGGCTGGTCGATGGCGACGTTTCCGGCCGGCTTGCGGGCGACAAAGGCGATGGAGCGGTCCACGGCCGGGGCCAGGGAGGCGAAGCTTGGGATTTGCTGGCTGGCCGGGCTGACGCGGGTGTTCCAGGGCGTGGTCGGAGCCGGCGCGACCGGGGCGCGCATCTGGGGCGGCGCGCCGGCCGGGGCTGTCCCTGGCGCGGCCTGGGCCGGTCCGGGTCTGGCCGGCGCGGCTGGCGGCACGTCCTCCACGCCGGCGCAGGCGGTCAGGCAAAGCAGGGCGGCAAGACACAGGGCCAGGGTCGACAGGCGGGCGGGGGGCGTGTTGTGGCGCATCATCCTTGCCATATAACGCGGCGGGCGGCCCAGGGGAAGGGGCCGGCCCGCCGGGGCGCGATAGCCTCGGTCCTGAACAATAATGGTTCCAGGCTGTTGCCCACGAAACACCCCCGCCGCTTTTCGTGGACGCGGCGCTAGAAATTGAGGATGCGGTCGGCGGCCTTCATGGCCGCGTAGAGGAAGGGCATATTGGACAGGGTCACCGGCGCTTTCGCCTCCACGCCGTGGAGGCCCAGGCACTTGCCTCAGGCGGCGAGCACGCCTTCGCTTAAGCCAAAAAGCTTGGCCTGCTCGGCGATGGGGAAGGTCGGGCTGTCGCCGGCGGTCAGGTCCACGGCCGGGCCATTTAAGAAGATGGTGACGTCCTCGCCTTCGTTGAGCAGGAAGTTGCCGAAACGCACGGCGTTCCATTTGATCTCGGGCTCGGGGCTGGAGAGCACGATAAGTATTTGCATTGCTGATGCCTCCTGCCTAAATCGATAGATAAAATCGATTGCAGAAGCAAGCCGTGAAAAAGGCCGGCCGCGCCCAGCGGGGCGTGACCGGCCGATCATTTCGTGAAAGAGGCGGAGGCCGGAACCACGGTGGTTTCCGTCAAAGGCGAACCCCCGTTACCACTTTTCCCGTCGAGGGGGTCCGGGGGGGATCATCCCCCCCGGCCGCCGGAGGCATCTCTTATTTGTGCGAACGCCGAACTAGGGCACGGGATTTTTGCGGGCGTAGGCGAGGAGGTCTTCGTAGATCTGCTGGCAGGTGGCCACGGGCACGTCCGGGGCGTGCAGCACGGTGGGGCGCTCTTCGCTGAACAGGGCGGCCCAGGGTTTGCCTTTCAGATCTTCCCAGGCTCCGTAGCGGCCGTAGCTGATGACGCCCTGGACGGTCTGCAGGCGCAGATCGAAGGACTCGTAGGCCATGGGGTTTTCGTGCAGGACCTGGGGCCGGGAGGCGTGGAACGGGCCGGCCTGGGCCGAAAAATAGAACCAGCCGCCGATCTGGATGTCGCCGAACCAGCGGTCGCCGTCTTCCAGGCGGTCCGATTCCATAAGAAGCGTTCTGAAGTCTTCGGCCATGGGCGGTTCTCCTTTCAAGATGTGGACAGGTCTTCTAGCCCGCCCGCCCGGCCCGGGTCAACGCCGGGAAAGGGCCAGCAGATAGTTGAAGACCGCCGAGACGTAGCGGCCCGAGGCCACGTCGGGCAGGGCGAAATGGGGCAGGGCCTCGCCCACGGCCGTGCCGGCCAGGGCCACGAACACCTGGCGCGACAGTTCGCCCAGGGCCGGCTCCAAGGTCTTGTCCCACAGCGCGGCCTGGGCCGCGGCCGGCGCGCCGAACAGCCGGCAGGCCACCGGCCGGGAATCGAACACCAGGCAGGCCCCGTCGCGGGACAGCGGACAGCGCCGCGACCAGCCCGACACGCACAGCTCATGGGAGTCGCCGTAGCGCTGGGTCAGCTCGTCCATTTCCCGGGCCGCGCCGGCTGCGTCCTCGATGACGGATTGGCGCACTTGGCTCGTCAGGCCCACGTCGATAGCCCGGGCCAGGGCCACGGCTTCAATCAGCGACAGCCACAGGGGCCGGCGGCAGCAGGCGTCGTGGTCGCGGCCACAGGCCGGGATGTCCCCGGCCGCCTCCTGGGCCATGGCGGCCAGCCCGGCGTAGTCGGCCAGAAACGGCCCCAGGTCCACGGGTTTGCCGGCTTCCAGGCGTGGTTCGCGCACGGTGAGCTTGCCGGCCGCCTTGCCGTAGCGGCGAATGGTCCACCATTGGTTGAAATTGGCCGGCTTGGCCCGCAGCGGCCGCAGTACCCGGGCCGCGCCCATGTGGCCCAGGCCCCGGCGCAGCAGGTAGGCGTTTAAGACCGTGCCGGTGCGGCCGATGCCGTGGCGGCAGTGGATGAGCACTTTCTTGCCCAGGTAAACGGCTTCGTCGAGCCAGCCCAGGGCGTCTTCCAGGGCGGGAAGGTCCGGGGCGTGTTCGTCGGGAATGGGCAGGTAGTGCACCTCGAAGCCGGCGGCGGCCTCGATTTCGTGGAGGTCGCAGAATTCCGCGCACAGGTTGAGGATGGCGGTCACGCCCTGGGCGCGCAGGGAATCCAGCTGGGCGTAGGACATGGGCGCGCCGCCCACGGCCAGATGGTCGGTGACCCAGGTCAGGGGATAGGCGGGAACATCGGCCATGAAGCACCCTTTTTTGGTCAGTCTGGCCTGTCCGCGTCAAAGGGCGCGGGGGCTTGGGTCGCGTCTTCCCAAGAGCCGGCGGCCTTTGGCGGGCGACGCGAGAAAACCACGGTGTTTATTCAAAAATACGCTCGTGTTCTTTAAGGGTTGCCGCGCTACCGGTCCGTTCGTTCGAGAAAGCCGGCCACCCAGGCGTCGGCGTCGGCCTCGGAGGCCAGCCGGATGTCGAGCATCCGGGTGGCGGCCAGCAGGCAGCCGAGCATGGCCAGCCGTTTTTGGGCCACGTGTTCGGGCAGGCGCGACAGCGAGGCGTCCAGCAGGTCGCCGGCGGCCCGCACGGTGAAGCCGAAGTGGGCCAGAACCCGGCGCACGCAGGACAGGCGCAGGGAGCGCTGGTCAAAGCCCGCGCCGCCGCCCTTGAAGCGGAAATTGACGTAGTTCTGGCTGTCGTCCGGGCCGCACAGGGCGTCCACCACGGTGAAATGGTAGCCAAAGCGCAGCATGACGTGGGCGTAGGCGTCGGAGATGACGGCATAGCTGGCCAGATGCTTGGAGTCGTTGAAAAAGATGCCGGCGCTGGTGCGGTCGAAAGCTTCGTCGTCGGTGATGGGCGGCCCGGCTGGCCAGGGGGCGTCGTCGGCGGCCAGCCCCGACCACAGGGCCCACATGGGGGCGCACTTGATCTGGTCGGGGCGGATTTCCTTGTCCCCGGCCGCCGACTCGAACACGCCGCCGCCGAGGTCCAGGACGTACATGGTCAGGGGCAGGTGGCTGCGCAGCCGTCTGGCCGAGGCCAGCCCCCGGCCGGAATCGCCGACCAGGGAGAACATCTCGGTGACGGCCTTTTCGTGGGCAAAGCGCACGATGTCGTGCAGCGAGCGCACTTTGGCCGGGGCGAAATCGGGCGAGGAAGGGTCGGTGAGCGTCAGTCCGGCCACCAGCGGGATCAGTCGGGCCAGGCGCTCGGCCACGGGCGAACCCGCCGCCGCCCGGGGCGCGGGCGGCCGGTCGAGCAGGGCCGGCACGCGGCCGGGATAGACGCAGCCGGCGTCGGCGTCCACGGTGACGTCCAGTCCCTCAGGCAGGGCTTCGAAGGCGTCGGCCATGCCGGTGATGACCGGCAGGCCGAACTCCCGGGCCACCGAAGCGAAATGGCCGGCCCGGCTGCCCGAGACGGCGACCACGGCGGCCAGCCGGTCCACGGCCCGGGCCAGAACCGTGGGCAGGGTGTGGGTAATAAGCACCGTGCCTGGGGCGATGTCGTCGATGTCCAGGACGGCCGAAGCCAGGCGGACCACGCCGGCGGCGCAGCCGCCCGAGGCCCGCATCCCGTTGCACAAAAGCGGCGTGGGCGCGCCGGCCGGCCGGGCGCCCAAGGACAGCTCGGGCAGGCCGTCGGCCTTGGCTTCCACGGCCATGGGCCGGGTTTGGAGAATAAAGGGCGCGCCGTCCTGGTCGATGGCCCATTCCACGTCCTGGGGCGCGCCAAAGGTCTTTTCCAGGCGCAGGGCCAGGGCGGCCAGCCGGCCGGCCGCTTCTTCGGACAGCACCTCGGCGTCCAGGGTCTGGCGGTCGAGGAGAAAATGGGGCGGCGTGTGGGACAGGGCCAGGCGTTCCGGGCTGACCGCTCCTTCGACCAGGGCCCCGCCGAGGCCCGGCACGGCGTAGACGGCCATGGGAGCCTCGGGGTCGGCGCTGTCGCGGGTGTAGAGCACGCCTGAGGCGGCGGCCGGCACCATGGGCAGCATGAGCACGGCCATGGGTGTTTCCTCGTCGGCGTAGCCGGTGAGCACCCGATAGGTGATGGCCTTGGCCGTGTACTTGCCGGCCAGGACCCTCAGGTAGGCGGCCACGGCGTTTTCCGGCTCCACGCCAAGCAGGCTCTCGTACTGGCCGGCGAACGAGGCCCGGCCGTCCTCGGCCACGGCCGAGCTGCGAAGGGCCAAGAGCATGGGCTGGCCGCCCGGGCCGCGCCCCAGCCGCCGGGCCGCCTCGGCCAGGGGCACGGCCACTTCTTCGGGTACCCGGGCGGCGAGAATGAGTTCCCGGGCGGCAGCGGCGGCCTCGGCCACCTCGCCCGGCCGGGCCAAGTTCACCCGGCGCAGGATGCGGTCGATGGCCGGACGCAGTTCGCAGGCTTCAAGCAGGTAGCGGAAGGCCCCGGTGGTGGCCACGAAGCCCTCCGGGGCCGGAACCCGGGCCTCGGCCACGGCCCGGGCCAGGTTGGCGGCCTTGCCGCCGGCCCGGGCCACGTCGCCGGCCAGCTCGGCCAGGGGCAGGACAAAGGGCGGCGACATGTCGCCGGACGGCAGGTCCAGGGCCATCTGGACGTAGAAATCGACCTTGCGGGCGTACTCGGGCAGATCGAGATGGCGGGCCGGAGACAGGCGGGCCAGGCGTTCCACCAGCTCATTGACGGAAGTGCGCAGCCGCCGGGTCAGATGGACCACCCGGGTCCAGTCCACGGCCGCGCCGCCGTAATGGACGTCCTCCAGGGCGGCGATGAGTTCCAGGCAGGCGTCGTCGTAACGCAAAAGTTCCCGGAAGGCGTTGTACTTCTCGCGCAACAGCACGCCCGGGGCAAAGACCTGATAGGTCCAGCGGCGGAAAAGCTCCTTGGAAAACACGGTTTCTCCGTCTAGCCGGCGGCCAGGGCCTCGGCCACCTTGCGCTCCAGCTCATCCTTGTCGATGGGCTTGACGCAGTATTCGCAAGCCCCCAGGCGCACGGACTCCCGGGCGGTCTCCAGGGTCGGGTAGCCGGTCAGCATGATGACGCGGGTTTCCGGGGAGCGCTTGCGGATTTCCTCCAGCACTTCCACGCCGCTGAGTTTTTTGAGCTTCATGTCGAGGATGGCCAGGTCGGGATGTTTCTTGGCCACATGGGCCAGAGCTTCTTCTTCCTCGGTAAAAACGGCCACCCGGTGGCCCTTGCGCTCCAGGATGCGTTTGATGACGACGCCGGCGTCGATGACGTCGTCGAGAACGATGATTTCGGCCATGGACGTTATGCCTCCGTAGCGTTGGCGGGATGCCCGCCGCCGATGGTTTCCTCGTGGTCAAGGGGCAGGTCGATGACGAAGACCGTGCCGGGTCGATCATGGCCCGGGTCGTCGAGGGCGTCGAAAAAGCCTTCCGGTGCCGGGGTTTCGACCCGGATGGAACCGCCGTGGTCCTTGATGATGCCGAAAGACACGGAAAGCCCCAGGCCCGTGCCCTGGCCCACGGGCTTGGTGGTGAAAAAGGGGTCGAAGACGCGCCCGAGGTTGTCGGGACTGATGCCCGGGCCGTCGTCGGCGAACCAGGCCGTGACTTTTTGCTCGTGGGCGAAAAGGCGCGAACGCACGAGCAAGGTGCCGCCCCGGCCCTCCAGGGCGTCGCTGGCGTTGGAAAGCAGGTTGATCCAGACCTGTTTGAGCTTTTCGGGGTCGCCGTAGATGATGGGCATGCGTTCGTCGAGGTCGGTGGCGATGACGACCTTTTCCAGGGACAGGGCGTGGCGCACCAGCGTAATGGCTTCCATGAGCGAATTGTTGAAGCACATTTCGATCTTGGCGCTTTCGGCCTGGCGCGAAAACCCGAGCAAGTCGGCCACGATCTTGCGGCAGACCTTGGCCTGCTTCTCGATGGTTTGCAAATCGGCCTGGATCTGGCTGCCGCCGGGCACGTCTTCCTGCAGGAGCTGGGAGTAGCCCAGGATGACGCCCAGGGGGGTGTTTATTTCGTGGGCCACGCCGCCTGCCAGTTTGCCCAGGGATTCCATCTTCTGGGACTGGATGAGCTGTTCCTGGAACTGCTTGAGCTGGGTGACGTCGCGGGCGGTGCGCAAAAGCCCGATGACCCGGCCCGAGGCGTCGACCACGGGCACGCGCACGACGTGGAACCAGACCGGCGAGCCGCCCCGGCGCAAGCGCACCTCGCGGTCACTGGGGCGGCCGGCGGCCAGCACGCGGCTGTTTTCCTCGTGCATGGCCTGGCCCTCGTCCTCGGGGAAGACGTCGCGGTCGCTGGCGCCGACGATTTCTTCGCTGGTCAGGCCCAGGAAATTGGCGAAAGCCCGGTTGACGGCCAGGTAGCGGGCGTTCTCGTCGACCAGGCAGACAAGGTCCGGGGTGGCGTCGAGGATGGTGCGCAGCAGCCGCTCCTGGCGCGACAGCACGCGCTCGGCCCGGCGCAGTTCGTCGAGGTGGGATTTGAGCGACACGGCCATGACGTCGAAGGTCTCGGCCAGGTCCTGGATCTCGTCGCCTTTTTGTTCGCGGTAGACCGGGCAGTCCCGGCAGGACTCCGGACCCTCGCCGCGCTGATCCGGGGAGGCGGTGAGCCAGCAGCGGCTGGCCCGGTCGCCGTGGGCCGGGCAGCGGGTGTTGTCGCAGGACAGGGTGTCGGAACAGGCTTTGGCGGTCACCGGGCCGGCCCGGTGGTCGAGGTTGCCCTTGACCACCTCCTCGGCGTGGCGCTTGAGACGGTTGATGCGCTCGGTGACGCGCCGGGCGAACAGCGTGGACGGAGCCAGGGCGGCCACCATGGCGGCGGCGGAATAAAAAACGATCATGAGCGCCAGCCGGTCGGCGGCGGCCTCGGCCTTGGTGCGCGACAGCCCGATGCGGGCCGTGCCGAAGGGCGTGCCGACGATGGTCACGGGGGCGGCGAAGTCGTCGATCAGTTCCCGGCCGGTGTCCAGGAGCCGGATGTGGGGCTTGGGGCCGTCCGGGGCGTTGACCTCGGCCAGTTCCACGGGAAAACCGCCGCTGAAGGTGTGGACCAGGACGCTGCCCTGGCGGTCGAGGATGAAGGCGTAGCTGATGTCGTCGACCTTTTTGAGCTCGTCGACCATGTTCTTCATGCGCAAAAGGTCCATGGAGAGCATGGCGTCGGAGACCCGCATGGCCAGGTTTTCCGACAGGACCAACCCGCGCTTGCGGGTTTCGGTTTGCAGGGATTCGGCGGCGGCCCGCCAGGTGAGGTAGGCCAGGGGAATGGCGATGAGCCCGACGATGAGCACGATGCCGCAGTTGATTTTCGTGCGAAAGCTGAGGGCCGAAAGGCGCGGGATCATTCCTCGCCTCCGGGCAGGGCGTCGAGGCCGAGTTTTTCAGCCAGCCGGCGTACGGATTCGTAGTCGGCGTCCACGGCGGGAATGATGCCGCGCATGCCGGCGGCGGACAGGATGGCGGCGTCGTCGGGGCGGTCGTAGCGCAGGGCGAACATGGCCCGGGCGATTTTCTCGATGATCTCGGGCGAAAAGCCGGCCCGGGCGCAGTAGACCCAGCCGGGATAGGATTTGCTTTCGGCCAGGACGCGGATCTGGCCCAGATCGATGCGGCCGCGCAGGATCTCCAGGGTGCCGTCGCGCACCGAGCCGATGTCGCAGGCCCCGGCGAACACGGCCAGCACGACTTTTTCCTGTTTGCCGCCCGGCCCCGGGGCAAAAGTGATCTCGGCGAAATCCGAGCGGCGGATGCCGTTGTCGAAAAATTCCCCCAGGGCGTAGATGTAGCCGCCGGCCGAGGACGGGTCCACGGCCATCCAGCGCTTGCCCCGGCAGTCGGCCAGGGTCTTGAGTTCCTTGTTGTCGCGGCGGCAGATGATCTGGCTTTTGAAGTCGGGTTTGCCCGAGGGTTCGATGATGCGGGCAAAGGCCCGTGCGCCGCTGGCCGCCATGCGGATGTAGGCGAAGGGGTTGGAGAAAGAAATATCGATTTCGCCGCGCTCGACCATGCGCACATGTTCCTCGAAGGTGTCGGGGAAGACCTGGCGCAGGGGGATGCCGGTGGCCCGGCCGATGTAGTCGAGGAGCAGGCGGTGGCGTTCGTAGGAGACGGTGTGGGCGTACTGCGGGAGGTAGGCGTAGGTGACGGCCCGGGGGAGCTGGCGCAACACGGGTTCCTCACGGCGGGAAAGATCCACGCGCACGGCGTCCTCGTCCCGGCCGCAGGCGGCGAGAAACGGCAGGCAAAGTCCCGCCAGCAAAACGTCGCGTCGCCGCATCCATTTCCCTCCCGGGCGGGGAGGATACGTCAGTTCGGGCCGGGAGGAAAGCGGGTCGTTACGACCCGGCCCGGTCACGGCGGGCGGCCCAGATGCGGCGCGCCCGGCCAAGGCCCCACTGGAATACGAGATAGGCGGGGATGAAAAAGACGGCCGGTCCGGCGGCCTCGCCCACCAGGGGCAGGGGGACGCCGGAAAAGCGCCAGGTGGACCAGGCCAGGACCATGAGCGCCGGCCAAATGAGCGCGGCGGCCCGGCCGGCGGCCAGGGCCATGGCGTTGCCGTAGGCCTCCTGGGCCAGATGGTTGGCGGCCAGGTAGGTTTCGCGATCCTTGACGGCCAGAGCCGAGAAGGAGGTGTCCTGGTGGCGTTTGATTTCGGCTTCCTGGCGGGTTCTCTTGACCCGCTGGACCCGGTCCACGGCGGCGGCGCAGGCCCGGCCCAGAAGGGCTGCGCCCAGAGCCGTGGCCAGGATGCCGCAGGCAAAGCCGGCCCTGGCGTCGTCCACCAGCCGAAACGGGGCGATCAAGACGGCGTCGAGGCCGAGAAAGGCGTGCAATAAAAAGTCGTTCATAGGCCAAAAAGCTCCCCGCCCCAGGTAGCCGGGACGGGGAGCCGTGTCCAGGGAGTCCGAGAGATTTCTACACGCCGGGAATCTTGTAGTTGAAGAAGCCGGCCAGCAGGTAGCCGATGCCGACGTAGAGGGACAGCACGATGAACAGGCGCTTGAGCCAGACATCGGAGAAGTACTTGGAGGTCATGGGGCCGACGAAGGAACCCACGGCGATGCCGAGCATTTCCAGGCCGATGAAGTGCCACTCGATGGGGGTGCCCTTCATGAGCAGGGTGATGATGCTCGTGACCATGCTGACCAGAACGGCCAGGGCCGAGGTGCCGGCGGCCAGGTACATGGGCAGCTGGGTGACGCTGGTGAGGAAGGGCACCAGCAGGAAGCCGCCGCCGACGCCGAGGAAGGCGGCCACGGCCGAGATGACGATGCCGCCCAGGAACGGGATCAGCGGATTGAACTGGAAGGGCACGCCGTAGAAGGTAAAGGCGCACTTGGAGATGGAGAAATGGTTGATGTGCAGGCCGATCTTGGTGGGATCGACGGATTCGCCCGAGGCCTGCTTTTTGGCTGCGTCCTCAAAGGCCTTGGCGGCCTTTTTGGCGGTCTGCTTCTTGGCCTGGCCGGCCGGGGTGGTTTCGTAGAGGAGCCAGCCGCCCAGCAGCAGGACAAAGAGGCCAAAGTAGCCCTGGTAGGACTTGAAATCGAGCTTGCCGGCCGAGAGTTCCTGGGCCAGCCAGGCGCCGAGCAGCGAACCCAGGCCCAGGGTGACGGCCAGGGGCACGACCAGACGTTTCATCTTGAGGTAGTTAAACGAGCTGATGGCGGCGGAGAGACCGACCAGGAACTGGTTGGAGGCCTTGATGGAGTCGGTGACGATCTTGCCGAGGTCCGGCGCGGTCTTCTTGAAGCTGCCGGCATAGGTGCCGAAGCCGAAGACGCTCATGTGGCCCACGCCGGCCATGACGCCGCCGAACGCGCCCACGGTGGAGAAGATCCAGCCGACCCACACGGCCCAACAGAAGGCCAGGATGGGGTTGACCACCGGGGAGCCGGGAATGCCGAGGAAGCCGGCCGGCTTGGACGGATCGATCTGGCCGGGTTCGGTTCCCTGGGGAGCCTTGGCGATGGCGTCGGAGAGTTTGTCGGCAAAAGCCGGCTCGAACCACAGGGCGATGGCCACGATGGCCATAAGCCCCACAGGCAGGGTCCATTTCCAGTTTTTCACGTCGGGCCTCCTTGTCGTTGGCGGCGAACTGCGTCGCGGGGTGAAATACGGCGGCCAGGTGGCCGCATAAGCCTTGTTGCCGCTGGCGGGGAGACGCGAAGCCTGCCGCCGCACCGCTGGCCGGGACGCTGACGGCTTCGCCGCGACACGCAATGCGGTTCAGGAGGGCTGCATCCGACGTGTCGCGGCAAGGCCGCATCAGCATTGGGCCAAGCCTTGCCGGCCCGTTGCCGGGCCGTGGGACTTTTGTCGCAGCATAGACCATTACAGCCTCGTCATGTCAAGAAACTCCTGCTATTATACTGTTTTTCACAATGAAGAGCGAAAAGGGCGATGCAGGGGGCTGGCCGGAGAGGAAACTTTGTGATAATTTTCACAAAGTCAGGCCATAAAAAAGGGCGTCGCCGGAGTCGGCGCGCCCAGAGTGGGGTGGTGTTTCCCGTCGCCTCTACCATGCACGTTTTTCCCGGCCCCGGCAAGCAGAAAAACCATCCCCGACATGGCCCGCGACCCTTTGACCCGGACAAGGCTTGGCGCTATATGCGGCCAGCTTCGGCGACGACGCCGGGGCATGTCGTCGCCTGCGGAGGCCTGGTCCCATGCTGCCTTTTTTTCGTCCCAAAAACGACAAGGATATCGGCGACAAGCTCGTCGGAAAGCAGAAAAAATACCGGCTGGCCCGCAACGGGTCGGCCGTGGCCGTCACGGGAACGCTGTTGGCGTATTATCGCCGCGACGTGCTGCCCGACGGCCTCATGCCGCCGTCAGGCGGGCGGGTGGAGCTTTTCGCCGTCATCCGCACCCAGGCCGGCCGGTTTTTCTGCTACTACATCGTCACCTACCCCGAAACCGAGGACATCGCCGGCCGCCAGGAATACGCCCATGTGTGCGCCGATTTCGAGGCGGTGCGGGCCTTTCTCGGGGCCATGGCCTATCCGGGCAAGGCGAAGTTCGTGCCGGCGCTTTTGGCCGCGGCCCAGCACACGCTGGAGATCCTGGCCGGGGGCGGCAAGGTGAAAAAGGCCGCCAAGGCCGTTGCCACGGTAGCGCCGGAGGCCGAAAGCGTGGCCGGGGAACCGGCCGGGGAGCCGGAAGGAGCGTCGGCTGCCGACGCTGCCGCCGATGAGACGCCTTCGCCCCAGGCGGCCGAAGCGGCCCAAGCGCCGGCCCCGGCGGCTGGCGTCGGTACGGCCGGCGAAACCGAGGCCGGCGACGACGAAGACGTTTCGGCGGCCCTGGCCCGACTCGTGGCCAGGGCCCGCGCGGACATCGCCAAAGAGGCCGAGGCCCAGAAGCGGTCCGCCGCCGCCCAGGTCGATGCGGACATGGCCGAAGGGGGCTTGGCCGTCGCAGCGCCGGCCGGAGGCGGAAAGCGGCCGACCGTCCCAGCGGATGCGGACTTGGTGGAAATGGTCAGGGGCGATGCTGCGCCAGCCAAGGCCGATACGCGGCCCGCCGCCCAGGCGGATGTGGCCCTGTCCGAAAAGGCCTCGGCCGTCGATGCGCCGGCCGAAGGCGAAAATCCGACCGCCGCCGCCCAGGCGTACAGCGAGCCGGTGGCCCCGTCGTCCGCCGCCGCTGCCGCGATCCAAGAACCGGCCTCCCCGGACGCGCCCCAAGCGCCCGCCGGCGACCACGCCGCCGGCCGTCTGGTATCGGTGGCGGACATGCTGGCCGACGCGCCGTTTGCGGGCGGCAAGAAGTCGAAGAAAGCCTCGAAGTGCGTTTGATCGAGGAAATGGCGCGAGGCCGGTCGGGATCGGCCGCGCCGGCCGGCCGGGCAGGCGACAGGCAGCTCCTGCCGCGCCCGCGAAGATCCGCTTTGGCGTTTCGTGGGCAACAGACCAAAACCATTGGTTTTTCTTGAAAAGTACGGTCGTGTTTTTCCAGGGTCGCGCCGCTAGAACCGCCGGTCAAGCAGCTGGCGCAGCACTTCCTCGTCGTCAGCCGTGTCCAGGCCGGCCAGTTCCTGCCTGAGCCCGGCCAGAGCCGCCCGCTCCACGGCGATGTGGGCGGCCAGGGCTTCGCGCCGCTCCCGGATGGCGGTCAATATGACCGCCTTGCGGGCGTTGGCCGAGCCCAGCCGCTGCCGGACCACCTCGGCCAGGCGGCGGAAGATGCGGATGAGGAAATCCTCGCGCTCGGGGCTTTGCAGGAAATCCACATAGCCCATGTCCACCACCAGACAGTCGCAGGGCGTTTGCGCCGTCACCGTGGCCGTGCGGCCCTTGCCCAGGACAAAGCTCATTTCGCCGAAGATCGTGCCGGCCGCGTCCAGGTCGGCGACGTGTTTTCCGGCCCGGACCACGGCCACCTGGCCGCGCAGCAGCACGAAAAACGTCTTTTCGTAATTGCCTTCCTCGACAATGGCCTCGCCCGAAGCGTAGCGGGCCAGCCGTACCGCCCCGACCCGCAGCAGCAGATCGAGGTCCTCGTCCGCGAAATCCGCCCACAGGGGCAGTTTGCGCATCAGTCCCAAAAGCGCCCCGGCGTCGGCCGGCTCAATACGCTGCACGTTTTCTTCCTGTTGTTGCCGTCGCGGCAACGCCTTGAAAAATCAGTCTTTCATACTCTCGCTTCACCGCCGCCGCGCCGCCGGTCCCCTTAACCCCAGGTGGGGGGTCCGGGGGCCTCAGGCCCCCGGCCGCCGGAGGCACTCTTCTCCTCCTCCTCCACCTCCGCCCGCCCGGCCTCGGCGGCCAGGGCGGGGCGGTCGTGGAGGGCCACGTCGCGGCCGGTGACGGTGACCAGGCCCGCCTCGGCCAGTTTGCGGAAGGCGCGGGAGAGCGCCTCGGGCGTGGCGCCGACGATCTTGGCCAGTTCGCGGTGGCTGATGGCCAGGCGGACGGGGCCTGTGCCCGGGGAGCGGTCCGCTTCGTGGAGCAGAAAGCCGGCCAATCGGCCGGTGAGCGGCAAAAGCGCCAACGATTCGACCATGGCCTGGGTCTGCTTGAGGCGGCGGCACATGAGCCGCAGCAGATCAAAGAGCACTTCCGGGTCTTCCCTGGCCGCCGCCGCCAGGGTCCGTGCCGGAAAAGCCAGCACCCGCGTATCTTCCAGGGCGGCGGCAAAGGCCGGAAACTCCCCGTCATCCACCAGCGAACACAGGCAGAACGGTTCGCCGGGGCCTAAGATATAGAGCGTCTGCTCCCGGCCGTCCGGGCCGATCTGGTAGAGCTTGGCCCGGCCCGAGGCCACCAGATAAAAGGCTTCGCCGGCGTCGGAGCGGGCGGCGATGAGCTCTCCAGGCCCGTGGCGCGAGACCACCGCCCCGGCCGCCATCCGGGCCAGCCGCTCCTCGGGCATGCCGCCGAAAAACGGCAGCGACCGCAACAACACCATCCGCTCGACCTGTTCCATGCTTTTCCCCTGTTCAACCGGCACAGTGGCGGTGAGCGGATGCTTGCGTCAAGCCGCAAAATCGCGCCGCGTTGATCCACATCAATGCGCCCGGCTCCGTCCATGGGCTAAGTCTCAAGGCGTCCGGTCCGCCGGAAAGGAGCACCATCCCATGAACAGACGCGCCTTCCTCAAATCCCTGGGCACGGCCGTGGCCGCCGCTCCCGTGGCCGCGCCGCTTTTGGCCCGCGACGCCGCCGCCGCCTCGGGCGAACAACTGGCCACGCTTTTCGATCTGTCCAAGTGCGTGGGCTGCGGGGCTTGCGTGGCCGGGTGCCGCGAGGCCCACGCCGCCGATTACCCCAATCCGCGAAAGCCGTTCCCCAAGATGTATCCGCCGCGCGTCAAGGTCGAGGATTTCTCGGACAAGCGCGACGTCGAGGACCGCCTGACGCCGTACAACTGGCTGTTCATCCAGACGGCCACGGTGACGCGAAACGGCAAGGCCATAAGCCTCAATATTCCCCGGCGCTGCATGCACTGCGTGCATCCGCCCTGCGCCGAGCTGTGCCCCTGGGGCTCGGCCGTGCGCCACGACGACGGCGCGGTGGTCATCGATTCCAACATCTGCCTGGGCGGCTCCAAATGCCGCGACGTCTGCCCCTGGCATATCCCCCAGCGCCAGACCGGCGTTGGGCTGTACCTCGACCTCATGCCGGCCTTTGCCGGCAACGGCGTCATGTACAAGTGCGACCGCTGCCACGGCCGCGTGGCCGCCGGCGGCAAGCCCGCCTGCATCGAAGCCTGCCCCAACGACGTTCAGACCATCGGCCCCCGTCGTGAAATCATCGCCGCCGCCCACGACCTGGCCCGCCAGACCGGCGGTTTCATTTACGGGGAAACCGAAAACGGCGGCACAAACACTCTCTACGTCTCGCCCATTCCCTTCGAAGAACTCCACGCCGCCCTGCAACCCGGCCCGGGCAACCCCGGCTTGCAGGCCGCCGCCGACGTCATGGGCAAGGAGAAAAACCTGGCCACGGCCGTGCTGCTGGCCCCCTTTGCCGGCATCGCCGCCGGCATCCTGCGGGTGGCCAACAGGGCCAGGAAGGCCGCCAAGGAGGACGATCATGTCTAAACCGCTGTTCCCGGTCTGGCAAAAACGCCTGACCCTAATGGCCGCCCTAGGGCTGGCGCTGACCGGCATGGGCCAAATGCCCATCTTCTCACGCTACTACATCGCCGACCTGCCCGGCCTGGGCTGGCTCGGCAATTACCAGATCACCGCCGCCCTGCACCTCACCCTGGGCGCGGCGCTCGTCTTTCTCCTGGCCAGCTACGCCACCTCCTGGCTGGCCGCCGGCAGACTACGGCCCATGCTGACCGCGGCCGGCAAATGGCGCGTGGCCCTCTACGGCGCAGTGGCGCTCACCGGCATCGTGCGAGTCATCCAAAACGGGTCCTGGGCCATGGTCGGACCGATGCACGTGCGCTATTTGGATTGGCTGCACCTGGGGCTGGCCATGGGGCTGCTGGCCTTCGCCATGGCGGCGGGCCGTAAAGCGGCGGTTGTTGTTGGCGGGGAGAGGTAGAGGGAGATGGAGAGGAAGAGTGCCTCCGGCTGCCAAAGGGGGTGACCCCCTTTGGAAACCCCGGATGGGGATGGTAAGGGAAGGGGGCGCAGCGGCGGGCGGAGGTGCCTGAAGCGCTTTGAGCGCTGGCGCGCTTGGCGGCTGCGCCGCGTAGGTCGTTGGAATTTCGCGGGCTTCGATGCGCCCGGCTGTCGCCGGGTGCTCGAAGCCCGCGAAATTCCAACGACCCGGTTCGCCAGGGGCTACCCGGCACGGGACAGGTGGGGACTGCCAAGCTTGAACCGACCTTTTGGGTTAGTCGCCGGGGCCGGCTTGCAGGATGCGGCGCAGGGTGTCCTTGGTGATGTCGAGTTCGCGGCAGGCGGCCATGGTTTTACCGTTGTGCCGGGCCAGCGCGGCTTTGGCGGCGTGGTATTTGGCGGCCCGCATGGTGGTGGGGGCGTTGGCGGCGGGCGTGGCCGAGGTGTTGGGTTTGGGGAGCAGGTAGTCAGGCAGGTGTTCGGGGGTGATGCGTCCGGCGGAGCACAGGATGCAGGCGTATTCGATGATGTTTTGGAGTTCGCGGACGTTGCCGGGGTAGTCGTGGCGCAGCAACCGCCTTGTGGCGGCGTCGGACAGGCCGGTGACGGCTTTTTGGCCGATGAGGTTTTGGCGTTCGATAAAGGCATGGGCCAGCAGCGGGATGTCCTCGGGCCGGCTGCGCAGGGGCGGCAGGGCCATGCGGGCGACGCTTAGGCGGTAGAAGAGGTCGCGTCGGAAGGTTCCTTCGGCGATCATGGTTTCGAGGTCGCGGTTGGTGGCGGCGACGATGCGGGCGTTGGTGGTGGTGGACGTGTCGGACCCCAGCGGTTCGTAGGCGTGTTCCTGGAGCACGCGCAGGAGTTTGACTTGCAGGGGCAGCGGCAGCTCGCCGATTTCGTCGAGGAACAGCGTGCCGCCCTGGGCCATGGCGAAGCGGCCTTTGCGGTCGGACTTGGCGTCGGTGAACGCGCCGCGCACGTGGCCAAACAGCTCCGATTCCAGCAATTGGCCGGGGATGGCCCCGCAGTTGACGGCGACGAAAGGGCCTTTGGCGGCAGGGCTCAGATTGTGAATGGCCCGGGCGAAGAGTTCCTTGCCGGTGCCGGATTCGCCGAGAATAAGGACGGCCGCGCCGGATTCGGCGATGGGCGGCAGCAGGTCGAGAGTGTGGGCCAGGGCCTTGTTTTTGGTGAGGATGTCCTCGACGGTGCGCACGCCTTCGAGTTCCTTGCGCAACCGGCTTAAATCCGAAATGTCGCGGAAGCTTTCGACGCCGCCGACGATGCGGCCCGTAGCGTCGCGCAGAGGCGCGGCGCTGATGCTGACCGGCACTTTGACGCCGTCGGGGCGCACGATGAAGATGGACTGGTTTTGCAGCGTGTCGTCGTTGTCGATGCAGTGGCCCAGGGCGCAGGCCCCGTCGCACAAGCTGGAGTGGAAGACCTCCCAGCATTTGCGTCCCAGGGCCTGCTCGGGGGCGATGCCGGCGATGGCTCCGGCGGCGCGGTTAAACGACGTGATGGTGAAGTCGGCGTCCACGGTGAAGACGCCATCGGCCAGGGATTCCATGATGGATTCGCACAAAATGTCGCGAGGGAGCGCCATGCTTGCCGCCTTGTTGCTGGTCGGGAGAATGTAACCGAGGTCGTCGTTGCTGTCCAAGGGCCTAAAAGCAATTGACTTTGTTTCGTGCTGGCCGGATAGAGCGGGAAAGCGGCCGCCCCTGACGGGCGGCCTGGGGAGGAGATGTGATGGAGGATGGCAAAAAGCCGATGCTGATGATCGGCACGCCGGCCTACAGCGGCCAGGTGACGGTGGCGTATTTGCGGGCGGTGGTGTCGTGCATCGGTTTTCTGGACAGCCAGGGCATCAAGACCGGGATGCTGACGCCGTCCCAGGAGAGCCTCATTCCCCGGGCGCGCAACCTGATCGCCAACGAATTTTTGCGGCTTAAGGAATATACCCACCTGCTGTTCATTGACGCGGACATCGGTTTTTCGCCGGAGTTGCCGCTGAAGTATCTGGAAGCCGACAAGGACGTGGTCTGCGGCATTTATCCGGTCAAGTACCTGGATATCGACAAGCTGCGCTGCATCGACAACAAGGTGCTCTCACGGGTGGCGGCCGGGGCGTCCATGCACTACGCGGTCAAGCTCAAGCCGGGCGGCCGGCCCGAGCCGGTGACGGGGCTATTGCCGGTGGAGTACGGGGCCACGGGGTTCATGATGATCAAGCGCGAGACCCTGGAACGCATGGCGGCGCATTATCCCGAGCTTGGCTATGATTATTCCCATACCAATGATCACAACATCAACAACGTCGCTTTCTTCGATACGGCCATCGATGTGGAGAACCGGGAGTATCTGCCCGAGGACTATGCCTTTTGCAAACGCTGGACCGACATGGGCGGTGAGATTTTCGCCGATGTGCACAGTGTGTTCACCCATGTAGGGTCCTTTGAGTTCACGGGCAACTTCACGGCCTTTCTGACCCATCTGGGCGCTGGGGGCGAGGAGTAGGGCGACAACATCCGAGCTTTCGAGGGGGAGCTGCCATGCAGAAGGTGTTTTTCCTGGTGTCTTGCGGACCAGACGAGCAATCCAAGGCCACTCGCGCGTTCCAGTTCGCCAAACTGGCGGCCGAGCGCGGGGCGCTGGCCGGGATGTTGCTCGTGGACGACGCGGTCTATCTGGCCAAGCCCGAGATTGCCGAGCGGGTGCGGGCCGTCACCGGCGACAGCTTGGCCGACCATGCCGGCTGGTTGCGCGAGAAGGCCAAGGGCCTGCCGTTTTACGTCTGTACGCCGTGTTGCCACGCCCGGGGCGTTACGACCGAGGATCTCGACCCCATGTGGGCGTTGGGTACCGGCGGCCAGACCATGGACTTGCTGGTCCAGGACGGGGTGAGCTGTTTGTCCTTCTAGCTTCACTACTGCCTGGAATGCTTATTTTTTTGAGGAGCCGGCTTGGTCCGGCTCCTTTTTTTGCGCAATTGAGCAAAACAATCTCGATTGGTCTTGACCTTCGGGAGACGGCGCTTATTTTGCTCATATAAGCATTTTAAAGGAGACGACCATGCCCAGACATCGCCAGCATCGCCGGGTGGCGGCCGCGCCGGCGGCCACGTTTTTCAAGCCCCAGGGGGCATCGCTTCGGGAGACCCAAGAGGTGGTGTTGCCGGTGGAAGGGCTGGAGGCCCTGCGCCTGGCCGATCTGGAAGGCCTGTGCGCCGAGGCGGCGGCCGAGGCCATGGGTGTTTCGCGCCATACGTTTGGGCGGGTGTTGGCCGAGGCGCGTCGCGTCACGGCCACGGCCCTGGTCGGCGGGCTGGCCCTTCGCATCGAGGGCGGCAGTTACCGGTTGGCTGGCGAAGGCCCGCGCAACCCTGAAAACGAACAGACGGGACCGGCCGGTTGCGGCGTTGCCGGCCCCGCCGAGGAGGACACGGACATGCAAGGACAAGGACAAGGACAAGGACAAGGACAAGGACGAGGTGGTCGCTGCGGCCGCGGCGGACAGGGGCGCGGCGGTCTGGGCGGCTGTGGCGGCCAGGGACAAGGCGGCCGGGGCGGGCCGGGCCGTGGCCTGAGCCAAGGACGTGGAACCGGTCGCAGACGTGGACAGGCGGCGGTGGGCGAGGAGTTGCTTGGGCAAAAGTCCCTGGAACGACTGTGCCCGGCCTGCGGTGCGGCTTCCGCCGGAGCGTTTTGCCCGGGCTGCGGCGCAGCCATGGGCGCGTAACGCGGCTGGCCATAGCACGGGGAGCACGTCTGCAGCTGGCTGCCTGTTACATCCAGTCGGGCCGGCCGGTCGGGAATCCACAATGTTTTGCCGATTTCCCGACCGGCCGGTTTTCGTCGTTTCTACACTCCCCGGTGAGCTAAGGGAGCGCTAGCACGCCTGTTCGGCCACAGACCCGGCTGGCGCAAATGGGCAAAGTCTGATAGGCATAAAACACGTCGGAGAATTGAGGTATGGTTTGACACTGGTTCATTGTGGAAAGCCAGAAAGGGATGGAGTGAAAGCATGGCGGCTTGTTGAGGGCTTATCGAGAGCTGTAAGCGCTGCGGAGTAGTCGTGATATACTTCAAAAGATTGGCCCTGATAATCAATATCCTGCTGGCAGCCGGCATGCACGGCTATACGGCCTATTACCTTTATCAACATCACGGACAATCCTGGGCCATCGCCGGCCTGGCCCTGCCCGGCTTTGCCGAGCTGGCCTTGTGCTTCGTTTCTGTCTACGATCATGATGCGGTATTCAATCGCTATACCATCATTTTTTTTTCTTACCTTATTGTCGGCTTTGGCGTGCGGTATGCCTTGGATGACTTGTGCGTCGCCCTTGCCAACAGAACAGCCCGGGATAAAACGGCGGATGCTGAAAATGCGCTGGTTCTTGAAGCGGTCCAGGCGGCTGAGAACGGCGACTACAAGCTGTCCTGCCGGAAATTCCTGGCAGTCTTGCGGCATAACCACACCAGCGGCACGGCCTGTTTCGGCGTGGGAACGAGCCTGTTGATGCAGGGCAAGGGACAATTGGCCCTGCCCTACATCGAAAAGGCGGCCTTTCTGGGTTGCGTCGAAGCCAGAAGCTATCTCGCCGGCCTGGGTATGAACCGGCCCAAGGCCATTTGAGCGCCCCTGGCAGCGGGAGCCCTTGGCGTTAGTCCACTTCCGCTTTGATCCGAAGGCCGGCTGCGGCAAGCGTGCGACTGCTTCGCGGGCATGAGTCCGTCGGCGGCGCTCCATAACCAAGGGCCCGGGCGAAAACGCCCGGGCCCTTGGTCGGTAAAGGCCTGGCCCTGGTTGTAGCCTTTGACCAAGCAGCGCCAAAACACTAGCCCAGGTTCGCCCCATCGACCACGGCGGCGCTCAGATCGGCTTCGGCCACCACGACGCCGGCAACCGAAGCTTCCGCCCGCATCTTGCACAAGGTCATGCGGCGCTTGAGGTCAAAACAGCGCAACACAAGTTGATCCCCCGGCACGACCGGCTTGCGGAACTTGGCTTTCTCCACGCCTGTGAACATGAAGATGCGGTCGCCCAAGGGGCCTTCCAGGGATTTGGACACCAATACCCCGCCGGCTTGCGCCAGGGCTTCCAGGATGAGCATCCCGGGCATCACCGGTAATCCCGGGAAATGGCCCTGGAAGAACGGTTCGTTGATGGTGACGTTTTTGATCGCCGTGATGGACTGTCCCGGGACATGCTCCACCACCCGATCCACCAGCAGGAAGGGATAGCGATGGGGCAAAAGCTTTTGGATTTCGGTGATGCCGATCACCGTATTGTTCGTCTCGGCCATGGCGGTCTCCTCATGAGAAAAGGGCCGGGACGCGGCAGCGTCCCGGCCCTGGATTGGCTGGATGGGGTCCCTTATTTGCTCTTGTCGAATTCAGCCTGGATGGCGGCGGTGACGTCGAGCTTGGGATCGAAGTAGGGCACGGAGCGGGACTCCAAGATGACGGAGAAGCCGTTTTTCGCGGCGTAATCGCTGACGACCTTCTGCAGGCGGGTCAGCAGGGGCTGCAGCACGGTCTGCTGGGACTGCTGTTCTTCCTGCTGCAGCTTGTTGCGGTCTTCCATGTACTTGCGGGCCTTGGCTTCAAAGTCGGCGGCCTTGGCCTTCATGGCGTCCTGGGACAGGGCCACGCTTTTCTTCTGCAGCTCGTCCTGCATTTTCTTGAGCTCGTCGCCCTGGGCGGCCAAAGACTTTTCGCGAGCTTCGAACTTCGACTTGAGGCTGCCCAGGGCAGACTTGCCGGCGCTGGAGTTGGACAGGGCGTCATCGAGGTTGATGATGCCGATCTTTCCCTGGGCAAACGCCGCAACCGGCATCGCCAACACGGCCATGATAAAGAAAACCCGAACCATAACGCCCATTATTTCGCTCCTTGATCCATTCACGTTTGCGGGGGGCATTGGCCCCCCGTTGGTCTGTATTCCGAAAGGGCCGGAAGCGTGTTCCGGCCTTCGCCCACGTCGCGGACTGCCTAGAAGGTCTGTCCCATGGAGAAGCCGATCTGGGACGGCTGCAGATTGTGTTTGTCGGCGTCGAGACCGTAGCCGTATTCCACCCGGATCAGGCCCAGGGGCGAGTACCAGCGCACGCCGGCGCCCACGGCCCGGTAGAAGTCCCAGCAGACCTGGTCGTATTCGCGCCAGGAGTTGCCGGCGTCGAAGAAGGCCACGCCGAACAGGCCGTTGGACTTGCTGATGGGGAAGATGGTTTCGAAGTTGGTGAAAAACTCCGCCTTGCCGCCGATGCGCTCGCCGGTCCAGGGGTCCTTGGGCGAGATCTTGTCCAACTCGTAGCCGCGGACGTTGTTGATGCCGCCGAGGTAAAAGCGTTCGTAGACGGGGATGTCGCCGCCGGAGTTGGGCAGCAGCACGCCGGCCTGGCCCCGCCAGTGGAAGACGAGATCCATGGGCAGCGGGTAGAAGAAGTTGGAGGTGAACATGGGCTTGACGAAGGCGTCGTCGCCGCCTACCGCGCCGCCGGCGTATTCCAGCGACAGGGTATTCTTGGTGCCCTTGGTGGGCTTGGTGGCGCTGTCCACGGTGTCACGGTCGATGGAGGCGAAGACCGAACTCGACCAATGCCAGCCGGCGGACTCGGTGATGACGCTCGAAGCCCAAGGGTTGGTATTGTAGATGTGGTAGTGGTCCAGGCGGTAGTCCCACGACAGGATCGTGTATTCGCCCAAGGGGTAGGCGAAGCGGAGCTTGGCGCCGGAGGTCGATTTCTTGAAGTCGTCGTAGGCGCGGTAGACTTGGTAGATGTCGGCGCCCACGGACAGGTTGGTGTCGTAGACGTAGGGGTTGGTGAACGACAGGATGCCGCGGCTGGACTTGCCGCTGAACATGCCCTGGAACTTGGCGTGGTAGCCCTTGCCGAAGAGGTTTTTCTCCTCAACGGAGCCGCCGAAGAACACGCTGTCGGAGGTGGAGTAGCCGGCGCCGAGGCTGATGGAGCCGGTGTTCTTGTCCTTCACCTTGACTTTGATGTCCACTTCGCCCGGGTTGTCGGTGGGCACGGTCTCGATGTCGATCTTCTCGAAGTACTCGAGCTTGTCCAGGCGCTCGTTGGAGCGGCGCAGCTTGGAGCCCGAGAACATGTCGCCGTCGGCCAGCTTGACCTCGCGGCGGATGACGTTGTCGCGGGTCTTGTCGTTGCCCTCGATGGTCACCCGGCGCACGTAGACCTTGCGGCCCTTGGCGATCATGTAGGTGATGTCGATGGTCTTGGTGTCGGCGTGTTTTTGCATGTCGACGTCGGCTTCGGCAAAGGCGTAGCCGTCGTCGGCGTAGAGTTCGGCCAGGGCGTTCAAATCGTCGCGCACCACCGACCGGTTGAAGTATTCGCCCTTGCCGGAGAGCTCGTCGAGCTTGACCCGGTCCATGAGCTTGGGCTGGTCGAAGAGCAGGTCGCCGGAGAAGGCCACGGAACCGACCTTGTAGCGGTCGCCTTCCTCAACCCGGAAGATGACGGTGATGCCGTCGTCGCCGTAGATGACCTCGGGCTGGCCGACCCGGGCGTCGACGAAGCCGCGGTTGGCGTAATAGGATTCCAGGGCGGCGGCGTCGCGCTCCAGCATTTCTTCCTTGAGCACGCCCGAACCGGTCACCCAGGACCAGAAGTGGCGGGTGGAAGTGGCCAGCTCGTCCTGGAGATCGCCGGCGCTGATCTGCTTGGCCCCTTCGATCTTGACTTCTTTGATATAGAGCTTTTTGGGCTCCTTGATCACGATGTTGAGCCGGGCGATGCGGGGATCGGTCTGTTCCAGCTCGTAGGTGACTTCGGTCTTGTAGTAGCCTTTCTTGCTGTAGAGCTCGCGGATCTTGCCGAGGTCGTCGGCCAGGACCTTGAGGTTGAGCACGCCGCCGGCCTTGGTGCTCATGGCTTCCAGGATGTCGTCCTTTTTCACGTCCCCGTTGCCGGTGACGCCGATGGCCTGGATGCGCGGCTTTTCCTTGACCACGAAGGTCAGGCGCTTGCCGCCAGCCACGTTGTCCAGACGCACCTGGACGTCGTCGAAATAGCCCATGTCGAAGAGCTTTTTGACGTCGTCGTTGACGGTCTTGGGATCATAGGCCTGGTTGACCTGGCTTTTGACCTTGAGAATGACCACTTCCTTGTCGAGGATGGAGTTGCCTTCAACGTCCACTTCGACAATGCGGTCCGAGCCGCCGCCCGCAGCCGTGGACACGGCCACCAGGGGCTTGATTTTGTCGGCCAGCTGGGCGGCCGCGCCGTCCAGGCCCATCACCGTCGCCGCCGAGGCGAACACGGCCTGGGGCTCCCCACCCCCGACCTTGGCCACCCGCGCGTCGAGGCTCAGTCCCTCGCCGACCTTGGAAATGCTGCCGAAAACGACGTATTCGGCCCGGGCCGCGCCGGCCAGCTTGCGGGCTGCGGCGGCGTCAGGGGCGGCCTTGCCGCCCTCGGCCTGGGCGGTGACGCCCAGGGCCTTGAGCTTTTCAGCCAGAATCGGAGGCAGGCTTCCCTGTACGGAATGCAGGGCGTCGGCAGCGTTGACCGCGAAAGGCACGACCAGCACTTTGCCGGACTGGGCCAGGGCCTGCCCCGCCGCCGCCAACAAGAGTGCGGCGAGCAAAAGCCCTTTAAGACCGATTCGTTTCATTCCGCGCATAGAGTTCTCCACCCTGCAGCTCCAGTCTCCGGCCCATGAGAGCGGCCAGGTTATGGTTGTGGGTGACCACAACCAACGTCATGCCCAGATCGGCGTTGAGGCGGGCGAGCATATCGCCGACCCTGCCGCCTGTGGCTTCGTCAAGATTGCCGGTGGGTTCATCGGCCAACAGAACGGATGGCCGCAACAGGACAGCACGGGCGATAGCCGCCCTCTGCCTCTCTCCCCCGGAAAGGGTTGTTACCCTGTGTTCCACCCTTTCATCAAGTCCCACGAGCGACAAAGATGCCCTGGCCCGCGCAAAAGCTTCTTTTCTTTCCATGCCGGCAATGAGCGCCGGCATGGCCACGTTTTCCAGGGCGGTGAATTCCGGCAGCAGGTGGTGGAACTGGAACACGAAACCGATGTCCCGGTTGCGCAGCGCCGCCGCCTCCACCGGCCCAAGGCCGGCCAGGTCCCGGCCGTTAAACAGGATCTGCCCCGACGTCGGCCGGTCCAGAGCCCCCAAAAGGTGCAGCAAAGTGGACTTGCCCGAGCCGGAAGAGCCCAAAATCGCAAGTGAATCGCCCTTGGCGATGGCGAAGTCCAGGCCCGAGAGCACCGTCACTTCCTCGGCCGGCCCCTGGTAGACCTTGCGCACCTGGCGCAGTTCGTAGAGCAGCGGCTCAGTCATGGCGCAGGGCCTCCACGGGACTCAGGCGCGCCGCCTGCCGGGCCGGATACATGGTGGCCAGGAAACACAGGGCCAGGGCCGTGACGCCGATGATGACCATGTCGGACCAGTCCAGACGCACCGGCAGATGGTCCATGGGGTAGACGTCGCCGGGAATCTTGATGAATTGGTACTTTTCCAGGGCCAAAGCCACGCCCAGGCCAAGGGCATAGCCCAGGGCGGTGCCCACGACGCCGATGATCACGCCCTGGAGCATGAAGATCTTGCGGATGGCGGCTGGCGTGGCCCCCATGGACATGAGGATGGCGATGTCGCGGGTTTTTTCCATGACCAGCATGATCAGCGTGGTGATGATGGAAAAGCAGCCCACCACCACGATCATGACGAGAATCACGAACATGGCCGTTTTTTCGAGATGCAGCGCCTTGAACAGGTTGCCGTTCATGTCGATCCAGGTGCGCACGAAAAGCGGCGGTCCGCCCAGCGCCGCCCGGACCTTGGGGGCCAGCGCGTCCACGGCGTCCACGTCGGCGACCTTGAGCTCAAGGCCGGTGGCGATGTCGCGCTTGAACCCCAGCAGTTCCTGGGCGGCCGGGATGGTGACGTAGGCCAGGGTCGAGTCGTATTCGTACATGCCGGACTTGAAAAGCCCGCGCAGCACGAAGGTCTTGACCTTGGGCGAGAACCCGGCGGCGCTTTCCTTGCCGGCCGGGGACATGAGGTTGACCGTCTCGCCGACGATCAGGCCCAGCCGGTCGGCCAGTTCGCGCCCCAGCACGATGCCCGGAAACGGCCCAGGAATCTCCAGGTCGTCCAGGCTGCCGACGATCATTTCCTTGGGCAGGGCCAGCACCTTGCCGGCCGAAGCCGGGTCCACGCCGCGAAGGACCACTCCCTTGACCCCGCGCGCACTGGACAGCATGACTTCGGTATAGACAAAGGGCGTGGCGCCAAGGACTCCGGGCACGGCCTCGGCCTTGCCCATGAGCTCGCGGTAGTCGTGCATGGCGCCGCCGGCCACGGCCGCCACCATGTGGGCGTTGATGCCGAGGATCTTGTCGCGAAGCTCGGTGGAAAAGCCGTGCATCACCCCGACCACGACAATGAGCGAGGCCACGCCAAGGCCCACCCCGAGCACCGAGATGAGCGAGATGACGGAAATAAACGCCTGCTTTTGGCGGGCCGTCAGGTAGCGCCTGGCGACGAAGAGTTCGAAACTCATGACCCCGGCTGGCCCTCGGGGCGCAGCAGCGGAAAGAGAATGACCTCGCGGATGGACGCCTGGTCGGTCAGCAGCATGACCAGACGGTCGATGCCGATGCCTTCGCCGGCCGCCGGCGGCATCCCGTACTCCAGGGCCCGGACGTAGTCCTCGTCCATGCGGTGGGCCTCGTCGTCGCCGGCCTCTTTCTCGCGCACCTGATCCTCGAAGCGCTGGCGCTGGTCCACGGGATCGTTGAGCTCGGAAAAGGCGTTGGCCATTTCGCGTCCGGCGATAAAGAGCTCGAAGCGGTCGGTGATCTCCGGGTTCTCGGTGTTGCGTCGCGACAACGGCGAGATTTCCGTGGGATAATGGTAGATGAAGTGGGGCTGGATGAGCTTGGGCTCGACGAAGATGTCGAAGAGCTTGGCCTGGACCTTGCCGAGCTTGTCGCCCTTGAGCACCTTTTCACCGCTTTTTTCGACCAGGGACTTGGCCTTGTCGTAGTCGCGGATGATCTCGGGATCGATGCCGCCCACCTTTTCGATGGACTCGTGGAAAGACAGGCGCGCCCAGCCCGGGGCGAGGTTGATCTCCTGGCCCTGGTAGCTGACCGCCTCCGACCCGGTGACGGCCTTGGCCAGGCGGGCAAACAGCCGCTCGGTCAGGTCCATGAGGTCGGTGTACCGGGCGTAGGCCCAGTAGAACTCGCACATGGTGAATTCGGGATTGTGCCGGGTGGACACGCCCTCGTTGCGGAAGTTGCGCCCGACCTCGTAGACCTTCTCGAAGCCGCCCACAAGCAGGCGTTTGAGGTACAGTTCCGGGGCGATGCGCATGTACAGGCCCATGTCCAGGGCATTGTGGTGCGTCACGAAGGGCCGAGCCGTGGCGCCGCCGGGGATGGCCTGCATCATGGGCGTTTCCACTTCCATAAAGCCCGACGAGTCGAGGAAGGCGCGCAGTTCCCGGATGATGGTGGTGCGGGCCTTGAAGATCTCCACCGAGCGCGGGGTGACGATGAGGTCCACGTAGCGCTGGCGGTAGCGGGTCTCGACGTCCTTTAAGCCGTGGTACTTCTCGGGCAGGGGCCGCATGGACTTGGTGACCAGGGAGAGCGTGTCGGCATGCAGCGTCAGTTCCCCGGTCTTGGTGCGAAACAGCCGGCCCGTGACGCCGACGATGTCGCCGATGTCGAATTTCTTGAAGACCGTGTAGGCTTCCTGGCCAAGGGTCTCGCGCTCGGCAAAGACCTGGATGCGGCCCGAGGCGTCCTGGATGGTGAAAAAGGCCACCTTGCCAAACGAACGCAGGGACACGATGCGGCCGGCCAGGCGGAAGGTCCGGCCCAGTTCGGCCAGGGCTTCCTCGGTCAGGGGCTCGTGGGCCTCGGCCACCGGGCCGATGTCGTCGCCTTTGGCAAAGTCGTTGGGATAGAGCGGCACGCCGTCGTCCAGGAGCTGGACGGCCTTGGCGATGCGGTTCTTGAAGACTTCGTTGAGTTCGTCGCGGGCGTCCAGGCTTTCGAGCAGGGGACGGAAGTCCTCCACCCGCTTGGACTTGACCGGGAGCTTGTATTCTTTCTTACGTGGCGCGTCGCTGCCCACGGCGGTTCTCCGTTGCTGCATGTCGTTGCCCCGGCCGATACGACCGGACAAGCGCATTTGCCTACGAGAATTAGCGTGCCCCGTCAAGAATGGGCCGGCCGGCCCGCCGCGCCCCGGGGTGTGGGGCGGGGAACTTTTTTTCGCGTCAGGGAATTTTTCGCTTGACGGGTGGGAGGGTCGAGGATAAACACCTTTCTCGCCTCAACGATCCCCGGTAGCTCAATTGGCAGAGCGGGTGGCTGTTAACCACTAGGTTGGCGGTTCGAGTCCGTCCCGGGGAGCCAGCAGATTCAGGGAGTCGGTTTAACCACCGGCTCCCTTTTTCTTTGGGCAGCTTTTCGCCTTCCCCCTCGCGCATCCCCAGAACGACGCCCGCCCGGCCAGGCTTCTTGCCCGGACAACCCGCCAGATAGCGGCGGGAGGGGCCACGGGCCTTGGACATATTGCTTGATGACATGCCCCCAGGTCCCTGTTATTGAGAAGCATGGAATGGATCTTTATCAGCCTTGCCGTAGGACTTCTTGCCTTGGTAGCCATCTTCGCCATCGCAGCCAACAGCAATGTCAGTGCGACTGCCCCAGGATTCATCGACTTTGATAAATACAAGTCCCAGGAACTTTCCACGCGCGGGCTATTCAACAAGACCAAATGGTGATGCCCTTGGCGCGGCGTTTCAGCCGAGCAGGGCCGAGGACAAATTCTTGCCCCATGTTGGCTTTTGTTACAGAACTGGTATAGAATGCCATATGTCTCGGGCGGGATTATGAGGAAATCGGGAACAGACGGCAGGGGGAACTGACCGGATTTTCGTTTCAAAAGGGGAAGGCGCTCGGCATGCGCCCTTGGGCGCGGCTGCTGTACTTTACAGATCCGCCTTCCGCCGACTGTGGATTGACGAGAAAGGCTTTTGGGGTGGCTCCCGGAAGCCTTTTTCCTTTTAGCGTCGCCGGCCTCACCGCAGACCAGGCGTTTCCGTCCTTGCTGGAGTGTTCGTAGAGGCGCAGGCGCGAAATCGCCCATGCGGGTGCGGCGCGAGGCGGAGACGAGGAGGTTTTCCAAAGGCTGTCGTCGGCGAAACGGCATACGCGGGCGCGGCCCGAGACGGCGGCCTGGGCAACACCCTTGCCTGGCCCGGGGGCCGAAGGAACTGGCGAGCCGTTGCGGACGGGATGGAGCCTGGCCCATGCCTCAGGCCGGCGGCCCGGCAGACAAGGCAATGCCGCCGTGCCGACTTGGCCGAGGGGGGTGCCGTCAACAGGCCGCAAACATCCCCCGGGACCATGCCCAAGCGCCCAATGCCACGGGCGTCGTGGCCTTGCCTCGCGTCTGTCGCCGTCGCGTCGGCCGAGATCGGGCCGACGCGAGGGAAACCCGTTTCCCGGCTAGGCGTTTTGCTCCGACGCGTTGCCGTTGGCAATGGCGTTGATGGCTTCCTGCAAGGTCGAGAGCGATTCACGGCGGACGCCGATGACGCCCTTGCTCCCGTCCTCCCGCTCGTAACGCAGCAAGGCTTTCTGTTCCTTGTGCGAATAGATTGGTTCGTAAAAAACCGAGATAAAAGCATTTTTGTCAGTGTGGCTGGCCATGGTGATTCTCCAAGCGAGTAGAGTGCCCTGTCACCTTGACCGATAGCCCCAAAGCGGAGCTCCGGGCTACTCTAAATAATTATGGGGCCGGCGTGTTGCGTCGTATCTAATATCCTGTATAGCCATGTTGTATCGATCCGATGCACGGATTTTTTCTGCAAATTCGTCGCGCTGTAGGCAGGTTGCATGTCTTGCTGATGAATGGCCGAGAGGCGCGGGGTGTCGAACACTGGTAGAACTATCTAGTAACAATGCAAAAATTTTTTATTATAATAAATAAGTAAATCAATAACAACTAGAACTATTGACAGGTTATGCGTTATTAAATCCTCGATATGCATGTGCGAACAAGGAGGTCGCACATGCAAATCGAGTACAATACGGGCGAACGCCTGGACAACGGCATCCCCCTCGGCCTGCCGTATGCATCCGCCCAGGACGTCACGGCCAGGGTGCTGCAGGCGCGGGACGTCCCGTCCGCCTATGGGTTGCGGCACAAGGTGTTTGCCCAGGAATTGCGATGGGTGCCGCAAAGCGACGACGGCCTGGAACGGGACGTCTATGACGCCCATGCCCTGCATTTCGGCGTGTTTCGGGACAGGAAGATCCTTTCCTACCTGCGCCTGGTTTCGCCGGAGCATCGCTACATGCTGGAAAAGGAGTTTCGCGCCCTGGTCTCGCCGGACCATGACATCCGCAAGGCCCCGGACACGCGTGAGGTTTCCCGGTTATGCGTCAGCTTCGACGAGCGCGGCACCAAAGTGCGGACGTCCCTTGGTTCCCTGGGCGTGTCCATGCTGCTGTATCGCCAGGTCTACCAGTGGTGCGTCCCCAACAAGGTCCGCTATCTGTATCTGGTGGTCGAATACAAGGTGCTGCGGTTGCTTAAGATGTTCGGCTTTCCGTGCGTGCTGGTCGGTGAGCCGACGCGGATGCCCGACGGCGTGGTGGCGGCGGCGGCGATCATGGACTGGCGGGAATTCGAGGCGAAAAACCTGCTCTCGCGGCCCGAACTGCTGGACTGGTTCAATCAGGATCCAGAATACCGAGGTGGGTTGCTACCGCCACCGCCTGGGGCCTATTCTGGACGTCAAGTTTCTTTATGATGTTGTAGATATGATAATTGACCGTGCATTCGCTTATTTGCAGTATGGTTGAAATGTCCCAGGAGCTTTTGCCGTGCTTGAGCCAGCTGAGGACTTCCCGCTCGCGCCCGGAGAGTAATTTGCGGTTGTGCTGGATCAGGCGCGACTCGATGATTCTCGAAGAGGCCAGATGCAGATGGGGGACGATGGTCTGCAAAATGGCGATGACGGTCGGGTCATATTTCTTGAAATTTCCGGAAAAGGAAAACAAGCTGGCCTGCTTGCAAAAACCGAACGGTCTGGCGCCGTAGGTGTAGCCATGGATCAGGTTGAAGTCCGAGGCCAGGGTGATGAACTCGCGGGCCGGCTTGTGCGCTTTGTAGGTATGGTCCCAGTATTGCGGGGTAAAAGACGTGAAGTTGCGTTTGACGATGACGTCGATGCCGCTGAAGTTCTTCTCCTTGTAGGTTTGGAGCCATTCAACGGGATAGTTGATGTTGGCCAGTTCGTAGGACTCGACCGCGCCGTCCGAGCTCAGCTTGGCCAGGCCCGAGGTGGACTGGTCGAAGGGCACGATGGTGTTTAAAAGGGCAAATATCTGTTTGTACTCGGCTTCCGTGCTGCACTCCAGACATTTGACCGTGATGTCGAGCAGGGTAAGCGCGTCGAGTTTGGACAGTCGTGGCAGTTTTTTGGGGCCATCGTTTTGAGACATGGGCGGCGCCGTGTGGTTGAAGCTTCGTTGCCGGTTGGATCGAGACGGTTTCCCTGTTGCAAGGCTTGGCGTTCATGGGCCGGCCCCGCTCTCGCGCCGTGGCGTTTGCGTGTTGGGCCGGCAAACGGCGCGGCAAAGCCGCGGCAGCCTGCCGGCGGCCGGGCGCATCGCGAGGAGCCGGATGCCCGGAAGGGCCAGGGCCTTCAGCTTGGCCTACTCGGACCTGGGGCTGTTGACAAGTCTGTAAAAGAGAGCCTGTGCGGCAAACGCTTTTCGCGTGGCCTTTGCGGGCGGGCGGGATCAGGAAAGGTCGGGGAACGGGGCCAACAGCAGCTCGCCGAGGTCGAAGCCAGTCTCCAGACGGGCGCTGTCGCGTTCCACAGCCTCGATGTTGGCCGCCAGCAGAGCCACCAGCTCGCCGTCGATGCGGCCCCTGGCCGCCTCGTCGCCCAGGATCGACAGCGCCCGCTGCCGGGACAGGGCCGGTTTGTAATGGCGGGCCATGGTGATGGCGTCGTAGATGTCGACAATGGCGATGATGCGGCTTTGCAGCAGGATGGCCTCGCCGCGCAGGGCGTCGGGGTAGCCCGAGCCGTCCAGGCGTTCGTGGTGCTGGGAGATGATGGCTAAAAGGCGGGCCATGTTTTCGGGAAAGGGGATGTGCTGGAGGATGCGCCGGCTTTCCTCGGGGTGGCGCTCGATCTCCTTGCGCTCCTCGGGGGTCAGGTTGCCCCGGGCGATGCAAAGGCAGGCGGCTTCGTCCGGTTCGAGCACGGGCAGGGACCCGTGGGCGGTGTCCAGGCGCAGCTGGCTGATCCTGGCCACCAGGGCGAGGTCGTCGGAGCTGACGGCGTCGGCGGCGTTGATCCGGGCCAGGTGTTCCGCCTCAGGCCCGTAATCCCGCCCCTGGAGCTGGCCGAGCAGGGCCAGACGCTGGCCGATGACGGCCATGGTCCCGTCGGACAGGCGGGTGGCCTTGGTGAGCACTTCCTCGCGGATGCCGATCTTGCCCACGTCGTGGAGCAGCCCGGCGTAGAGCAGTTCCTCAAGATCGCTTGGGGTGAAGGTCACGCCGGCAAACGCGCCCTCGTCTTCGTGCACGGCCCGGGCCAGGGCCACGCCGAGGCGGGCCACCCGCTGGGAATGGCCCGAGGTGAAGGGATCGCGGGCGTCGATGGCCGTGGCCAGGGCCTGCATGAGGGAATTGATCAGGGTCTGGATGGACTTGAAGTGGAGCGCGTTGCCCAGGGCGATGCCGGCCACTGCGGCCAGGGTGCCGACGTGCTGGAGGTGGCTGGCCTCGAACAGCATGGGGACCGGCCCGGCCAGAACCAGCATGCCCACGCATTTGCCCGAGGACAAAAGGGGATAGACCAGCAGGGAGGCCACGTCGGCCTCGCCGGCCCAGCGTTTGTCGGCGGCCAGGTCGTTGATGATCTCGCCCTTGCGGCTGGCGACGATGGCGGTAAAAAGGGTCGAGGCGGCGATGTTGTCCAGGCGGCAGGCACTGGTCTGGCCGAAGCTCACGGCCGGCGCGAACGGGGCGTCGGCGGCTTCGCGCAAAAACACCATGCCGCTGTCGGCCGGCAGTTCGCCGCGGCGGCATTCGTCTAAAAGGGCCAGGGCCGCTTCGCGGGGGCGCAGGGAGGCGTTGAGTCCGGTGGTGGCCCGGTGGAGCAGGGAGACTTCGCGGTATTTGACCAGGGTTTCGGCGGCCAGGGTCCGGCGCAGGGCCTCGCCGTCGATGATGGTTTCCAGGCAGTCGGCGGCGAATCGGGCCGTTTCGGCCAGGGCGGCCTCGCCGGCCGGGTCCGGGGGCGCGCCTCCTGGCGGCGTGCAGGCCAGATAGCCCAGGATTAGGCCGTCCTGGCGCAGGGGTTCAAGCCGATGGACGCTTGCCGGGATGGGGTCGGCGGCGTCGATGACCGTGGCGGCCCAACCCGGGCCCAACATGCGGCTGGCCCGTTCGAGCAGGGGGGCCAGGGCCCTTTTTTTGAGCAGTCGCCGCAACGGCACCATGTCGGCAGATTCCCCGGCCCGCTCAGGGGTCGAGTCCGAGCAGTTCCTTGGCCACCTTGAGCACTTCATCGGGGTCGAAAGGCTTGGTCATGTAGCGGCTGGCCCCGAGTTCCAGGCCTTGGCGGCGGTCGACCTCCTGGCCCTTGGCGGTCAGCAGCACGATGCCGATGCCGGTGGCTTCGGGGTCTTCCTTGACGCGCTGGCAGACTTCGTAGCCGTTGAGCTTGGGCATCATGATGTCGAGGAAAACGACGTCGGGCTTGCGGGACTTGATGAGTCCCAGACCTTCCTCGCCGTTTTGGGCGGAAAGAATCTCCACGCCATAATCCTCTTCCAGCTCTTCCAGCGTCTGCTCCAGGAGCATACGGATGTGGACCTCATCATCGACGATGAGAATCGTTCCGGGCATGACCGTCTCCTTTGGGTGGCGCCAACCGACCCGAATGGTAGTCAATGCCCAAGCCGAAGGCAAGGACACACGGGCATTTGCGCGCAAAAAACCGAAAACGGCGGTCGGTCCGTGACCAGGATCAGTGATGATGGGAGCCGCAGGCCCCGCCGCAATTGCCGCCGGCCCCGGAAAAATCCAGGCTCGAATGGATGACGAAGCCCTGCGGCCCGCAGTCCACGGTGACCGGCGCGGCCTGATCGCACAGCAGCCGGGCCATGCACAGGGCATGACCGGCCGCCTCCACGACGACGTCGGCGTCCGTGGCCGTATCCGGGGCAAGGTCGAGCCGGGGGCCGGAGGCGTGCATAAAGGACAAAAAGATGCGGAGTTGCGGCCGGGCCGCGCCCGGGAAAAGGCCCTCCAGGGCCTGGCGGGCGGTCTCGGTCAGACGGATGGGGGACGTGGCGGCGGACTCCATACGCGTGACTTACGTTTCGTGGCGCGGGCTGTCAACCGGCCATGGACATTGAAGAAAAAAGGCCGGCGAAAGCCGGCCTGCAAACACGGTGTTTGGAGGGGACGTCGCGACAATCAGGAGCAGGAGCCGCCGCCGCAGCCGCCGCCGGAACCGCCGCCGCAACCCCCGGAACCGCAGGAGCCGCCGCCAAGCTGCAGGCTTGATTTCACGGTGAACCCGTAGTCGGTCATGTCGATGTCGATGGGGCTGGCCATGGCCGCCAGTTCCTTGTCCACAACAATGGTGTAGCCGTTGACGTCAAAGACGTCGTCGTTGTCCCGGGGCTCGTCCAGGGCCAGGGTCAGGGACGGACCGCAGCAGCCGCCCTTGTTGAGATAGACGCGGATGGGCGTTTTCTGTTTGTCGGCAAAGTAATTGTCCAGTTCGGTCCGGGCAGAATCGCTCAAAGAAACCATGGATACCTCCAGGCGAGAGTTGGTTAACGGGTAATCACGCCCCAGGGCATTGTCAAATACGCCTGGTCGATGGATTTTCGGGTGTTTGAGAGGAAAACGTGATGCAAGGGCGGTTTCGGCCCGTCTTGCTTCGGCCAGTCGGCCAAGCCCGTCGCCCTGTCCGGCGAACCGGCCGGAACCATAAAAAAGGCCGGCTGTCGCCAGCCGGCCCGGGAAAGCACATCAACCTCGGCGGTTAGACCGAGCAGGAACCGCCGGAACAGGACGAGCCGCAGCCGCTGCCGCCGCCCAGCTCCAGGCTGGAAGTCACCGAAAAGCCCATGTAGGTCATGTCGACCTTCAGCGGGGAAGCCTTCTCGTAAAGCTCCTTTTCGATGACAAAGGTGTATCCGGAAACGTCGAGCACCTCGTCCGCTTCGCGCGGCTCATCCAGAGCCAGCGCTAGTCTCGGACCCGCTCAGCCGCCAGACGACAGGTAAATACGGACCGGGGTCTTTTCCTTGTCGGCGAAATACCCATCCAACTGGGTCTTTGCCGATTCCGTCAACTCAACCATGGGAACCTCCATAGGACAAGCTCGTTCAATGCAACTAAGCATGACCGATCAGAAAGTCAAATAGGAGCCGCCGCCGGGCCGTCGGGCCGATTGCCAGGGTTTCCCCTTTTAGGCTAGACGGATGCAAAGCCGGACGGGAGTATTGCGTGAGCAAGCACAAAAAAATTATGACCGCCGGCGAGGTGCGCCGCACCCTGGAGCGCCTCGCTTTCGAAATCATCGAACGCCACGACCCTAGCTGCCATCTGGCCATCGTCGGCATCCAACGGCGCGGGGCCGAGCTGGCCACCCGGCTCAAAGCCCTCATCGACGCCCGGGGCCAGTGCGACGTGCCGCTGGGCAAGCTCGACATCAATCTCTACCGCGACGACTGGACCACCCGCGAGGTGCAGCCCCAGGTCGGGCCGTCGGAGATCGCCTTCTCCCTGGCCGAAAAAAACGTCATCCTCGTTGACGACGTGCTGTTCTCCGGCCGCACCATCCGGGCCGCCCTGGAAGCGCTGCTGGACTACGGCCGCCCCAAACGCGTGGAACTGCTCGTGCTCATCGACCGGCGCGGCCACCGCGAACTGCCCATCCAGGCCGATTACGTGGGCAAACGCGTGCACACCGAACCTGGCGAACGGGTGGATGTGGCCGTGGCCGAGCTCGACGGCGAGGACGGCGTGTTGCTCATGGAGTAAGGCACTTTTGGGGAACGCAGTACCTTGGCGGAGCCTCTGTACCGTTTCGGGAAGCCGTTGCCACGGCCCGGCAAAAGACGTATCCGGCGGCCATACCTGCTTCAGGAGGAAACCGCCATGACGATACTCGCCATTAACGGCAGCCCGCGCAAGAAATGGAACACCGCCCAGGTCCTTAAAAGCGTCCTCGACGGCGCGGCCAAGGCCGGAGCCGAAACCAAGCTTGTTCATCTCTACGACTACGACTTCAAAGGCTGCGTCAGCTGCTTTGAATGCAAGCGCATCGGCGGCAAGAACTACGGCCGCTGCGCCGTCAAGGACGGCCTGACCCCGCTTCTGGCCGAAGCCGCCGCGGCCGATGCCCTGGTCATCGGCACGCCCGTCTACTTCGGGGCCGAAACCGGCGAAACCCGCTCGTTCATCGAACGGCTGCTGTTCCCCTACCTGACCTACACCCCGGGCTACGCCGCCATCTTCCCGCGCAAGATCCCCACGGCCATGGTCTACACCATGAATGTGCCCGAAGACGTCATGGAACAGCGCAACTACGGCCACATGACCGGTCTGGCCCAAGGCTTCATGAGCCGCACCTTCGGCGCCTGCGAAGTGCTCACCGTCAACGACACCTACCAGTTCGACGACTATTCCAAATATCTCTGCACCGTCTGGGACGCCGAAGCCAAGGCCAAACGCCGCGAGGAAGTGTTCCCGCAGGACCTGGCCAAAGCGTTTGATTTGGGCGAGAGATTGGCGGCGGGGTTTAAAGAGTAGGACGATGGACTATAACAGGTCGGAATAAGAATAAGATGCCTCCGGCGGCCAAAGGGGTGACCCCTTTGGAATCCCTCCTGAAAGACGAAACGGGGACGACGTTACAACGTTGTCCCCGTTAAATCTCGCTCATCAAGGGGGTCCGGGGGGGATTATCCCCCCCGGCCGCCGGAGGCATCTTTATATTCTTTTCCCCTACGCCTGGCACCGCTTGCACACGATTTCGGTGCCGATGCCGGAGCGGGTGAACAGTTCCAGGATGATGCAGTTCTCGACGCGGCCGTCGAGGATGTGGGCTTTTTCCACGCCCGCGTCCACGGCTTCCATGCAGCAGCTGACCTTGGGGATCATGCCGCCGACCAGCACGCCGTCGGCCATGGCCTGGGAGGCTTCCTTGATGTCCAGCGACGAGATGAGCGTCTTGTCCTTGTCCAGGACGCCGGAAACGTCGGTTAAAAGCACCAGGCGCTTGGCCCCGAGGGCGGCGGCTACGGCTCCGGCCACGGTGTCGGCGTTGATGTTGTAGGTCTCGCCGTCTTCGTCGACGCCCACTGGCGCGATGACCGGGATGAATCCCTGGGCAAGGAGCGTGGTGATGAGCTGGGTGTTGATGCCGGTCACTTCGCCGACCTTGCCGAGGTCGATGATTTCGGGCGGGGCGTCGCCGCGTTCCAGCACCATTTCGAGCTTGCGGGCGGTGATGAGCCGGCCGTCCTTGCCGGACAGGCCCACGGCCGAGCCGCCTTTGAGGTTGATCAGGTTGACGATGTTTTTGTTGACCTTGCCCACGAGCACCATCTCGACCACGTCCATGGTGGCGTCGTCGGTGACGCGAAGGCCTTGTTTGAACTGGCTTTCGATGTTCAGCAGCTTAAGCATCCGGCCGATCTGCGGGCCGCCGCCGTGGACGATGACGGGGTTGATGCCGATGTATTTGAGCAGGATGACGTTTAAGGCGAAGCTTTCCTGCAACTGTTCATCGACCATGGCGTGGCCGCCGTATTTGATGACCACGGTCTGGCCGTAGAAATTGCGGATGTAGGGCAGGGCCTCCAGCAGCAGATGCGCCTTGGCGTGTTCGCGGTTCATTGTCGCTCCCCGGGAGATTAGAGAATGTACCGGGACAAATCCCGGTCCTCGGCCACGTCGGCGAGCTTTTCGCGCACGTAGGCCGGGTCCACGACCACGGTTTGGCCGCCCTGGTCCGAGGCGGCAAAGGACAGGTCGGATAGAATCTTTTCCATGATGGTGTAAAGCCGCCTGGCTCCGATATTCTCGGTGTCCGCGTTGATACGCTGGGCGAACTGGGCCACTTCCCGCAGCGCCTCATCGGTGAATTCCAGGGTCACGTTCTCGGTGGCGAGCAGGGCCTTGTACTGCACGGTGAGCGCGTTTTGCGGCTCGGTGAGGATGCGGTGGAAATCCTCGGCCGTCAGCGCCCGCAGCTCCACGCGCAGGGGAAACCGGCCTTGCAGCTCCGGCACGAGGTCGGAGGGCTTGGAGAAGTGGAACGCGCCGGCGGCGATGAACAGAATATGGTCGGTCTTGACCATGCCGTACTTGGTGTTGACCACGCAGCCTTCGACCACGGGCAAGAGGTCGCGCTGCACGCCCTCGCGGGACACGTCCGGCCCCTGGCCGCCGCCCTGCCTGCCGCAGATCTTGTCGATCTCGTCGATAAAGATGATGCCGGTCTGTTCCACGCGCTCCCGGGCCGTCTCGGAAACCTTGTCCATGTCCACCAGCCGGTCGGACTCCTCCTGCAGGATCACCTCGTAGGCCTCGCGCACCCGCATGGTCTTGGTCTTCTTGCGCTGGGGAAAGGCCTTGGAGAACAGGTCCTTGAACTGGCTGCCCATCTCTTCCATGCCCGGCATGGACATGATCTCCACCTGGGGCGAGGGCATGGACACCTCCACGGGCACCATGCGGTCGTCGAGCTTGCCCTCGCGCCACAGCTTGCGCAGCTTGTCGCGGGTGGTCAGCCCTTGCTCGCCGGCCGGCTCGGCCGGGGCCTCGATGGCGGCCGGCATGGGGATGGGGCCGTGGGCCGGACGCTGGGATTCGGGCAGGAGCAAATCAAGCAGGCGTTCCTCGGCGGCCTTCTCGGCCTTGACCCGCACCCGCTCCAGTTCTTCCTGGCGCACGAGGTTGACGCCGATTTCCATGAGGTCGCGCACCATGGATTCCACGTCGCGCCCGACATAACCGACCTCGGTGAACTTGGTGGCTTCGACCTTGAAAAAAGGCGACCCGGCCAGCCGCGCCAGCCGCCGGGCGATCTCGGTCTTGCCCACGCCCGTGGGGCCGATCATGATGATGTTTTTGGGCGCGATCTCGTCGCGCAAGACCGGCTCGATCTGCTGGCGACGCCAGCGGTTGCGCATGGCGATGGCCACCATGCGCTTGGCGTCGCGCTGGCCGATGATGTATTTGTCGAGTTCCGAAACGATTTCACGCGGCGTCAGGCTGGCGTGCATGGGTGCTCCTTGCTGCGGCGTCCGCGAAAAGCGCCTTGGCGCTTTCGCTGGCAAGCCACGAAAACCATTCTTCTTCTACGATACGCAATTAAGCAGGCTTTTCCAGCGTCTCCACCACCAACTGGTCGTTGGTGTAGACGCACATCTCGGCGGCGATGGCCATGGATTTTTCCACGATCTCCCGGGCCGACAGTTCGGTGTTGCGCAACAGCGCCCGGGCGGCGGCCATGGCGTAGGGGCCGCCGGAACCAATGGCGGCCACGCCGTCGTCGGGCTCGATGACGTCGCCCGTGCCGGATAAAATCAACACATTGCCGGCGTCGGCCACGATCATCATGGCCTCCAGACGCCGTAAATACTTGTCTTTGCGCCAATCCTTGGCCAGCTCCACCGAGGCGCGCACGAGGTTGCCGCCGAATTCCTCCAGCTTGGCCTCGAAGCGCTCGAAAAGCGTGAAGGCGTCGGCCGTGGCCCCGGCAAAGCCGATGACGACCTTGTCCTTGTACATCCGGCGCACCTTGCGCGCGGTATGCTTGACGGCAATGGCCTGGCCCAACGTCACCTGCCCGTCGCCGGCCACGGCCACGCCGGCCTCGGTCCGCACCGCCACAATCGTCGTTCCACGTAGTTGCATCGTGAGTTTGCCTCCGGCGGCTGGGGGAAGGAACCCTTTTTTGAAAAAAAGGGTTCCTTCCCCCAGACCCCCATCCTCCCCAAAAACTTTCAATGGGGGGGTGTACTTTTCACCAACTATGGGTCGTATCAGCCGAAAATCTTCTCTCGGGCCTGCCGCCCGCCGACCATCCCCCCTCCGCACGACCGTCCCCAGGTCGGGGGTCCGGGGGGCTGAGCCCCCCGGCCGCCGGAGGCATCCTACTCTCCCGCGTTCCCGCCAAATAACGCATCCGCCGCCGAGCGCCAGACCCCGAAAGCTGCCGTGCCGTGCAGGTACATGCGCACTTCGCGCAGTCTTCCGCCCCTTAACGCCTCGGCCATAACGCCAAGGGCGATGGGCGCGGCCAGGTGGACGGGGAAACCGTAGACGCCGGTGGACACGGCCGGGAAGGCGACGGTGGTCAGGCCGTGTTCCACGGCCCGGTTGATGGACTGGGCGTAAGCCGAGCGCAGGGCTTCGGGTTCGCCCGTCTCGCCGCCGCGCCAGATGGGGCCGACGGTGTGGATGATGTGGCGGGCGGGCAGCTCGAAGCCGGGAGTGATGACCGCGCCGCCGGCCGGCAGGCTGCCGATGCGGGCGATGATGTCGCGGCAGGCTGCGGGCAGTTTCGGGCCGGCGGCGCGGTGGATGGCCCCGTCCACGCCGCCGCCGCCGGCCAGGGCCGAGTTGGCGGCGTTGACGATGGCGTCGGCGTCATCGACGGTGATGTCGCCTTCGATGAGGCGAAGGCTTCCTGGGCCGATGTCGTAGGCGGCGTGTCCGGGCATGGGGAACACCTCCGGGGCATGGTCTTGGGACGGGCGGTTTCCTGTTGCGATACCGAACGCTGCAAGAAGACCGGCGTGTTTTCGAAGCACCGCCGGGCTTAGGGCAAGGCGGCAGTCGGCCCCATGACGGCCAATCCGGCGCTGCCCGGCGCAAAGGCCGCCTTGGCGGTGCGGGCGATGTCGTCCGGGGTCACGGCGTCGAGGCAGGCGGCGGTTTCCTCAAGCGGGATGGAGCGGTTAAACAGCAGGATGTTGCGGGCCAGGCGCATCATGCGGTTCTCGGTGGATTCCGCGCCGAGGTATAAAAGGCCCTTCAAGTGTTCGCGGGTGTGGTCGAGTTCCTCGGCCGTCACCGCGCCGTCGGCCACGGCGGCCAGTTCGGCGTTGACCACCGAGAGCAGCTCGGCCGTGCGGTCCGGGTCCACGGCGGCCTGGATTTCCAGCAGCCCCACGTCGGCCAGGCCGTTGACGCCAGCGTAGATGGAGTAGGCCAGTCCGCGTTTTTCCCGCACTTCCTGGAAAAGCCGCGAGGACATGTTGCCGCCAAGCAGCGTGGCCAAAAGGGTATGGGCGAAGCGGTCGGCGCTGACGTTGCCGACCGAGGGGTAGGACAGGATGACGTGGTTTTGTTCCCAGTCACGGCGCTCGGCCAGGTACGGCGGCGTGTAGGCCCCGGCGGCCGGCGCGGGCGCGGTCTGGATTTTTCGCAACGAGCCGAAGGCGGCCTCGGCCATTTCGGCCAGGGCGTCGTGGTCAAGGGCCCCGGCGGCGACCACGGTGATGGCCTCGGGATGGTAAGCGGCGCGCCGCCACTGAGCCAGGGCCTCGGCCGTGACCGCGCCCACGGACTGCGGCGTGCCGGTGATGGGATGGGCCAGCCCCGGATCGGCCCAGGCGGCGGCCCAGAAGTCCTCGTGGATTTTTTCCTCGGGCGTCTCCTCGACCATGGAGATTTCCTGCAGGATGACGGCCTGTTCCCGGGCCAGCTCCTCGGGATCAAGCAGCGGACGCAAGACGATGTCGCTTAAAATGTCGAAAGCCCGGGCCAAGTGGGCGTCCATGACGCGCACGTGGAAACAGGTGGCCTCGCGGGAGGTAAACGCGTTGGAAAGCCCGCCCAGGGTGTCAAGTTCCTTGGCGATGGCCAGGGCGTCGCGCCGGGCCGTGCCCTTGAAAGCCATGTGCTCCATCAGATGGGCCATGCCTTCCTGACCCGGGGCTTCGTGGCGCGAACCGGCCTCGATCCAGATGCCGAGGCTGGCGGTTTTGGAAACGGGCATGTGTTCGGTGACGATACGGACGCCGTTAGGCAGCCTGTCGGCGCGGATACGGCTGTCGGATTCGGTGATTTGGCGCATCGCCTGGGGCTACGGGGCTTTGGACGCGGCGTCAAGAGCGCCGGCATACTTGCGGTACAGCCCCCGGAACTGGTGATAGCCAAGCCCGAGCAACCCGGCCGCCCGGCGCTGGTTGCCGCCCGAACGCGCCAAGGCGCGGCCGAGCAGCGCGATTTCCAGGGACGCGACAGCTTCGGTGAAGTTGGGGAGGGGAGAAGATGGGGATGCCTCCGGCGGCCAGGGCGCTGCCCTGGACCCGTCGGGGGGGATCATCCCCCCCGAACCCCCTGGATGGGGGGAAGGGGTGGATGAAACAGTAGATGCCTCCGGCGGCCAGGAGGGGGTCACCCCCTCCTGGACCTCCCGGGTGGGGGACAGGGCGGCGAAAGGGTCGAGGGTGATCGTGTCGATAAGGGGGGTGGGGCAGGCCAGCACGGCGCGTTCGACCACGGTCTTGAGTTCGCGGATGTTGCCGGGCCAGGGGTGGGCGGCAAGGGCGGTCATGGCAGCCCGGGAAAAGGTCGGCGGCTCGGGCCGGCCGAGCTGGGCGGCGAACCGGGCGGCGAACCGCTCGGCCAGGTACGGGATGTCGCCATGGCGCTCGCGCAGGGGCGGCATGACCAGCACGCAAAAGGCCAGCCGGTCCAGGAGATCGGGCAAGAGCCTGCCCTTGGCCACGAGCCGACGCGGATCGACGTTGACCGCCGCCACGATGCGCACGTCCACGGCCACGGGCTGGCTCGACCCGATGCGCTCAATAAGCCCATATTCCACCGCCCGCAGCAGTTTGGCCTGGACGGCCACCGGCGCGGCGTGGAGTTCGTCCAGAAACAGCGTCCCCCCGTCAGCTGTCTCGAAGCGCCCGGCCCGACGCCGCGCCGCGCCGGTAAAAGCCCCGGCCTCATGGCCGAACAGCTCGGATTCCATGAGCGTTCGGGGCAAGGCGGCCAGATTGACCGGCACATAGGGGCGGTCCCAGCGCGGGGAATGGTAGTGCAGCCGGGCGGCGGCCAGCTCCTTGCCCGTGCCGCGCTCGCCCACGACGAGCGCCGGCCGGTCGATGCCGGCGGCCTGGGCCACGGCCTCCATGCAGGCCAGAAAGGCGTCGGATTGGCCCAGGGCCTCGGCCAGCCAGGGAGCGTCGGGCGTCATGGCGATTTTCTCCAGTTTTGTGGCGAAAAATACCAGTATCTGGCGATAACTGCAACGATCTTGCTTCGTCATTTCGGGCAACATCCTGAAAGTACGACAGAAAATATCTGGCACGCTCCCTGCTTTACGGCAGCCATCACGGCGCAGCCGCGCCAGGAGGAACGCCATGGGTATTTTCAGCCGCTTCCGCGACATCATCCACTCCAACATCAACGCCATGCTCGACAAGGCCGAGGAGCCCGAAAAGCTCATCCGGCTCATGATCCAGGAGATGGAAGAAACGCTGGTGGAACTTAAGGCCGACTGCGCCCGCACCATGGCCCAGGCCGCCCGCATCGCCCGCGAACACGACATGCTCGCCGCCGCCGCCGGCCGCTGGGGCGAAAAGGCCGAACTGGCCGTGGACAAGGGCCGCGAAGACATGGCCCGGGAGGCGCTGCTGGAAAAGCGCGACCTCGAAACCCGGGCCAGCGTCGTGGCCGGCGAACTGGCCGCCGTGGAAGGCCTCATCGAAGCCTGCCGCGAAGACATCGCCACCCTTGAGGAAAAGCTCGCCTCGGCCAAGGAGCGCCAGCGCACCCTGCTGGCCCGCCATATGCGCGCCACCGGACGCAAGCGCATGCGCGAGGACGTCTCCCGCGCCGACTCCAGCGAAGCCCTGCAACGCTTCGAGGCCTTCGAAGCCCGCATCGACCGCCTGGAAGCCGAAGCCGAACTGGCCGGCACGGCCGCCTCGCGACGCCGGCCGGCCGAAGACCAAAGCCTCGACGCCCGCTTCGACCGCCTGGCTGCCGACGAAGACGTGGAACGCGAACTGGCTCAAATCAAATCCCGCCGCGCCCAGTAGGGCGGAGGGGGAGGCCTCCGGTGGCTGGGGGCCTGAGGCCCCCAGAACCCCCACCTGGGAAAAGGCATAAGGGGAACGTCGCGGCCCCAAGACGGACACGCTGTTGCAAAAGGACAAGCAGTGCTGGAACACACAGTTTATATCGGCCACGTGCCGCTGGTCGTCAAAATCCTTCTGGTGGTCGCAGCCATCCTCGTGCTGCGGCAGTTGCGCCGCCGCGACGACCGGGTGCGCGGCCGCGACGAGGAAGCGGCCATGGCTGTGGTGGACGAGGTGCGCGCCGGACTGGCCCGCCTGGAAGAGCGCATGGACAACCTGGAAACCCTGCTGCCGGAAGCATCCGGCAAACGAGGCGGACATGAGAAGCCGTAACGACGATTTCCCCGGCCGCAAAAAGCTCTATCGGTCCCGAAACGGCTTGGCCCTGGGCGTGTGCCGGGGGCTGGCCGACTATCTCGGCTTGCCGCGCTGGGTGGTGCGGGCCTTTGTGGTCGTGCTGTTTGTTTCCACCGGTTTTACGGCCGCGATTCTCTACTTTGCCGCAGCCTTCTTCGTGCCCCTGGCTCCCGAAACGGGGGGGGGCGAAGACATCGACACGGGCCGGCTCGGCCGGGCAGCAGTCGATGTATCGCGGCGTTTCAAGGATTTGGATGTCCGGCTTTCGCGGATGGAGTCCCATGTGACCTCCCGGGAGTATGATTTCGACCGGAGATTGCGCGGCCGATGAGCGGGAGGAAACGTCTCTTGTGCGATTTTTAACAAAGATGGTGTTCGCCTGGCCTATAGTGATTCTTGATATGGTGAAGATGGGAACAATTGCCCCGGGCATGAATCCTCCCCGGCGCACGGGGCGTTGCGAAAGCCCTGGTGTCGGGTGGCTTCGGATGATTGCGTGTTGATGCTACGTTGACGCAGCGCGGGCATAATTTCTTGGCACAGATGAGCGAGGAGGCATCCTGGAGCGGCTGTACGCTTTCTTGGTTAATTACTATCGTGTTGCATCGGTGGTTTGTTCGGGCATCTGGTTCGGCTATTGGCGTCGCATGGCTCATGTAACTGTGGAAAAAGTACACACATAAAACGTCTCTTGCTTCGGTCCGCTGGCGTTGCTAGGAGGATTTTGCCCAATAACGCCACCCCTGCCGCGAGGCAGGTCCGGAAAGCCGCGGGTCTCGACGGCCGTCGTCGAGACAGCCGGGCCGCTGGGAAACACCGAGGGGGACGTCATGCGGGTTTCCATCGCGGCCAAAATCATGGCCCTGGTCATTGCTTCCGTCGTCGCCACCGTGGCCATCATCCAGGCCGTGGCCTACTCCAGCGTCAAGGACGGCTACGAAGCCGTCACCGCCCAGGCGGTCGAAAGCTATCTTCATGTCCTCAACCGCCAGATCGAATCCTACAAGGAAGTCTACGCGGACATGGCCCGGACCCAGGCCTTGCGTCCCAACGTCATCGACGGCGTCCTGGCCGGCGACACGGCCAAACTGCGCGATCTCGGCCAAACCCTCATGGCCGGCGGCAAGGCCGACCTCGTTGTCTTCGCCAACGCCAAGGCCGACGTCTTGGCCCGGGCGCATAACGACAAGGCCGGCGACAACATCGGCAACCAGGAAGGCGTCAAGCGCGCCCTGGCCGGCGAACCCTGCTCGGTTTTCGAATCCGGCAACACGGTGCGTTTTTCCATCCGCGCCTATGCGCCCATCAAAAAAGACGGGGCCGTCATCGGCGTGGTCATCGTCGGCCAGGACCTTTCCAACAACAGCACCCTTGTCGACGGCGTGAAAAAAGACCTGGGAGCCGAAGCCACCATTTTTTACGGCGACACCCGCGTCTCCACCTCCCTGGTCGTTGACGGCAAACGCGCCGTGGGCACCGCCCTCGACAACAAGGCCATCGTCGATGCGGTGCTGCGCCAGGGCAAAACCTATCTGGGCGAGAACACCCTGTTCGGCCGCCTCTACCGCACCGCCTACGCCCCGCTCAAAAACGACGGCAACATCGTCGGCATGGTCTTTATCGGCGTGGACATTTCCCAGGTCATGGCCGCCCGCGACGCCATCATCAAGCAGATCGGCCTAGCCGGTCTCGGCAGCCTGATCCTGTTCGCCGCCCTGGCCTGGTGGCTGTCCAAGGTGCTGGTTCGTCCGCTTTTGGCCTGTATGGACTTCGCCCGAGCCGTGGCCCGGGGCGAGACCGACCGGGCGCTCGTCGTTTCCCGGGCCGACGAGACCGGCGTTCTGGCCCAGGCCCTGACCGCCATGGCCGGCGACATCCGCTGCCGCATGGACGAGGCCGCCGCCGCCAAGCAGCAGGCCGAAGCCGAGGCCCTTTGCGCCAAGGCCGACCGGGCCAAGGCCGACGAGGCCTGCCGTCTGGCCGAAACCGCCAAGATGGAAGGGATGCTCCACGCCGCTGAACGCATCGAGGTCGTGGTCGAGGCCGTGACCAACGCTTCCCACCAGCTGGCCGCCCAGATCGAGCAGTCCACCCAGGGGGCTAAGGACCAGTCGCGCCAGGTGGCCGAAGCCGCCGGCTCCATGGAGCAGCTCAATTCCACGGTGCTGGAGGTGGCCAAAAACGCTTCCGAGGCCGCCGATGCCGCCGAGGCCGCCCGCAAGCGGGCCGAGGAAGGCGCATCGGTGGTGGACGAGGTGGTGCGCGGCATCTTCCAGGTGGCCGACCAGGCCCGGGGCCTCAAGGACGACATGGGGGCGCTGGGCCAGAAGGCCCAGAACATCGGGGCCATCATGGAAGTCATTTCCGACATCGCCGACCAGACCAACCTCCTGGCCCTTAATGCCGCCATCGAGGCCGCCCGGGCCGGCGACGCCGGCCGGGGATTTGCCGTGGTGGCCGACGAAGTGCGAAAACTGGCCGAAAAGACCATGACCGCCACCAAGGAAGTCGGCGCGGCCATCCAGGGTATCCAGGACGGCGCGCGGCGCAACGTCGCCGGTTTCGACAAGGCCGTGGAAGGCGTGGAAGCCGCCACCGATCTGGCCCGTCGTTCCGGCGAGGCCCTGACCTCCATCGTCGGCCTTGTCGACGCTGTGGCCGATCAGGTACGCTCCATCGCCACCGCCGCCGAAGAACAGTCCGCCGCCGCCGAGGAAATCGGCCGCACCGTGGACCGCGTCAGCCGCATTTCCGGCGAAACCGCCCAGGCCATGGGCGAGTCGTCGGCGGCCGTGGACAACCTTGCCGGACAGGCCAAGGCCTTGCAGGGGCTCGTCCTCGACATGCAGCGCGAGGGGGAGGCCAAGGCCTAGACCGCCTGCTCCGGTCCGGAGCCGCATGTATGATGGGACTGCTTTCTTCCCTGGTGGTGGCCGGGGCCACCCTGGTCGGTCTGGTGATTCTTGGCGCGGTGTTTCTCATCGGCGTGCGTCTCGTGCGCCCGGCAGGCCGGGCCGCGCCCGGCGGCGACGCCGATGAGGTCCGGCTGCTCCAGGAAATCCACCGAAGCCTGGAACGTCTGGAATCCCGGGTCGATACCCTCGAAACCGTGGTGCTCGACGCCCGGGCCAAGGGGCGCGGGTCATGCGACACGTAAGCGAACTCGATTGGCGGCGGCTTTACCGCTCGCGTACCGGGGCCGTGCTTGGCGTGTGCAAGGGGCTGGCCGCCTTTCTCGACGTGCCCGTGGCCGCCGTTCGCGCCGGCGTGGTCCTGCTGACCCTTTCCGCCGGCGTGTGGCCCGTGGTCGCCGCCTACGTCATTGCCGGTTTCTGCCTCAAGCTGGAGCCGGCCCTGCCCCCGGACTCCGAGGCCGAAAGCGACGCCTGCAACGCCTATCAGACCGACCGCAAAGCCGTCTTGGCCCGGCTGCGCGACCGGGCCGAGCGCCTGGAACGCCGGGTACGCCGCCTGGAAGACCACGTCACCTCCCGGGAATTCGACTTCGATCGCCGCCTGTTCCGGCCCTGACCCCTCGCCCCTTGAAAATACAACAGTATTTTCAAGACCTCACGCGGTGCTCGGAAGCTGCTTGCAAGGCGAAAGACCCCTTTTCAAGGCTCGTGGCCAAGACGAACCGCTGACGGCCAAGCCCAGATCCGCAGCGTTGGAAACCTTTGGATGCCGCAAAAAAAGGGCGCGGGGACCCTGTCCCCGCGCCCGAAGCGTTTCCTGTCTCCCCGGGCTACCAGCGCCCGGGCATGATCGACTGCCAGGCCTCCGGAATAAGCGGCCGGAAATCCTTACCCACCTGCCACAGCTTGGTCAGCCGTCCCTCAATGACAATGGAGCGCGGCCTGGGCCGCAGCGCCCGATAATGGCGCGGAATCTGGAAGCGATTGTTTTTTGACAGCACCACGTCCAACTCGGCGTCCCGGTCGCGCACCACCAGCGCCTCCGGGAAAAAGACGGTATGCTTGAGTCTTGCGGCCATGGCCTCGAACAGCGCGGCATGGAGCTGGCTGAAAGGCTCGGCCGTATGCCGGGCTGTGGGCGCGGCCACATTTTCGTTGGCCACGAACGCCACCGGCCCGTCCGGCAGCGCGGCATACACGCCCGGATCGCGCGCGTCGGCCGCCATCACCTGCCCGACGCCCAGGGAACGCAGCAAGGCGTCGGTGCGCTCGCTGATGCCCGAATCCAGCTCGAAGCCGTACAACCGGGTCTCCCCCACCCCGTTGCGCCTGGCCTGAAACCAGGCCGCGGCCAACAAAATGCCGCTGCCCGTGCCGATGTCCAGACCCAAAAACGGGTCCTGCACCATGGCCGGCGGCAATGGCCGGTTGGCGATGGAACGGAAAATATGGGCCGTGCGCGGCAAATCCGTCAGCATCCGCAGCGGGTAGGCGCTGTAGTCCCCGGCCAGGGGCAACACCTTCTCCAGCGAACCCTCGGACCACAGCTCGTAAAACTGCTCCAAAAGCCCGCTGATCTCTTTGAGCGCAATGGGGTGCTCCTGAGAGCCGGGATACAGACAAGCATGGAAATACTTGAGCAAAAGGCTCAAAATGTCGGCTTCGGCCATGGGCGTTGCCGGGCTTGCCAGCCGCTCGAAGTCATTTCGCAACGTCCCGGAACGGTAAACGTCAGCGGCGATGACGGTTTCCCGACGGATCGCGGCCGGCGTCTGCCGCCGTGGCGAGGCGGAAGCGGCGTCGTTTGGTCGCATCATGGGCTCCTTCCTTGGATAAGCGGTCCAACCCGGCGGAAAAAATCGCCGAGTCGGCGTAACCCATGCAGAAATGATGCCGTCGCAGCCTTTGCAAATGGTTGAGATCGGCAGACAAAACAGGTACACGACCAGCCGTGCTGCGCCATACCTTCCTCCATCTGCCCGGCTTGGGGCCGTCCACCGAACGCCGCCTCTGGGCCGCCGGCATCCGCGACTGGGACGCTTTCCTTGACGCCGACACCCCGCCCCTGGCTTCGGCCAAGGCGCCCATGTGGCGCAACGAACTCCTCGAATCCAAGGAACGCCTGGCCGCCGGCGACGCCGACTGGTTTGCTCAGCGCCTGCCGCCCGCCGAAGCCTGGAGGCTGTTCTTCGACTTCAAGGACAGCCTGGCCTGCGTCGATATCGAAACCGACGGCACACCCCAAAACGAAGTCACCGCCGTGGCCCTCTACGACGGCATAAACGCCGCCCGCACCTACGCCCACGGCCAAAACCTCCACGACTTCACCGGCGACATCCTGACCAGCAAGGTGCTGGTCACCTACAACGGCCGCTGCTTCGACGCCCCGGTGCTCACCTCGCACCTCGGCGCAAAACTTCCCAAAGCCCACATCGACCTGCGAAACGTCCTATGCGGTATCGGCATCAAGGGCGGGCTGAAAAAAAGCGAGGAACACTTCGGCATCGACCGGGGCGATCTGGCCGGAGCCGATGGCTACATGGCCGTGCTGCTGTGGCGTGAATACTCCCGCCACGGCGATCCCGCCGTCCTGGAAACGCTGCTCGCCTACAACGCCGCCGACGTCCTGGCCCTGCCCGTGCTGCTGGCCCACGCCATCAATCGGCTGCTGGAAGACACCCCCTTCGCCGACGCCTACGGCCAGGACATCCCCAGCCCAGGCCAAAATCCGCATATCCCCGATCCCGCCGTCCTGCGCCGCGTCTGGCACGAACGCTATCATCATCGTTCATAACTAGGGCGCTGCCCGTGACCCGCCGGGGGGATAATCCCTCCGGACCCCCTGATCGTCTGTGGCGGGCGGGCGAGCGACAAGCGGGAGGGACAGGCGCGGGGGCATGGCGGCTGCGCCGCGTGGGTCGTTGGAATTTCCGGGGCGTCGAGCGCCCGGCTTGCGCCGGGTGCTCGACGCCCCGGAAATTCCAACGACCCGGTTCGCCCGGGGGTGCCCGGTGCGGGAGAGCTTTAGCTGAACATTTATTGCCCAGCCCAGTCATCCTGTTGATCTTCCTCTCTCTCGGGCCAACCGCCCGCCGACCATCGCCTCACCCCCGCCGACCGTCCCCCCATGTCGGGGGTCCGGGGGGCTGAGCCCCCCGGCCGCCGGAGGCATCTTCTCTTCTCTCGCTCTCCATCAACCTACTTAAATCGATCAAACTTCTCGAATTCGGCAAACGCGCTGCGCTTGGCTTTATTCTTCGCCTTGATGTCGTCGAGGATGGAGTGGCTCAGGTCCGAGGCGTCCACGGCTTTGACCTTGCCGCGCGGCATCTGGCCGGGATCGAGGAACTGGCCGCCGAGGTCGGCCAGTTCGTTGACGGTGAGCCGCCCGCCGGGCTGTTGTTGCGGCGGCGCGAGGTAGGGTTGCGGCTCGGGTTCCGGCTCGGGCACGAAGGTGGGCGTGTAGGCGGCCTGCGGCGCGGGTTCGGGCGCGGACGGCGGCGCGGCGGCGGTGAGGGGCTGGCTGGCGGGAGCGGCGGCCTGGGCGGCCAGGGGCGCGCCGTGGGTGACGGCCTGGCGCAGCATCCGCACTTCCGCGAGGATCTCGTTTTGGACTTCGAGGATTTTGAGCAGGATGGTTTCCATGGGGCGGGCTTAGCACGCGCGAAATGGGTGGTAAAGCGGCCCGCCCCGGGAAATGTGGTGGCTCGTTTTTGTTCTGTTTTAGTGGTGGGTTAAGGTTTGGACAAGGCGGCGAGGTTGGGGCCAAGGGAGGCCAGGGCGGCGTTGGCCAGGAGTTTGGCGCCAAAGGGGGTGAGGTGGACGCCGTCCTTGGTGCGGGTGGCTTTGGGGCCGTCGGGGGTGATTTTGGCCTGGGCGTAGCGGCCGGCCGGGTCGGCCAGGGTGCGGGAGACGTCGATGTAGCGGCAGCCGGGCAGGGCGGCCAGTTCCCGGGCGATGACGGCGTTGATGGCGGCCACGTCGGCGTTGAGCTTGGGGTCGGCCATGACCGGCGCGCCGAGCCAGTAGATGCGGGCGCTGGGGTTGGCCGAGCGGGCGATTTCCACCAGCCGGCGCACCCGGCGGCCGTATTCAGCGTCCCAGCCCGGGCGGCCGAAGGCGAGCTTGGTTCCGTCTGGGCGGGCCAGGGTCTGGTTGTCGTTGGTGGCGATCATGACGATGACGGTGTCGGGGGCGTGGGCGGTGGTGAGGGCGGCCATTTCGCGTTCCCAGTTGAAGAAATCGGGCCGGGCTAGGCCGCTGGAGACCTTGCCGCGCGAGGCGAAGGCGGTTTGGGGCCGGCCAGCCAGCATGGGGCGCAGGGCGTCGGCCAAAAACAGCGACAAGGAGTCGCCGGCGACCAGGATGCGTTTGCCGGGTGCGGTGGCGAGCTGGGCCGGGGCGGGCGGCGCAGCGGGCGCGGCGGCCTTGGCCGAGGGGACCGGCTGGGCTGGCGTGGTCTGGGCGGCTGGTGTGGCGGTTCGGAGCGGGGCGGCCGGCTGGGGCGTTGCCGGCGGCAGGGCCTTGCCGCCGGGAGCGGTCGCCGAGGTGGCGGCCAGGATGGCGACGGATTTGGCGGCTGGCGTGTCGGGAGCAGGCGACGGAGTTTTGACGGGTGGCGTTTCCAGGGCGGCGACGGCATCGATCCCGGGGGCGGGCAGGCGTACCAGGCGCAGGGCCGAGGCCTTGGACCCGAGGGGTTCGCCGGGGCGCACGGCCAGCCGGCTGTCCAGGGGATGGCGGGCGGCCTTGTCCACGGGCAGTCGCACGGCGTGTGGCATGACGGCGGCGATCAAGGCGGCGTTCGGGGACTGGTCCGGGGCGTCGAACACGGCGGCCAGGGACGGCCGATCCGGGCCGTGGGGCGGGGCCAGGCCCGGGTGGGTGAGGGCCGGCGCGGCGAGCAGGGCGGCCAAGGCCAGGGCCAGGGCGGCGGCAGGGCGGCGCGAGCGCGGGTGGTCGGAGCGGATATGCTGCATGGTGGTTGCCGGCTGTTTGCCCCAAGCGGGGCATCCGCTCGGGGGCATGACAGGCAAAGCAAGGTCCGGGCCGAAATGCGCGATGGGGCAGTTCTTTGGAATAATGGAGAAAAGCAGCTTTTGGCCGGCGTCAGACCGCCGACGGTCCGGGGTTGGGGCGGTTGGCCGGTTGCCTTTTGGCGGCGGCGCGGCTAGCGTGCGCCACATTTCCCGGAGGTCCCGAGGCGACGCCCTATGAACATCACCAGCTTTGAATTCGCCCTGTTTTTTGCCGCCATCTTGCCGCTCAACTGGCTGCTGCGGCCCCATGCCGGGGCGTATCGCCTGTTTTTGTTGTTGGCCTCCTACGTCTTCTACGCCTCGTTTAACGCCAAATTCTTGCTGATCCTGCTGGTTTTCAGCTTCCTGACCTGGTTTTTCGCCGTGGTCTTCGCCGAAACCTCGGACCAGCGTTTTCGGCGCTTCTGCCTGGTGCTTTACGTCGGCTTTGCCTTGGGGATGCTCGTTTTCTTTAAGTATTACGAGATGCTCTACATTTCGGCGGATTGGCTGTTCCGGGTGCTTTCGGTCAAAAGCCCGGTGCCGCTGCTTGACGTCATCATGCCGATCGGCATTTCGTTTTTCACCTTCCAGGGCATGTCATACGCCATCGACGTCTACCGCGACCCGATCAAGGTCGAGCGCAGTCTGGTGGAAGTCTTCTGTTTCATTTCCTTTTTTCCGACCATCCTGTCCGGCCCCATCCTGCGGGCCGGCAATTTCCTGCCCCAGCTCAAAAAGGAGCGGGTGGGGCAGCCGGATTTTTCCCGGGCCTTTTATCTGCTGATCCGGGGCCTTATTAAAAAGATCATCATTTCGAGTTACCTGTCCGAACACATCGTGCGCACCACCTTCGGCGCGCCCGAGGGCTTCAGCTCGGCGGCGGTCCTCGTCGGCATCCTGTCCTATGCCGCCCAGATTTATTGTGACTTTTCGGGCTATTCCGATCTGGCCCAGGGCGTGGGGCTGCTCATGGGCTTTGACATCCCGGACAACTTCAACGCCCCGTACACGAGCTTGAGCCTGCGCGATTTCTGGCGACGCTGGCACATCACCTTCTCCACCTGGCTACGAGACTACCTCTATATTTCCCTGGGCGGCAACCGCAAAGGCACCGTGCGCAAGTACGCCAACCTCGTGGCTACCATGGCCTTGGGCGGGCTGTGGCACGGCGCGGCCTACAATTTCCTGGTCTGGGGCTTCATCCACGGCTTCGGACTGGTCATCGCCCATTTCGTGGGTTCGCTGCGCCCGACCCGGGCGGCCAAGCCGGCTGCTCCGGCGGCGGGCGACGCCAATGTCCCCTCGGGGCCGGGCTTCTTCGGCGGCCTGTGGAACGCGGTCTGCTGGGTTTCAACCTTTGCCTACGTCAACGTGGCCTGGGTGTTTTTCGGGGCCGAGGACGCCGGCAAGGCCGTGGACATCTTGAAGCGCGCCGTGGCCCTGGATCCTGACGGCGCGGGTTTCCGGCCGACCTGCCTGGTCCTGGTGGTCCTGGTGTTGGGGGTGCAGTTGCTCAATTTCACCGGCCGCGACGTCTTTCGCAAGAGTTTCGACTGGATGCCGTTTCCGCTCCAGGGCGCGGCCCTGGGCGTGGCTGCGGCCTGCATCTTGAAACTCGGCCCGGACGGCGTGCTGCCGTTTATCTACTTCGCCTTCTGATTTTTTTCTTCCGCCATCGGTCTGGCGGGGCTGGGCGGGGACATGGCCGCCAAGTCCCGCCAGTCCTCGTTTTGCGGCCGCCGTGCCCGACAGCGGGGCAGTCGCCCGATCCTTTCTCTCTGCATTTTTTCCTTTTTTTTCCGATAAGTGGATGAATCTGGTATTTATCTTGAAAGGAGCATCGCGTTCTGCTAGTGTGCAGACTCAGGATGGGAACGCAGCTTCGGCGGCGTCGTCCACAGATAAGCGCCCGAAATCGTTGGGGAACGAAGTCCGTAGGAGGCTTGGGCGCAGATCCGGACGAGGCTTTATGGGACGCCGGCTGTTTGAGAAACTCATACCATCCAGGGTCGCGTTTCTTACATTATCATGCCGTTACCGGGACTTGGCGGGCGCGATGGGGGTCGCGCGGCGCGGGGCCGGGCCGGCACTGAGGTGTTGTGTATGCGAAGCCCGAGTCAGGTCCTCCTCCTGGCCGTACTGATCGTCTCCTTGATTCTCCCTCCCGGACTGCCCGTGGCGGGCGCGGCCAAGGTCGATCCCGGCGCGCCCAAAGCCAAGCGTATCCTGCTGGTGGGCGATTCCTTGTCCATTGGCCTGGGCCAGCAGATGGAGACCGCTTTCGCCGGCAAGCCAGCGGTGCGTTTCGCGTACCTGGGCAAGGTGTCGAGCGGTCTGGCCAATCCCTCGTTTTTCGACTGGGAGGCCAATCTCGACGCCCAGGTGAAGGCTCATCATCCCGATGTGGTCATGATCATGCTCGGAGCCAATGACGACAAGCCCCTGCCCACGCCCTCCGGGCGCAGCGCGCCGTACAAGTCCGCGTCCTGGGACGTCGAATACGCCCGGCGCGTGGCCCGGCTGCACGCCATCGCCAAAAGCGAGAACCCCGCCGCTGCCGTGTACTTGATCGGCGTGCCCATTATGGGCGACGCCGCTTTCGACGCCGGCATGGGCCATGTCAACGGCGTGCTGGCCAGGACCGCCGCCAGCTTGCCGGACTGCGCCTATATTAACGTTCGCGACGTCCTGGCCGACGCCTCCGGGGCCTACGCTCCGGTGGCCCGCACGGCTTTGGGCGCCACTGTCAAGCTACGCGCCGACGACGGGGTGCACATCTCCGCCGCCGGCTCGCGCCTGCTGGCTGCCCGGCTGATCGAAACCGTGGCCGAACCCTCGGGCCTGCCCCGGGGCGAACTGCTGGCCGCCATTGAAAACCGCGATCTGACGCCCATGGCCCGCCCCGGCCGTCCGGCGACCCCGTCCGTGACGGCGGTCGCTTCCGCGACGGCCCCGGCTTCGGCCCCGGCCGTTGCCGCCGCCGAGAAGCCGGCCGCCCCCGTGGCCGTTGCCGCCGCCGCCGTGGCGGCCAAGCCTGTAGCCGCCCCGGCCGTGCAGGTCGCCCAGGCGACCGCCGCGCCCAAGGCTCTGTCCTCGGCCGCTGCGCCGGCCAAGGGCGCCGCTCCGGCTGTCCAGCCGACGCCTGCTCCGGCCGCCGCCGCCAAGGCCGCCGCGCCGATCCAGGTCGCCGAGGCTCCGACCAAGGCCGCCGCCTCGTCCGTCGATCCCATGGGCCGCCCGGCCGCGCCGGCTCCGGTGGTCGCCACGCCGGCTGTGGCTCCCGGCGTCAGCTACGCCGTGGCCGACGGCGACACCCTGTGGTCCGTGGCCAAGCGCCTGGGGGTGTCCGCCGACGCCCTGGCCGCTGCCAATCCCGGCGTCGATCCCCGTCGCATGAGCATCGGCCAGCGCCTGGCCGTGCCGGCCGGGGTGGACCTCGCCCAGGTCACCAAGGCCCAGATCCGCCCGAGCAGCCCCACCGCCGCGACCAAGGTCCACACCGTGGCCGACGGCGACAACTTTTGGTCCGTGGCCCGCCAGCACAGCGTCACCGTAGCCGCGCTCACCGAAGCCAATCCCGGCGTCGATCCCACCCGGCTGCGCATCGGCCAGCCCCTGGCCCTGCCCGCCGCCGCCTCGGCCACGGCCGCCCGGCCGGCCGCCGGCAAGCAGCACGCTGCCCTGGACGGGGCTGGCTATGTGGTGGCCGACGGCGACAACTTCTGGTCCATCGCCAAGCGCCTGGGCGTGTCGGCCGACGACCTGACCCGCTTAAACGCCGGCCTTGACCCCCTGCGCCTGCAGCCCGGACAGGTCCTGGCCGTGCCGGACAACGCCCGGGCCGAGGCCCTGGCCGCACCCGCTCCGGCCGCCGCCGAAACCCGGACGGTCAGCGACGCGGGGCTTTATCCCGTGGCCCCGGGCGACACCCTGTGGGGCCTGTCGCGCCGGTTCGGCGTCTCCCTGGAGGAGATGCTGGCCGTCAACGGCGAGGTCGATCCGTCGCGGCTGCGCGTTGGCCAGCTGGTCACCGTGCCTGCGGAGGGCGGCCTGGCCAGCGCCGAAATGCTGCTCTTCCCGGTCTCGGCCGGCGATAGCCTGTGGAGCATCGCCAAGCGTTTCGACGTCAGCGTCGAGGCTTTGACCGCCGCCAATCCCGGCGTCGATCCGTTGCGCCTGCGCGAGGGCCAGACCCTGCGCGTGCCGTCGTCTCTGGCTGCCGTGGCCGCTTCCGGCGCGCCGGCCAAGGAAGCTTCGGCCAAGGCGGCGTCCGTGGCCGCGCCGGCTATCCTGCCGGCCGAGGCCCAGGGCGGGACTGTCCCGGCCGCCACCCCGGCGCCGACCGCAGGTCCGGCCCATGCCCCGGCCCGGCAGCACGTCATTTCCGAGGGCGACAACCTCTGGAAGCTCTCGCGGGCGTATGGCCTGAGCGTCCAGCGCATCCTGGCCGAGAACAGCGGGCTGGACCCCATGCGTCTGCGCGTGGGCACGGTGTTGCAGTTGCCCGTGGGCGTGGCCTCCATGGCCGCCCGCTAGTTTCGTGCGCGGCAAAGCCGATTCGCGGGTGGGCGTGATGGTGTTTTGAACAGGCTGTTGTGTTGGCTAGAATGTGTTTTCCGTTTGCGATTGCCCGAAGATGGCCTGACGCCATTTGACCGGCGACCCTCGGCCGGGTAGAGAGGAAAAAACAGGTTTGTCGGCGGAGTCGGCCATGGGCGGAAAAATCTGGGACGTCATGGGGAGCAAGGCCGGGTATACCCTGATGATGGACACCCTGGACAACATCCGGGAAGTCGCGCCCACCACAGCCTTCGAGCGCGGCGACGCCATCGACCTTGTCTACACGGGGCCCAGCACGCCCCGGAGCGGCGAAGCCCAGGCATTTGCTTCGGGCGTGGGGTCGCTGGCGGATAAAAAAACCTGACCGGTCGGGCGCGCTCCGGCAGTTGACGTGAGCACTGCGGCCGGCGCATTGGTGGAAATCCCGAAGATTTGCGAGGTTGGGCGACAGCCTGGGTTTTTAGGGCAGGCACCGGGCTTTTCCTGCAGAAGTATTCCCGGCCCGCGCCATAGGCGCACGCCGGGAGCGCGACACGAGGCGACGAACCGAACACGCCGTGCGCCGGGGCCTGCTCCGACGACGCGGCAGGGAGCAACGCCATGAGCGCCATCACGTTTTCCAATCCCTTAAGCGCCGAGGTCGCCGGCGGCATCGTGACCAAGACGCTGGACACCTTCAACAGCATGCCTTCCTCGTCCGGCGCATCCTCGGCCGGCGACGCCGCGCCCTTCGACAAGCAGACCTTTGGCGCGGCTGTGGTGGAAAAAACTTTGGATTACATGAACTCCGGCTCCTCGGGGGCGACCGCCTCAAACGACATGAGCCAGACCTACCAGTTTTCCAAGGACGTGCTCGGAGCCTACGCCTCGGGCATAGGCACCCTGGCCGACGCCGACGTCTGAGGCCGGCCGGCGGGGAATGCCGTCGTGGGCGCTGCGCAGAACGCAGGCCCAGGCGAGGCGGCGTTGCCCCGGGAACGGGGCCTGGCGCTTCCACTTCCAGCACGGCGGCCCTGGCCCTGGGGAGGGCGGCCGGCCCTGCGGTCGAGAAACCTGGGTCTGCCCCGGTGTGGTTGACCGGCAAGGGCGATACATGGCGCACCAAAGGGCGAAAGCCCGGCGGCCTGTGTTTTTTGCGTTTGGATATGTCGAATGCCACAATAACGACAGGGGCTTGGCCCCTGTTTCTGCGTTTAGGAGCACCTGTGCGCAAACTGCTTCGCGTTGATATCACCGTGCCCGGCGGCGGCGAAACCGCCGAACTGCTGGAAGCTTGGCTGGCCGGCCGGGCCGCCCAGGGCTGGGAAGAGGCCGTCCTGGAGGACGGCGAGACCGTCCGCTTCCGCGTCCACATGGAAGACGCCCCGCCGGCCCGGGCCTTTGCCGAGGAAGTCGCCGCCGACTGGCCGGACCTGCCCCGGGAAGTCTCCACCCTGGAAGAAGAGGACTGGGGCGCGGCCTGGATGGCCTTTTTCACGCCCATCGAGGTCGGCGGCGTCTACGAGATCCTGCCGCCCTGGATGGCCGACCACGACACCGGCGGCAAGAAGCCCCTCCTCATCGAACCCAAGATGGCCTTCGGCACCGGCCACCACCCCACCACGGCCCTGTGTCTGGAAGCCTTTGCCCAGGCCCAGACCTCGGGCTGGCTGACCCCGTCCATGCGTTTTCTCGATCTCGGCACCGGCTCGGGCATCCTGGGCATCGGGCTTTGCCGCCTGGGGCTGACTGGCGTGGGCCTGGACATCGACCCCCAGGCCGTGTGGTGCGCCGCCGACAACCTGCGCTTAAACGGCGTGGAAGGCGCCATGTCCCTGGCCGTGGGCGGGGTGGGGAGCCTGGCCCCGGACAGCCGCTTCGAGGTCGTGGCCGCCAACATCCTGGCCGCGCCGCTCATGGCCATGGCCAAGCTGCTCACGCGCCACGTGGCCCAGGGCGGGATGCTCGTCCTGTCCGGCATCCTCGAAACCCAGGCCAACGACGTGGCCGCCGCCTACCAGGCCACTGGCCTCGGGCAGCCCGTGCGACGGGTGTCCGGGGAATGGGCCTCGCTTTCCTGGCAGTGATTTACATTCCCCCAAAAGGGGATTATGGGGACGCTTTCCGCGTTTGCATCATCCACCTCAAACCGTCTTCAAGGCACAAGCCATGCACCTGAAAAAACGTGTTCTCGTCACCGGCGGCGCCGGCTTTCTCGGTTCGCACCTGTGCGAACGCCTGCTCGCCCAGGGTTGCGACGTCATCTGCCTGGACAACTATTTCACCGGCTCCAAGCAAAACGTCGCGCATCTCCTCGACAATCCGAACTTCGAGCTGATGCGCCACGACGTCACCTTCCCCCTCTACGTGGAAGTCGACGAGATCTACAACCTGGCCTGTCCGGCCTCGCCCATCCACTACCAGCACGACCCGGTGGCCACCACCAAGACCAGCGTGCATGGCGCCATCAACATGCTCGGCCTGGCCAAGCGCCTGCGGGCCAAGATCATGCAGGCCTCCACTTCCGAGGTCTACGGCGACCCGTCGGTGCATCCCCAGCCCGAATCCTACTGGGGCAACGTCAACCCCATCGGTTTCCGCTCCTGCTACGACGAAGGCAAGCGCTGCGCCGAAACCTTGTTCTTCGACTACCGCCGTCAGCACAACCTGCGCATCAAAGTCGCCCGCATCTTCAATACCTACGGGCCGAGAATGCATCCCAACGACGGCCGCGTTGTCTCCAACTTCATCATCCAGGCTTTGCGCGGCGAGCCGCTGACCGTCTACGGCCAGGGCCAGCAGACCCGGTCGTTTTGCTATGTTGACGACCTCGTCGAAGCCTTCCTGCGCCTCATGGATACCCCCGACGACTTCACCGGCCCGGTCAACACCGGCAACCCGGGCGAATTCACCATACTGGAACTGGCCAAGCTGGTCATCGAATACACCGGCTCCAAGTCGATCATCGACTACCGCCCCCTGCCCCAGGACGATCCCAAACAGCGCCGCCCGGACATCACCCTGGCCAAGGCCAAGCTTGGTTGGGAACCCAAGGTTGCCCTGCCCGAGGGCCTTAAAAAGACCATCGAATACTTCGATGCCTTCCTGCGCCAGGCCTAAGCCAGCGAAACGGAATCCCGGATGACGTATGACGCCGACAGCCGCCCCGCCTCCCGGCGGGGCGGCAAAATTTCCCTTGTGGTCCCGGTCTACAACGAAGGCCCGGGGCTTTATGCCCTGCGCGACAGCGTCACGGCGGTCATGGAGGCCACGGCCTACGATTGGGAGTGCATCCTGGTCGATGACGGCAGCCGCGACCGCTCTTGGGCCGTCATTGAAGAGCTGTCCGCCGCCGACGGCCGCTTCAAGGGCCTCATGTTCTCGCGCAACTTCGGCAAGGAGATGGCCCTGACCGCCGGCGTGGAGCACGCCATCGGCTCCGACGCCGTCATCTGCCTCGACGCCGACCTCCAGCATCCGCCCGAGATCATCCCCGAGCTTTTGGCCAAGTGGGAGGAGGGCTACGACATCGTGGCCACCATCCGCGAAAAGGTCGCCGACTACTCCCTGGTCAAAAAGATGGGGTCCAAGGCCTTTTACTGGTTCATGCGTCGGTTCACCGATCTCGATTTGCCGCCCAATTCCACCGATTTCCGGCTGCTGGACCGCAAGGTGGTGGAGACGCTGTCGCAGTTCACCGAAGGCTCGCGCATGTTTCGGGGACTTATCGACTGGATGGGCTATAAAAAGACCTACATTTCCTTTTGCGCCCCGGCCCGCAGCCAGGGCGAGCCGGCCTATTCCGTCAAGAAGCTTTTTGATCTGGCCATCAACAGCTTCACCTCCTTTTCCCTGGTGCCGCTGCGCCTGACCGGCTATCTGGGGCTTTTGATCATGGCCGTCACCGTGCCGGTGCTGGGGCTTATGGTCGTCAGCAACTGGTTTTTCGGGGCCAACATCACCGCCTTGGCCTTTTTCACGGTCTTTAATACGCTTTTAATCGGCATCGTGCTGTGCGCTTTGGGCATGATGTCGCTGTATATCGGCCACATCCACACCGAGGTGGTCAACCGGCCCCTCTACATCGTGCGCTCCCGCGCCGGAACCTGGGACGAGACGCAGTGAGTCCGACGCCGCCGCTGTTTTCCATCATCATTCCGTTTAGGGCCCCCGGCCCTTACATCGAAGAGAGCCTGCCTCATCTGCTGGCCCTGGCCGAAGCGGATTTCGAGGTCATCCTCGTGCCCGACGGCCCCATGGACGTGGCCGCCCTGACGGCCGATCCCCGGGTGCGGGCCATTGCCTCGGGGCCGGTGTCGCCAGCCGTCAAGCGCGACCTCGGCGCGGCCGCCTCCCTTGGGCTTTACCTCGCTTTCATCGACGACGACGCCTATCCCGAACGCGGCTGGCTCTCCATCGCCCGGGCCGCCTTCGAGGGCGATCCGACCCTGTCCGCCGTGGGCGGACCGGCGGCCACGCCCCCGGACGATCCCTTCTGGGCCAGGGCTTCGGGCGCCGTCTTTTTGAGCCGCCTCACCGGCGTGCCCGAGCGCTACCGCCCGACCCCGCCCCGGCGGGAGGTGGACGACTGGCCCACGGTGAACCTCATCGTGCGGCGCGACGCCTTTTACGACGTGGGCGGCTTCGACACCGCCTGCTGGCCCGGCGAGGACACCAAGTTCTGCCTGGATCTGGTCCACAAAAAGGGCGGGCGCATCCTCTATCTGCCCGAGCTATTTGTGTGGCACCACCGCCGGCCGGGCCTGGCCAAGCACCTGCGTCAGGTCGGCAACTACGGCCTGCACCGGGGCCATTTCGTGCGGGTGCATCCCGAAACCTCGCGCCGCCCGTGTTATTTCATCCCCTCGGCCTGGGTGCTCTTTCTGGTCCTGGCCCTGGGCTACGGCTTTTTTTACGTGGCCGACGGGAGCTCGCCCTGGCCGTTTCTGGGCTGCCTTTTAAGCCTGGGCTTTGCCGCCTACGGCTGTTTCCTGGCCGCCGTCTTTTTCGATCTCACGGTCCTTCGCCGCGAGCCGGCCCTTGTGGCCCTAGCCGCTTTGCCTTACGTGGCGCTCACCCACGTTTGGTACGGCGTCCGTTTTCTCGTAGGCCTTTCCCGCAAAACGCTGACCAGCTCCCTTGGCAGGTGATATGAAAGTTTCCGTGGCCTATCCGCCGCTGTCCTCGGACAAAGGCACGCCGCTTCTGTCCCAGAACCGGCAGTTCCAGTGGTTCACCAACCCCACCTACATCTACCCCATGGTGCCGGCCTATGCCGCCAGCCTCATGGCCTCGCGCGGGCATACCGTCACCTTTGACGACGGCATCGCCGACGAGATGACCTACGAGGCCTTCAAGCGCGATCTGGTGGCCAAGGCCCCGGATGTCATCGCCATGGAGACCAAGACCCCGGTGGTGACCCGGCACTGGAAGATCGTGGCCGACTTCAAGGCGGCTTTGCCCGGCGCGACCATCGTGCTCATGGGCGACCACGTCACCGCGCTTCCCCGCGAAACCATGGAAAACTGCCCGGTGGACTACGTCATTTGCGGCGGCGACTTCGATTTCATCCTGGCCGATCTGGTCGATCATCTCGACGGCCGGCCCGTGGCCCTGCCGGCTGGTGTCTGGCGGCGCGAGAACGGTGAAATCGTCGACGGCGGCCTGGGGAACCTCACCCACAACCTGGACGAGTTGCCCTACATCGACCGCGAACTCATCAAGTGGAAGCGCTACGCCTTTAAAAACGGCAATTTCAAGTACACCCCCGGGGCCTATGTCATGGCCGGGCGCGACTGCTGGTGGGGGCGTTGCACCTTTTGCAGCTGGACGACCCTGTTTCCCGGCGCGACCTACCGCACCGTGTCCCCGGCCCGCCACGTGGCCGAGATCGAGCGGCTGGTTGCCGACTACGGCATCCGCGAGATCTTCGACGACTCGGGTTGCTTCCCGCGCGGGGCTTGGCTGGAGGAGTTCTGCAACCTTCTTATCGCCAAGGGCTTGCACAAGAAAGTCGTCATGGGCTGCAACATGCGCGTGGGCGAGCTGACCCAGGCCCAGTGGAATCTGCTGAAAAAAGCTAATTTCCGCTTTATCCTGATCGGCCTGGAGTCCATGTCCCAGGATACGCTCAATCGTCTCAAAAAGGGCATCAAGGTCTCCCAGATCGAGGAGACCGTGCGCATGGCCAAGAAGGCCGGCCTGGAACCCCACATCACCACCATGGTGGGCTACCCCTGGGAAACCCGCGAGGACGCCCGGCGCACCGTGGATTTCGCCAAGTCGCTGTTCTCGCGCGGCCTGCTCAATACCTTGCAGGCCACCATCGTCGTGCCCTATCCCGGCACGCCGCTTTTCGAGGAAGCCAAGGCCAACGGCTGGCTCACCACCGAGAACTGGGATGACTACGACATGCGCGACTCGGTCTGGAAAAGCCCCATCTCCTCCAGCGACGTGTTGCAATTCAAGGACGAGTTGTATAAAGCCGCCCTCACGCCGGCGTTCATCGCCCGAAAGATCCTGAGCATCCGGGACCTCGACGACATCAAGTTCCTGGCCCGGGCCGCTTCCAAGCTCATCGGACACCTGCTCAACAAAAGCCGCGCCAAATCCTGCGGCTGCAAATAGGCAGCCGCCGACCCGCCATCCACCATGTCAAAGACGCGCATACGCTTTACCGGCCACGGTCGCCTGTCCGCCGGCTCCAGCCGGCCCGGAGTCCCGGCATGATCCGCGTTTCCGTGGTGGTCACCACTCGAAACGAGGCGGCCAACATCGGCAATTGCCTGGCTTCGGTGGCCGGCCAGGACTTCCCCCGGGAAGCCCTGGAAATCATCGTCGTGGACAACGCCTCCACCGACGACACCAAGGCCATTGCCCGCCGTTTCACCGACCGCGTCTTCGACAAAGGGCCGGAACGCTCTGCCCAGCGCAACTACGGCATGCTCGACGTGGCCGCCGGGGAGTACGTCATGTTCCTCGACGCGGACATGATCCTGTCGCGCACCGTGGTGCGGCGTTGCGTGGAACTCCTGGACGCCTCCGGCCACGTGGCCCTGCATGTGCCCGAGATCGTGCTCGGCACGGGCTTTTTTCCGTCGGTGCGACGTTTCGAGCGCAGCTTCTACGACGGCACGGTCATCGACGGCGCGCGGTTCATGCGCCGTGACGCCTTTGCCGCCGTGGGCGGGTTCGACACGTCCCTGACCGGTCCCGAGGACTGGGACCTGGACAAGAAACTTAAAGGCATCGGGACCATCGGCCTCCTGTCGCGCTACGATTTCGACGCGGTGGACGCCTATGTTTCCGGGTTGCCCGCTGCGGGCATTCCCGATGCGCTCGTGGGCTTCGAAGCGAAAAGCGGACAGGACGTGCCGCTGCTGTTTCACAACGAAGCCGCCTTTCACCTCGGCCGCTACCTGAAGAAGAAGACGTATTACACAGGCAGCGCCGAAGCCTACATCGCCAAATGGACCCGGCAGGACCCGGACATCGCCCGCCAGTACGGGGCGTTCTACCGGTTCGTTGGCGTATTCGTCGAACAAGGCCGCTACCGCCGGCTCCTGGCCCATCCGGTCAAGGCCTGCGGCATGTATTTCCTGCGTTTCCTCGTGGGCGCCCTGTTTTTGGCCAGAAGATCACGCCAGGCCCCAAGCGCGTAAGCCGCCCCCGAAACTCGCACCCAATCGCCAACAGGAGAGATCCCCGTGGCTGTCGCCATCGTTACCGGCTCCGCCGGCCTCATCGGTTCGGAAACCGTCAAGTTTTTCTGTGACAAAGGCTTCGATGTCGTCGGCATCGACAACAACTTCCGCAAGACCTTCTTCGGCGAGGACGCTTCCACTGAGTGGAACCGCCAGCGCCTGGAAGCTTCCCACAAGAACTACACCCACTACGACGCCGACATCCGCGACCACGAAGGCATCTCCAAGATCTACGGCCGCTACGGCAAGGACATCAAGGCGGTCATCCACTGCGCCGCCCAGCCCTCCCACGACTGGGCCGCTTCCGACCCCTACATGGACTTCACCGTCAACGCCAACGGCACCCTGGTGATGCTCGAGAATTTCCGCGCCCACTGCCCGGACAGCGTGTTCATCTTCACCTCCACCAACAAGGTCTACGGCGACACGCCCAACTACCTGCCCCTGGTGGAGCTTGAAACCCGCTGGGAAATCGATCCGTCCCATGCCTACAACGACGGCATCGACGAGACCATGTCCATCGACCACACCAAGCACAGCCTGTTTGGCGCGTCCAAGGTGGCCGCCGACGTGCTGGTCCAGGAATACGGCCGTTACTTCGGCTTCAAGACCGGCGTCTTCCGGGGCGGCTGCCTCACCGGCCCCTCCCACTCCGGCACGCGGCTGCACGGGTTTCTCTCCTATCTCATGCGCTGCTGCATCACCGGCAACAAGTATTTCATCTACGGCTACAAGGGCAAGCAGGTCCGGGACAACATCCACTCCTACGATCTGGTCAACAGCCTGTGGCACTTCTTCGAGAAGCCCCGCGTCGGCGAGGTCTACAACATGGGCGGCGGCCGCTACTCCAACTGCTCCATGCTCGAAGCCATCCACTTGTGCGAAGAGATCACCGGCAAGAAGCTCAACTGCGAATACGACGAGACCAACCGCATCGGCGACCACATCTGGTGGATCAGCGGCCTCAAGAAGTTCGAGCAGCACTACCCCGACTGGAAGATGACCTACGACGTGCCCCGCATCCTCAAGGAAATCTACGAGACCCAAAAAGACGTTGTCGAGACGGCTTAAATCGAAGATGCCTCCGGCGGCCGGGGGACATGATGCCCCCCGGACCCCCTCTATTGAGGCGGGGTTGCGGCCGAAACGGCCGCAACCCCGCCTCTTCAGTTGATTCCCGAAGTGGAAGTACGGTATCCCCCATTGATATTTTGGGGAGAGGAAGGTGGGGACCCATGCCAGGGTTTTCCCTGTTGCTGCGGGCCGCTTGGCCCGGGGTTTCCTCCCCCCGGGGCTTCGCTTCGTTACCCGAAGGAGTTGATATGCAGACCATGTTGGTGACCGGCGGCGCCGGATTCGTGGGCAGCAATCTGGCCGTGGCCTTCAAGCGCAAATATCCCGAGCGCACGGTCATCGTGCTCGATAACCTCAAGCGGCGCGGTTCGGAATTCAACGTGCCCCGGCTGGTGGCCGAGGGCATCCGGTTTATCCACGGCGACATCCGCAATCCCGAGGACATGGAGTTCGACGACAAGATCGACGTGCTGCTGGAATGCTCAGCCGAGCCGTCGGTGCTGGCCGGCTTTGGCGGTTCGCCCAAGTACCTCATCAACACCAACCTGACCGGCACCATCAACTGCCTGGAAGTGGCCCGTAAAAACGCCGCCGACGTGGTGTTTCTCTCCACCAGCCGGGTCTATCCCTACGATCCCATCAACGCCATCGGCCTGCGCGAGGAAGAATCGCGCTTCGTGTGGCAGGCCGGGGACGGGCCGCGCGGCTGGAGCGAAGCGGGCGTGGACATCGACTTTGACTTAAACGGTCCCAAGTCCATGTACGGCGCGACCAAGCTCTGTTCGGAATTCGTGCTGCGCGAATACGAAGCCATGTACGGCGTGCGCAGCGTCATCAACCGCTGCGGCGTCATCGCCGGTCCCTGGCAGTTCGGCAAGGTCGACCAGGGCGTGTTCTCGCTGTGGGTCCAGGCCCATTATTTCAAACGCAAGCTCTCCTACATCGGCTTTGGCGGCCTGGGCAAGCAGGTGCGCGATCTGCTCCATATCGACGACTTGTTCGATCTGCTCGATCTGCAGCTGGCCGACCTTGAGAAAGCCAAGGGCAAGGTGTACAATGTCGGCGGCGGCAGGGAAACCAGCCTGTCGCTTCTGGAGACCACCCGCCTTTGCGAGCAGCTCACCGGCAACGCCATCGAGATACGGCGCGATCCGGTCAATCGGCCGGCCGATCTGGCCATCTACATCGGCGACAACCGCCGGGTGACGGCCGACTATGGGTGGAAGCCCAAGCGGAGCGCGGAAACGGTCCTGACGGACCTCTTTGACTGGGTCCGCGACAACGAAGCGAGCCTGCGCACGCTCTCCGGCCTCTAAAGCCCCCCCGGATCAGGGGCGCCGTTTGGCCGGTTGCGCGGGCCGCCGTCCACGGAGGCGGACACATGGCGCAACGTAAGGTCGACCATAACCGGATGCTGGCCGATGCCCGCACCATCCGGGAGAACATCAGTCGCGCCCGGGGGTATCTGCGGCGCGACGACTTCTACCGCTGCATCGAGGCGGCCAACGACGCGCTGGTGCTCAAATCCACCAGCTCGGCCCTGGGCATGGGCCGGTCCGAGGTCGATCTGCTTTTTGTCGAAATGTGCGACGATTTCAGCCGCCACCCGCGCGTGATCGCTTTCCTGGAAAGCCTCGGCGTGTGTGGCGGCCCGTTTTTGCGCTACAAGTCCGGCGATGAGACGCTGCTGATTAAAAAACTCACGGCCTTTCGCCTCAAGATGGAAGAGCTGGAGGAGCAGGCCGCCGCCAAGGAAGAAAAGCGCCGCAACGCCCAGCGCGAGGAATGGCTGGCCCTGGGCCGGGAGTGCCTGGACCAGAAGAGCTTCCCCAAGGGCAAGGTCTACCTGCGCCGGCTGGTGGAAAACTACGGCGATGAGCCGGGCATGATCCGCGAAGTCGGCAAGCTTTTCGCCGACGCCGGGCTGTTGCCCGAAGCCTCGGAAATGTTCATGCTGGCCATCGAACGCTTCCCGTCCGACCAGCAGGCCTGGCGCATGGCCATCGACGCCTGGGACGCCCTTGGCGAATTCAAACAGGCCGAAGCCCTCTACCTCGACGCCGTCAAAACCTTCGGCGGCCACCCCATGACCTTCCTCAACATCGCCAAGTTCTATATGAAATGGCACAAGAAAGACGACGCCTACGACTACGCCCAACGGGCCTTGGACCTGGACGCCACCTTGGCGGAGGCCAAGGCTATTCAGGACGCGATTGAGAATCGTTGAGAGAGAGGGGCGAGAAGAGAAGGGCGGAGAAGCGGAAGATGCCTCGATTGTAGGTGTCTATTGCCAGAATAGATCTGAAAACATCCTCACTGAGCGCCCCGATTATACGAATCCATTGCCAGAATGGATCGAAAGACATCATTATCGATAGCCATAAAGCTTCCTCCATAAAGGAGTATTTCTTCTGGTTTCTACGAAATCAGCCAAGCATCAACAATTTAATTCCCTCTCTTGAATAATAGCATAGAGTAGTCTAGCTTGTTAGTAAAAGGAGTGCTTAAAGCGCCTGCATTACCAGCGTTTACGTACTTGCTCATATGATAAATCCATGGCAATTTTTCTTCGATCCCTGCTCTCGTCACGTCATCCATCGTCATCTCAATCCAGGCCCCCTTAAATCGATATCCTGGACCGAAGACGGTCGCGAACTCGTCAGGCATAACAACTTGGACCGTATAAGGGTCGGCGAGATCGCCAAATGTGACCATGGTAGGGATGAGGTCGCCATGGAGTTCGGCCCGCCCTTCCCAGGTGCGCGCCCTCGTATAGGACTGACCATTGTCCCCACCAAGCACCTCCGACGGCAACCGCGACAGCCGACCCTCATTGGCTCCAGTGGGACCGAAGCCTAGGGTAGCAATAACATTTTTCCCTTGGCCAAGATCAAGAAAAATTGCCTCTCCCTCGACGCGGATGATTATGGGAGAAGCACTCGGGTTCCAATGGACAAACTTCGGCGTAATAGTCACCTGGACAACATTCGATCCTGTCTTTAATCCTTCTGGCGTTTCAACTTCAATAATTATTTTATATTTTATAACTGTTGTCGTCAGCGCATCGCTCACGATCTTTCCGCTCGATACGAACAACCTCGGGCCGGCAACGAGAATGAGGATTGTCAGAAAAATCCATCGCAACAAAGAGACGCGCCAAAACAAAAGCATTGCTATAAATGAAAAGATAGATATGGCAATCTGGGCGTGAAGGCCAATAATGGTATGCAGCAGCGCTGCATACATCCAGATATAACTTACGAAATCACTGCCCTGTAACATGCTTACCAACGTCGTTGCGGCAAGTTGTTGTCTACCGCAGTATTATAGAGTTGCGCGACCATTTTTGCCTGAGCCCCCCGGTGAGCCAGTCCCATGTCTCATACATTCCAAGCGTCTCCACGGGCATCAGTTGCCCATGGAGCTTCGTTTTGACCTGCCCGTATCTAAACCTTCGAGGATTGGATACAGGAAATACTCAATGACGCGGCGCTTGCCAACAGTGATTTCAGCGCAAAGGGTCAGGCGGGGATGCCCGGAAAGCCGGGCGGCAGATTCTTGAGCTCCGCGCAGGAGGCGGGCGGGAGGACGATCCTGGCGCGAACGGTCAGCGTGTCGCCCAGGGCCTGTGTTTGTGGAAGATGTCCTGCTGATGGTCTTGACCGTTGCGCTTCTCACGCCATGCTTGTCATTTTCCGATGCAGAACCGGTCGAAGACGGCGTTTAGGACGTCGTCGGGCGTGGTCTCGCCGGTGATGTCGGCGACCAGCCCGGCGGCCGTCTCCAGGCGCACGCCCATGAGGTCGTAGGGGATGCCTGAAGCGATGTCCTCGGCCAGGGCGGCCAGCTCGGCTCGAGCCGCCGACAGCGCCGCCGCTTCGCGGTCGCTGGGGGCCGGCGTGTCCGGCTCGGGCGGGCCGTTCTCGGCGGTCAGCATGGCCCGGATGGCGGCCACAAGACCGGTGAGGCCGTGGCCGGTGCGCGAGGACACGGCCACGCCACGGATGCCGCGCCCGGCAAGCGCGGCCAACGGCGCGGGTTCGGCCGGCGGCAGGTCGGCCTTGGTGGCGACGGCCAGCACCTTGCCCGGCCCCAGTTCGGCCAGCACGGCCTCGGCCTCGGGGTCCGGGGCAAAGGGCGTGGAGCCGTCCACCACGTACAGTCCCAGCGTGGCCCGCCGGGCCTTTTCCAGGCCGCGCTTCTTGCCCATGTCCTCGATGGCGTCGTCGGTGGCCCGCAGCCCGGCCGTGTCGGTCAGGCGCACGGGCAGGCCGTCGAGGTCGAGGCTCTCTTCCAGATAATCGCGGGTGGTGCCGGGAAGCGCCGTCACGATGGCCCGGTCCGTGCCGAGCAGGGCATTAAATAAGCTCGACTTGCCGGCGTTGACCTTGCCGAAAAGGGCCACCGTCGCGCCTTGCCGGTAGGGCGCGGCCCGTTGTCCGGCTTCGAGCAGGGCGTCGATGCGGGCAACAGCCGCTGCCACGCCGTCGGCAAAGGCCTCGCGCGGCAGGCATTCCACTTCCTCTTCCGGAAAATCCACGGCCAGGCAGATGCCGGCCAGGAGATCGGCCAGGGCCTGCCCCAGTTCCCGGGCCGCCTCGCCCATGCCGCCGGTCAGGCGGTTTAGCGCCAGATCGGCCTGGACCGCGCCCCGGGCGGCGATGAGTTCGGCCACGGCCTCGGCCTGGGACAGGTCCAGCCGGCCGTTTAAAAAGGCGCGCTTGGTGAATTCCCCGGCTTCGGCCGGCCGCGCGCCCAGGGCGTAAGCGGCCCCGAGCACGGCAGCCAGCACGGCCGGGGAGCCGTGGCAGAAAAGCTCGGCCGTGTCCTGCCCGGTGTAGCTGCCCGGGCCGGGCATGAAGGCGGCCATGCCCTCGTCGAGGAGCCTGCCCCCGGGCGCGTGAAAGGTCCCGTGGTGCAGGCGGTAGGGCCTAAGGCCCGAAAAGTCCGGCCGTGGCGACCGGAAGAGCTTCTCGGCAATGTCCCGGGCGGCCGGGCCGCTGACGCGAATAATGCCGACGCCGCCGCGACCCGGCGGGGTCGCGACGGCGGCGATGGTGTCGGAAGGCTTGGGGCGCATGGGGCGTTAGGCGTCCGGTCCGGCCGGACAGGCCGGCGTTTCCAGAAGCTTTTCAATGGCCCGGCCCATGCGGCGGATGCCTTCCACGATGCGCTCGGGTTCGGCGTTGGAGAAGTTGAGCCGCATGGTGCGCTGGCCCGAGCCGTCCACGAAAAACGGCTCGCCGGGCACGAAGGCGACCTTTTCCTTGATGCACAGGTCAAACAGGGCAAAGGCCGAGCAGCCCTCGGGCAGAGTGACCCACAGGAACATGCCGCCCTCGGGTTCGGTGTACGCCACGCCTTCGGGGAATTCGGCCTTGATGCGTTCGACCATGAGATCGCGCTGGGCCCCGTAGGCGGCCTTGATGGTGGCGATATGGGCGTCGAGGTCGTTGTCGGCCAGGTACTGCACCAGGATGCGCTGCACCAGCGTCGAACAGTGGAGGTCGGAGGCCTGCTTGGCCGTGACGAGCTTGGGCAGGGAGTCGGGATCGGCCACCACCCAGCCCAGGCGCAGGCCCGGGGCGGCGATCTTGGAGAACGTGCCCAGCAGATAGCGGTCCTGGGTCATGAAGGCTGACACCGGCGGCAGGGCTTCGCCCATGAAGCGCAGTTCGCCGTAAGGGTCGTCCTCGACGAAAACCGCGTCGGACACGCGCATGGCCTCGGACACGGCCCGGCGGGCGGCCAGGGAATAGGTCAGGCCCGAAGGATTCTGGAAGTTGGGAACGGCGTAGAACATCTTGGCCCGTTGCCGGGTGAGCACGTCGGTCAGGCGGTCGATGTCCGGGCCTTCGGGCCCCAGCGGCACGCCGGCAAAGGTCGGTTCGAAGACCGAGAAGGCCTGGATGGCCCCGATGTAGCCGGGCAGCTCCACGCCGACCACGTCGCCGGGGTCGAGAAAGACCTTGCCCAAGAGATCCAGGCTTTGCTGGGAGCCGTTGGTGATCAGGATCGTGGCCGGATCAATGTCCAGGCCGCGCTTTTTTTTGTAGCGGTCGGCGATCCACTGGCGCAGGGCCGGTTCGCCTTCGGTGACGGAGTATTGCAGGGCGGCGGGGCCGTTTTCGGCCAATACCCGGGCGGCGGCGTCGGCGATGGGGCCGGTGGGAAACAGGTCGGGCTTGGGCAAACCGCCGGCAAAGGAGATGATGGACGGATCGGCGGTGACCTTGAGGATTTCCCGGATGAACGAGCGGCGCACCTGGGACATGCGTTTGGCGAAAGCGGGCACGGCGTGAGCCTCCTTGGGTTGGTGGAGGGCCGCGACGTTCTGGCGGGCGACAGGCCGCCAGACGCGGCCGGTCGCCCCATGCTAGCCTGAAAGGTTGCCCGAGGAAAGATTTTTCCGCGTCCCGGATCAGGCTCCCGGGATGGGGCCGCCCAGTACGAACTCCAGCCGGACCAGGGCTTGCTGTTCGGCCAAGAGCGCCTGGTTGTGGCGCAGCCGTTCGCGCAAAAGCTCCAAGGATGCCTCCAGGGCGGTCAGCTCCGAAAGCTGCATGGCCCCGGCGTAGGTTCCGGCCCACTTGGCCGCCCGGGCGGCCGGCGGCAGCACGCCCGTTTCCAGGGCCTCGGCCGTGGTCCGGGCCAATCCGGCTTCCTCCAGGGCGCGCAGGGCCTCCTCGGCGGCCCGCCCCCTGGCCTCCTCCACCAGCCGGGCGGCCTGCCGCCGCAGGTGGTCGGCCTTGGCCTTTTGGGCCTGGTTCTGGTCAAAAAGCGGCAGCCGCACCGACGCGCCCGGGCCGACGGTGCGGTTGCTCTCGATGTCGAGGTCGTAGCCCAGGCCAATGTCGAAGTCCTTAAGCCACCGGATTTTTTCCAGGGCTACGCCGCTTTGGGCGGCCTTTTCGGCAAAGATCGCGGCCTGGACGGCCAGATTGTGGGCCTTGGCGTAGGCCGAGGCCTCGCCGGCTGGGGGCAGGGGCACGGCCTTGGCCGGAACTTCGCCGGCGATGTCCAAGGGCTGGGCCGGGTCGAGGCCGGTCAGCCGGGCCAGCCGGGCCTTGGCCACCTGGAGCCTAGCCCGCAGTTCGGCGGTTTCCAGGCCCGCCTTGGCCGTGCCGGCTTCCAGAGCGGCCACCCGGGCGTCGTCGGCCAGCCCAAAGGATCGGTAGTATTTGGCGGCCTCGGACAGTTTCTTCACCTGTCCGGCCACCTCCCCGCCAAGGGTCAGGGCGCGCTTGGCATAGGCGACTTCGAGCCAGGCCAGCCGGGCTTCCCGGGCGATCTCGCAGGCCCTTAGTCCCACCAGCAGGATGTCGCGTTCGAGTTCGGCCTGGGCCTTGGCCGTGCGGTCCTTCACCTGGGCCAGATCGGACACCGAGGTCATGGCCGTGGCCGCCAGACTGCCCAGGGGACCGCCGGCGAATAGCGGGAACCCGAACAGCACGGCCAGGGACGGATTCTGGGGCAGCCCGGCCTGGACCACCTCGGACCGGGCCACGCCGATGTCCTCGAACCGGGCCTGGACGCCGGGGTTGTTGACCAGGGCCAGACGCACGGCGTCGGAGAGCGTCATGCCCCGGGCGGCCACGGCGGCGGCTTGCCCGGCCACGGCCGCGTCGTCCTCGGGGGTGCGCCGCCACAGGGGCTGGACCCCTTCGCGCTCGGCCACCAGGGCTGCCATCTTGGCGAAATCGGCCTGGGGTTCCACCTTGGCGCAGCCGGCGGCCAGGAACACGAGCAGCACGGGCAAAAGGGCGCGTCCCATGGCTAGTTGCCTCCGTGGCCTTGGTGGCTGTCATGTCCGGCGTTGGCCGGAGCAGGCTGGACGTGGCCGTCGTGTCCGGCGTTTGCCGGGGCTTGTCCGTCGAGTCCGGTTTGGGGCGGGGCGTGTCCGGCGTCGTGCCCGCCCTGGGCCGGGGCGACCTCGAAGAGCATGGTCATGCCGCCCATGGGCATCACGCCCATGGGCACGGCGGCGTGGGCGTTCACGGTGTGGTGGAGCTTGTGGCAGTGCAGGTGCCAGTAGCCGGGATAATGGAAGGTGAATTCCACGTCGCGTACGGTTCCGGGAGCCACGTTGACGGTGTTGCCCGGCCACTGGGCCGATTCCGGGATGGGGCCGCCCTCGGTGCCGGTGACGCGCCAGGTGACGCCGTGGAGGTGGATGGGGTGGGCGTGCATGTTGGACAGGTTGGCGATGCGCAGGCGCACGGTCTGGCCGACCCTGGCCGTCAGCACGTCGGTGGACGGCGCGGCCTTGCCGTTGATGGTGAACCAGTTGGGGTCGGTGGAGGTCACGTCCACGTGCTCGTTGCCGGGATAAAAAAAACATTCCTGCAACAGCAGGCCGTAGTCGCGGTCCACCCGGCGCGTGCCGTCGGCCGGATGGCTGATGAAAAAGCCGCCCAGGCCCATGCCCACCTGCTTTTTCTCGTTAAACGAGGAGTGGTACATGAAGGTGCCGACCTGATTGACGGTGAATTCGTAGACGTACGTCTGGCCCGGGCGGATGGGCGGCTGGGTCAGCCCCCCGACGCCGTCCTGGTCGTTGGGGATCTCCAGGCCGTGCCAGTGGATGCTGGTGGCCTCGGGCAGCTCGTTTTTGACGATGATCCGCACCCGGTCGCCCTGGATGACCTCGATGGCCGGGCCGGGCATGGAGCCGTTGAATCCCCAGAGCTTGACCGGTTTGGGGATGTCCATGCCGTGCATGGCCCCCTTGGCCTTGTGCCAGCGGTCCCACAGCGAACCGGGACGCGGCGGCCCGTCCAGCAGCAGCCGGGTCACGGGCTGGGCCGTCAGACGAAAAACCTTGACGTCGCCGTCGCGCTCGTAGCCCAGGCTGGGGATATGGGGTGTGATGACCTCTCCCTCGCCCTTGCCGGTAAGCGGCGGGGGCGGGGTGATAGCCACGGCCGGATCGCGCCAGGGAAAGATCATGCCGCCGTGGCCGCCGTGGCCGCCGTGTCCGCCGTGTCCGCCTGGTCCGCTAGGTCCGGGCGGCATGGCATGGCCGGCGTGGGGATCGGACTTGGCCAGGGCCGGGGCGGCGGCCAGCACCGGGGCCAGGGCGGCCAGGGAGAGGAAGCGGCGGCGCGCCGGCCGCGCGGCGGCCGTGTCGTCGGGCGTGGTATCGGGCGTGTCCGGGCGACGCGGCAGCCAGGAAGCGAGACGATAGAAAAAACCGGCCATGGGAACTCCTTGCCTGGGACGGGAACTGTTTCCTACCAATGTAAGCAACAATTCGCCGCGAAAGGCAAGGGGCGCTTTCAGCCGACGAGCGTTTGCCAAATGGCCGCCAACGCCTCCTGCCGGGCCTGGGGCCCATAGGCCGCCGCCGTGGCCGCCGCATTCTCCAGCGCCGCTGCCAGGGCCGGGCCGCCGTCCAGCCACAGTCGGGCCGCCGCCTCCAGGGCCAGGGTCGCCCCGAAAACGTCATTGTCGGCGGCGTAAAACCCGTTGCCGCCCCAGGGAACCTCACGCAGGGAAACCGATGGGACATGGCCGCCCGGGCCGATGGAGCGCATGTAGTCAAAGCCGCCAAAGCCGGCAAAGCCGGCCACGATGCAGCCGCAGGCCAAGGCCTCCAGCGGCGGCAGCGGGCAGCCCTCGGGAAAGCCCGTGGCCAGAAACACGTGGCAAGCGCGCAGGGCCTCGGCCACGCCCTCACGCGGCAGCCCCTCGATGGCGATCCATTCGAGGGCCAGCCCGGTCCGGGCGGCCCGGGCCGTGGTCGTCTGGCGGATCATGGTCGCCAGGGCCTTGTTCTTGCGCGGCATGTAGCCGACTCGCACCGGCGAGGGGGCCGGCTTTTGGGCGGGCGGCGAAAAAAGCGCCGGATCGATGGCCGGGCGCAGCACCGACGGCAGGGTTCCGGTCGCCAGTTCGATATAGCGGGCCACCGGGTCGGACACGGCGAGAAAGGAAACCGGCAGCTGGTCCCAGGTCACGCCATCGGGCAGGCCGTTGTGGAAGTAGGCCCAGTTCTGGCAGTAGACCAGGCAGCGCGCCCCGGCGGCCAGGCCCGGAGCCAGGGCGTTGGGCCAACCCTCGGGCACGACGTAGACGTCGTCCGGGGTCAGGCCGGCGGCGTCCAGCGCGACCGCCGGCAGCCCGGGCGGCAGGCGTAGCGGCGGCGCGGCCGGATCGCGCAGCACCAGGACCACGTCCTGGCCCAGTCCGGCCAGCCCGGCCGCGACCTCGGCCAGCACGGCCAGGCCCCCGGAGACCGCCCGAAGCGGCGGCAGGAAAATGCAGGTACGCGCCAAAACGCCTCCCAGGGCCGGTTGCCGGGAACCGGGCAAAAGGCTACGACCGGAATAATCGCCCAACGCGTATTTGTGCCGCAAGGAGTCCTCATGCGCAACACCCAGGACGCCGCCCTGATCGAACGCCTCACCCCGGCCGACGCGGCCGTGCCCCAGCTCGGCCAGGCCGCCTGCGACAGCCCCAAGTGTTCCGGGGCCTTTATTGAAGACGAGTCCGGGGTGCTGGTCGGCATAAGCCGGCAGAATCTGGCCGATCCCGAGACCGTGCCGGTCTTTTTCGAGGAGGCCGGCCCGCGCCGCCAGCTTTTTTTCTCGCCCCACAAGACCAAGGTGGCCGTGGTCACTTGCGGCGGCGTGTGCCCGGGCATCAACGACGTCATCCGCTCCATCGTCATGGAGGCCCACCACCACTACGGCGTGGCCGCCGTGCTGGGCATCCGCTACGGCCTGCGCGGCTTCATCCCGGCCTGTCGCCATGACGTCATGGAACTGACCCCGGACGCCGTGGCCGAGATCCACGAATTCGGCGGCACCATCCTGGGCTCCTCGCGCGGTCCCCAGGCCGTGGACGAGATCGTGGACGCCATGGAGCGCCTGGGCATCGGCTTTTGCGTCTTCATCGGCGGTGTGGGCACCATGCGCGCCGCCTCGGCCATCCGGGACGAAATCACCGCCCGCGAACTGCCCATGGGGGTGGTGTGCATCCCCAAGACCGTGGACAACGACATCCATTTCGTCTCGCGCACCTTCGGCTTCGCCACCGCCGTGGAGCAGGCCGCCGAAGCCATTGCCTGCGCCCATGTCGAGGCTTCGGGCGCGCCCTACGGCATAGGCCTGGTCAAGCTCATGGGCCGGCAGTCCGGGTTTATCGCCGCCGAGGCCAGCATGGGGCTCAAGCACGTCAACATGGTGCTGGTGCCCGAGGACCTGTTTGCCCTGGACGGGCCGGGCGGGGTGCTGGACGTGCTGGAAAAGCGCCTGCGCTCCCGGGGCCATGCCGTCATCGTGGCGGCCGAGGGCGGCGGGCAGCATCTCGTGGACGACACCGGCCGGTTCGATCCCTCGGGCAATCCGGTGCTCGGCGATTTCTGCGGCCTGCTGGCCGCGCGCATCAAGGCCCACTGCAAGGCGGCCGGCCTGCCCATCACGCTCAAGGCCATCGACCCCAGCTACATCATCCGCTCCGTGCCGGCCAACACTGCTGACGCCGTCTACTGCGGCTTTCTGGGCCGTCTGGCCGTCCACGCCGGCATGGCCGGCAAGACCGGGCTCATGATCGGCTCGGTCAACGACCGCTTCGTCCATGTGCCGTTGCGGCTCGTCACCGGCGAGCGCAAGCGCGTGGACATCGCCTCGGACTATTGGCAGGCCGTGCTTGATTCCACGGGCCAGCCACGTTTTGCCCAGGCCGGGGGCTGATGCCGCGTCCCTTAAAAAAATACGAGAGTTTTTTTCTTTGATATGTCCTGTGCGCTTTTCGTGAGCGCGACACGAGGCCCCGGGCGAGGGCATCCCTGGGGCGTTGGCGGCGGGAAGGGTTTGGTCGTTTCAAGAACCTGCAACCCGGGAGGGAGGCCATGCCTCGTCGACGTCTTAGGTGGCCATGCTTTGTTTGGTTGATGCTCGCCGGCTGCGCGGCGCTCGGACTTTGGGGCTGCAGCCAGGGCGAGGGGCCGGTCCCGGCGGCCAAGCCCGCCGCCCAGACCGCCGCGCCTGCACCTGAGCCGGCCTTCAAGCCGGGGATTTCCGAGGCCAAGAAACTGGCCGCCCTCGATCCCCAGGCCGAGGCGGCCCGCCTGGCCAAGATCATGGAGCGCAAACGGGCCAAGCCCAAGAAGAGCTTTGACAAGCCCCGGGAAGCCCAAATCTTTTTTGCCGAGAAACGCGCTCCCGTGGGCCAGACCGCCATTCCGGTCCAGCGCTATGTCGAGGCCATGCAGGCCATGCAGGCCATGCCGGTCTTTTCCACCCAAGCCGACAAACTTGTCTCCGCCGCCGATGCCAAGGCCGACGCGCCCTTTGGCCAGGCCCTTGGCCGCTGGACGGGCGTGGGGCCGGGCAATGTGGGCGGGCGGGTGCGTTCCTTGCTTATCGATCCGGCCACCCCGGCCACCATGTACCTCGGCGGCGTGGCCGGCGGCGTCTGGAAGACCGTCAACAGCGGCACGACCTGGACGCCGCTGACCGATCTCTTGTCCAATCTGGCTGTGTGCTCCATGGCCATGGACCCCAAAAACAGCAGCATCCTCTACGCCGGCACCGGCGAAGGCTACTACAACGTGGACGCCGTGCGCGGGGCCGGCATCTTCAAGTCGACCAACGCCGGCACGAGTTGGAGCCAGCTGGCCTCCACGGGCAACGAAGATTTTTATTACGTCAACAAGATCGTGGTGAGCCCCAACGACTCCAACCGGGTCTACGCCGCCACGCGCAAGGGCATCTACGTCTCCACCGACGCCGGTGCCAGCTTCACCCGCAAGGTGGACGCCGAGAGTGTAAACGGCTGCACCGACATGGTGGTGCGCACCGACGTGACCAGCGCCGACGTGGTGGTGGCTTCCTGCGGCACGTACATGGCCCCAGGCAGCGCCGCCATTGTCTACCGCACTACCGACAACGGCCAGAACTGGTCGAACGTGCTCAGCGTCGCCAACATGGACCGCACCTCCCTGGCCGTGGCCAAGAGCGACCAGAGCGTCATGTACGCCCTGGCCTCCACCAACGCCAAGACCAAATGGGAAAACGGTTTGTTTGCTGTCTACAAGTCCGTCGACGGCGGCGCGACCTGGGTGGCGGCCTACACCAACTCCGGGACCGACGTGCTTTCCAACATGCTGCTGACCAACGTCTGCTCGGCTTTTTGCTCCCAGTGCGAGGGCACGCTGACCACCCTGGCCAACCAGGGCTGGTACGACAACGTCATCGCCGTGGACCCGACCAATGCCAACATGGTCTGGGTCGGCGGCATCGACCTATTTCGCTCGGACAACGGCGGGACGAGCTGGGGCATGGCCTCGGTGTGGTGGGCCAATACGAGCAAGGCCGCCTACAACCATGCCGACCACCATGTGCTGGTCTTTCATCCCGACTATAACGGCGGCAGCAACAAGATTCTCTACAGCGGCAACGACGGCGGGCTGTATCGTACCGACGACGCCCAAGCCGGCGTCACCACCCAGACCTGCTCCGACTCATCTTCCCAGGTCGCCTGGGTGAGCCTCAACAATGGCCTGGGCATCACCCAGTACTACTATGGCGCGGTCTACCCGGGCGGGGGGACCTTTTTCGGCGGAGCCCAGGACAACGGCACCACCCGGGGAACCATCGCCGCCGGAGCCAACGCCTGGACCTCGCTTATGGGCGGCGACGGCGGGGCCGTGGCCGTCAATCCGCAAAACACCAACATCCTCTACGGCGAATACACCAACCTGAGTCTGCAAAAATCCACCGACGGCGGCGCGAACTTCAGCGCCGCCACCACCGGCATCACCGACGCCTCAAACACCTTTCCCTTCATCACGCCCTTTCTTATGGACTCCAACAATCCCAACACCCTGTGGCTCGGCGGCCGCAAGGTCTGGCGCACCACCGACGGCGCGGCCACCTGGACCCAGGCCAGCAACGATATGGCCGGCAGCGGCACGGTCAGTGCCCTGGCCGTGGCCCCGGGCAACGCCAACATCGTGGCCGTGGGCACGAGCAACGGGTATGTGTACGTCACCACAAACGGCCAGCAGACCGGCAGCCTGCCTACCTGGACCAGCTCCACGCCGGTTGCCGGCCAGGTTTCCGGCCTGGCTTTCGACCCGGGCGATTCCAACATCCTCTACATGACCTGCTCCAACTTTGGTCAGGCCCATGTGCGCAAGTCCACGGACCGCGGCGTGACCTGGACCACCATCACCGGCTCGGGCGCAACAGCCCTGCCCGACGTGCCGACCTTCGCCCCGGTGGTCGATCCCAACAATCGCAAACGCCTCTACGTCGGCACGGACCTCGGCGTCTTCGCCAGCCTCGACGGCGGGGGCAGCTGGGCCGTGGAAAACACCGGCTTCGCCAACGTCATTACCGAGTCCCTGGTGGTTGAATCCCAGTCCAAACGGCTGTACGCCTTCACCCACGGCCGGGGCGTCTGGCATGTCAATCTTCCGGCCAAGACGGCCGCCGGCCCGGCCGTGGATTTGCTGTTGCTGCAAAATTGACGTCCGCACCCGGCACGGGCAGCATCGGCGGCCGGAAGGCGATCCTTCCGGCCGCCCGGCTTTTGCATCCCCAAAAGGAGTCTCCATGTCCCGCGTTCTGTCCGAGGTCCTGGCCGCCGTGCGGCCGGTGGACCAGTCGCTTTTTCCCGTGGCCAAGGCCCATCTCGACAACCTCACCAAGCCACGCGGCAGCCTGGGCCGCCTGGAAGAACTGGCGGCCCGGCTGTTCGTCATCGGCGGCGGGGCCAAACCCGTCGTGGACCCGGCCCGCATCTACGTCTGCGCCGGCGACCACGGCGTGGCCGCCGAGGGCGTGAGCCTGTTTCCCCAGGAAGTCACCCGCCAGATGGTGGCCAATTTTCTGGCCGGCGGCGCGGGCATCAACGTCCTGGCCGCCACGGCCGGCATCGATTTGCGGGTGGTGGACGCCGGCTGTCTGGGCGATCCCTTCGCCCCCCATCCCCGGTTCGCCGGCGCGCGGGTGGCCTCGGGCACGGCCAATCTGGCCGAGGCCCCGGCCATGACCCGGGAGCAGTGCGAGAGCGCGCTGCTGCTTGGCGTGTCCCTGGCCGAGGCCGCCGCCGCCGAAGGCGTGCGGGCTCTTGGCACCGGCGACATGGGCATCGCCAACACCACGCCGTCCACCGCGCTTTTCTGCGCCTATCTCGGCCTTTCCCCGGCCGAGATCACCGGCCCGGGCACGGGCCTGGACGCCGGGGGCGTGGGCCGCAAGGCGGCCATCGTGGCCAAGGGGCTTGCCCTGCACGCGGACGTCGTGGCCGGCGGCGACCCGGTGGCTGTCCTGGCCTGTCTGGGCGGGCTGGAAATCGCCTGCCTGGCCGGTCTGGTCATCGGCGCGGCTGCCTGCCGGCTGCCCATCGCCGTGGACGGCTTCATCTCCACCGCCGCCTACGTGGCCGCCCGGGCCATCTGCCCGACAGTCGCCGACTACGCCGTCGTCAGCCACGCCTCGGCCGAGCCGGGCTACGCCCCGATCATGGCCGCCCTGGGCCAAAAGCCGCTGCTCGATCTTGGCCTGCGCCTGGGCGAAGGCACCGGCGCGGCCCTGGCCCTGTTCCTCATGCGCTCGGCCTGCAATATCTATAATGATATGGCGACCTTCGCCTCGGCCGGCGTGAGCGAAGGGTAGGGCAGGGGGAAGATGGAGGATGCCTCCGGCGGCCGGGGGGATGATCCCCCCGGACCCCTGTAATGAGAAAAGTTGCTTAAAAGGGCGTTGGTAGGGGGCGGTTGTGGGCCGGGACAGGCTGGTTGCCGGCATAGCCTGGGGCGGCTGTTGGTGCTGCCCCGGCGGCCGGCGTCCTGGCCAGGGGCAATGCTGCCCCCGACACCCTTGTGCCGTCTGGTTGCGCGGCAAGCGATAAAGAACAAACTGGTTCTCGGCTGTTCTTCCTGTCCCCCAAAACAGCAACGCCGTCTCGGATCGCTCCGGGGCGGCGTTTGGCATTGGAGGCGATGCCGGCCTTCAATCCTCCAGCCGATACGGCCCCTCATAGAACGCCTCGCCTTCCATGTCGGCGACAAAACGTGCGCGTGCAGCCGGGATAAGGTGGTCGGCCGCAGCAGCCGGCTGGCCAAGACTGCTTCGATCCACCGGCTCGGGCGGTTGATGCTGGGGGGCGTCGCGCGGGATGATCCGCCACACCGGGCTTTGCTGGTAAATGGGCAGACAGTGGGCGGTGTTGGCCGTTTGGATGTAGCGCGGCGACCAGGTGTGGTCCTTGGCTTCGGGGTTGAGGAAATGCAGTTCCGGCAGATCGCTCACCAGCCGGGCCGTGAACAGCGGCGGCCTGGGCTTTTGCAAAAGCAGCGGCGGACTCGCCGGATCGGCCAGGAGTTCCGGCCCCAGCCAGCGCAAAAACGCGGCCACGTCGGCTCCGGCCGGGGTTTGGACGAAATAGGGACCCACCGCCGTGGTCGTCGCCGGAGTCAGGCCGTAGCGCGCCCCGGCCAGGATGCGCCGGGCCAGGGCCAGATCGGCCGCGTCGTCGATGTCCAGGGTTTCGGCCAGACCGACGTCGAGACGGTACTCTCGTTCGCCCAGACGGTAGCCCATGTACATGGCCTGAAATCTTGGGGTTTCCCGCCGCCAGAGCATGTAGCTCGTGGAAGAAAACCGCAGCAGATTGGGAAAGCCGGCAAAAACCGGGGCAAAGCCGCCGGCCGCAGGGTAGAAGTAGTCGCGGTCCCAGTGCTGTTCGGGCCGCACGGCCTGGACGCGCAGGGCGTGGCCGGTGTGGATGGCGGCGGCGGCTTCACGCAGCCGGTCGGCCGTGCGAAAAGGAAAGGTCGGCATGAAAAGGCCCAACCACTGGAGGTCGGGCCGGTTTTCGGCGTAGTGCTCGGCCACCAGATGCAAGGGCGCATCATCCCCGGCCAGGGACTCGGGGCGCGGCAGCACGGCCACTTCGCCGGCCGGATAGCGCGAGCGCACCAGCTCCGCCACGACCGGGCTTTCCGTGGACACCGTGACGTCGGCGAACACGCCGCTTTGCAGCAGTATGTCCAGGGTACGGCAGACCAGCGGCACGCCGCCGAGTTCGATGATGTTCTTGCCGGGCAACCGCTTGGAGCCCATGCGGGCCGGAACCAACGCGCCGATGCGCATGGCGCTCATCCTTCCTTGTCGGGCCAAAGCGCGGCCCGGTGCTTGTCCAGGGCGGCCCGTGCCTCGCCCAGGTATTGCTCGTAACCGATCACGGCCCGATTGGCCCCGTGGCGACGGTAGCCGCCAAGGAGCCTGTCCACGACGACCAGGGGCGCGCGGGCGAAAAAGCGCAGCCACAGCTCGAAATCCCCGGCCAGGGGGAAGGCGGGATCGAAGCCGCCGCCGGCCGCCAGCCACAACTGCCGCGAAAAGAATGTGCTCTCCTGCTGGATAAACGCCCGGAAGTCGCCGCCGTAGAAGATATCCGGCGACCACTCGGGCAGGTCGGGCCGCACCCAGTCGAGTCTGCCTGCGGCGTCGAAAGCGGTGGGCCGGCCGGTGATCCAGCCGGCGGCGGGGTCGGACAGGAAGGCGTCGGCGACCTTGAAAAGCGCCAGGGGGTGGAGCAGATCGTCGGCGTTGAGCCAGCCCAGGATGTCGGCGTGGCTGCCGGCCAGGCCTTCGGCCACGGCCGGATAGTGGCCGGCGTCGGGTCGGGAGCGCCAGCCGGCCAGATGGCGGGCTTGGCGGCGGATGAGGGCTGGTGAGCCGTCGCGGCTGCCGCCGTCCAGGACCACGTAGGCGAGGTTGGGGTAGTTTTGCGACAGTACGCTGTCCAGGGCTGCGGCCAGAAACGGGGCCTGATTGAGGGACGGCGTGACCAGCCCGATGGCCGGCAGCGGCCTGCGGGAGAGGATTTCCGGCAGCCCGAGGGTGGTGGCCGCGTCGCGGGCGACGTGGACGGCCGGGGCATGGCCGGCGGCGTCGGCCGCCGGGGGCTGGGGCGGCAGTTCCTCGGCCGTAAAAAACAGGTTCCAGGAAAAGGCCCGGCCGAAGGCGGCGAAGGGGACGCCGGTGATGGGCCGCCAGTTGCGCTGGTAGGCCGCCTCGGAAAGAAAGTGCCAGTCCGGGTCGGCCAGGGCGTCGCCAAAGGCGGCCAGTTCGTCTCGCCGGCCGAGACGCGCCAGCAGGTAGGGCAGAAAACCGCTTGTCCAGTTGCTGTCCGGCTTGGCCACCACGTCGAAGAGGTGGAGGTGCAAGCCCCCGGGCTTGGCCAGACGGGCCAGATCCCCGGCCATGGCCCGCCAGGCGTCCGGGTCCTCGGGCACGTGTTCCAGGGCCGAGACCGAGATCACGGCGTCGAAAGCGCCATCCGGCAATTGGGGGGAAAAATCTCCTAGCCCGGCCCGCACCAGCCGGCCGGGCTGGTCGGCAGGCACGGCGGTCGGACCATTGCCGGCCCCGGCCAGGGGATCGAGGTTGGTGTAGTCGAAGCGCCGGGCCAGGGCCTGCCCAAGGGGCGAGACGCCGCCGCCGATCTCCAGCACTCGCGCTCCCTCGGGCAACGAGGCGTAAAGCACCTGCCAGGCGAGCTGGTGCTGGTAGTATTTGAGATCGGCCAGGCCGGCATCGCGGAAAACGAGTTCCGGCGGCGGCGAAAAGGCCGCGAAGTGGCTTTTTTTCGAATACCGCCAGGGGACATAATTCCGGCCGGAAGCAAAGGGCGGCCAAGGGTGGCCGGTCGCCGCCAGATGGTCCGCCCGGCGGCCGGCCTGGACGGCTTCGGGCAGGGCGACGGCGAAAAAGCGCTGGCCCGGGCCGTCCAGGGACAATTCCGGCTGGCGGCGTACCGAAGCCGGATCGGCCAGGAGCCGCGCATAGGCCGCGACATAGTGTTCCACCCGGGTTTTGGCGGAAAAATGGCGCATCAGCCAGTCCCGGCCGGCCAGCCCCAGGTCCTCGGCGGCGGCGGGATCATCCAGCAGCCCGGCAATGACCGGCCCGGCTTCTTCCAGACGCACGTTTAAAAAGGGGCAGCGCGGCGTGCCGGCAAAGGCGGCCAACAGCTCCAGGCAGCGGCCATCGAGAAAGGACAGCACGGGCTTGGCCATGGCCAGCCCTTCCAGGCCCGTCAGATGGTAGCTGCCACTGGCCAGGTCGTCGATGACGACGCGCGAGCGGCGTTTGCGGGTCAGGGCCTGGGCCAGGGGAACGCCCGTGGCCACGTCGGCCGTTATGCCGCGCTCCTGGGCCAGCCGGGCCAGCAAGGCCCGGACCTCGGGGGCTGCCTTGGTGTTCCAGCGGTCCTCGAAGGCCCCCACGGCCTTGGTGTGGCTGAAAAAGACGTCCACGGCCGGCGGCGCGTCGGCCGGCTGATATTTCGGTTCGTCCTCGGGCACGAAATTGGGGACGATAAGGGCGCGCGGGTAGAGCCGTTCGGGATACTGGGCAATGACCAGGGCGGGCAGGGGATCGGCTAAAAGGGCCTGGACGGCAATGCCCATGGTTCCGGCCACCAGGGCCGGGGTACTGTGGAACTGCCGCACCACGGCCGCGCCGCGTTTGGCCAGGGCGGCGAAGTCGATGGGCGAAAAGGTGGTCGAGGTCAGGTCAAGGTAATTGTGCAGATGGAGGATATCGGCGGTCTCGGCCAGGGCCAGGGCGGCGGCGGGGTCGTCGGCCAGGACCACGTCGCGGCCGAAGAGGCCGAAATCCACGGGTTCGATCAGCCGGGCGTCCAGGCCGGCATGGCGGGCCTGGGCGCGAACCAGCCGCAGGGGCATCCCGGCCAGGGGCGAGGCCGAGAAGTGGACCACGCGAAGGGGTCTGGTCATGGCCCATCCTGCGCGGCGGGCAGGGCCATGCCGCGCCCGGCCAGGACGGCGGCCAGGCGTCCGGCCGGATCGGCGGCGGCCAGCCGGCGGGCGAACCGGGCCGCCTGCCCTTGGGCCATGGCCGCCTCGGCGGCGACCAGGGCTTCCTCGACGCCTGGCTCGCGGCGAAAGGCGGCCAGATTGGCCAGGGCCAGTTCCAGGCCCAGGGACCAGTCGCCGGGGCGGTGAAGGGAGAGATTGGAGAGCAAGCCCACCCGTTCGGCCTGGGAGCCGGGATGGCGGCGCAGGATGGCGGCCAGCCGGCGGTCGGGCTCCAGGGCCTCGGGGCGCAGCAGCTTGGCCGCGATCAGGCATTCGGCGGCGTTGTCCGGCACAAGCTTTTTGGGGTCAAAGGTCGTGCCCGGGGCGGCGTCGCGGTTGTCGCCTTCCAGGGCGGCGGCGAAAAAGACCAGGGCGTCGAAGGGGTCGTCGAGGCGGGCGGCCCGGGCCTTGCCGGTCGCGCCCACAAAGGCGGCGTAGGCCCGGCGGGCGGCCTCGGGGTCGCCAAGCCGGTAGCCGGCCAGGCAGGCCACGGCGGCCACATGGGGGGTTGCCCGCAGATCCGGCCGGGCCAGGCAGGCTCCGGCCAGGTGGGCGTAGAGATCCCGGCTGCCCAGCCCGGCGGCGGTGTGGAGCAGGGCGGCGGCCACGGCGGGCGTGGGCGGGGCGGCAGACAGGCGTTCCCAGATTTCCGGGGCGCCAAGGGGCAGATGCTCCGCCCGCCACAGGGCGAAAAGGGTCAGGGCCAGGGCCTCCCGGGCCTGGGGGCCGGCGGCCGGTCTGCCCGGCGAGGCGGCGGCTGCCTCGGCCAGCGCAAGCAGGGCCTGGGCCCGGTGGCGGGGCAGGTGGCGGTCGGCCACGGCGGCGTGGGCGGCCCGGCCCATGGCCTCGGCCGCTTCGGGATGGCCGGCCAGGAAGCGAATATGCTCGTCGAGTTCCAGCACGTCGCCGTAGTACAGCGCCTCGCGTCCCGGGACGAACAGCGTCTCCACGCCGGGCGGCTGGCGTTCGGTCACCGGCGGGCAGCCGCTGGAAGCGGCTTCGAACAGCCGTTGGTTGACTTCGCCGGCGATGCACTCGTTGGGGCAGGCCCGGGCGTCGTCGTAGACGGCGGCCAGGGCCGGGCCGTGGGCGTCCTGGCAGGGGACAAGCCCGGCGGCGGCCAGATGTTCGGCGAACCAGGTCCGGCGGCGGCGATGGGGGGTGATGCGGCCCACGAAGGCCAGCTCGTGGCGGCGGTCGGCAAAGGGCACAAAGGGCCGAACCGTGCCGTTCCAGGTGATCCAGGCCGTGCGTGGCAATCCGGCTTCGGACAAAGGGACGGCCTGCTGCTGGGGCTGGGTGGAGGCGACGGCGTCAAAAAGCCGGGCATAATGGCGTTGCCAGAAGCCATTGAGGTGCGGATCGCGGGCCCAGAAAAGGATCGGGCATGGGGCGGCCTCGACATCGGTCAGGATGACCCGTTTGCCCAGGTGCTCCTGGTGGATGACGCAGTCCGGCGGCTCGGGCAGTCCGGCCAGGAGCTGCGGCAGGCTGACGACGCCGGCCGGCGGGTCGAGATTGGTTGCGGCGATGCCCAGCCCGGCAAAGGCCGGGCCCAAGGAGGAGTGGATGAGGCAGACGTTGCGTATCCGGGCGGCCATGGCTGGGGGAGGTTTGTCCCGCGCCCGGCGGGCCTTGGCGAGACGTTTGAGCGGTTTGGCCCGTTTGGGCGTCCGGCCGCCGTGGCTGGCCTGGCCGGTTGCCGTCCTGTGTCGGAAATCCACCCGGCCCGTGTCCGGCCCCGGTTCGTGTCGCTGGCGTAGTGTCCTGGCGGCCGCAAGCCCTCGGTTCCGGCTCTCCCCGCCACAGGCCCGTCAGGTCCTTACGCCACAGCGGGCGCTTGGCGCTGCCTGGCCGCGAGCATACTGCTTTCCCGGAAACCGGCGGCCGTATTTCCCAGGGGACGCGGCTAGACCACGACCACGGAATTTTCGCAGTCGCCAAAGGGGCTGAAGGCGTATTTGTCGGCCTCGGGGTCGCTGATCCAGACTTCTCCGTCAATCAGATAACGGAACTGGTATTCGCGGCCGGCGGGCAGGTCGAGGGTGGCGGAAAACGAGCCGTCCTTCTGGCGGCGCATGGGCGCGGCGGCCACGTCCCAGTCGTTGAATTCGCCGACAAGATGGACGCCGGAGGCGTTCTTGGCCTGTTCCTTGGTCAAGGCGAATGTCACCTTGCACACGGGCTTGCTTTTGAGCGGCTTTTTTTTCAGCGACATATTCTCTCCTTGGGGCGACGGCTCCATGCCGACTGGACGGCCGGCGGCACGGCGCAATGTGGAGGCATAGGCCAGGAGGTACCCCCTCCAGGCGGCGAAGTAAAATCTTTTTTGGGAAGATCGCGTCACACTGCCAAACTACAGCACGGATTCCTTTTTGAGCGTTTCCACCATGGCGGCCAGATGCAGGGGCTTGGTGAAATAGCAGGTGGCGTTGCCCCGGAAAAACGAAGTGGCCACGTTTTTGACGTCATCATGGCAGGTGATCATCACGACCTTGGCTTCCTGGCCCGGGGCCACGGCGCGGGCGCGCTCCAGTTCCCGGATGGCGGTTAGGGCGGCGTGGCCGTCCATGACCGGCATCTGGATGTCCATGAAGACGACGGCAAACGGCTTGCCGTCGTCCAGAGCCAGGGTGAAAAGATCCACGCCCTCGCGGCCGTTGCCGGCGCAGACGCACTCGCCAAATGGGGCCAGGGTGGCCCGCAGGGTGATCTGCGAGAGCTGGTCATCGTCCACGATGAGAATTTTCATGGAGCCCCCTTGCAATCGGTCCGCCTGAACAGGCAATCCGGTTCATGTGATGCCAAAAAAGCGTTGGCGACGCAAGGCCGGCCGGCAATACCCGGCGGGCGCACCGCAAGGCTGGATTTTTTCGGCGCAGGGCACTAGGATGGCAGGCGGCCCGGCCAGCCCCGTCGCGGGGCGGCCCTTTTCCTTCGTCAAACGGATGCGTCTATGCGAGCTGTGCTGTTCAAACTGGCGGTTGTGCCGCTGACGTTGTTTTTTTCCAGCCTGTGCTGGCTGACCGCGCGCCTGGGCCGCGACGGCCGGGTGTCCCATTTTCTGGAGTGCCTGTGGGCCAAAAGCCTCGTGGGGGCGGCCGGCATCCGGATCGAAGCCGACCTGTCGGCCCTTGATCCCGGCCAAGCGTACATTTTCATGGCCAACCATCAAAGCCACATGGACATCCCGATCCTCTTCGCCGCGCTGTCGGGCTGGAACTTCCGTTTCCTGGCCAAGGAGAGCCTGTTTCAGATTCCGGTCTTCGGCCCGGCCATGCGCCGCATGGGCCATGTGGCCATCGACCGGGGCAACCGGCGCAAGGCCATGGAATCCATTCAGGAAGCCGTCGACCTTGTTTCCCGGGGGATCGGCCTGTTGGTCTTTCCCGAAGGCACCCGGTCCATGGATTATTCCAAGCTCCAGGATTTTAAGACCGGCGGCATGATCGTGGCGCTCAAGTGCCAGGCCCAGGTGGCCCCGTTGGTGCTTGAGGGGTCCGGGGGCGTGCTGCCCAAGCACGGCCGCCGGCTGACCCCGGGCGTGGTGCGGCTGCGGGCCCTGCCCCCCTTTGACGCCGCCGCCCTGTATACGCTCAAGGAGCGTGAAAATTTCAAAAACGACCTCTGGGACCGCATGGACGCGGCCTATCAGGAGATGCGCGCATGACAGGCTCCCCCGCCGTGACCCTCTATCCCTTGGGCGGCCTCGGCGAAATCGGGCTTAACTGCATGGCCCTGGTTTCCGGCGATTCCATGATCGTCGTGGACTGCGGACTCATGTTTCCCGACGACTCCCTTTTCGGCATCGACGTGGTCATTCCGCGTTTCGATTTCATTTTGCAAAACCGCGACAAACTCAAAGGCATCGTGCTGACCCACGGCCACGAGGACCATATCGGCGCGCTGCCGTGGCTCATGCGCAGCTGCGACGCGCCGCTGTACGCCTCAAGTTTCACCCTGGCCCTGGCCGGCAAGAAGCTCGAAGAGCACGGGCTTAAGGAATTCACCACCTGCGTGCCGGTTTCGGCCGGCGACACGGTGACCCTGGGCGATTTCAAGGTCACCTTCTTTCCGGTGTGCCACTCCATCGTCCACGGCTTTGCCCTGGGCATCGAAACTCCGGCCGGGCGCATCGTCCACACCGGGGATTTCAAGATCGACCGCAATCCCCTGGACGGCCACGCCACCGACCTCGACGCCATCAAGCGGTTTTCCGGGGACGGGGCCATGCTGCTGCTCTCCGACTCCACCAACGCCGAGCGCGAGGGGTTCGCGCTCACCGAGCGCGAGATCAAGGCCGCCCTGGGCGATATTTTCGCCACCTGTTCCGGCCGCATCGTGGTGACGCTTTTTTCCAGCCACATCCAGCGGATGCAGGAGATCTACGATCTGGCCCACGCCACCGGCCGCAAGGTGGCGGTCTCGGGCAAGAGCCTTTTCACCAACATCGAGATCGCCCGGGAACTGAAACACCTTCGTGTCCCTCCCGGAACCGAGGCGACCCTTGAGGAACTGGCCAGTCTGCCCGACGCACAGGTGGTGCTGCTGGTCACCGGCTCCCAGGGCGAGCCGCTCTCGGCGCTGTCCCGGTTGGCTTACGGCGAACACCGGCAGGTGAAGATCCAAAAAGGCGACACCGTCATCCTGTCCTCGCGCTTCATTCCGGGCAACATCCGGGCCATCACCCGGCTCATCAACCGCCTCTACAAGCTCGGGGCCGAGGTGCTCTACGAGCGGGTCCAGGCCATCCACGCCTCGGGCCATGCCCATGCCGACGAGCTGCGGCTCATGCTCAAGACCGTTTCGCCCAAGTTTTTCATTCCCATCCACGGCGAATACCGCCATCTGGTCAAGCACGCCCGCATCGCCGTGTCCTGCGGCGTGGCCCCGGAACGGGCCCTGGTCATCGAGGACGGCCAGCCCGTGACCTTCGCCGAGGGCCTCATCCGCCTGGAGGACGCCATCCCGGTGGAGCACATCTATGTCGACGGCAAGGGCGTGGGCGACGTGGGCGTCACCGTGCTCAAGGAACGCCAGCTCTTGGCCGGCGAGGGGCTGGTCATCGTGGTGCTGGTGGTGGACGAGAAATCCGGCGAGCTGACCTTTGGCCCCAACATCCTGTCCAAGGGGTTCGTCTTCGAACAGCACTACAGCCACGTGCTGGAAGACGCCAAATGCATCGTGCTCGACATCTACGAAAACGTGCCGCCCGGCCAGTCCGATCTGCTCAAGGAGCGCATCCGCTCCGCCTTGCGGCGGTTTTTCCGCAAGATCCTGGAACGCGACCCGGTGGTCGTGCCCCTGGTCATCACCCTGTGACGCGGGAGAACCGTTCATGAAGGTCTTGCGGGTGCGCCATGGCGACGCCGCCTTTTATGCCCAGCTGCTCATGGAGCAAAACGCCGTGCGCTGCCTGGACAAGACCCTTGGCCTGGACGCGCCCATCCCCCTGGCCGAGGTGGCGGTGCTGGCCCCGGTGACGCCCTCCAAGGTGGTCTGCGCCGCCGGCAATTTCCGCGACCGGCTGCGCGAGATGGGACGCGACCCGTCCGACGGGCCCATGCTCTTCTTGAAGCCGCCCTCGGCCGTCATCGGTTCGGGCCAGGCCATCGTGCTGCCGCGGGCCTCGGCCCGGGTCGAGGCCGAATGCGAGCTGGCCCTGGTCATGGGCCGGGCCTGCCGCAACGTGGCTCCGGCCGACGTGCCCAAGCATCTTTTCGGCCTGGCCTGCGCCAACGACGTCACGGCCGTGGACCTGCGCCAGCGCGACGAGACCCTGGGCCGGGCCAAGGGCTACGACACCTTCGCCCCCATCGGCCCCTGGATCGAGACCGAGCTCGGCGATCCGGCGAGCCTGACCCTGCGCCTGCTCATAAACGGCCAGACCGTGCAGACGGGGTCCTGCGCCGACATGGCCGTGGGGCCTTTCGAGCTGGTGAGCTTCGTCTCCTCGGTGATGACCCTTCTGCCCGGCGACGTGATCCTGGCCGGTTCGCCGGCGAGGCCGTGTCCGCTTACCCCTGGCGACGAGGCCCGGGTGGAGATCGACGGGGTGGGGGTGCTCATCAACCCGGTGCGGGCCGAAGGCGAGGCCGCGCCCCTGCAGTAGGAAGTTCGCGTCCGGGCCGTCCGGGCGCTTGCCTTTTCGAGAAAAGCGGACTACAAGCCGCAGTTCTCCAAACACGCACGCCCCGCGAGCCAATCCTGGGTGCCGGATGGTCCGGCCCAAATTTCGGGGCGGAGGGAAAACCCAAGGAGTTCCCATGCCTTACGTTACCATGAAGCAACTGCTTGAGACCGGCGTCCACTTCGGGCACCAGACCCGTCGCTGGAACCCCAAGATGCGCCCGTTCATCTTCGGGGCCAGAAACGGCATTCACATCATCGACCTGCAGCAGACCGTCAAGCTGTACCAGAAGGCCCACGACTTCATTTCCAACGTCGTCGCCGGCGGCGGCCGGGTCATCTTCGTGGGCACCAAGCGCCAGGCCCAGGAGTCGGTGAAAAAGGAAGCCGAGCGCGTCGGCCAGTTTTCCGTCACCAACCGTTGGATGGGCGGCATGCTCACCAACTTCCAGACCATCAAAAAGAGCATCGACCGCATGAAGACCCTCGAACGCATGTTCGAGGACGGCTCCATCAAGCGCTTTCCGAAAAAGGAAATCGTCATGATGGGCCGCGAAGTGGCCAAGCTCAACGATAACCTGGGCGGCATCAAGCACATGGATCGCCTGCCCCAGGCCGCGTTCATCATCGACCCCAAGCGCGAAGAGATCGCCGTGCAGGAATGCCGCAAGCTCGGCATCCCCATCGTGGCCGTGGTGGACACCAACTGCGATCCCGACGTCATCGACTACGTGATCCCGGGCAATGACGACGCCATCCGGGCCATCAAGCTTTTTGCCGCCAGCATCGCGGAAGCCTGCATGGAAGGCGCTGCCCAGAACAAGGACGTCGAGCCGGTTGCGGACAAGGACGAAAAGCCCGAAGCCGCCCCGGTCGATGAAGCCGAAACCGCTACCGAAACCACCGGCGAGTAGGAGGATTCCCCCATGTCGGCTATTTCCGCTGCCAGCGTGAAGGCCCTGCGCGACAAGACCGGCGCGGGCATGATGGATTGCAAGAAGGCTCTTGGCGAGTGCAACGGCGATGAAGAAAAGGCTGTTGCCTGGCTGCGCGAGAAGGGGCTGTCCAAGGCCCAGAAGCGTGCCGGCCGCGCCACCTCGGAAGGGGTGATCGGCTCCTACATCCACTCCAACGGCAAGCTCGGCGTCATGGTCGAGATCAAGTGCGAGACCGACTTCGTCGCCCGCTCCGAGCGCTTCCTGGAGTTCGCGAAAAACGTGGCCATGCAGATCGCCGCGGCCAACCCGGTGTGCGTGACCCCCGAGGAAGTGCCGGCCGACCTGCTGGCCAAGGAACGCGAGATCTTCAAGAACCAGGCCATGGAAGAGGGCAAGCCCGAAGCCATCGCCGAGAAGATCGTCGATGGACGGGTCAAGAAGCTCTACAAGGAAATCTGCCTGTTGGAGCAGCCGTTTATCAAAGACGACAAGGTCACCATCAAGGACCTGATGAACGAACTCGTCGGCGTCATCGGCGAGAACGTCCAGATCGGACGCTTTAGCCGCATGGCCCTGGGCGAGGACGCCTAGGCGGCCACGCACCAATGCTTAAACGGGCCGCAAGGCCCGTTTTTTTTGAGTCGCAGGGCGAACCCGCCAGGGTTTCGCTTGCATCGCGGCCCGATGCGGGCAAGATGGCGCAACCGCCCGACCGGGCGGGCGACGCCTTGCCCCGTCGGACACGCCGCCAACGGTCGTCGTCTGTTCGGGAGGGGGCGGATGGCCCGGAGGCGGCCTGTGGCTAACCGGCGCGTCAGACGGGGGGCATCCCGCGTCGCCGCGCGTCCGGCCCTGGCCGGCCATGGACCGACACCCTTCCCCTTCAGGAGACGTCCCATGTCGAAATTGCGGTTTTCCCAGGTTTTGCTTAAGATCAGCGGCGAGGCGTTGGCTGGCGGCCGGCCGTTTGGCATCGACAACCAGACCATCACGAATTTTTGCCGGGAGATCGTGTCGGCAACCGAAAAGGGGGCCAGGATCTCCCTGGTCATCGGCGGCGGCAACATTTTTCGCGGCGTCTCGGAGCAGGCCGCCGGCATGGATCGGTCCTCGGCCGACTACATGGGGATGCTGGCCACGGTGTTAAACGCCCTGGCCGTGCAGGAGGGCCTGGAGAAGCAGGGACTGTCCACCCGCGTCATGTCGGCCATCACCATGCGCGAGGTCTGCGAGCCCTACATCCGCCGCCGCGCCCTGCACCACCTGGACAAGGGCCGGGTGGTGATCTGCGCCGCCGGCACGGGCAATCCGTATTTCACCACGGACACGGCCGCGGCGCTTAGGGCCATGGAACTCAAAAGCGAGGCCATCCTCAAGGGCACCAAGGTCGACGGCGTGTATGACAAGGACCCGGCCAAGCACGCCGACGCCGTGAAATTCGACGAGCTGACCTACATGGACGTGCTGGAAAAGCGGCTGCGGGTCATGGACACCACGGCCATCAGCTTGGCCATGGACAACAACATGCCCATCGTGGTCTTTAATATGTTTACCGCTGGAAATCTGAGCCGGGTGCTGGCCGGCGAACCTGTCGGCACCGTCGTCAAAGGAGGCCAATAACATGCAGACCGTGCTCAAGGACGCTGAAGATCGGATGAAAAAGGCGCTGGCCGCCCTGGACAAGGAGTTCTCCCGTCTGCGCACCGGACGGGCCACGACTTCGCTCCTCGACGGCGTGCGCGTGGACTATTACGGCACCGCGACCCAGCTCGACCAGCTGGCCTCGGTGGCCACCCCCGACAGCCGCACCATCACCATCCAGCCCTGGGACCGCAAGGCCTTTGCCGACATCGAAAAGGCCATCCTCAAGTCGGGCCTGGGACTGACGCCGGTCAACGACGGCAAGATCATCCGTATTTCCATTCCGCCTCTGACCGAGGACCGCCGCAAGGATCTGGTCAAGGTGGCCAAGAAGTACGTCGAGGAAGCCAAGGTGGCCATGCGCAACGTGCGTCGCGACGCCAACGAGCTGCTGAAAAAAAAGAAGAACGACAAGGCCATCAGCGAGGACGATCAGCGCAAGGGCCAGGACGACGTGCAAAAGCTCACCGACAACTACATCGTCAAAACCGATGAGGCCTTTTCCAAGAAGGAAAAGGAAATCATGGAGATCTAGCCCTGGACGTCCAGAAGCTTCCGTTGCCCCGGCATGTGGCCGTCATCATGGACGGCAACGGCCGCTGGGCCACCATGCGCGGGCTGCCGCGCAGCGAGGGACACCGGGCCGGCGTGGAGTCGGCCCGGGGTATCGTCACGCGCTGTCGCGAGCTCGGCATCGAACACCTGACGCTCTACACCTTCTCCAAGGAAAACTGGGGCCGGCCGGCCGACGAGATCAAATTCCTCTTCGACCTGCTCGTGCGTTTTCTGACCAAGGAACTCGACACGCTTTTGGCCCAGTCCATCCGCTTCAAGGTGCTTGGCGAGCTGGACGAGCTGCCCCTGGCCGCGCGCACGGTGTTGTCCCGGGTCATCGCCAAGACGGCCCACTGCGAGGCCATGACGCTCAATCTGGCGCTCAACTATTCCGGGCGCGAGGAGATCCTGCGGGCCTGCCGCCGTTTGGCGGCCAAGGGCCTGGCTTCCGAGGCCGTCACCGAGGAGGCCCTGGCCGCCGAGCTCTACACCGCCGGCCAGCCCGACCCTGACCTCATCATCCGCACCAGCGGCGAGATGCGTCTGTCCGGCTATCTGCTGTGGCAGTCGGCCTACAGCGAATTTGCTTTTCCCGAGACGCTGTGGCCGGACTTCACCCCGGCCTGTCTTGACGCCATCCTCGCCGACTACTGCAATCGCACGCGCCGTTTCGGCCTGACCGGCGAACAGATCCAAGCCTAGTTTTTTCCCGGGCGACCCGGGACAGGAAAACTTTGGGGCCGTTGACGCTCCCGGCGTTGGCCGGCGGCATCAACGGCCCCGTTTTTTGCGGCGGCGCACGGCGTCAACCGCGTATCCGCGCCTATCCCACCCGCTTGTGGTTACCCCGCCCGCCACAGACGGCCAGGGGGTCCGGGGGGATTATCCCCCCGGCGGATCCGGGCAGCGCCCGGCGGGTGCAGGGCAGCGCCCTGCCGGTTAGAGGCCTTCGGTCAGGATGACGCGGTAGTCGCAGCCCAGGTGTCGGGCGCGGCTTGCCTCCTGGTAGGCCGGTCTGTGGTAGAAGTCGCGCGCCGCCGCCATGGAGGCGAATTCCAGGATGACGACGCCTTGGGCCTCGGGACCTTCCAGGGTTTCGCACAAGCCGTAGACGGCGCGAGCCGTGGCGTCATGGCCTTGCATGGCGGCCGGGACCGTGTCCTTGTAAACGGCGTACTGTGCCTGGTCCCGCAGCCGTTCCCGAATGAAGAGCAAATACGCGGGCATGGGGTCTCCTTTATGCGGTCGGAATGGTTCCGCCGTCGATGACATACTCGGTTCCGGTGATGGCGGCGGCCAGGGGGGAAGCCAGGAAGACGACGAGGTTGGCCACCTCCGCTGGCTTGGCCGGCCGGCCCAGGGGGATGCCGCCCAGAGCCTGCATGATGATCCGTTTGCCACCCTCGTAGTCCGTGCCGGCTTGGTCGGCCAAGCGATGGGCCAGGGCGACGGCGGCTTCGGTCTCCACCCAGCCGGGCGACACCCGCACGACGCGGATGCCCTTGGGGGCGAGTTCCTTGGATAGGCTTTTGCTGTAGGTGGACAGGGCGGCCTTGGCGGCGGCGTAGGCGGTGGTGGAATCGGGCAAGGGCAGACGGTCCTGGATGGAGGTCACGTGGATGACGACGCCGGAGCCCTGGGTGATCATGGCCGGGAGCAGGGCGCGGTCGAGGCGCACGGCGGCCATGAGGTTCAGGTCGAGTTCCCGTTGCCAGACCTCGTCGTCCAGGACGGCGAAGCCGCCAGGCGGGGCCGAGGAACCGCCGAGCACATGGACCAGGACATCGACGGCCTGCCACCGTTCGGCCACGGCCCGGGCGAGGTCGGCGCAGCCTTGGGGGGTCGTCAGATCGGCGGCGACAAAGGCGTCCGGGGACAAGCTCTCGGGCCGGGTCCGGGCGACGGCAAGCACGTCGGCCCCGGCCTGCCGGAGGGCTTGGGCGACGGCCGCGCCGATGCCTTTGGTGGCGGAGGTCACCAGGGCGCGTTTTCCGGCCAGTTCCAGGTTCATTGACATGGTTTGATCTCCAGTGCTGTGATGCCCTCGGGCGACAGGCAAAAACGCTGTTCCAGCTCGACGGGGCTGCCGGGGAAGTCGCCGGCGACCCGCGTCTTGACGGTCACGGCGTCGCTGTGGCCCCGGCTGTCGAGGACTTCGGTTTTATAGCGGTATTGCTGTTTCGTTTGGGCGTGCCAGTCGGCGATGGCCTTGGGGCCGTGGTGTTCCCGGCCTTCGTCGCGCACCACGGCGTTATCGGCAAAACAGCGTTCGAGCCGAAGTAAATCCGAGGCGTTGCTGGCCGCGAAATAGTCGGCCACGGGTTGGGGGAGAGGGCTTGGCATGGCGGGCCTCGTTTTGTGTTCTGGGATGATGGAGACCAGTAAGCCCGCCGGGGCGCTTCTTCAAGAACGCACGGAAAAGTGAGCGACTCACCATGAGGAAAGTGTATACGGTCGTGACGGCGGCCGAGGATGTCGAAAAGACCCTGCATTTGCTGGAAGGCCGCTGGAAACTGCTGATCCTGTTTCACCTGTTTGGCGGGCAGGTGCAGCGCTATAGCGACTTGGAGCGGCTTATTCCGGGGATATCCCAGAAGATGTTGGCCCAGCAGTTGCGGCAGTTGGAGGCGGACGGCCTGGTGTCGCGAAAAGTGTATCCCCAGACGCCGCCCAAGGTGGAGTATCGCTTGACCGAGTGGGGCCAGGCTTTGTGTCCGGCCTTGGACGCGCTGCTGTTCTGGGCCGAGCAACGCCCCGAGGCCGACGCCGGCTGACGGCGAGACGATCAAGGCCCGCGCGGCGCGCCCCTCCGCTTCCCGTGCCTATCCCACTCGCTTGTGGTTCCTCCGCCCGCCACAGACGGCCAGGGGGTCCGGGGGGCTTAGCCCCCCGGCGGGTCACGGGCAGCGCCCGTGCGGGTCCGGGCAGCGCCCGGCGGGTGCAGGGCAGCGCCCTGCCGGGTGCAGGGCAGCGCCCTGCCGGTTACGTCAGCGCCCGGGGGGCGGCGCGGCCTTCGCGTTCGAGTTCTTCCATGAGCGCGGCCAGTTCCTGGGTTTGGCCGGCCAGTTCGGCCACGGCTCGGGAGGCGTCGGCCAGGGTGCGGGAGCTGGCCTCGGCCGTGGCGCTGACGGCTTCCACCGATCGATTGATTTCCTCGCTGGTGGCGGACTGCTGTTCGGCCGCCGTGGCGATGGAGCGCACCTGATCGGAAGCGTTTTCCACCAGGGTGACAATGCTGGCCAGGGCCTCGCCGGCGGCGGCGGCCAGGGAGGTGGCCTTTTCCACGGCTCCGGCGGCGGCGTCCACATTGCCGACGTTGCGCCGGGCCCCGTCCTGGATGCCGCGGATGGCGTCGCCGACTTCCTTGGTGGCGGTCATGGTCTTTTCGGCGAGCTTGCGCACCTCGTCGGCCACCACGGCGAAGCCGCGTCCGGCGTCGCCGGCCCGGGCGGCCTCGATGGCGGCGTTTAGGGCCAGCAGATTGGTCTGGTCGGCGATGTCGGAGATGACGTTCATGATGGCCCCGATGTCCTGGGCCTGCTTGCCCAGCGCCCCCATATCCGCCTTGAGGCTTTGGGCCTGGCGCTCCACCGCGCCGATGGCGGCCACCACTTCTTCCACCACGCCCGAGCCGTCCACGGCCTTGGAGCGGGCCGTCTCGGCGGTCTGCGAAGCGGACGAGGCGTTTCTGGCGACCTCCAGGACGGTGGCATTCATTTCTTCCATGGCCGTGGCTGTTTCGGCCATGCGCCGGGACTGGTCTTCAGCTCCCTGGCTGGATTCGGCGATGCGGGTGGCCAACTCGGCCGAGGTGGAATCGACGACGGACACCACGCCGCCCAAACGGGCGGCAGCGTGGGCCAGGCCTTCGGCCCGGGCTTGTTCGGCCTTGCGGGTGGCGTCCTCGGCCAGTCGGGTGGCGGCCTCGGCGGCCCGGGCCTTTTCCTCGGCTTCCTTGGTCTTGGTTTCGATGGCGGCCATGTTGTCGCGCAGGGTGGCCACCATGGCGTTGAGGGCGACCTGCATCCGGGCGGCTTCGTCGTTGCCGACGGCGTCCAGGCGCACGGACAGGTCGCCAGCGGCGCACTGCATGGCGGCCTGGGTGGTCTGGCGGATGGGGCCGGTGACGGAGGCCATGATGACGAGGCACAGGCCGATGAGGATGGCCAGGCCCAGGCCGCAGGCCACGGCGATGGCGGTCAGGGCGTCGCGGATGCGGGCGGCGTTGTCGGCCTTGATGGCGGCCTTGGTGCGGTCGACGTTGTCGATGTACACGCCCGTGCCGAGCCAGAGGTCGGTGCCGGGGATGGCGATGGCGTAGGCGAGTTTGGGCTGGTCGCCGGCCCCGGGCTTGGGGAAGACGTATTCCACGAAGCCACCGGCGGCGGCGGCTTTGGCGAGTTCGCGGACGAAATAGACGTTGTTCTTGTCTTTGACGTCGCCCAGATCCTTGCCTTGATTGGCTTTGTTTGGCGGCAGGGCGATGTTGACCGTGCCTTGGTAGACGAAAAAGTAGCCGGACTTGTCGTCCTCGAAGCGGAAGGCATCGACCATGTTGCGGATGATGTCGTAGCGCTTTTCCTTATCCGGCACATCTTTGACGATGGCGGCAATGGCCTGGGCCATGCCGTTGGACGCAACGGCCAGCTTTTGCCGTTCGCCTTGCAGCATGATGTCCTGGGCGGCGGAGACGGTGTGGTCTTCAAGACGCTGGAGCTCGCGGGAGAACGTGAGGATCATGCCGGCCGTGAACAGGGCGAAAAGCGCCAGCAACAGGACAAAGCGCCAGGAGAGGGAGAAACGGCGCAAGACGCCAAACGCGCCGCCGGAACCGGAAGGTTGTACAGCCACGAAAGGCCTCCGCACGCAGCATGTCGCAGGTTGGAGAAGGATAAGTCTGGTTGGAACACTACGGGAAAGGCCAGAACATGGCAACGCGTGGTCGGGAACAAGAGGGCGCGGCATTACAAAAAGGCGGCCCCCGCCGGGGAAGCGGGGGCCTTTCAAGGAGGGAGGAGAGCATGTGCGGTCACGCCGTTTGCCGGTTGCCTGCCGGGACGGCGTTGACGTCCGGGCCTGAGGGGTGGCCTGGGCCGTCAAAACACAAATAAGGCCGGATCATGAAAACGGCATGGAGGGGGGATGAATTCGGCGACGGGTTGGACAAAAGGAAACCCCCGCCGGGGAGCGGGGGTTTCGCTGTCGAGGAGGGGGAGAACAGGCTTCCGGTTGCGGGAGGGGACCGCCCCGGGGGCCGTGTGTTTGGCGGCAAGTGCAGGGGCCGGAGGGGGTGGCCGTCTGCCGTTGATTGAAGAGATAGTCCCGGCCCATGAAACGGCCATGGCCGCTCCATGAATTCCAGCTTAGAATTCGTTTTTCGTTCTACCCAAAAAAGGAAGCCCCCGCCGGGGAGCGGGGGCTTCGTTCAAGGAGGGGGAGAGCGTCCTTGGGACCGCCTGAGGATGGGAGGGGCCATCCGGTATGGCGAAACAAGGCTGAGGGTTTTGTCTTGGGTGTCTCGCCCGGGCGTTTCCGCCTCGTTCGATGGCTACTGTATAGGAGTGGGACGTGAAACGGGAATGGCCGTAGGATGAACGATAATTTAACTTTTGGCGCGGCCGGCCGGGAAGGCCAGGGTGACGCGAAGACCGGGGCTGTTGTCGCCCAGGCGCAACTCGGCCTGGTGCAGGCCGGCGGCGGCGGCGACCAGGGACAGGCCCAGGCCGCTGCCCGGGGTATTGCGGCTCGATTCCAGGCGGGTAAAGCGCTCCAGGACGAATTCGCGGTGTTCGGGGGGGATGCCCGGGCCGGTGTCGGCCACGGTCAGTTCCGGGCCGGCCGGGCCGGAGGTCAGCGACAGGGTCACCCGGCCGCCGTCGGGGGTGTATTTGACGGCGTTGTCCAGGAGGTTGGCCAGGGCCTGGGAGAGCAGGTGGCGGTTGCCGGGCACGGTCACCTGGGGGGCGAGGTCCACTTCCAGGGACAGGCCGGCCTCCTCGGCCACGGGCTCGTAGAGTTCGGCGGCGTCGGCGGCCAGGCTCGTCAGGTCGATGTCGGTGAAATCCTGGCGGCGAGCCCCGGATTCGGCCTGGGCGATGGTTAAAAGCGCGTTGAAGGTTTGCAGCAGCCCGTCGATCTCGGTGATGGCCCGTTCCAGGGCCTGGCGGCAGGCCTCGGGCTCCTGGGGCCGGGACAGGGTGATTTCCAGGCCCGAGCGGATGCGGTTTAGGGGGCCGCGCAGGTCGTGGGCGATGTTGTTGGAGACCTGCTTGACGCCGTCCATGAGCCGGCCGATCTGGTCGAGCATGGCGTTCAAGTTTTCGGCCAGGCGGTCGAATTCGTCGCCGGCCCCCCGGGTGGGGATGCGGCGGCTGAGGTCGCCGTTCATGATTTCCCGGCTGGCCTTGGTGATGACGTCAATGCGCTTGAGCATCCAGCGGCTGGTCAACACGCCCCCGGCCCCGCCGAGAACGACGGTGAGGAGCATGCCCCAGATGAGCGCGTCGACGATGAGCCGTTCCACCTTGACCCGCTCGGACACGTCGCGGCCGACCACCAGATGGAAGTTGCCGGGCAGCAGGAAGTAGCGCATCCGCACCCGGCGCGGCTCGAAGTTCTCGGTGTCCTCCAGGGTGGCGTCGAACCAGCCCGAGCCGGTGTCCTTGAACTTGGGCCAGTCGGGCAGGTTGCCGGCCAGGGGATTGAATTTCCAGTCGGTGAGGAGATAGACGCTCGATCCGGCCTTGTCCTTGGCCACGCGGGACTTGATGACGCGGATAAGCCCGGTCAGCCCGAGCTGGCTGTACTGTTCGGCCAGCCCCTGGATCTCGGCGTTTATCGTTTCGTCGGTCTGGCGTTCCATGAAACCGGCCGTGGACGAATAGATGAACCACAACAGCACCAGCACCGACAGGCCGAAGGCGGCCATGTGCAGGATGGACAGGCGCAGGGTGGAGGAACGCAGGATCTTAGTGGCTATCACGCAGGCTGTACCCGGCGCCGCGGATGGTGGAGAGAAGCGGCTTGTCGTGGCCCTTGTCGATCTTCTGGCGCAGGCGGCTCACATGGACGTCGATGACGTTGGTCTGGGGATCGAAGGAATAGTCCCAGACGTTTTCCAGCAGCATGGTGCGGGTGACCACATGGCCGGCGTGGCGCATGAGGTATTCGAGCAGGGCGAATTCCTTGGGCTTGAGTTCGATGGGCCGGCCGGCCCGGCGCACGGTGCGGCCGACCAGATCCATTTCCAGGTCGGCCACCTTGAGCATGGTGTCCGGGGCGTCGGAGCGGCCCCGGCGCAGCAGGGCCTCCAGCCGGGCCAGCAGCTCGGCAAAGGCGTAGGGCTTGACCAGATAGTCGTCGCCGCCGGCCTTTAAGCCCTTGACCCGGTCGTCCACGTCGCCCAGGGCCGAAAGAATGAGCACCGGGGCGGCGTTGCCGGCCGAGCGCATGGTCTTGACGATGGTCAGCCCGTCAACGCCGGGCAGCATCCGGTCGACCACGCAGGCGTCGTAGGTCTCGGCGGCCACGCGGTAGAGGGCCTCGCGGCCGTCGGCCACATGGTCCACCACATAGCCCGATTCCTTGAGTCCCTTGACCAGATAGGCGGCAGCGTCCAGGTCGTCTTCCACGATGAGTACGCGCATGATGATTTCCTTTACCCCGTTGGGGGGTCCGGGGGCCTTAGGCCCCCGGCCGCCGGAGGCATCTTCTCTTCGCCCTTCATGGCCCGCCTGGCGGCGACGCGGGCCAGGGCGGCGTCGAGTTCGTGCATGTCGATGGGTTTGGCCACGTAGTCGTCGAAACCGGCTTGGAGCATCCGTTCGCGGTAGCCTTTGACGGCGTGGGCGGTGAGCGCCACGGCCGGGGTGGCGGCGGCCGGTCCGAAGCGGACCGGGTCGCGCAGCAGGGCCAGGGTCTCGGGGCCGCTTAAGTCCGGCATTTCCACGTCCATGAGCACGCAGTCGAAGGGTGTTTCGGCCAGGACGGCCAGGGCTTGGCGGCCGTTGTCCACGGCGGTGACCATGTGCCCCCGGCGTTCCAGGAGCCGTTTGGCCACGATCTGGTTGATGTTGTTGTCCTCGACCAAAAGCAGGCGAAGGGGGGTGACTGGTCCGCCTGGCCTAGCCGTGGCCGGGGGCGAAGGGGTGGCCTGGAGCGGGGCTTCGGGCAGGTCGAAGGCGGCGGTGAAGGAAAAGGTGCTGCCGCGGCCCGGGTCGGAAGCGACCCAGATACGGCCGCTCATGAGGGTCACGAGGCTTTTGCTGATGGCCAGCCCCAGGCCCGTGCCGCCGGCCCCTCGGTTGAGGCTGGCGTCGAGCTGGGTGAAATAATCGAAGATGCGGGCCTGCTTGTCGGTCGGGATGCCGATGCCGTCGTCGGAGACGTCGAAACGCAGGGACAGCGCGCCGGACTTGCGGGGGGCGTCCGGGTCGAGGCCCACAGCCACTCGCACGAAGCCGTTTTTGGTGAATTTGAGGCCGTTGGACACGAGATTGGCCACGATCTGGGCCAGGCGGCCGGGATCGCCGACCAGCTCGCCCGGCACGTCCGGGGCGATGTCCAGGGACAAGCGGTTGCCGCTGCGCGCGGCCGGGGCCTCAAAAAGGCGCAGGCACACGCCAAGGGCCTGGCCCAGGGAGAACCGGGAGCGGGCAAGCTCCATGCGCCCGGCCTCGATGCGGGAGAAATCGAGGATGTCGTTGATGATTTCCAGCAGATGGACGGCGGACTGGCGGGCCAGGTCGATGTAGTCGCGCTGCTCGGGGGTGAGTTCGGTGGCCATGGCCAGTTCGATCATGCCCATGATGCCGTTCATGGGGGTGCGAATCTCATGGCTCATGGTGGCTAAAAATTGCGACTTGGCGCGGTTGGCGGCCTCGGCGGCCTCCATGGCTCGGGTCAGGCGCTGCCGGGTGCGCATGAGCTCGGTGACGTCGATCATAGCCTCGATGATGGAGGGCGAACCGGGCAGGCGGCGGGCGGTCTTGTACATGACGCGCTCGCCGGCCAGGGTGTTTATGAGGCACTCGCGCTCGCGCACCAGGCCGGACTCGTCGGCCAGGACCGGGCAGGTCTCCTTGTTGCAGAGCGAATTCTTGCAGGACAGCCCGGTGGCGCCCTTACCGAACAGCCGCTCGGCGGCCGGGTTCTGGTATTCGAGGCGGCGGTCGCCGTCGTCGCCCAGGCGTACCTTGACGATGGGGATGGGGGCGCTGTCCAGGACCATTTCCAGATCGCGGCGGGCCAGCACGCTTTCGGTGACGTCCAGGACCAGGGCCTGGACGGCGACGACCCGGCCGGCGGCGTCGCGGTGCAGCTGGATGCGGTCGGTGACGTGGCGGACGCCGCCGTCGGGGGTGCGCTGGCGGTAGTCCAGGGCAAAGGCGTCACGACCGGCGTCGGCGTGGTCGCGCAGGGCCGCCTCGACCCGGTCCCGGTCGTCGGGGTGGATGAGATCCCAGGGCGAGCGTCGGCCGGTGAGCAGTTCCTCGCGGGAAAAGCCGAAGCGGTCGATATTGGAGGAAACGTAGGAGACCGGCCCGGGTTTGCCGTCCTTGACGGCGTAGCGGATCAGATAGGCCGGGCTGGCTTCCAGGATGAGCCGGGCCATGGCGGCGTCGGAAAGGTCCTCATCCTCGGGGGCAGCGGCGGCGCGGCTTTCGGCTTGACGCCGCATTTCGGCGGCGGGATCGTCGTCGGCAGGGTCGATCATAAACGGCACCCATGGTGGGCGGCGACCGGAGGAGGCCCGGCGTCCGCGCTTAGTCTTTGTATATGCCAAGGCGGGAGCCTTGGAAAGAGGCCCTGGGCGCGGTTTCTTTTTGGTCGCTTTGTGGGTATGTCCCGGGCTGGATATGCTGCATACGCCGCCCGGCCCGGACTGGGTGCAAGGAGCTGATATGGACCGTCGTGGAGCGGGAGTTGGGAAGAGGATGAGGCTGGCAAAGCTGGTTTTGTGGGCGGCGTTCTGGCTGGCGGCCCTGGCCCCGGCGGCCCTGGCCCAGAAGGCCGGGCCGTTGACCTTTGGCGTGCTGCTGCCGATTACCGGACCCCTGGCCGAATTCGGCAAGACATCCAAGGCCGCGCTGGACTTGGCCCAGGCCGACATCAACGCCTATCTGGCCGCTTCGGGCCAGGGCGGGACGGCGACGTTTCTGATCGAGAACACCGGCGGCAGCCCGGAGCAGGCGCTGGAAAAGCTCAAATCCCTGGCCGGGCGCGGCGTGCGGGCGGTCCTTGGCCCCTATTCCGACGACGAGGCCGAGGCCTGCCTGGAATTCGCCGACAAAAACAACATCGTGCTCATAAGCCAGGGCAGCTCCGGCCCGTTTCTCTCCAAAAAGGGCGACAACCTGTTTCGCCTTTCGCCCTCGGACACCTATCAGGCCGAGGCGGTCACCGGGCTGATGCGCCAGGAGGGCGTGACGGCGGTGGTTCCGTTGTGGCGGGCCGACCGGTTTGGCGACGACATGGTGGTGCACGTCAAGGCGCGCTTCAAGCAGCTTGGCGGCGAGGCCCTGCCTGGATCGCGCTATTCGGCCGACCGCAAGGATTTCGGACCCATCCTCGATGATCTGGCCAAGCAGCTGGCCCAGGCCCAGCGCAGCGGCGCGTCGGCCAAGGCGGCCATCTATTTCGCCGGCGGCGAGGAGATCGTGCCCATCCTCAAGGCGGCGGCCAAGCGGCCGGAGCTGGTCAGCGTGGGCTGGTACGGCTCCAGCGCCACGGCCATGCTCGACGCCATCGCCAAGGACCCGGAGAGCGCGGCGGCGGCCATGAAGGTGCGCCTGGCCAGCCCCCGCTACGGCGAGGGCGGGGCCAACGTCTACGGGCTTATCGAGCGGCGCATCCAGGAAAAGACCGACACCTTCCCCGACGCCGAGAGCGTGGCCGCTTACGACGCGGCCTGGGCGGCCTTTTTCACGGCCCAGGCCGTGGGCGGCACATCGGATTTCGCCCGGTTCAAGCAGGGGCTGGTCCAGACCTGCGAGCGCATGTACGGGGCCACCGGCTGGCTGGCCCTCAACGAGCACGGCGACCGCCGCGAGGACTGGGATTTCGATTTTTGGGTGCTGCGGACCGAAAACGGCAAGCCGTTTTGGGAAAAGGCGGCCCGTTACCAGTTCGAGCCGGGCACGGCCAAGGAGCTGTTCCTGAGTTCGGGCAAGAAGTAGCCGGCTCTGTTGATACGAAACGGCCCGCCCCGGGACAACCGGGGCGGGCCGTTTTGCGTGGCGGGCTATTCGTCCAGTTCCAGCGGCACGGTCAGGTAGACGTCGGTGCCCTGGCCGGGGCGGCTGTCCATGCAGATGGTCCCGCCCATGAGGCCGACCAGCCGGCGGGTGATGGCCAGTCCCAGACCCAGACCGCCGAAACGCCGCGAGGCCGAGGCGTCCTCCTGGGTAAACGGCTCGAAAATGTACTCCAGCTTGGCGTCGGTCACGCCCATGCCCGTGTCCGAGACCATGGCCAAAAGCCGCCAGACCTCGCCGTCCGGCCCGGGCGTTCGTCGGCCGCCCAGGAACAGCCTGGCCTCGCCGCCCATGGTGAAGCGCACGGCGTTGCTCAGGAGGTTGGCCAGGGCCTGGGTGAGGCGGGCCGCGTCGCCGATAAGCGTCGCCGGCAGGTCGGGCGAGATGTCGACCGCCAGGGTGACGCCCTTGGCCTTGGCCACGTCGGTGAAACGGCCGGTCACCTCCATGGCAACCAGCCCCGGAGAAAACGGCTGGCGGCGCAGCACCACCCGGTTGGCTTCCAGGCTGGCGTAGTCGAGCATGGCTGCGATGACGTCGAGCATGGTCTGGCCGGACTTGACGGCCTGGACCAGCCCAGCCTGGGTCGGGGCGGGCAGGTCGCAGTCTTGGACGTGCTCAAGCATCCCGAGCATGATGTTTAAGGGCGTGCGCAGCTCATGGGACAACACGGCCAAAAATTCGGTCTTGGCCCGGCTGACGGCCTCGGCGGCCTTGCGGGCCCGGGCCAGATCGTCGGCCCGTTTGCGTTCGGTGATGTCCATGGCCAGGCAGACCACGCCTTCCTCGCCGGCGTCCTGGCCGCGCAAGAGCGCCAGGGACACCAGCACCGCCAGCGTGCGGCCGTCCTTGCCGCACAGGGTTTTTTCCAGGCCCGTCATGCCGCCGGAGGCCAGCAGCTCCGTCACCGGAGCCGAGGCCAGAAAGACGCCCAGGGGGTCGCCGGGCGGGAAAAGGCTGGTGGCCGGCAGGCCGACGAGTTCCTGCGGGGCGTAGCCGAGCATGTCGCTGCCGGCCCGGTTGCACAGGCGTACATGGCCTTCCCGGTCAATGACCCACAAGGCTTCGTTGACGTGGGACAGGATGCGCTCCAGGGATTCCTTGGCCCGGGCCAGGCCTTCCCGGGAGGCGACCAGACCCTCGGCCATGGCGTTGAAGGCCGTGGCCAGTTCCCGGGTTTCAGTCGGGCCGGCCACCGGGGCGCGCACCGACAGGTCGCCCTCGGCAATGGCCTGCACGGCCTGTCCCAGCCGGGCCAGGGGGCGGGTCAGGCCACGCGTCCACCACAACGAGGCCAGAAAGGACAGAAAGGCGGCAGCGGCGGCCACGGCGGTGAGCCACAGCCCCAGCTTGGCCAGCTCCTGGTCCACGACCTGATGCAGGGGCGCGGCCACGACCACCGCCAACCCATGGCGCCCCACCGGGGCTGCGCCGAGAATGCTCGGCAGGCCGGCAAATTCGCCGATTGTGGCGTGCTCCCCGCCCAGGGCCAGCAGCCCGGCCACGGCTTCGGGCAGGGCTGTCTGGCTCAACCCGCCTTCCGCTCCCTCGGCCGGCAGCAGCAGGCCGCCGTCGTGGGCCAGTCCGGCAACGCCGCCATGGTCCAGGCGCAAGGATTGAAGGGGGGCGGTGAGTTCGGACAGAGGCAGGGTGACCAGAAAAACGCCCTGGGTGGTGTTGAATGGGTCTAGCCGGGCCACGGCCATGGACAGCCAGGCGTCCCGGCCGTCGGCGGACAGGCGCAGGGCCGAAACCACCGTGCCGGGGACGGTCAGGGCGTCGGTGACCAGGGCCGTGTCGGCGGCCGGGGCCAGGGCGTCGGTGAAACCGGTGCGGGTGGCGGCGTACTCCCGCACGCCCTGGGCATTGACGAAAGCGATGGCGGAAAAGGCGGCGCGGTGCTGGCCGAAAAGGGCCTGGAGCACATGATAGTCGCGCGTCGCCTCGAAGCGGTCAAGGTCGCGGTCGCTGGCCAGAAGCCGCAGCCGGTTTTCGCCCTGGGCGACGGCCATGGCCGTTTCCCGGGCCAGGCCGGCGGCCAGGAGGCGCATTTTTTCCTGTTCCTCGCGTTCGAGAACCAAAGCGGCCAAGTGGAACATGCCGCCGCCAAGAAGCAGGGTTAAAAGCGCCACCAGGGCCAACTGGCCCATGAGCGCCTGCGTCTTGATGGACCGGATCATCAGGGCGCGGTGGGCTTGGCCGGACTGGGCAGGCAGCCCAGGCGGGCCATGAGGGATAGGGCGTCGGGGCTGGACAGGAATTTGAGGAAACGGGCGGCGGCCGGGGACAGGGGCGCTTTGTAGGCCAGACCAAAGGGGACGACGAGGCGGTAGCTGCCCCGGCCGACGTTTTCCAGGGTCGGGGCGACGCCGTCCAGGGCCAGGGGCGTGAGGTTGGCGGCGGCCATGGCCGCCAGGGAGACGTAGCCCACGGCTCCGGGGTGTCCGGCCACCAGGGCCACGGCCTCGGGGGTGGTGTAGGCCACGGCCTGGTCGTGGCAGCCGCCGGCCTCGAAACCGGGGATGGCGGCGTTTAAGAGTTCCCGGGTGGTTTCCGGGGTTTCGCGGCAGACTCGGGCCACGGCCAGATCCGGGCCGCCGAGTTCCGACCAGTTCTTGACGCGGCCGGCAAAGACGGCCTGTGCCTGGGCGCTCGTGACGCCCTTGACGCCGGTCACCGCAGGATGGACGGCGAAGACCACGGGTGTGGCGGCGAAAACGGTTTGGCTCAGGCCCGCCGCGATCTCGTCGTCACGAAGGGGCCGAGCCGTGCGGGCCAGCTCGGCTTTGCCGCCGATAACCAGCCGCAGGCCGGCGGTGCTGCCCACGGAATCGGGAAGGTTCACCGTGATGTCGGGATTGTCGCGCTTGAAGCGTTCGGCCAGAAGGCGCAGCAGATCCTGGCTGTCGCCGGTGCCCGGGATGGTCAGGACGGTCTCCCCGGCGGCCAGGGTCGAGGGCGGCCACAGCCCGGCCAGCGCAAGAATCCCGGCCAGGACAGCCAGGAACCAGGGGCGCGTCAGGCGCGAAAATAAGGCGCAAACCATGGCTCCTCCGGGTCAGGCCGGCCTGGATTGCTTCTTCAGGCCGGTGTGCAACAACGCCAGCAGCCCCCACAGGGCGGCGGTGGCGGCCAGGGTGAACAGGGTCAGGCGCACCCGCGTCGACGCCAGGCCGGCCAGGGCTTCCCGGTGTCGGGCCTCCACGGCCGAGAGGTCGAACCGGGGGCCGAGGCGGGCCGCAAAATCCACGGCCAAGCGCTCGTAGGCCCGGTCCCAGTCGCCGCCGGCGGCGGCGGGATCGGGCAGAAACGACTTGTCGGCGGCGTTGACGGTCAAGATCGCCAGCCGGTAGCGCTGTTCGGACAGTTTCTCCGGGGTCGGCCAGTCGGCCCGGGCCGCGGCCAGGGCGATCACGAGCCAGCCGGCCCCGGCCAGCAGGAACAGGCGCTTGCGGACAGCCGGACTCAACGCCGTCTCCGCCGTCCCTTGCGCTTGACCGAAGGCACGGCCAGGGGCGCTTCGCCGCCTTCAATGAGCGTCAGGTCCACGGCCAGCCGGCCGAGGTCCACGCCGGACAGCTCCACCGACACCGCCTGGCCCAGGCGGAAGCGCCGGCCGGTGCGTTCGCCCAGCAGTTCGTGGCGCTCGGCGTTGTGCTGGTAGTAGTCGTCGGACAGGCTCGACAGACGCACCATGCCTTCGGCCATGACTTCCTTGAGCTCCACCCAGAAGCCGAAGTCGGCGATGGAGCCGATGACGCCGGTGAATTCCCGGCCCACCTTGTCGGCCAGAAAGAGCACGGTCACGCGTTTTAAGATCTCGCGTTCGGCCTCCATGGCCACCCGCTCGCGGCGGCTGATGTGCTCGGCCACCTTGGGCAGTTTGGAGGCGAGCTTGGCCGGCGCGCCCTTGCCGGCGGCCACGGCCTTGAGCGACCTATGGACGACCAGATCGGCGTAGCGGCGAATGGGCGAGGTGAAGTGGCAGTAGCAGGTGGAGGCCAGGCCGAAATGGCCGTCGTTTTTGGGCGAGTACGAGGCCTGCATCATGGTGCGCAGGGCCAGCCGGCTGACCAGGAAGTCGACGTCGGAACCCGAAGCGTCGCGCAGCACGGCCGACAGGTCGCCGGGGCCGGGCTTGACCGGCAGCTTGGTGGCCATGTCGGTGGTGGCCAGGAGTTTGAACAGCGCTTCCAGCTTGGCTGGGTCCGGCTCGGGGTGGACGCGGTAGAGCACCGGCGCTTCGCGTTCGGTGAGGAAGCGGGCCACGGCCTCGTTGGCCGCGACCATGAATTCCTCGACGAGTTGGTGGCCAAAGTGGTGGGCCTTGGGCCGGATGTCCTCGGCTTCGCCCTGGAGATTGAACAGGATTTCCGGTTCGGGCAGGTCGAAGTCGAGGTTGCCCCGGGCGGCGCGCACCTCATGGATGGCCCGGGCCAGGACCTCGGCCGTTTCCAGCAGCGGCAGGATCTTGCCGAGGTTTTTGCGCTCGTCCTCGTCGCCCAGAAACAGCGCCCGGTTGACCTGGGAATAGGTGAGCCGGGCCTTGCTCTCGATGACTGCCGGATAGAAGTCGGTGCGCCCGGGCACGCCCTTGGCCGTGAAATCGATCTCGGCCACCACGGCCAGACGCGGCACGTGGGGGTTTAAGCTGCACAGTCCATTGGAGATGCGCTCGGGCAGCATGGGTTCCACGGACTGGGGGAAGTAGTACGAGTTGCCGCGCTCCAGGGCTTCCTTGTCCAGGGCCGAGCCCTCGGGCACGTAGTGGGAGACGTCGGCGATGGCCACGAACAGCGTGAAGGCCCGGCCGCGTTTTTTAACGTACACGGCGTCGTCGAAGTCCCGGGCCTTGGCCCCGTCGATGGTGACAAACGGCAGGGCGCGCAGGTCCTTGCGACCCGCGAAATCGGCCTCGCCGGGCTGCTCGGGCAGGGCTTCGGCCTCGCGCAGCACCTTGGGCGGGAAGGGGCCGGGGATGTCGTGGTTGAGCTTGACCAGCCGTTCCTGCACGGACACGTCGCCCTGGGCGCCGAGCAGCTCCAGGCCCCGGCCGGAGTAGAGCTTGTATTCGAGCTTTTCGCCGATATGCACCTGCATGACGTCGTCGGCCATGGGGTCACGGCCGCCGTCCTTGGGCAGGAAGTCCACCATGAAGCTCATGGTGTGGCGGGGGTCGGTGGGGCGGCACAGGTACAGGTCCGAGGCCATGCGCTTGACCACCCGGCAGGGCAGGGTGACCACGCCGCGTTCGATGACGCGGGCGATGCGGCCTTCGTGGTTCTTGTCCTTGCGTTCCCGGGTGACGGCGGCCACGACTCGGTCGCCGTGCCAGGCGTCGCCCAGGTCCTTGGGATGGATGAAGATGTCCTTGCGGCGTTTGTCCTCGGGCAGAACATAGCCCACGCCCGAGCGGCTGATTTCCAGGGTTCCGGTCACCAGGTGCATGCTTTCGACGAGGCCGAAACCCCGGCGGACGCGTATGATCTTGCCGGCCTCGAGCAGTTCGTCGAGGGCGGCGAGGACTTCGTGCATCTTGGCGCGCGGCGCGCCGAGCTGGCGCAGCAAATCCTTTTCGCCAAGGGGCTTGCCGCTTTCGCGGAAAACCCGGGCCACGGCGGCGGCGTCGATGCCTCCTCCCTGGACTTTCTTGGCGTCTTTTTTCTTTCTCTTGGTCGTCATGGTTCCTCCGGCATTGCGCGCTCCCCATGCTGTATATCCCCATGGCCCGGGGCACAAGCATGGCGGGGCGTTGCCGGCGTTTTTCGGTCATGCTAGCAGAAGCCAGGACGAACCAAGGAGGCGTCATGGTCCCTTTTGCCTGCCGGTTGCTGGGCGAGATTCGCTATCCCGAGGACTATTCCTTTGAACGGGTGGCGGCCATTGAAACGGAAATCGGGGCGGTTTTGGAAGACGCGCTGGCCGAATTGGGCGTTGCCCGGGTGGAAGTCGCGCCCGGTCCGGAGTCATTGACCTTTGAAGTGGCCTGCGATGCCTGCTCTTCCGAAGAAGGCGCGGCGGTGTGCGAGGCGATATTGCCCCTGGTCGACGACGGCCCCCTTGGCCGGGTGGTGGTGATGCGGTCGGCCGACGAGCCGATTACGGTCTACTACTTTTGCGGCGAAAATCTGGACGAGGTGTCGGTGGAGCGGCCGACCTGCTCGGTGGCCGAATAATCCGTCAGTCGGCCGCTGCCAGCCAGCCCGGCAAATAGTGGCGCGCCGAGGCCAGTTTCGCGTCAAGGGCCCGACAGCCCGGGACATGCTCCTCGACAAGGGCCCAGAATCGGGCCGAGTGGTTGAGTTCCCTGGTGTGGCACAGCTCGTGGACCAAGACCAGCCGGCACAGCTCCCACGGCAAAAACGCCAGCGTAAAATTGAGGCTGATGCGGCCCCGGGCCGTGCAGCTGCCCCAGCGGGTGCGCTGGGCGCGGATGGTCGCGCCGGCGTAAGAAAGGCCCGTTTCCCGGCTGACCCGGGCCAGGGCTTCCTTTAAAAGCTCCCCGCCCCGGTCGCGGCAAAAGGTGGTCAGCGCGCCGGCCACGGCCGCCATGTCGTCCACCGCCCCGGACACCAGCAGCGACTGCGGCCCCCTGGCCGTCAGCAGGCAGCCGTCACGGTCGCGCGCGGCATAGGCCACCTCCCACTGCCGGTCAAAGGCCGTGAGCACGATTTTTCCCGGACGCGCGGCGATCGCTCCTGGCTGCGGGGGGGAGCCTTCGGCGGCCAGCCGGTCCCAGGTGGCGGCGATCCAGGCGCTTCTGGCCCCGACCGCCTCGGCCAGACGCGCGGGCGGCAGCCCGACCGGCGTGGTCACGACCAGCCCCTGGCCGGGGATCAGGCGCAGCACCACGTTTTTGGCCCGGGCGTTTTCCCGCACCGCCACCGGCATGGGGCGCGGCAGCCGGGCGGCGGCCGCCGCAGCCGCGCCGGCCGCGTCAAAGGGCGGCCGACGTTTGGCCGGGCAGGCCCGGACCGGCCCGGAATGCGGCTTTGGGGTTGTGTTCGCGCGCGTCAACGTCTACCCTCCTGCGGGCCGCATAGTCGGCCGCACGGCTGGCCGTCAAGGGTCGGCCCAAGGAGCTTTTCATGCCTGTCACGCGCCTGCGCCTTGCCGCGTATGCCCTGCTTCTGGCGTTGCTGCTTGCCTTTGGCTGCGCCCCGAAAACGCCGGTCGCGCCGCCCGTCGCGCCCCCCGTGGTCAAGGGCCAGGGCGAGGTCGAGGACCTGCGCGTCCTGCCCCAGGACTTAAACGCCTACCTCGGCCCCGACGCCGACAAGCCGCTGTTCTCCCAGGAACAGACCACCTTGCGCATGGAAGGCTTTCTCCAGGAATGGACCAAGCCCTGGTATCTGACCAAACCCAGCCCCCAGCGCAAGGATGTGGAAAAGATCTTCCGCGCCTATGAAAACCGTCCCGGCTTCGGCCCCCGGGGCGTGCGCCACGAACCGGGTTCGGCTGCGGCGCTCCTGGCCGCCGCCGGCCTGGGCAACTTCCCCAACAACGTGCGCAAGGCCATCACGGTCAAAAACACCAATCAACGCGGGATGCCGACCAGCGAGCCGCGTTTCCTCGACCCGAGCCAGCCCGGCGAAGGCTACCCCTTCGACTATCTGCAACATACCTCGCTGCCGCCGGGAACGCCCCTTTACGTGATCCACTCAAGCCGCGACGGCTCCTGGGTCTACACCGAATCGGCCCTGACCCACGGCTGGATGCCGGCGGCGGACATGGCCTACGTGGACGACGCCGTCATGCGGGCCTTTACCACGCCGCGTCTGGCCGCCGTCATCCGCGACAACGTCATGGTCGCCGAGATCGGCCAGGGCGTGGACATCGGCGCGGTTTTCCCCCTGGCCGGGCCTCCCGGGTCCGGGGGCGTCACGGTGCTCGTGCCGGTGCGCGGCGCGTCGGGCATGGCCGAGCTCAAACAGGTTCGCCTGCCGGCCGGTACGGCCGTGCCCATGCCCATGGTCATGACCCCGCGCAACGTGGCCGCCGTCGGCAACCAGATGATGCGCCAGCCCTACGGCTGGGGGGGCCTGGACGACCGGCGCGACTGTTCGGCGCTCACCCACGACCTGTTTACGCCCTTTGGCATCTACCTGCCCCGCAACTCGGCCAGCCAGGCCGCTTACGGCGGCTCGGTGCCCCTTGGCGACCTGCCCGGCGACCAGAAAGAGGCGGCCATCATCCACCAGGGCATCCCGTTCGCCACCCTGGCCTACATGCCCGGCCATATCCTGGTCTACGTCGGCCAGTACAAGGGCCATCCGGTGATGTTCCACAACATGTGGGGTTTTCGGACCTTTGGCGAGAACGGCCGCGACGGCCGGCTGGTGATCGGCCGGGCGGTGGTGACCACGTTGCGGGCCGGCGAGGAAGTGCCGGCCGTGGGGCCCAGCCACATTCTGCTCAACAAGGTGCGCTCCCTTTCCATCCTGAGCCGCCCTTACTGATAGCGACCCGCGGAGGACGCGATGGGTAATCTTTTCGCCTGGGTAAGCCTGTGTTTCTGCGGCGGCGTGTTTGGCGCGCTGGCCAACAGCGTGCTGGTGTGGATGGCCGGGGCCTATGGCTGGACAGCGGCCATGGGGGTGGCCATCGCCCCGGAGTGGACCTTGCCGTGGCTGTATCAGCGCCTGGTCTGGGGCGGGCTGTGGGGGCTGGCCTTCGCGCCGCGCTTCATGCCTAATTCCTGCTTGTGGCGCGGGCTTCTGGTGAGTATTGGGCCGACCTTGGCCCAGTTGCTGATCGTGTTCCCCAACCAGCTCGGTAAGGGCTACTGGGGGCTGGAGCTTGGCAACCTGACGCCGCTTGTGGTGGTGGTCGCCAACGCGGTTTGGGGCATGGCGGCGGCCGCCTGGATCATGGGCGGCGACGACAACCGCCACGGCTACGGGCGACGGCTGCGGTAGTGACGCGCCCGTTCATGAAGGGGAGGCATCTTTCGAAGGACAAGTAATGGTTTTGCGCTGTTGTTCGCGAAACGCCACATGTTTCTTTCGTGGTCGCGACAGCAGGACGGCGGACATGGGCCGCCGCGCTTGAAGAGGTTTGACATCAGCGTCGGCGCGCAGCATATTCTTCTGAGAACCCCACGCGGCTTACGGAGGATGTCATGGCTGGCAGTTCTTCAGGCGTCACTATCGAGCGTATTGATGACCTCTATTACAAGACGACGTTGGATTTCACCACGCAGTCGCATTTTGCGGTCGGACAGGCCTACGCGCAAGCCATCGTCGATATTTTTCCTGCCTACGGTGCCGTAGTCGACAACTTCCTGTACCTGTCGGCCATATCCTCGCCGACGCATCCGGAATTGCCGGAACTCGTCGCCAAGGCGTACGACCTCGCCGTCGGGATGCCCCAATCGTATAAAGACGAGCTGGCCGGCATGATGACGGTTTTCTCTTCGCCCGTGGATCGTCTCGGCGACGGCGTTTTGTCCGCCAACGAACTGTTGGTTTTCGAAGTCGTTCACGATGTCGTTGATCCGGGCAGTTGTTCGGCCGGGGCGGTGTATGCCGGAGCTTCCGCCACGGGCGCGACCATCGTCGGGCGCAACTTCGACTGGTACGACATGCCCGGCGTCTCGTCGCTGCACAATGTCCAGCTTTACGTCAACGGCGACGAGGCCAACGACATCGTGGGCATAGGCCTGCTCGGACAGCTCTTCCCGGCGTCGGTTTTCAACGAGAAGCATCTTTCGGGCGCGCTGCTCGACAGCGACATGCACCGCGGCTACTTCACGACGCAAGGGGCCACATCCTACCCGGCCGATTTTCGCTACGCTTTTGAACAGCAGGACACCCTGGAAGGCGTGAGCCAGTATCTGCTCAGTCAAACCAACACCCATTCCTACATCGGTTTTTTGGCCGACGTCGAGACGGCGGCGGTGCTGGAAAACGATTTGGAACATCCGGCGTCGCGGGGGCTGCGCACGGCCGAATCGCCGCTGCGCGAAGGGGCCGTCTGGGAGGTGTCCGGGGCCGTGGCGGCGGTGAACTCGTTTTTGTTGCCCGGCACGACGGACAACTTTACGGATGATCCGGCGAATCAACGGCGTTTTGCAAGCTATCGGACGCTTTTTGAGGCGGAATTCGCCGAAAATGGCCTGCTTGACATGCAGGATATACAGAACATCGTGTCCTATGCCGGGACCGACGGCATCGCCAAGAATTCCGGCGCGATCTACCGTGCGACCAACGACTATCCCACCTATCAGTCGTACATCCTCGACATGGGTTCGTTACGGCTTGTCGCCAATTTCGGCCCGACCGACGGCAACCCGCCGCAGCCGGCATACGTTCAGGTCTTCGCCGCGAGTCCGTTCTAACGAAGGGCATTTGGGCTTTCCTACCGGCACAGATCCAATACACGCCCCCCCTTTAAACCACTCTCCATTTGGGGGGTCCGGGGGCCTCAGGCCCCCGGCCGCCGGAGGCATCCCTTTGTTTTTTCTACCTCGCCCGATCCCGAATAATCGCCTTGGCCGGGATCAGGCCGGTGGCCGCCGCCGACACGATGTTGCCGGCCACGCCCGGCCCGTCTCCGGCCACGTACATGCCGCCGATGGCCGTTTCCAGGTCCTTGGTCGTGTCGATCTGGGTGGCGAAGAACTTGATTTCCGGCGCGTAGAGCAGGGTTTCGTCGTTGGCCACGCCCGGGGCCACGGCGTTTAATTGTTCCAGGCCGTCCACGATATTGGCCACGATGCGCTCGGGCAGGGCCATGGCGATGTCGCCGCAGGTGACCGAGGTCAGGGTCGGCTCGACGCTGCCCCGGCGGATGCGGCTCCAGGTGCTTCTGCGGCCGCGTTTGAGGTCGCCGAAGCGCTGGAGGATGGGGTTGCCGCCGCCGATCATGGTGGCCAGCCGGCCGATGGCCTCGCCGTAAGCCTGGTTGTCCGAGACCGGGTCGTTTAAAACGACCTTGGAGAGAAAGGCGAAGTTGGAGCTGTCCGACTTGGCGTCCATGTAGGCGTGGCCGTTGACGCACACGAAGTCCTGATAATTCTCCAGGGCCACGTAGCCGCCCTGGTTGGTGCAAAATGTCCGGGTCTGGTCGTCGTATTTGCGGGTGCGCACGAAAAAGGTCGGATCGTAGATCACGTCGGTGATGTCGGCTAAAATCTCGCTGTGCACCTCCACCCGCACCCCGACCTCGATGCCGCGCTGGCTGTAGGGCAGGCCGTGGCGGCGGGCCAGCTGGCCCATCCACTCCGCCCCCACCCGGCCCGGGGCCAGGATGGCGGCCGGAGCCGTGTAGGTCGCCTTGTCCGTGGCCACGCCGGCCAGCCGGCCGCTTTCCACCACGATGTCGCGCACGGTCTCGCCGGTGCGGATGACGACGCCTTTTTCCTCCAGCCCCTTGGCCATGGCTCCGATGTGGGCCGGCAGATGGTCGCTGCCCAGATGCTTCTGGCGAATCAGCAGCAGTTCGATGCCGAGCTTGCGGGCTTCCTTGCGGATGGCCTTGGCCCGGTCCATGTCCGTGGGGTAGACCTGCCCGTCCATGCCCAGGCTCGTGAACACGGCCTCGGTCTCCTCGATGAGCGCGTTGGCCGCCGACAGCGGCATGAACTGGGTCAGGTCGGTCTTGCCGAGCTTGGGAATGAAATTGAGCTTGCCATCGGAAAAAAGCCCGGCTCCGCCGATGCCCGAGAGAATGTTGCAGGGCTTGCATTTGACGCAGTCGGCCCGGCCCTTGAGGGGGCAGCGGCGCTTGGCCGGGGCCTTGCCCTTTTCCAGCAGCAGCACGGACAGGTTGGAGTGGTTGCACAGGTAGTGGGCCGCGAACAACCCGGCCGGGCCGCCGCCGACCACAATGACGTCGAATTCGGTGCGCGTGGACTGGGACACGGGGAACCTCCGCAAAAAACCCCGCGCGCGGCGGGGGATGGTACGGACATACAGGGGAGCGGGGCGTCTTGGCAAGGCGTGGGAGGGGCGGCCAGGCCCTGCGCGTTGTCCGGCGGACACGGCCAGCCGGCTCCCGACGGTCCGACAGGAAGGGCAGGTTCGTGGTGGCGGGATGTGCTCGCGGTTCTTTTGCTTTGCACCGCAATGGTGTAGGCTTGTGACAGGCGTGAAGTCGGCGCGGGAAGTCGCGCGCCCGAAACCGGAGGGCGGCGGCGGGGAGGTCACATGACCCGGCAGCGAATACTGTTCGTCGACGATGATCCGCAACTGCTCGGCGGCTTGCGGCGGATGCTGTGGGATCGGCGCGAGGTTTGGGACATGCGTTTCGCCGAGGGCGGGGCGGCGGCCCTGGCCATGCTGGAGGCGGCCCCGGCCGATCTGGTCGTGTCCGATGTGCGGATGCCGGGCATGGACGGGCCGGAACTCCTGGAGCAGGTGCGGCTTCGCTGGCCGGCCACGGTGCGCATGATCCTGTCGGGCCACTCGGACCGGGATTTCGTGGTGCGCGCCATCAAGCCCGCCCACCAGTTTTTGTCCAAGCCTTGCACGCCCCAGGAACTGCGGGCGGCCATCGAACGGGTGCTGGGGCTTCGCGACATTTTCACCGACAAGCGCCTGTGCGAGGCCGTGGCCCGCCTCGACGCCCTGCCGGTGCTGCCGGCGGCTTTCGCCGAACTGACCGAGGAACTGCGCTCGCCCAATGCCTCGCCGCGCAGCCTTGGCGACATCCTCGACCGCGACGCCGGACTGGCCGCCGGGCTGCTCAAGCTCGTCAACTCCTCCTTTTTCGGCCTGGCCCGGCGGGTCTCCTCCACCGAGCAGGCCGTCACGCTGCTTGGCCTGGACACGGTGCGGGCGCTGGTCCTGTCCCATGGCCTTTTTTCCCGGTTCGACGCCGGGCGCTATCCCGGGTTCACCTTGTCGGGGCTGTGGAACCACAGCCTGGGCACGGCCCGGCTGGCCCAGGGCATCGCCCGCCAGGAAGGTGCGCCCAAAAACATGCTCGACGCCTGTTTCATGGCCGGGCTGGTCCATGATGTGGGCAAGCTCATCCTGGCCGAGCTGTTCGAGCCGGAATACCTCCGGGCGCTTTCCCTGTCCCGGGAGCGCAATATGCCCATTTTCGATGCGGAAATGGAAGTCTTCGGGGTGTCTCATGCCGGCGTCGGCGCGTATTTGCTGGGGCTTTGGGGGTTCGAGGAGCGGGTGGTCCTGGGCGTGGCCCGCCATCATCAACCCGAGGCGGCCGGACCGGACGCCTCGCTGGCCGTGGCCGCCGTCCACGCCGCCAACGCCCTGGAGCACGAACTGGTGGTCATAAACAGCCACTATGCTCCTCATGTCGTGAGCGAAGAGGCCCTGGCCGCCCTGGGCTTTGACGGGCGGCTCCAGGCCTGGCGCGAGGCCGGCCTTGATCTCTTGAGCCAAGGAGCGCAGCCTTGAACAAGCGGGTGCTTTTCATCGACGACGACGAACGCATCCTGGCCGGTTTCCGGCGCAACCTCCACAGCCATTTCGAGGTGGACGTCGCCGTGGGCCCCGAGGCAGGGCTTGCCAAGGTGCGCGACAATCCGCCTTATGCCGTGGTGGTGTCCGACCTGCGGATGCCGGGCATGGACGGCATCGCCGTGCTGGCCAAGGTGCGCGAGCTGCGGCCCGACACCGTGCGCGTGATGCTGACCGGTTTCGCCGAACTGGAGGCGGCCATCGCGGCCGTCAACGAGGGCAACATCTTCCGGTTTCTGACCAAGCCCTGCGAGACCGGCTATCTCATCGGCGCGCTGACCGCCGCCGTGGAGCAATACCGCCTGGTCATGGCCGAGCGGGAGCTGCTCGAAGGCACGCTTCGCGGCAGCCTCAAGATGCTCTCGGAAGTGCTGTCGCTGTTGCGGCCGGAGGTCTACGGCCGGGCGGCCCGCATCGCGCCCTACGTGCGGCCCCTGGCCAAGCTGTGTGGCGATCCCGCCCCCTGGCAGACGGAAGTGGCGGCCATGCTGTGCCTGATGGGCTACATCGTCCTGCCCGAAGGGGTGGTCTCCAAGGTGGAGCGGGGCCGGCAGCTCTCGGCCGACGACGCCGCCGTCTACCGCCAGCACGCCGAGGTGGCGGCCAAGCTCGTGGCCAACATCCCCCGCATGGGGCATGTGGCCAAGTCCATCGCCTATCAGGAAAAAAATTTTGACGGCACGGGCTTTCCCGAGGGCGGCCCGACGGGCAAGGAGCTGCCGCTGGGGGCGCGCATCCTGCGGGTGTTGCTCGACTTCGACCGCCTGACCGGGGCCGGGCTGGCCAAGGCCGAGGCCTACAAATCCCTCAAGCAGACAACCGGCCTGTACGATCCCGACGTGCTGGCCGCCCTGGGCGAGGTGCTTGGTGAGGAAGGCCGCTACGTCATCGTCAAGATGGCCATCAAGAACCTGCGCGAGGGCATGGTGCTGGCCGAGGACATCTTCGTGACCCGGGGCGGCCAAGTGATGAAGGTGCTGCCCAAGGGCTACGAACTCTCCGACGTGGCCCTGGCCCACATCGCCAAGCTCGCCCGCTACGACAGCATCACCGATCCGGTGACGGTCATCGTGCCTTCGGACGTCTAGCGGCGCGCCCCTGTTGGCCGGTTCCATTTTGCGTGGATAGGAGCGCGTTCAGACGCGACGGGGGCGGCCAGGCGGCAGGTGGCCTGGCAGGGGCGGGCCGAAGTGGTTGGCTGTGCGCCGCAGGGCCGGCAGCACGCCGCCGTGGCCCCGACGCAGGACGAGCAGGCACACGACCAAGAGCACCGGCGGCACGACCAGCAGCACATGGAGCAGATCGCAGCCGAGCACAAAGCGCCACACTGCGGTCGGCAGATCGTCCCTGGGCATGGTGCTTAAATCGAAATTGAGGAAATCCGGCAGGATGCCATAGATCGTGGTGTCCGGCCAGACGCCGTAGAGCTGCTGCCAGCCGACCTTGAACAGGGCCACCAGCAGCGAGCCGACAGCCCAGAGCACCAGCAGGCAGGCGGCGGCGAAAGCCGCCAGGCGTTCAAACGGATCGGCGTCGGCCATGGTCCCTTCCCGGCCGCGCCCAGGCGCGGCGCAAGAAATAAAGCAAGAATAATGCCTGCCGGCAACGCCAGCGTAGGCCTCGCTGGCTCCAACATCGCGCCGGACAAGGCCGGTCTGGAGGCGCTCAGGTACGGCCGGCGCGTCCGGCCTTGGGCCTCAGTCCTCGGCCGCCCGGTGGCGCCGGGCGGCCAGGGCGGCGGCGGCGATGACCCGGGCCAGATCGGCTTGCCCCAGGGGCTTGGCCAGATAATCGTCCATGCCGGCGGCCAGGCAGCGTTCGCGGTCGCCGGGCAGGGCGTGGGCGGTGATGGCGGCGATGAAGACCCGGGAGCGCCGGGGATCGGGCAGGGCGCGAATGGCCCGGGCAGCGGCCAGACCGTCGAGGCCCGGCATCTGCACGTCCATGAGGATGAGGTCAAAGTCCTCGGCGGCGGCGGCGGCCAGGGCTTGCCGGCCGTCCTCGGCCACGGCGATCCGGCAGCCCAGGCGGCCGAGCAGGGCGGCCAGGACATCGCGGTTGACCCGGTTGTCGTCGGCCACCAGCAACCGGAGGTCGTCTTGGAGGCGGCAGGCCTGGCGGATGGCGGCCACCGAGTCTTCGTCGTGTCCCTCTCGGAGCCGGGGAACGGCGTCCGCGGTCTCATCAGGGGTGTTGTCCAGGCCGAAACGGGCGGAAAGGGTGAAGGTCGAGCCCTGGCCCGGTTCGCTGTCCAGGCTGATGTCGCCGCCCATGAGCCGGGCCAGGCGGCGGCTGATGGCCAGCCCCAGGCCCGTGCCGCCGAAACGGCGGGTGTAGGAGCCGTCGGCCTGGGTGAAGGCCTCGAAGATGCGCCCGGCATCCTCGGGACGTATGCCGATGCCGGTGTCGCTGACGGAAAAAAGGATTTCCCGGGTTGCTTCCGTTGTTTCTGCTTCGCCGGGGAGCGTCACGTCCGGGTCCGGTTCGGCCGGGCGGGCGCTGATGACGATGCCGCCGCGCGTGGTGAACTTGATGGCGTTGCCGACCAGATTGACCAGCACCTGGCGCAGGCGGTCGGCGTCGCCGATCAGGATGTCGGGGGTCTCGGGCGCCACCTCCACGGACAGGCCCAGGCCCTTTTCCCGGGCCAGGACGCCAAGGCTGGCCTCGATAAGCGAAAGCAGCCCGCGCAGGGAAAAGGGTTCCTGGGCCAGTTCCAGACGGTCGGCCTCGATCTTGGAGAAGTCCAGGATGTCGTTGATGAGTTTTAACAGTGAGGCGGCGGAGTCCTCGATGTCGCGCAGATAGCTGGCCTGGGCGGCGTCGAGGTCGGTTTGCCCCAGCACCTGGGCCATGCCCAGGATGCCGTTCATGGGCGTGCGGATCTCGTGGCTCATGTTGGCCAGAAACTCCGATTTGGCCTGGCTGGCCGCTTCGGCCGCCTCCTTGGCCTGGGCCATGGCCGCCTCAGCCTCGCGACGCTCAGTGACCTCGTGGATGAGCTCCTGGTTCATGCGGTTGAGCGTGCGGGTGCGCTCGCGCACCATGTCTTCCAGACGCTCGTTGACCCGTTCCAGGTCCTGGCGGGACAGCACCCGGTCGGTGATGTCCTCGGCGATGCCGGCCACCCGATAGACCACGCCGGCGTCGTCGATAACGGGAAAAATGCGGGCCGCGATCCAGCGCATACTGCCGTCAGGGCGCACGATTCGATATTCCGGGAACTGGCCTGGGCGAAGCGGTCGGCCGGCCAGATCGGCGATGTAGCGCAGCACCCGGTCGCGGTCGTCGGGATGGACCGCGTCGAGCCAGGACATGGGAGCGTCGTAGAGGCTTTTGGTGGTGTGGCCCCACAGACGTTCGTAGGCCGGGCTGATATAGTAGATGCGCTTCCAGTCGGGCGAGCCGAGCCAGAACACCTCGCCAATGGCTTCGGCCAGCTGTCGGAATTTCTTTTCGCTTTCCCGCAGGGCCCGTTCGGTGGTCTTGCGTTCGGAAATGTCGCGCACCACGGCGATGACCCGTCCGGGGCGGCCGGTGTCCATGCCCCGCAGGCTCACCTCCACCCAGAAAAGCCGGCCGGCTTTGTCCCGGGCCAGCCAATCGAACAGCCGCGGCTGGCCGGCGGCGGCCTGGCCCAGGTTTATCAGAGCGTCGGCCAGGGTGTAGGGCGGAAATCCCGAGCTCAAGCGTTCCGGGTCAAGGCGGCGCAGTTCGTCGCGGGCATAGCCGTAAAGCGACACGGCCCGGTCGTTGGCATCGAGAAAAATACCCGTGGCGGCGTCCTGGATGAAGATAGCGTCGCTTGCGGCATTAAAGACTGCCCGGTAGTCGGCTTCGCTCTCGCAGGCTCCTTCGGCCAGGGGCGGGCAGGAGGACACGGGCAGCCGACCGCTGATAAGGACGGCCTTTGGCCGACCGCCAGGACCGGGCAGGGAGGTCATGGACCAGAACAGGGAAATGCTGCCGCCGGCTGTGAGCAGATCGGCCGCCATGGGCTTTGGCGGCACAGCCCCGCCCTGGATCGCTGCAAACGCGTGGCGCAGCCGGTCCCGTCCGTCCCCGGGGGCGAGGTGCTCCATGAAGTCCGTGCCGGCCAGATGGGCTTCGTCCGGGCCGAGCAGCGCCGCGCCCGGGGCCCCGATGTCCTGGATGCGTCCGTCCGGGGCGAGAATTGCGGCGATGTCCCCGGCGGCGGCGAGCAGGATTTTGGCGTGCTCCGCAGTGAGCGGCTCGCGGTTTTCCGGGCGGGGCGTGGGCGGCATGGCGTTCCTGGCGTTTGGGGTCCGGGGCTTGGGATTGTTGAAGTATGACCCTTTTTGGAGAGTGGGGCAAGCAGGGCCGGCGACTGGGGCAGTGATATTTATTTTTCCGGCCCGGCGTCTTCGGGGCCGGCTCGGTCGGTAAGGGGACGCGGTATCGAAAGTACCGGCGGCGGCTTGCAGGTTGGGTGTCACGATAAGAAAAGGATTTCGTGACTGCTGGTTGCGGGAACAGGTTGTATTGACAGCCGGGCGATCCTTCTTCACCCTCCGGGCGTTTTCACCGCGCAGGAAGACGCCGGGGCGAAAGCCGGGCGCGGCTTTGCCGCGCCGGCCGTCAGCCGTGTGCGTCGCCAGAAAAAAGGAGTCGTCATGAACGCGATGTCGTACGGGGATATGCAGAAGGTGTTGATGGATGAGCTGCGGCTCATGCACTATCCTATCGCCATCAAGTATTTTTTTGACCAAGCCGAGCTGGACGCCTTCAAGGCCGAGAAGGAGTATTACCTGCCGGCCAAGGCCTTGACCTTTTGCCAGGCCGAGCTTGGCGCGCGCATGGAGGGCATCACCGTCCTTATGGGGCCGGAGCAGTTGGGCTGTTCCAACGCCAAGTGCGGTTTCGGCTGGAAGGAGATCGACGCGGCCGAGATCAAGGGCCATCTCAAATACGTGCGCGACCTGGAGCAAGCCGAGAAGTTCGTGCGCAGCAAGCCGCGCCTGTCCGGGAAACTCCTGGCCGTGGCCGTCTCGCCCCTGGCCGACACCATGTTCGCGCCCGACGTGGTGCATTTCTACTGCGACAACATGCAGGCCTACCATCTGGTCGTGGACTGGATGGCGGCCCTGGACAAGCATCCGCTGCGTCCCAACATGACCATCAATTCGGCGGCCTGTGCTGGCAACGTCCACGTGTTCAACACCGGCGAGGCCAACGTGTTTCTGGCCTGCAGCGGCAGTTACAACGCCGGCAAGACCGAGCGCGGGGAGATCAACGTGGGCATTCCGGGCGCGGACATCGGCAAGGTCGTGGCCCAGCTCATGGCGCGCAAGGAAGCCACGGGCGGCGCGGCCCTGACCCGCTCCGGCCATCCTTTCCCCGGAGCCGACATCTGCAAGAACTGTCCGCTGATCGTCTTCAAGAAGGGCAAGGCCCCGGCCGAGGCCGATTCGTAATTTTGCCGCCCGGCGAGGCAGCAAAAAAGGCGGTCCCCCATGCGGGGCCGCCTTTTTTCTTTTTTACCGGGGACGCCAAGCTGCCCGAGGGGCGCTACTACAGACCGGCCGGTCCTTCGCCCTGTGTCGTCCCCCTCGCTCCTTTCCCCATTTGGGGGGTCTGGGGGCCTCAGGCCCCCAGCCGCCGGAGGCCTCTTCTCTTCTCTTTTCTTCGCTCTTTTCAGCTAAATAGACGTGCGCACAATAGCCCCCAGGCCGGTGTCGAGGAAGTGGGTGGTGATGGCCTTGGGGTCGGAGGTGTCCGGCACGTTGGAGCCCATGCGCGGGGACAGGCGCTCGATGGCGTAGTGGTCCGCGCCAAGGGCGGCCACCATGTCGGCGGTGGAGGTCCCGTCGAAGCGGGTGAGGAACAGGGCGCGGTCCCACATGCGGTCGGAGATGGACATGGCGGACTCCCGGTCAGCTTGTCCGTAAGATAGTGCGGCCGGGCGCGGCCGGCAAGGGAATTGCGGATATTTCGGCGAATTGGCAGGGCCGGGCAGGGGCGGGCGCGGCCGGGAAGCCGGGCGGCGGGCGTCTTGGCGGCTTGGCACGCTTCTGGCTCATGGGAGGCCAAACGCCTCATCATGGGGAGGAACATTGCCATGCGACGCACGCTTATCATACTGATCATTTTTTGCTTGCTGACCGCCTTGCTGGCGGCCCGGGCGGAAGCCTTCACCATCGTCACGCCCGGGTTTGCCGTGAGCGTGCCGCTCTATGCCGCCGTCCCGCCGCCGGTCTATGTCGCGCCGCCGCCGCCGGTGTACGTGGCTCCGGCCTACGCGCCGCCGGTGGTGGTCGCGCCGGCCTATCCCGGGCCGGTCTATGTGGGTCCGGGCTATCCGCTGCCTCCCCCGCCACCTCGCTGGTAACGTGCCGGCCGCTGCCCGGCCGCCCAGGATCGCGTTTGCGGCGGTCGGGCTGAAGCGGCCCTGGCCCAAGGCCGGCCTTGGGCCAGGACCAAGCAACAAGCCCCCGTGGTCCGACGGACGACGGGGCTTGTTGCTTGGGCCGGCTAGGCGGCCAGGAGCTGGGCCTTGTCCTGGCTGGCCTGGGCCACCGAGGCGCTGCTGGTGCTGGTCGTGGCCAGTCCGGTCTGGTCGCGGTAGGCCACGGATTCGCCGGTGGCGGCCGCCGTTGGCGTCGCGGCGGTGGTTGATGCCGTTTCCGTCGTTTCGCCGGCCGCCGTGGGCGAGGCCGTGCCCGCCACGGTGGCGGAATCGCTCTTCGTGTCCACGGCTTCGGCCACGTCCTTGGCCTGGTCCACGATGGTCTCCGCGTATTGCGTGCCGGTGGTCACGGTGTTGGAGACAAACTCGCTTGCCGTGGCCACCGTATCCTTGGTCCATTCGTAGGCGGTGGTCGCCCGTTCGGCCACGTAGCTCACCGCCTGGCTGATCTTCTCCACGGCGGCGGAACCCGTGGAACTGGCGATGTCGGCCACCATGCCCGTGACGGTCGCCACCGTTTCCTGCACGTAGCTTACCGCCGTGGACACCTTGTCCGCCACCCAGTTGGCGGCGGTGGACACCGTCGTGGCCGCCCAGCTTACCGCCGAGCCCACCGTGGACACCAGCTTGCCCACCGAAGAAGTCGCGCTGACCGCCGTCTTCACCGCCGAGGCCACCTTGGAGAAAAAGGACTTCAGGCTCATCTGGTCACCCTCCCATGGTTAATGCGTTGTTGTTGGCTTCCGTGCCGTATTTGTCCTGCTATGAGCCAGAAGCGTGCCAGGTGATAACACACTGATTTAACAGGGTTGGGGTGCAGGGAGACTGCCTCATGCCGCAACGAAGCGAGGCAGGGGGCGGGGGATTTTGGGGCAGCGGCCGGGCAGGGCGCGGGACGTCGGGAGGGCGGCGGCGCGCGGGCACCCGACGCAAACCGGGACATGCCCTCCTTGGCGGCCAAGAGCGGCTGGCAAGGGCGGTCCCACCGGTCGCCGGCCGCCAGCTTCGAATTGCCGACGAATCCGAAACCCGTTACAATATCAAGCGTAAAGGCGTAAGCGCCCGGCCGGCCGCACCACGCGGCCGGGGCTTGGCCGACCTGATCAGGAGGTCTGATGCAGCCGCCCCCGCTTGCCCTGACGCCGGAGATGTCCGCGCGCCTGACGCGTTTTGCCGTGCTTGTGTCCGACGCCGCCTACGAGGCCGCCGCCGAGGAACTGGCCGCCTGCCGCAAACTCTGCGACAAGCTGCCCGGCCGGCCCAAGACCGCCGCCGACCTCATCGAGGGCATGGACCGGATGCTGGGCTACGTGCGCGACCGGGAGCAGCTCCTGGAAGACGCCGTGGACCGCCTCGACAGCTCCCATGAGGAGCTTTCCCGCCTCGGCCGCCAGCTCAAGATCGAAAACGCGGCGCTCAAAAGCCAGCTGCGCCAGAATTTTTCCCCGGCCCGGGTCATCGGGGCCAGCCCGCGCATGGCCCGGGTGCTCCAGCTGGCCCAGCGCGTGGCCGAGACCACCGTCAACGTGCTCATCACCGGCGAGACCGGCACGGGCAAGGAGATGGTGGCCAAGGTGGTGCATTATTCCGGCCGCCGCCGCCATGGCCCGTTTATGGCCGTCAACTGCACGGCCGTGCCGGAAACGCTATTTGAGAGCGAGTTTTTCGGCATCGAAAAGGGCGTGGCCACGGGGGTGGAAAAGCGCCGGGGCATCATCGAGGGCGCTTGCGGGGGGACGCTTTTTCTCGACGAGATCGGCGACATGAGCGAGGCCAGCCAGGCCAAGATCCTGCGCGTGCTGGAGCTTGGCGAGGTGACGCCGGTGGGCGGCCGGGGGCCGGTTTCCGTGGATCTGCGCCTGGTCTCGGCCACCAACCGCGATCTGCGCCAGGACATCGAGACCGGCCGGTTTCGTCGCGACCTGTTCTACCGCATCAAGGTCGTCCACCTGGAGCTGCCGCCCCTTCGGGAGCGCGCCGACGACATTCCGCTTCTGGCCGAGAATTTCCTGGCCACTTTCGCCCGCAACATGGGCCGGGGCAAGCTGGTCTTTTCCAAGCGCGCCCGGGAGGCCCTCATGGAATACGCCTGGCCCGGCAACATCCGCGAGTTGGAAAACGAGGTCGAGCGGGCCGTGGCCCTGGCCTACACCGAGACCATCCACGTCGAGGACCTCTCCCGCGACGTGCGAAACGCCAAGGCCCGCCGGCCGCAACCGGCCGCCGAGACCTTCCGCCCGGCCGCCGAGGTCGGCCGGCTGCGCGCCCTGGAGCGCGAGGCCATCGAGGCCTGTCTGGCCGAATGTTCGGGCAACCGCACCCAGGCGGCCCGCAAGCTCGGCATCAGCCGCGAGAGCCTGCGCCGCAAGCTCAAGCTGCTCTATCCGGCCGCCGGCGACGAAGCGGCGGAGGTTGGCGACGATCCGGACGCCGGAGCGGCCGCCGTGGTCCTGCGGCCGGGAAGTTTTCGTGACGACTAGCGCCGCCCTGGACGCCCTGGTCGTTGTCCTGCGCCACCATGGGATATCCACCACCAGCGCCGATCTCATCGCCCGCCACGGCCTGGCCGGCCGGCCCCTGCACGTGGCCACGCTTTTGCGCATCGCCAAGGCCCTGGGCTTTGCCGCCAAGCGCCGTCGGCTGCCGCCGGCCGGGCTGCTCGAACTCGGCGAGGCCTATCCCTGCCTGGGACTTTGTCGCGACGGCGGCGCGGCGATCCTGTCCGGGGCGCGCCTGGGCCCTGACGGCGGGCGCGAACTGGTGCTCTACGACGCCGCCGGCGCACCCGGCGGGACCGCCTTCGTCTTCGTGCCCGAGGCCGAGGTCGCCGCGCGCCTGACCGGCGAGGTCCTGCTTTTCAAAAAGCGCCGGGTGGAAGCCGGCGACGCCAAGCGCTTCAGCCTGTCCTGGTTCTGGCCCCAGGTGGCCCGGGAAAAACGCATCTTCCTCGAAATCGCCGGCATCGCCTTTTTCATGCACGGCCTGGCCTTTGTCGTGCCGCTGTATTTCCAGGCCGTGGTGGACAAGGTGCTGGCCCACCACACCATCTCCACCCTCAACGTCCTGGGGCTGGGCGTGGTCGGGGCCATCCTGTTCGAGGGCGCGCTGCGCTATCTGCGCGAATTTCTGCTGCGTTTCGCCACCACCAAGATCGATCTGCGTCTGGCCATGGAGACGTTTGCCCACATGATCAAGCTGCCGCTCCCCTTTTTCGAGCGCAGCTTCGCGGGCGTGATCATCAAGCACATGCAGCAGACCGATCAGGTGCGGGAGTTTTTGACCGGCAACCTCCTCAACACGCTGCTCGACGCTTCCTCGCTCATCGTCTTCGTGCCCGTGCTTTTTTGCTACAGCCCGCGCCTGACCATGCTGGTGCTGGCCTTTGCCGTGGTCACGGCCGGGGCCATCGGGCTTATGGTCGGGCCGTTTCACCGCCGGCTCATGGCCCTGTACGCCGCCGAGGGCGAGCGGCAGGCCCTGCTCGTGGAAACCATCCACGGCATCGGCACCATCAAGAGCCTGGCCCTGGAAGGCGGCCGCCAGCGCCGCTGGGAGGAAGGCTCGGCCTTGGCCGTTTCCCGCAACTTCGACGTGCGCCGCATGTCGGCCCTGGGCAACGCGCTCATAAAGACCCTGGAGCGGCTCATGACCGTGGCCGTCATCTGGGTGGGGGCCTTGGGCGTTTTTGACGAGTCGCTCACCATGGGCGAACTCATCGCCTTCCAGATGCTGTCCCAGTCCGTGACCATGCCCCTTATCCGCATCGTGGAGCTGGTCCACGAATACCAAAAGGTCCATCTGGCCGTGGAGATGCTGGGCGAAGTCATGAACCGCAAGCCCGAGGCCGGGCTTGTGCGCGGTGGGGCGCGGCCGGCCATCGGCGGCGAGATCGTGGTCACCGAGGCTCGTTTTGCATATGTGCCGGGCGAACCGCCGGCCCTGGACGGCGTGTCCTTCAGCGTGGCTCCGGGCGAGGTGCTCGGGGTTGTCGGGCGCAGCGGCTCGGGCAAGACCACGCTCACGCGTCTCATCCAGGGCTTGTATCCCCTGGGCGGCGGGCGCATCAGCTTCGACGGCACGCCCATAACCGATCTCGACGTGGTGCACCTGCGCCAGAACATCGGCGTGGTGCTCCAGGAAAATTTCATTTTCAGCGGCACGGTGCGCGACAACATCGCCGTCACCCGGCCCACGGCCGACCTCGACGACGTGCGCCGCGCCGCAAAACTGGCCGGGGCCGACGAATTCATCGAGCGCCTGGCTTCTGGCTACGACACGGTGCTGGAGGAAAACGGGTCCAACCTCTCCGGCGGCCAGAAGCAACGCCTGGCCATCGCCCGGGCGCTGCTCAAGGACCCGCGCATCATGATCTTTGACGAAGCCACCAGCGCCCTGGACCCGGAGAGCGAGGCCCGCATCCAGGAAAACCTCGACGGCATCGCCAAGGGCCGCACCACCATCATCGTGGCCCACCGGCTCTCCACCCTGCGAAACGCCGACCGCATCATGGTCCTGGACCGGGGGCGCATCGTGGACATCGGCCCCCACGCCGAACTGCTGGAGCGCTGCGACATCTACCGCACCCTCTGGGAGCGCCAGACCAAGGGGATGCGCTGATGGGCAGGCGCAACATCCGGCCCGAGGCCATGGAGTTCCAGCCCGACGCCGTGGCCGTGTCCGAGGGCGAGCCGCCGGTCCAGGCCAGGATCGCCGTCTACGTCATCTTCGCCTGTCTGGTCTTTGGCGGGCTGTGGGCCTGGTTTTCCGAACTCGACCGGGTGGTTTCGGCCGGCGGCATGCTCGTCACCCGGGTGCCGCCCATTGTGGTGCAGCCCCTGGAAACGGCCGTGGTGCGCCAGATCAACGTGCGCCCCGGCGACGTGGTGCGGCGCGGAGCGGTGCTGGCCACCCTGGACCCGACCTTTGCCAGCGCCGACTTTGGCCAGTTGGCGGCCAAACGGCGGTTCCTGTCGGCCTTCGTGGTGCTGCTGGCCGCCGAGCTGGACGGCCGCCCCCTGCCGGCTCTGGATGAGAGCGCCATGGACGGCGAGGAAAAGGTGCGGCTCACCCTTTTCGCCATGCGCAAGGAGGAGTTTCGGGCCAAGGTCGAGGCCAACGACCGCGAGGTGGCCCTGCTCGAAGACGCCGTGGCCGCCAACGCGGCCGAGCGGATGCGTCTGGGCGAGCAGGCCAATCTGGCCAAGGAGATCGAGGGCATGTTCGGCAAGCTCGTGCCCGGCGGCGGGGCCAGCCGGCTGGAATACCTGGGGGCGCTGCGCGAAAAGCTGCGGGTGGACGATCTGGCCGCCAAGACCGAGGAAAAGCGCGAACAGCTGGTGGAGCAGCTCAGCCGGGCCAAAATGGAGCGGCAGGCCTTTGTGAGCAACTGGCGGGCCCAGACCGCCACCCAGTTGCTCGAAGCCCGGCAAAATCTCGACGAGGTGGACCATTCCCTGGCCAAGGCCTCGCGGCGCAGCGAACTGGTGGAACTTTCCGCCGTGGCCGACGCCATCGTCAAGGAGGTCGCGCCGCTCTCCGAGGGTTCCATCGCCAAGGCGGCCGAGACTTTTTGCGTGCTGGTGCCCATCGGCGACGCCGACGGGGCCCTGGAGGCCGAAGTGTCCATCGCTGCGGCGGACATCGGCCATATCCGCGTCGGCAACGAGACTCGCCTGAAACTTGCCGCCTATCCCTTCCAGCGCCACGGCTTTCTCGACGGCGTGGTGCGCATGGTCAGCCCCGACGCCTTCGTGGCCGAGGGCGCGGCCCCGGGCCACGAAGGCGGCCAGGACGGCGTGGGCGGGGTGCATTACAAGGCGCGCATCCGGCTCACCAGGACGACGCTGCGCGATGTGGGGCCGGATTTCCGCCTGCTGCCGGGCATGACCGTGTCGGCGGAAATACTGGTGGGCAAACGCCGGGTGGCGACCTACATTCTCGATCCGGTGATCCGGGGGCTGCATGAGGCGTTAAACGAGCCATAAGACAACCAAAACAGGGGAGGGTGGTCGTATGCCGCGCCAGAATTGTTGCGTCCGTGGAGTGCCATCTCGCGGGGCTTGGGCTCTGACCGTCCTGTATCGCGCTCTGGCCGCCGTGCTCCTGGCCGGGCTGCTGGCTCCGGCCGCTCTGGCCGGGCCGTCGTCTTCCTGGGAGTTCGCCAAGGTCGGCCTAAACGGCGCGCTCTATCCGTCGCTGATGCTCAACATCGCCAAGATGAAGCTGGAGATGCAGCACAATGACAACGAGCTTGGCGACCCCAACGGCCTGTTTGGCGTTTCGGTTGTCGCGCCCAGGGCCGGGGCAAAGGCCGTGGTGGAGCTGGTCTCCTCCTCGCCCCTGGTCAACCCCGGGCGGGTGGAAGTGGCCCTGGCCCGCAAGGGCAAAAAATACATGGTCTATCCCTTCCTGACCTACGCCGACGCGATCCTGCTCAATCACCAGCCCATCCCCACGACCATGACGGCCCGGCTGTGGCTGGACGGCATAGCCCAGGGCGAGCGCACGGCCCGGGTGGTGATCGCCTCGGTCAATGACTGCGTGCACAGTTTCGACGATGACGACGACTACTACGACACCGACTGGCTCTACGCCGCCTACGTCAATGAAAACCATCCGGTGGTGCAGCAAATCCTGCGCGAGGCCCTGGCCACGGGCGAGGTGTCGTCGTTTACGGGCTATCAGGCCGACGCCCGGGGCGTGCGCAAGCAGGTGAAGGCCGTGTGGCAGGCCCTGCGGCGGCGCGGCATCCGCTATTCGTCCATCAACCGCCCCTCGGCCAAACCCGAGGGGGTGGGCGTGCAGCATGTGCGGCTTCTGGCCGAGGCCCTGGCGACCCGGCAGGCCAACTGCGTGGAAGGCAGCTGCCTGCTGGCCTCCGTATTCTATAAAATAGGTCTGGAAACCTCCCTGGTGTCGTTGCCCGAGCACATGCTCGTGGCCGTGGACCTCGACCCCAAGGGGCGGCAGCCGCTCTATCTGGAAACCACCATGCTCGACGACGGCTCCTTTGAGGAGGCGGCCGAGTCCGGCGGCGAACAGGTGGCCGAGGCCCTGGAGCAGGCCCGTAAGGCCGCCGCCCGAAAAAAAGCCGGCAAAAGTCCGAACGACGATGACGAAGAGGCCGTGAACTTCATTTCCATCCGCGAGATGCGCCAGGCCGGGGTCCTGCCGATTCCAGACCCGGGCGCGGGAAGGGCTCCCTGGTCGCCGGCCAAATAACCCATCGCCAGGGGGCGGGTGGCCTGCTTTGCCTGAGGCCCGTTGTGCGGTATGCTGCCCGGATGTTGCGGATATCGATAGTATGCTGTCTCCTGGCGATCCTGTCCGGGAGCGCGTTTGGGGCTGGCGGACCTTGCCCGGGAGCGGCTGGCGACGACCCGGCCGGGCTGGCCGCCGCGGCGTTTGCCGCCCTTGGCAAAACGCCGCCGGACGCCGCCTTGGCGGTTTCGTGTCTGCAGGCCGCCGCCGCCCTTGGCGACCCCGGGGCCCAGGTCGCCCTGGGACATTTGGCCGTCGCCGGCCTTGACGGACCGGTGGACCGGACCCGGGCTGCCGCCGCGTTCAGCCAGTCGGCCGCCGGGGGCTCGCCCCAGGGCTATCTGGCCATGGGGCTGGCCTATGCCCGGGGGGACGGCGTGCCGGCCGAACCGTACTGGGCTTACTGGTTTTGTCGTCGGGCGGAGCTTGGCGGCGGACTCTCTCCGGAGGAAGCGGCCCTGGCCTCCGCCACGGCCGCCGCGGCGTTGCCGCGTTTGCAGCCCCACGAACGCCGGGCCCTGGACGCCAGCCTCAACCCCGGGGGCGTGCCGTGAGCACCCCCGAAGCGTCGCCCCGTCCCGGAGCCCTGCCTCCTCGCGGCGTCTGGACCTGGCTGGTCCTGCTCACCCTGGCCGGTCTGGCCCTGCGCTTGGCTGCCCTCGACGTCGTCGGCCTGTGGTGGGACGAATTCGTGACCCTTGGCCGGGCGGCCTGGCCCGTGCCGGATCTGCTGCGTTCCCTGGCCCACGAGGGGCCAAGCGACGTCAGCCTCGATTCTTCGCCGCCGCTGCTGCATCTGCTGGTCCATGCCAGCCTGGCTTTGTTCGGGCCGGGGGACGTGGCCGTCAAGCTGCCAAGCGTGGCGGCCGGTACGTTGACCATTCCGGTGGTCTGGCTGGTCGGCCGGCGGCTTTTTTCCGACCGGGTGGCCCTGGCCGCCGCCGCCATGGACGCCCTGGCCCTGTTTCCCGTCCATTATTCCCGCGAAGCCCGGCCCTATGCCCTGTATCTGCTGCTGGCCCTGACGGCCCTGGCCTGTCTGCTGCAGGCGCTTAAACGGGGGCGCTGGCGGGATTTCGCGGCCTTTAGCGCCGCCGGCATCGGGATGCTCTATACCTCCTATCTGGCCTCGGCCACCTTGGCCGCTTTGGGGCTGGTGGCCGGCTGGCGCATCGTGGAGACCGCGCGGGCTGGGGAGCGCCGTTTGGCCGGTAGGCTTTTGGGGCGCTTGAGCGCAGCCGTCCTGATCATGCTCGCGGCCTACGCGCCGTGGATGGAAGCCCACTGGTTCCAGATGCGCACCATCGCCGGTGTTGCGCCGCTGGCCCGGCGTCTGGAGGGCGTGAGCCTGGAGTCGGTCCTCAAAAGCTTTGCCGCCTGGCACTACCAGGGCGAGATTCCTTGGGTCGCCATGTTGACGGCCCTGGCCGCCCTGGGGTTTGTCCGTTTTCTGGTCGTCGGCCGAGGCCGGTCCCTGGCAATTTTGGCCATTTGGTCCTTGACCGGCCTGGCCATGGCCGTGGCCCTGCCCACGAACATCAACGTTTCCATCCGTTATCTGGTCAATAATTATTATTTGTTCTGCTTTCTTGCGGCAGGCGGCATCGAGGCCCTGGCTGCCGCCTGCGGCCGGTGGGGGCGGGGGGCTTCTGGCGCGGCGCTGTGCGTCCTGTTGGGCGTGGCCGCCTGCGGGCCGACGTTGATGATCTTTGATCTCTACGCCAAGCGCGACAGCCCGAGCATTAAAAGCGTGTTGGCCGATCTCGTGGCGCAGCGCGTCAATATCGAGGCCATCCGCTACTACCGGCCCCGGCACCTCAAGATCGTGGGCGACTGGTATCTGCGCGGAGCATTGCAGACGGCCGGCGACGCCTTTGACCGGCGCTACAGGCGGGCCTATTTTCTTTCGCCGGCCGACGATCCCGCTGCCGCGTTGTTGCCCGGTGCCCTGCCCGTGCGACGGACCTTCTGGGCCGACATCGCCAAGATCGGCCTGCCTAACCGGGCACCGTTGCCCCTGGCCGCACCCTATCGCAACAGTTTCGACGACCTGTCGGTCTTGGCCGACGCCTACGAACTGGAAAACATGACGCCCGACCTGGGCTACGGAACCCTGGCCCTCTATGATTGTCGCCTGCCGGGCCGGGCTGTCTTCGCCTTCGCCGCCGCCCCTGGAAGCCGGGCCGGCACGACGCGGATGGCCCTGCGCTTTGCCCGTCGCCAGGGGCAGGCCGCCCCGCCCGAGGGGCGCATTGTCGTTCGGGCCGGGACAACCCTGGAAAACGCGCCTGTCCTGGCCACGGTGACAAGCGCGGATTTCCCGGCCGGGGACTCGGAATACGATCTTGTCGTGGAACTGCCCGAACCGGACGCCGCCTCGGGCCGGGTCTACCTCATCCTCGAAAGCCAGGCCGGCTTCACCGACGGCTTTTTGGAACTTGCCCACCTCGAAACCAGACCGGCCGCCCAGACGCTCCCGGCCGCCGCCTCGGGCACCTGGGAAATCTCGGCCGCTTCTCTGGCCGCCAACACGACCGTGGCGCCGGCCCTGCCCCAGGGCCGCCCCTTTGGCGGCGACGTCCTGTACGGCTTTGGCGACACACCCCGGCCGGAGCTGGGCCTTGGCGGACCAGCCGACCAGGCTGCCTATCTCGCGGCGTTTCCCGGCGACGTCCCGGTCCTGGCGTTGTCCGACGCCAACGGCCGGGAGCGCGCCCGCTATTACGATCCGCTGTTGGCCAGGCCCTACGCTTCCCTCGGTCCGGGTGTCCACCTGGCTTGGAACGGGCGGCCGGCCAAAGGCCTTTGGGCCACGGGCGACATCGCCGGGCAGACCGTGACCCTTGGCGAGACCGCCGTGGCCCTGCCCCTGGCCTGTCCGCCCGGGGCCAGCCTGGCCCTGGCCGACGACGGACGGGGGCTGGCCCGGTTGTCGCCGGACTATGCCGCGCCGTTGCCCGATATCCTGCAGGCGGCGACGCTCTCCCATGCCGTGCGCAAGGTTGACGGCCAGGACGCTTTGACCTGCGCCGGGGACGCCCCGTGTTTCCTGACCTACGCCTTCAGCGCGCCTGGAAACCAAACGCCCATCACCGGCTTTCGCGCCACCTGGTACCCGTCCGTCCTGACCGACGGCGTCGGACATAACCGCGTCCTCGCCCAGTGGTCCGTGGACGGCAACGTCTATCACGACCTGGACAGCCTGCGCAGCCGGGGCGACTACTTCCTGTATTCCGGCACGATGCGCCAGGCCGCCCGGGTGCGACTGCCCGCGCCGGCCAACCGCCTCTATCTGCGATTTGTCCTGTCCGGCGGCGGCGCAAGGCTTTTCAGCTCCGGAGACACTCGCCTAGTCATGGAGTGCGATCTGGCCCAAACCGGATTTTCCGGCCTGGCGCTTCCCGCCGCCCCGGCTTTGGCGACCGCCGGTGGGGAGGGCCTGGGGCTGGCCGCCACCGCCGCCCCGCCGGTCCTGGATCTTGACCTGCGGGAGCGGCACTGAAACGGGCCGTTACCGAGAGGCGAAGGCCGGATCGATGCTGCAAGAGGCGGCCAGAGTCCGGACCACGGGACCGAACAGGGCCTTTAGTGTCGCGTCCGCGAAAAGCGCATATGGGGTTTTGTCGTCAACGAGCTAAAACCATTTGTTTCCTTAAAAAATACTATCGTATTTTTTAAGGGACGTGACATTAGAGCCGGGGCGTAGGTTGGTTTGAAGCTGGCCAGGACGCCGTGTCCAGCACGCATCATGCGGCCCCGTGGCCAGGCAGTGCTTGTCAACCTGGCCTTGGTATGCGCCCATAAGCAACAACGCGACGAAGACATGCCCGGGGTGCGATGGGAACAAGAAACATGCCGCCTAGGCAGGCGGGATAAAAAGGGCCATGCTGCTGCAAAAAGGAGGCAGCCATGCAAGGCGACCACGAACACCACCATGACCATGCCCACGAACATGCCCATGAGCACGAGCATGAACATGAGCATCCGGGGATGGGAAAGCACAGCCACGGTCATGTCCACACGCACACCCACGAACATGCCCACGAGCACAAGCATCCCCACGACCACGGCGCGGGGGAAGGCGTCCATGACCACGACCATGCCGGGGAGCACGGCCGCCATGACCATGTCCACGAGGGGCATGAAAGCGAACCCCACGACCACGCTCATTGAGGTGTTTGGCCGGGCGGCCAGGCCGCTGCCGCTCAAGGTCCGGCCGGCGGCATGGGGTCTTCCCCCGGCCCCAGATCCACCGGGGCCTGGCCTGCCCGCCGCGCCTCGGCCAGCCAGCCGTCCGGCGGCGTCTCATCGGCGGCGTAGCGCTCCCGGCTGCAGGCCTTGTCCAGGGCATCGACACGGGGCGCGCCCGAGGATGCCGTCTTGTCCCAATCAGCGTCCACGCGCCCCCCATTCCTGGCGGATGTGGGCCAGGATGGCCTTGGCCCGGTCGGTGTACAGGTTGACGGCCTCGAAATCCGGCTGCGCCGCCAGCCGTTGCAGCATCAGCGCGTCGCCGTCCGGGAACCACTGCGGCGCAAACGCCCCGAACACGTAGCCCCGTTGCCGCAGGGTTCTCACCGCCCAGGCCGTGCTCGGGGATGAGGCGTTTATGGATACCTGGACCACGGCCAAGCCCAGCCGGTCGGCCCGCTCCTCGATGGCGGCGGTCCGGGCCGGAAAATCGTGGCCCACGGCCGCGACCTGGACGCGCTCCACCTGGGCGAGGTCGAAAAGGCGTGAAGTGAGGACCGTTTCCCCGGAAGCAGGGTGGTCGCCCGGGTCGAAACGGATGTCGCGGCGCAGGGAGAAGCCGGACAGGATGCCCTCCAGCACCGGGCGATAGACTTCGGGCAAATAGAGCGGTGACGGCTTGTCGCGGTGCATGCGCCAGCCCATCATGCAGCTGACCCGGCCGGCTGCCCCTTCCTTGGCGTAGGCCGCGTCCGGCATGAGCGACAGTTCGATGCCGCAGGGGGTGTAGCCTTGTTTGTCACCGCTTTTCTGGGTGACGAGGTGGTTGCAAACCGCTTCGCCGAAAAAGGCCTCGGCCCAGGGCATGGCGTAGGAGAGCGCGTCGAGTTCCCGCAGCAGCTTGAAGGCCATGGAGCTCTGGCGGTAGGCTGGATCGACCAGGAGCTGGCCCTGCTCGTAGACGGCCGGATTGGGCGGTGAGCTGCGGTAATAGGCCCCGTGGCCGGCGATCTCGCCGGTTTCGAGCCTGGCCACCAGGGTCAGCACGGCCTTTTGCCGGTTCAGGGCGATGAGTTTTTCCGGCACGTAGTAGTCCAGCACCGGATAGTTGGCGTCGTAGATGGTATGGAACAGGCCGGCGACGCCGGGGGCGTCGGCTGGGCGCATGGCGTCAATGGTATAGGCCTTGCCGGGAGAGATGTTGCCCTTGCCGTTGATGATGCGGGCCATGGCCGCCCGCTTGAGAGCCGCGTCGTCGTGATGGCCGGCGACGAAGCGGAGCCAGTCATCCAGGGAACCATGTTCGAGGAGTTCCGAGGGAGCGGCGGGCGTTCCCAGGGCCTCGGTTAGGGCGGCGGCCAGGGCCGCGCCTGTTGCCGGCGGGAGGCCTTGGGCCGTCTGCGGCATGTCCCGGGCCAGGACGGCGGCGGTTTCGGCCGGACAGCCCACGGTTTCCAGAAACGCCCTCAGCGTGTCAATATCGCATTCCATGCCTTCTCCTGCCTCGGTTTTGGGCCGGGGCGTCGTTCCGCGCCCGTGGCGCGAGGCCGAAATCTAGCCGACGCGGTGGACCCTGGCAAAGGCGCCCTGGCCGCGGCGGCGGGCTTTGTCCGCTACAGGGCGAGCCAGGTCTTTTTGAGCAGCATGGCGTCGTGCTCCAGCACCGGCGACTCGCAGATGACGCAGCCGGCCGCGCCGTGGTCCCGCAGCGCCGCCAGGCAGGCCGTATAATCGAAGTCGCTTTGGGCCAGCGGCAGGTGGCGCTTTTCGCCCTTGGGGCCGTATTCGATGCCGCTGATATGGATATGCAGTTCGCCAAGGGCCGCCTCGCCCAGGATGTCGGCCAGTTGGCGCAGCACCCGGCTGAAATCGGCCCGGGTCTTGAGTGCGCCGTTGTCCCGGGCGTGGATGTGGGAAAAATCCAGGCACGGCTTGCAGGTCGGAACCTCCCGGCACAGGCCGGCCAGTTCGGCCACGGTCCCGAACTGGGTGGCCTTGCCCGTGGTCTCCAGGCGGTAGCGCACGCCCGTGTCCGGCAGGCGGCGCAGATTTTCGCCGATGGTCTGGAGCACGGCCTGCGGCGGCTGGCCGAGGTAGTAGCCGGGGTGGAAGACCAGATCGCGTCCGCCGACCAGGGCAAGCGCTTCGGCTCCCTGGCGGATGCGGGCCAGGGAGGCTTCCAGCTTGTCCGGTTCGGCGGCGTTGAGGTTAATGAAATACGAGGCGTGGGCCGTGAGGTGGAAATCGTTTTCCGCCTTGGCCCGCAAGATGGCCGCTTGATTTTTGGCCGTGACGTTGACCGAGCGCACAAAGGGCAGTTCCATGGCGTCCAGGCCTAGGCCCCGCAAATGGGGGATGGCCGTGGCGTAGGCGAATTTGGTTTTGCCGTCGCCGTGAGGCAGGCCGGAGATGCCGAAAAGCATGGTGTTCACCGTGGGCTTCCGCGATCAAGCTGGTTTGGGGCGTGGGGCCGCTTGACGCCGCCGAAGCGGCCGGCTATCGCCCGGGAGCAACGCTTCTCCCAGGAGGTCTTTTTTGTCCAGCGCCACTTCGGACCTTGCGGCACGGGTTGTCGGCGAAAGCCGCGCCCGCTAGTCGCCCCAAGGACCAACTCCGCCTTCCTCCACGAAGGCGGCCCATTCCCCTGGGGCGGCCCGCCGCGCCCGCTTTGAGCCTGTTCGTCCTTCGAACCGGACTCTTGTTGCTTTCCCCGACACCCACTCCCTGACGACGGCCCTTCCGGGCCGGTCGCGTCTTCCGGCTTGGCTTCTCCCTGTCCGGTTGCGCCCCGGCCGTACCTTCGACCGTTTATGGAGTGTCCCATGGGTATCCGCACCGAACGCCCGGGCGATGAAACGCCCATCGCGCGTCTTTTGTACGCCGCTTTCCACAACCATCCCCAGCATCCGCCCGGGGCCGAACCCGTCGAACACGAGATCGTCGCCCGGCTGCGGGCCGATGCCGCTTTGGCCCTGTCGCTTGTGGCCGAGGCGGACGGCGACATCGTCGGCCATCTGGCCCTGAGCCCGGCCCGCGTCGGCGCATCCGGCCCGGGTTGGCTGCTGCTTGGCCCCCTGGGCGTGCTGCCGGCCCGGCAAGGACAGGGCATCGGCTCGGCCCTGGTCCGGCAGGCCCTTGGCCGTCTGGCCGGCACTGGCCCGACCGGGGTCGTGCTTGTCGGCGATCCCGGCTTCTACGGCCGTTTCGGCTTTGCCGCCGTGCCCGGCCTGGGCTGGCCGGGCGTGCCGCAGCGCTACGTCCTGGCCGTCAGCTTCGGCCAGATCAGGCCCGTGGGCGACATCGTGGCCCACGCGGCCTTTGGCGGGGCAGCGTCGTGAATTGTTAGCGCATTAATCAAGGGTGTTATGGATTGTTTGTCGAAGAGGGGCGCCTCCGGCGGCCGGGGGGATGATCCCCCCGGACCCCCCTCGACGGGAAACGGGATCAAGGGTGGTTTGTCGACGTGTCTTCAGGCGTCGGCCGGCCGCCCTGGACGGCGACGTTATCGGGCGCGGGATTGCCGCGCCGTGGAACAACAACGGCGGGCCGGCCGGTCGGCCGCTCCGCTTGGGGATAGACGATCATGGAAATGCAACAGCTTGGATTGACGACCTGGCATGAGGAAAAAGCCCGGTCCATGGGCCTGGAAACAAACGGCATCGCCCGGGTGTCGGCCGTGGATCGTGGCCTGTACCGGGTCTGGGACCGGGCCGGCGAGACGGCGGCGGTCCTGGCCGGCCGGCTGGCCCATGAGGCCGGCTGCGGCGAGGATCTGCCCTGCGTCGGCGATTTCGTGGCCGTGCGCGGCCAGGATGGCCTGCGGGTCATCGAGACCGTGCTGCCGCGCCGCACGGTGCTGCGGCGCAAGGCCGCCGGCCCGGGCACGGACAGCCAGCTCATCGCGGCCGGCGTGGATCTGGCGTTTGTCGTTCAGGCCAGCCGCTACGACTACAACCCCCGGCGGCTGGAACGCTACCTGGCCATGGCTGCGGCCGGCGGCGTCGTGGTCACGGTGCTGCTCGCCAAGGCCGATCTGGCCTCGCCCGGGGAATTGGCCGTGCAGATGTCCAGGCTTGAGGAAACGGCCCGGGCGCCGGTCCTGGCCGTCAGCGCGGCCACCGGCGAAGGCCTCGATGCCCTGGCCGGGCTGCTCGTTCCGGGCCTGACCTGCTGCCTGCTCGGTTCGTCCGGGGTGGGCAAGACCACCCTGGTCAACCGGCTGCTTGGCCGGGAGGCCTTTGCCGTGCGGGAGACCAGCGGCACGGGGGAGGGCGTGCATACGACCACCCGCCGTCAGATGGTCCGGCTGGAAGGCGGGGCGCTGCTCATCGACACGCCGGGGATGCGCGAACTGGGCCTTCTTGGCGACGACGAGGGCCGCCTTGGCGGCTACGGCGACATCGAGGCTCTGGCCCGGGACTGCCGGTTCGCCGATTGTCGCCACGAGGGCGAACCGGGCTGCGCCGTGCGGGCGGCCGTGAAAGCGGGTGGGCTTGAGGCTTCGCGGCTGGAGTCCTGGAACCGTCTTGGCCGGGAGGCGGCGTTTAACGCCATGACCCTGGGGCAGCGGCGGCAAAAGGACAAGGCCTTTGGCCGGATGGTCAAATCGATCAAGAAGGATCTGCGGGGCTGACCCGCCCGGGCCGGGGACATCCCGCGCCCGCGTCATCGTCGCGGCCAGGCCGAGGAATGCTCCTCGGCCTGGCCGTTTGGCGTTTGGCGCTACAATTCCACCTTCACATGGGAGGCGGCGGCGATGGCCTTGGCCTTGGCCTCCTCCACGTCCCGGCCCAGGGCCAGGGCCACGCCCAGGCGGCGCGTGCCGTGGAGCTCGGGCTTGCCGAAAAGCTTGATGGCCGTGTCGGGCTGGGCCAGGGCGGCCGGATCAATGGCGAAACGCGGCGAGGTGGAATCGCCTTCGCCCAGGATAACCCGGGAGGCGGCCGGGCCGTAGAGGCGGATGGCCGGGATGGGCAGCCCCAGGATGGCCCGCACGTGCAGGGCGAATTCCGAAAGGTCCTGGGAAATGAGCGTCACCATGCCGGTGTCGTGGGGCCGGGGCGAGACTTCCGAGAAGATGACCGCGTCGCCCTTGATGAAAAGCTCCACGCCGAAGATGCCGCGCCCGCCCAGAGCCTCGGTGACGGCCCCGGCCATGGCCTGGGCCTTGGCCAGGGCGGACTGGCTCATGGGATGGGGCTGCCAGGACTCGCGGTAGTCGCCCTTTTCCTGGCGATGGCCGATGGGGGCGCAAAAGCTCGTGCCGCCGGCGTGGCGGACGGTGAGCAGCGTGATTTCGTAGTCGAAATCGACAAAACCCTCGACAATGACCCGCCCGGCCCCGGCCCGGCCGGCCGTCTGGGCGTAGTCCCAGGAGGCCTCGGCCGAGGCGGCGTCCCGGGCCACGCTTTGGCCCTTGCCCGAAGACGACATCACGGGCTTGACCACGCAGGGAAAACCCACGGCGTCGCAGGCGGCCAGGAACTCTTCCCGGGTGTCGGCGAAACGGTAGGGCGAGGTGACAAGGCCCAACTCCTCGGCGGCCAGGCGGCGGATGCCCTCGCGGTCCATGGTCAGTCGGGCGGCCCGGGCCGTGGGCACCACCGGATAGCCTTCGGCTTCGAGCTTGATGAGCTCCTCGGTGGCGATGGCCTCGATCTCGGGCACGATATAGTCGGGCTTTTCGGCCTCGATGATGGAGCGAAGGGCCGGCGCGTCGAGCATGCTGACCACGTGGCGGCGATGGGCCACCTGCATGGCTGGGGCGTTGGGGTAGCGGTCCACGGCGATGACCTCGACGCCCAGGCGCTGGGCTTCGATGGCCACTTCCTTGCCGAGTTCGCCGGAACCGAGCAGCAATATTTTGGTCGCGGACGCGGTGAGCGGCGTGCCGATGGTGGTCATGGGGGCCTCCTGAAGTGGGGAATGTCGGGCGGCGACAACGTATAAGGGCGGCGCGGCCAGGACAAGGGGGCAGCAGCGTCTTTGCGCCAAAAAAGGCCGCCTTGCTTCAGTTTGCGCAGCTTTCGGCCGCGGCCTGATCGCGTCCGGCGGCCTTGGCCCGGTAGAGTTGTTCGTCGGCCCGGGCCAGGAGCTCAAGGGGCGAGCCGCCCGGCAGGCAACGCACCGTGGCCGCGCCGCAACTGATGGTGACGCGGCAGGCCGTGGGCGAGGCCTCGTGGGGAATGTCCAGGGCGGCCACGGCCTGGCGCAGGCGCTCGGCCATGGCTGCGGCCGACGGCGCGTCGGTCTCGGCCAGGATGCAGGCGAACTCCTCGCCGCCGTAGCGGGCGACCAGATCGCCGGCCCGGGTGACGTTTTGGCGCAGCACCCCGGCCACCTGACGCAGGCAGGCGTCGCCATGAAGGTGGCCGTAGCGGTCGTTAAAGGCCTTGAAGTGGTCGATGTCGATAAGGACAAGGGACAACGACGCGCCGCCTCGGGCATGGCGGCGGTATTCCCGGGCCAGGGCCTCGTCGAAGCGGCGGCGGTTGGCGATGCCGGTCAGCCCGTCGAGCAGGCTTTGCTCGGCCAGGCGCTTGTTGGATGCCGTCAGGGCCGTCTCGGTCCTCTTGCGGGCGTCGATGTCGATGATGACGGAAAACGCGCCGGCGTAATGGCCGGCGGCGTCCAGCACGGCCCGGGCCGAAACCTGCACCCATTTTCGGCCGCCGTCCTTGCGCAGCAGGCAGCGTTCGTAGACGCCGTCGAGGCCCTGGGTCCGTTCGGCCTGCTTGGCTGTGGCGTCCGCGAACTGGTCCTCGGCCAGAAAATCCAAATACGGTTTGCCCAGGACCTCTTCCACGCGATAGCCCACCATCTCGGCCATGCGCCGGTTGAGGAACGTGACGCGGCCGTCCCTGTCCAGGGCCACGATGCCTTCCAGGGCGTTGTCGACGATGAAGCGGTATTGGGCGTCTTGCTCGCGCAAGGACCGCCGGGCACGCTCCAAGGCCTCGTCGCTTTTTTGTTGGGCCAACAGGAGCAGCGAAAATCCGCTGACCAGGAGCATGACGTAAACCGCCGCCGGGATGACGGCGTCCAGGGACGGGACAGGCGCAAGGCCACACAGGGCCAAGGCGCTTTGGGCCGTGAACACGGCGGCCAGCAGGACGAAGCAACCGCCAAGGACAACGCGCAGGGACAGCTCCCGTTTTTGGTTTGCCAGCAGCGCCCAGGCGGGCAGGGCATAGAAAATCGCGTGCAGGGCCGGCAGCATGGCCATGCGCCACGGCTGGCCCAGGCCGGCGGCGGCAAGGGTGAGAACAAGGATAATGGCGGCGGTCCAAAGGTGCGTGCGCCGGCTGACGGGATGGCCGCAAATGGCGAAGAGGGCCCAGCTTTCGTAGGCGCACCCCGTCAGCAGCAGGGGCGCGGCGACGATGGGGAACTCCGGCGGGGCCGGAGTCATGAAGTACAGGCACAGCGA